>CAVTVL010000017.1:0-301058 GCA_963738095.1 Terriglobales bacterium
GCCGGATGTGCAACTCGCGCAACTGCTTCACCGTCACCTCCGATGGCGCGCCCATCAGCAGGTCGTCGGCCTGCTGGTTCATCGGGAACAGCGAGATTTCGCGCAGATTGGTGGTGCCGCAGAGAAGCATGACGATGCGATCGACGCCGGCCGCCATGCCGCCATGCGGCGGGGCGCCGTACTGGAATGCGCGATACATGCCGCCGAAGCGCTCGACGACATCCTTCTCGCCATAGCCGGCGATCTCGAACGCCTTCACCATCGCTTCGGGCCGGTGGTTGCGGATGCCGCCGGAAGCGATCTCGAAGCCGTTGCAGGTGATGTCGTACTGGAACGCCTTGATGGTCAGCGGATCCTGCCGTCAGCGCCTCGAGGCCACCCTGCGGCATCGAGAACGGATTGTGCGAGAAGTCGACCTTCTTGTCTTCCTCGTTGTATTCGTACATCGGGAAGTCGACGATCCAGGCCAGTTCGAACCGATCCTTGTCGATCAGGTTCAACTCCTCGCCCAGCTTGGTGCGGGCCAGGCCTGAAAATTTCCAGAACTTGTCGGGATCGCCGGCGACAAAGAACGCGGCGTCGCCCTCCTTCAATCCGAGCTGCGCGCGGATCGCCGCGGTCCGCTCGGGGCCGATGTTGTTGGCCAGCGGACCCGCGCCCTCGCCGCCCTCGCGCCACATGATGTAGCCGAGCCCGGGCTGGCCCTCGCCCTGCGCCCAGGAATTCATGCGGTCGCAGAACGCGCGGCTGAGCCGCCGCCGGTCCGGGAATCGCCCAGACCTGGTTCTTCGGGTCTTCCAGCATCCGCGCGAACACCTTGAAGCCGGAGCCGCGGAAATGCTCGGAGACGTCCTGCATGACGATCGGATTGCGCAGATCCGGCTTGTCGCTGCCGTATTTGCGCAAGGCTTCCGCGAAGGGAATCCGCGGCCAGACTTTGGTGACCGGCTTGCCCTTGGCGAACTCCTCGAACACGCCCGTGATGACCGGCTCGACGGCTGCGAACACGTCGTCCTGCTCGACAAAACTCATCTCGAGATCGAGCTGATAGAATTCGCCCGGCAGACGGTCGGCGCGCGGGTCCTCATCGCGGAAACAGGGCGCGATCTGGAAGTAGCGGTCGAAGCCCGACATCATCAGGAGCTGCTTGTACTGCTGCGGCGCCTGCGGCAGCGCGTAGAATTTGCCGGGATGGATGCCGGGACGGCACCAGGAAGTCGCGCGCGCCTTCCGGCGACGACGCCGTCAGGATCGGGGTCTGGAATTCGAAGAAGCCCTGTTCCTTCATCCGCTTGCGCATGGAATCGACGATCGCGCCGCGGGTCATGATGTTCTGGTGCAGCTTCTCGCGGCGAAGGTCGAGGAAACGGTACTTAAGCCTGATATCCTCAGGATATTCCTGCTCGCCGAACACCGGCAGCGGCAGTTCGCCGGCCGGGCCCAGCACCTCGATCTCGCTGACATAAATCTCGACCGCGCCGGTCGGCAGTTCGGGATTGTCGGTTCCGTCGGGACGGCGGCGCACCTTGCCGTCGATCCGCACCACCCATTCCGAGCGCAGTTTCTCGGCGTCCTTGAACGCCGGCAAATCCGGGTCGGCGACGCATTGGGTCAGGCCGTAATGGTCGCGCAGATCGATGAACAGCACGCCGCCATGGTCGCGGATGACGATGGCACCAGCCGGACAGCCGGACGGTCTGGCCGATATCGCTGTCGCGGAGCGCGCCGCAGGTGTGGGACCGGTAACGATGCATGGAAATCCCAAAAACGGCTGTCGGAGGGGCAGAATCGGCGGCCTAGGCCGGCCCCGAAGAGCGTCAGGGTTTACCCGAGCCGTCAGGCGCGGCAACCAAGGCCCGGCCCTGTATTGGCGCCTCCAAAAAGCCGGACATACGAGGTCCAGCCAGCCCGAACCGATTGTCTATTGCCGGCCCGTGCCTATCTTGAGGCCATGACGGTCCATTTCCCCTTCCAGAACACCTATGCGGCGCTGCCGGCGAACTTTTTCGCCCGCGTTGCGCCGACCCCGGTCGCCTCGCCCCGGCTGATCAAGCTGAACCGGCCGCTGGCGCGTCCATCTCGGGCTCGATCCGGACCTGCTGGAGAGCCCGGAAGGCGCCGAGATCCTGGCCGGCAAGCGCGTCCCCGATGGCGCCGACCCGATCGCGATGGCCTATGCCGGCCACCAGTTCGGTCATTTCGTGCCGCAACTGGGCGACGGCCGCGCCATCCTGCTCGGCGAGGTGATCGACGCCGACGGCGTCCGCCGCGACATCCAGCTCAAGGGCTCGGGCCCGACGCCGTTTTCGCGCCGGGGCGACGGCCGCGCGGCGCTCGGTCCGGTGCTGCGCGAATACATCGTCAGCGAGGCGATGGCGGCGCTTGGGCATCCCGACCACGCGATCGCTCGCCGCCGTGATGACCGGCGAGAGCGTGATGCGCGAGACCCTGCTGCCCGGCGCGGTGCTGACCCGGGTCGCCTCCAGCCACATCCGGGTCGGAACCTTCCAGTATTTCGCGGCGCGCGGCGATACCGAGGGCGTGCGGCGGCTCGCCGATCACGTCATCGCCCGGCACTATCCGGATGCGCGAGCAGCCGAGCGCCCCTATCACGCGCTGCTGGAGGGCGTGATCGCGCGACAGGCCGATCTGGTCGCGCGCTGGCTGCTGGTCGGCTTCATCCACGGCGTCATGAACACCGACAACACCTCGATCTCGGGCGAGACCATCGATTACGGCCCCTGCGCCTTCATGGACCATTACGATCCGGCGCACGGTGTTCTCCTCGATCGACGAGCAGGGCCGCTACGCCTACGCCAACCAGCCGCGGATCGCGCTGTGGAACCTGACGCGGCTGGCCGAATGCCTGCTGCCGCTGTTTTCCGACGATCAGGAAAAGGCGATCGCCGAGGCGCAGATGCGTCCTCGGCGAGTTCGCCGAGAAATTCGCCACCGCCTATCAGGCCGGCCTGCGCCGCAAGATCGGCCTGTTCACCGCGCGCGACGGCGACGAGGCGCTGGTGCAGGACCTGCTGGACGCGATGGCGAAGAACCAGGCCGATTTTACCCTGACCTTCCGGCGGCTGGGCGACGCCGCGCTCGATTCCGGCCGATGACAGCGGTCCGGCGATTGTTCGCCGATCCCGCCGCCTATGACGAATGGGCGGTGCGCTGGCGGCAGCGGCATCGCCGACGAGCCGCAGATCCGCCAGCCGGCGGCAGGCGGCGATGCGCGCGGTCAATCCGGCCTTCATTCCGCGCAACCACCGCGTCGAGGCGGTGATCGAGGCCGCCGTCAACCGCGACGACTATGCGCCGTTCGAGGAACTGCTGACGGTGCTGTCAAAGCCGTACGAGGACCAGCCGGCGTATGCGGCCTATGCCGAGCCGCCGCAACCCGATCAGCGCGTGCTGCAGACGTTCTGCGGGACATAGGGTCCGTGATGCAGCGAACCCGTCAATTGCATTGCAGGTGACGGCTTCGCTCGTCAGCTCAATCCACAGTCCGCAGCCGCCGTTAACCATCTTAAGCGCGCATCCACCATTGGCCGACGCCGTCGCGCGGTTCCACAAATTAACAAACGGTCAATGCGCTTCCCGACAAGTCTAGCGGTTTGTTGGGGGAGATTGCCGTGGACGCGTTGGTGTTTGAATTCATGGGCCTGGCGATGATCGGGCTTTGCGTCGATCGTGCTCGCCGTCCCTCGCGGCCGGCCGCCCGCCGGACAGCATCCGCTACGAATCAGCTGACCAGTCCGCTCTCGACACGAATATCGGCTGCATGCGGCCGCCCGGCTGCGCCCGGCCGCCGAATCGCCAGCGGAAAATCCGCGCGTCGGCCGAAATGCAAGGCTCGAATTCACCCGCAAGACCCTTGACATATCAGCGCTTTCGGCAGAACGCCGTCCGAAGCGTTATGGACTGTTCATGGATCTGATTACCACCACTTCCGAACTCGCGGCCGTCTGCGCCCGCCTCGCCCAGCACCCGGTCATCACTGTCGACACCGAATTCCTGCGGGAGACGACCTATTACCCCCTGCTCTGCGTCGTGCAGATGGCGAGCGCGGACGAAGCGGTCGTGGTCGATACGCTGGCCGCAGGCATCGACCTCAAGCCGTTCTTCGAGCTGATGGCCAACGAGAAGGTGCTGAAGGTGTTCCACGCCGCCCGTCAGGACATCGAAATCGTCTGGCACCAGTCCGGCACCATTCCGCACCCGATCTTCGACACGCAAGTGGCGGCCATGGTGCTCGGCTATGGCGACAGCATCGCCTACGACCAGCTGGTCGAGCGCATCACCGGCCACCGGCCGGACAAGACCCACCGCTTCACCGACTGGTCGCGCCGGCCGCTGACCGAAGAGCAGATGCATTACGCGGTCTCCGACGTCACCCATCTGCGCGACGTGTTCGCGGCGCTCGATGCCGACCTCAAGAAGCGCGGCCGCAGCGACTGGGTCAGCGAGGAGATGGAGGTCCTGACCTCGCCGAAGACCTACGACTTCCATCCCGAACGCGCCTGGGAACGGCTGAAGACGCGGGTGCGCAAGCCGAAGGAACTCGCGGTGCTGATGGAAGTCGCGGCCTGGCGCGAACAGGAAGCGCAAAGCCGCGACGTGCCGCGCAGCCGCGTGCTGAAGGACGATGCGGTCGGCGACATCGCCACCCATGCGCCGACCAGCCTGGAGCGGCTCGCCAATCTGCGCTCGCTGCCGAAGGGCTTCGACCGCTCGAAATGGGGCAGCGATATCGTCGCCGCCGTGCAGCGCGGCCTCGCCCGCGATCCGCGACGCTGCCGAAGATCGAAAAGCCGCGCGGCAATTCCAACGGTGCGGCGATCGTCGAACTGCTGAAGGTGCTGCTGCGGATGACGTCGGAGCGCCATGCCGTCGCCAGCAAGGTGATCGCCACCGTCGACGATCTCGAACAGATCGCCGCCGACGACAATGCCGATGTCGCCGCGCTGCACGGCTGGCGCCGCGAACTGTTCGGCGAAGCCGCGCTGGCGCTGAAGCACGGCCGGCTGGCGCTGGCGATCGAAAAAGGCCGCGTGGTCAGGGTCGATCGGGGCGAATAGCCTACCGCTTCAGCCTACCCCCTCACCACTTCAACTCCAACCCCACCGTGCCCTGATGCGACTGCATCGCGGCGCGGAATTTTCCGTCGTAGTTGACGTAGACGCGCGCGGTGTTGGTCAGGCTCAGGGATGCCGACGCGCCGGCATCGGCGCCGTAGCGGCTTTCGCCGATGCCCTGGAACGTGATGCTCTGGGTGCCGAGGCTGACGGTGAGTCGGAGAAATTCTGCACGACATTGTCGACGAACTTGCCATAGGCGGACAGGTCGAAAATCTTCTGGTCCAAGATCCAGTAGTGTCCGACCTCGGCGCCAACCAGCACGCGCACGCGGTCCACGGTCGCCGCCGGTCGCCATGACCGGATCGAGGCCGCCCAACTCCTGCAGCGATCCGGTTCGGGCGTGGACATATTCGAACGCGGCCTTGGGCACGATGCGGCTCTGGTCCTTGGACCAGTAATAGCTGATCTCGCTCAGCGCGCCGTCGAGCCGCGCGTTGTAGCCCGCGGTCGCAAAGCCCAAACCGGTGTCGCGGCGCGAATTGATGTTGCCGAAGCCATGCACGACCGCGATGGCCCAGGTCCACGGCCCGCTATCGACCGAGGCGTTGAAGCCAAACTGAGTCAGATCGATGGTCGCCGATTGCAGCGCCAGCGGCACGTCGATGGCGGTGCGGCTCTGGTCGACGGAGAAGCCGACATTGACGCCGGGCGCGACGCCGCGCGCCGATACCGGCGACGCCGCCCCAGGTCTTGCGGTTGTCGCCGACAAACAGGCCGAGCGGGCCGTTGGTCGCTGTAATGCCGTAGCCCTCGAACCAGGTCCGGTAGCGCGGCGCTTCCGTGGTTTCCGAGGCACCGCCGCCGCCCGGGATTGGTTCGCAGCATGCGGCTGAAGCCGCTGGTGGTGCCGAGCCGCTCCAGGAAGTTGCTGCCGAGATTGGTGACGGTCGCGCCTGACGACACCGTCGAATTGATCATCGGCGGCGTCGGAATCGGCGCGATAGGGGCTACCGCCGCGAATTGCGCATGGGCTGGAGACGCCGCGGCGAACCCAAGCAGCGGACCGAGGACGAGGCAAAGAAAAACCGCCCGCACCAGCCAGCGGCCGTTGCGGGTCTTGCCTGCTCGCAAAGGCCGCCATGGGCAGCGCATTGGTCCAATTCCCGAAAAAGAAGCCCGCTCAAAAAAATGCGCAAAAAGCTAAACGGCGGGTCCCCGATTTGCCCTCGTTTGGCCTGCAGCGTCAATCGGTTGGGGCCGGGGCCGCCGGTTGAATAAGCCGCATTGTGCTTCGCAGGCCACAGCCCGCGGCAGGAGCTATTTTGCGGCCGGCGAGATCAGCGTGCCTGACGCGGTGCTACTGGAAACCTTGCAGACTTCGCCTTCGAGGCGAACCTTGCCCTCGGCGAGCAGCCGCAGCGCCTCCGGATAGATGCGATGCTCGATGCCGAGGATACGCTGCGACAGCGTCTCCGGCGTGTCGTCATCGGCGACCACGACCGCGCCCTGCATCAGAATCGGGCCCGCATCGGTTTCGGGAATCACGAAATGCACCGTCGCGCCGGAGATCTTGACGCCGGCGGCGAGCGCCTGGCCGTGCGGATCGAGGCCGGAAAGGACGGCAGCAGCGAGGGATGGATATTGAGCTCCTGCCGTACCAGCGCTGGACGAATTCGGCGGTGAACAGCCGCATGAATCCGCCGAGGCAAATCAGCTCGACCTTGTTCTCGTCCAGCGTCCGCTGCAGCACGGCCTCAAAGCCGGCACGATCCCTGCCGAACGGCTTGCTCTCGATCACGACGGTTGCGATGCCGCTGGCGGCGGCCTTCTCCAGCCCGGGCGCATTGGCCCGGTTGGAAATCACGGCAACGATCTCGGCCGGAAAATCCGGCGTCTTGGCAGCGTCGATCAGTGCGGCCATGTTGGAGCCGCGCCCGGAAATCAGGATGGCGACGCGGCGCTTCATAATGAGAGGTCGAGGTGACCGTTATAGACCACGCGATGCTCACCCTGAGCCGGGATCACTTCGCCCAGCAAAGCGACCGTCTCGCCGCTCTCGGTGAATATCTTCGTGACCTGCTCGATCGCGTCCGGCTTGACGATCGCGATCATGCCGATGCCGCAGTTGAAGGTGCGCAGCAGTTCGAGTTCGGCGATGCCGCCCTGCTCGGCCAGCCATTTGAACACCGGCAGCACCGGCAGCCGCGCCAGATCGATCCCGACGCCGAGATGCTTCGGCAGCACGCGCGGAATGTTGTCGGTAAAGCCGCCGCCGGTGATATGGGCGAGGCCCTTGACCGCGCCGGTCTCGCGGATCGCGCGCAGGCATGATTTCACATAGAGCCGCGTCGGCGTCAGCAGCGCGCCGCCCAGCGTCATGACCGGCGAGAACGGCGCCTGCGCGTCAAAACCGAGCCCGGAGTTTTCGACGATCTACCTTGAGCATCAGGATTTCGGATTTGAGACGCATGGTCGGTATATCGCCTGGATCAATCCCATGCTGAGCAATTACAAGCCTGAGCAAATGGAACCGATGTTCCGGCAAATCGACGACCGCTTGCGCCAGATTCCGGGTGTGCGGATGGTGGCGCCCGCTCTCTATGCTCCGATGACCGGCGATAGCTGGAATGACGGTGTTCGCGTGGAAGGGCGGCCGGAGCCAGGGGCCAAGGAAGACACTTCTACAGGATGGTCACGAGTGATGCCGGGATTCTTTGAGACCATCGGCGCAAAAATCGTTCTGGGCCGTCCTATTACTAATGACGACACCGCAGCGACGCGAGATGTCGCGGTGGTCAATGAAGCGTTTGTGAAGAAATTCTTCAAAAACCAAAACCCGATCGGCCAGCATTTCGGACCCGACAAGATCAAGTATTCCGCAACGTACGAAATCGTTGGAGTCGTGAGTGACATACGGTACATGACCGGCGACTACAAGGAGCCGGTACGGCCAATGTTCTGGGTGTCGGAGGCGCAGACAGTGCAGTATGACGATCCGGCCTCCATGAGCGGCGAAATCTGGTCACACTACCTGTACAACATCGTCATCTGGGCGCCGGGCAATCCACCGGGCATGGAAGACCGTGTCCGCAAAACACTTGCAAGTGTCGACCCAAATCTTGTGCTCTACGGAGTCGACCCATATGCGAGAGTTGTTAGGTCAGATTTCCAGCAGGAGAATATGATTGCGACACTGACGACACTCTTTGGTGTGCTTGGGCTGGTGCTGGCAGCAGTGGGACTGTATGGAGTGATGGCGTACACGGTGGAACAGCGCACGAGCGAGATTGGTGTGCGGATGGCGCTCGGCGCGGATCGCAGACAAGTAGTGAAGATGGTGCTGCGCGGTGCTTTCTCGCAGGTGGGTATTGGACTAGCGCTGGGCATTCCGGCGGCGATTGGGGTTGGAAAGCTCATGACCGATCAGCTGTTCGGTGTTAAACCATGGGATCCAGTCATGCTTACTCTGGCTACTCTTCTGCTTGGATTGGCAGGGTTGCTCGCGTCGGTGATCCCGGCGCAACGCGCAGCAGGCGTAGATCCGATAGTGGCCCTGCGGAATGAGTGACAGTGACGAATCTTAGCGGATATCGAATCCACAAGCCTCATCGAACAGATCCGATTGATCTCACGGGCCGATTTCTGATTATCTAGTCGGAGAAGCTACACATCGAGTTCGGCTGCATTCGGGACTGACGAATAGAAGTAAGCTCATGTCGCCTGCTTAAAAGCCTCTCAGGTTAGAAGGACCCATTATGTTGACTCGTCGCGGGTTTCTACGCGCTACGATGGAGTTTTCCGCTGGCGCGGCACTGGGCTTTTCAACGCGAGATGCTATCAGCGCGACTGACCTCCCGATCATAATGAGGCTACGCAACGCTGCACCGATAAAGGTACCAGCCAACTTCATCGGCCTCGGCTATGAAATGTCATCGGTAGCAGTCCCCAGTCTGTTGAGCACCGAAAATCATCGCTATGTGGAGTTGATCAAAGGGCTTGGGTCTCAAGGTGTGCTGCGCGTTGGCGGCATCGTTGCGAATTACACCCGCTATGATCCGAATGGAACTGCGAGGGCAGAGCGCGAGAATACCGTCATCACTCATTCCAGCCTGGAGCAATTCGGGGCATTCCTTAGAAGGGTTGGTTGGAGCGCAATCTGGAGTGTCAATTTTGCGCAGGGCAGTCTTGCGGATGCAATCATTGAAGTGCGTGCGGTTGCAGCTGTTCTGGGTTCCCAACTGCTGGCACTTGAACTCGGCAATGAAGTAGAGAATTATGCGCGCGGCGATAAACGTTTCCGTGAGCCGCCGTACGACTATGACACTTATCGGAAGGAGTACAACGAATGGCACGCCTCAATTCTGAAGGCTGTGCCGAATATCTGCTTTGCCGCTCCTGACACCGCCAGCTCCATTGAGTGGGTAGAGCGCATGGCAAAGGACTCAAACCACGATGTACAACTGCTGACGACCCACTACTATCGAGCGAATCAGAAGCATGGCTCAGTAGAGCAACTGCTCCAACCTGATCCGCAGCTGAAAGATGCTCTGGTGCACCTTCGCAAAATCTCAGAACAGAGCGGAATTCCGTGGCGCATGTGTGAAACGAATTCGTTCTCGGGCGGAGGACGCCCCGGGGTGAGCGACACTTTTGTCGGTGCTCTATGGACACTCGACTACATGCTCTTGCTGGCCGAGTACGGCTGTTCCGGTGTGAACATCGAGACCGGCGTCAACCAGTTGGGCTTTATCAGTTTCTACTCGCCGGTTCGGGACGACGGCAAAGGCATGAACATTGCCGCAGCTCCTTACTACGGCATGCTGGCGTTCGCCGCGGCCTCAGCCGATTGCCCTGAAGTTTTGCCAATCGACATGGATACCCATGGCACAAACATGACGGCTTACGTTCTAGGAGCAGCGGGAAAGCCACTCTGCGTTGTAGCGGTGAATAGGGATGGCTTACAAGATATGAGCCTCTACATCACAGAACTCGGGATGGGCGACGTGTTGGCTCTCCGCCTTCACGCTCCTTCCCCAGACAGCAGTACTGGGGTGACATTCGGTGGCTTCGGAGTCAACCCTGAAGGACGGTGGACAGCAAAAACTGATGAACGTATTCACGGTGGAGTCGTAACTGTACCTCGAATGAGCGCCATTGTGCTTCGCTCCGTTGATCAGCATGCTTCAGGATAAAACTGGAGAGACTGAGTATGGGGTAGTTGATCAGGCCATCATTTTTCAATACGGTTATCTCGGAGTTGAAGCTTGAATATCTATCTGGTTGACGGCACCTACGAATTGTTCCGGCACTATTACGCGCTCCCATCGGTAAAGGATAAGGAAGGGCATGAGGTCGCAGCAGTGCGAGGTGTAGCAGCATCGCTACTCGGAATGATCGGCGGCGGTGCAACTCACCTTGCCGTTGCCACAGATCACATTATTGAATCATTTCGTAATGCGTTGTGGCCCGGATACAAGACCGGCGAAGGCGTCGAGCCAGACCTCTTAGCGCAATTTCCCCTGCTCGAAGAAGTTCTCGTCGCCGCCGGAATTACCGTCTGGCCAATGGTGGAATTCGAGGCAGACGATGCATTAGCGGCCGGGGCAGCCATAGCTGCACGAGATCCACGTGTCGATCAGGTAATCATCTGTACCCCGGATAAAGACCTGGCACAATGCGTGCAGGGAACGCGCATCGTGCAACTGAATCGCCGAACTGATATTACATGCGACGAACCTTGTGTCATTCAGAAGTTCGGTGTCCCGCCATCGTCGATTCCGGACTATCTCGCACTGGTAGGGGACGCCGCTGATGGCTATCCCGGGCTCCGAGGCTGGGGAGCAAAGTCCTCGGCTGCAGTCCTTGCCAAATATGCTCATCTCGAATCAATTCCGGCGGACAGTGGGGAGTGGCGCGTGAATGCGACGAATGCGACCGCTCTGGCGGCTACGCTTGCCCGCGAAATGGACCGCGCAAAGCTCTTTCGAACTCTGGCCACCCTCAAGACTGACGTCGCCCTCTTCGACAACGTGGACCAATTGCGATGGACTGGACCGACCCCGAGTTTCGCCGCGATTGCGGAACGATTAGATTCTGCGGCCGACCGCCCAGTCGATCCTCGACGGGATTCGAGGCGCAAATCTCTTACTGAAGCCATTCCAAACCAATGAACATTCTTGGGCGGTTTGACCCTTCTGAAATCAACATCTGCATCCATTCCATGGTCCAATTGATCAAATTGATGGTTATGGATTGATCGAATGACGAGGATTCTGTATGTCCAATTACACAAAAGATGCTGATGCCATATCCCGTCTTTCTCGCGAACAATTTCGGGTCACGCAAGAGAACGGTACGGAACGTCCTTTTGAAAATGCGTATTGGGACCATGATGAGCCTGGGATCTATGTAGACATTATTTCCGGTGAGCCGCTTTTCTCCTCCCTCGACAAATTCGATAGCGCCTGTGGGTGGCCGAGTTTCACTAAACCCGTGGACTCCGAGAACGTCGAAGAGAGGTCTGACAATAGCCACGGAATGATCCGGACTGAGGTGCGGTCGAGCCACGGCGAGAGCCACCTGGGTCATGTATTTGACGATGGCCCGAAGGATGCCGGAGGATTGCGCTACTGCATCAATTCTGCGTCGCTGCGTTTCATTCCCGTCGACGAGATTGAGAGCGAAGGTTACGGCGAATATCTCAAATTATTTGCGCCAAAGGAGGTGAAATAGAAGATGTCCTCATCACACGAAACTGCAATCCTGGCCGGTGGCTGCTTTTGGGGCATGCAGGATTTATTACGCCGCTACCCGGGGATTATCTCGACGCGTGTCGGATATTCCGGCGGTGATGTTCCCAATGCTACCTATCGAAATCACGGCAGCCATGCAGAAGCGGTCGAGATCGTCTTTGATCCGCAAAAACTGACCTATAGGAAGCTGTTGGAGTTCTTTTTTCAAATTCACGATCCGACCACGTTGAACCGGCAAGGAAATGACCTCGGAACCAGTTATCGCTCTGCGGTCTTTTATACGAACGATGAACAGAAACACACCGCTGAGGAGACGATCGCCGACGTGGATGCCTCGGGACTTTGGCCCGGCAAAGTAGTGACGAAAGTGGAACCTGCTGGGCCTTTTTGGGAAGCTGAGCCTGAACATCAGGACTACCTGGAACGATATCCAAATGGCTACACCTGCCACTATATCCGGCCTAATTGGAGCCTTCCCCATAGGGCGGCTTGATTGCATTTACCGTCATCCTCGCGATGGATTTCATATCATGAAGATGACGAAGTAGAGGCTTCAGGAGGAGAATCGACATGAGTGGCAAGGCGCGTCAAAAAGCAACACGTGGCGATACAAGGGTGAAGAGGAGGAGGAACGATGGAGGCGACACAGAAGCTCCATGACATCGGGCAGAGCTTGTGGCTCGACAACATTACGCGTGATTTGCTGAACAACGGAACACTCAAGCGCTATATCGATGAGTTTTCCATCACGGGGCTGACGTCGAACCCAACCATCTTTGAACATGCCATCTCAAAAAGCAAATCGTATGATGCAGAGATTAGCCATCTCCTCTCCACGGGCCTTTTGGGCGAAGAGCTCTTCTTTGAGCTGGCTTTGCAAGACCTGGCTCGAGCCGCCGACCTCTTCGCCTCTGTTCACGAACGCACGGCAGGCAATGATGGTTTTGTTTCACTCGAGGTGTCGCCTCTTCTCGCTTATGACACCAAGGGATCGGTAGCCGCAGCAACAACGTTACACAAGAAGGCGAATCGTCCAAACCTCTTCATTAAGATTCCCGGAACGAAGGAAGGAAATCCAGCAATCGAGGAATCAATCGCGTCGGGCGTCGCGATCAACGTCACACTTCTCTTCTCTCGAGAGCATTATCTAGCATCCGCAGAGGCATACATGCGTGGACTCGAGCGACGTATCGCAGATGGACTCAGTCCCGACGTTCGATCCGTTGCTTCGGTCTTCCTGAGCCGGTGGGATGGAGCGACAATGGAAAAAGTGCCCGACCAACTGCGCGATAAACTTGGCATCGCTGTCGGACAGCAGGTATACAAAGCCTACCGCGATATCCTTGCTTCGGACCGCTGGCAGCGTTTGGCGAATTTTGGCGCTCGGCCACAGAGGCTTTTGTTTGCCAGCACCGGTACCAAGGATCCAAAAGCTTCCGATGTTCTTTATATTGAGGCTCTGGCTGCTCCAAATACGATTAACACAATGCCTGAGAAAACTCTTCTGGCTTTTGGCGATCACGGAAAGCCGAGCGGAACTCTCCCGCGAGACGGCGGCAGATGCGAGACCGTTCTAAACGATTTTAGAAAAGCCGGAATTGACCTCGAACAACTGGCTGCTGACCTGCAATCGAACGGGGCCAAGTCCTTCGATGAGTCGTGGCAAAACCTGCTTAATGCAATCGAGTCTAAAGGCAAAGAATTGCAGCCGGTTTCGTAGCTGGTTTGCTTCCTGGCGACTTATTGCGTGATGCTCTCGAAGAGCAAGTTATGACCGTAGCTCCCAACTGGCGAATCATATTTATAAAGCTCGTTGGAGTACTACAGTGTTTAAATCCTTCGGCCGGGGGAACCTTTCACGGCACTCGCCGGGTATATTTCGTCGTTCCTCGATGGCTATTCTGGATGAAGGCACGGAGAGAAATAATCCCTCGTAATATCAATTGATTATTTATGACAAGTGCCAACGACGGATGAGCGGGCAACTGCAACAGTGGCAAACTGCTACTAACAGAATCGATTTTTGCGCCTTCACTTACATTCAGATATGAGGTCTATCGATCGAATGCTTCGCTGTTTCGCATCGCGTCCGCTGCAAGCTTTCTCTTTCGTAGACGCTGTGGCATTGACTTAGATACCTGCGTCGGGAACGATGTTCGTCGACGAATACGATAGGAACGTTATATGGGAAAGACACCAGGGCAACCTGATTGGAATTTTTTCACACGGCGTCAGGTACTGGTTGGGGGCCTGAAAACGATACTTGTTTCAAGCGCATTGCCCGCGATATCGGCCAAGGCATTCAAGATGAGCGCCTCTTGGCGTGCCATCAACATTATGAACTTTATCCGTGCCGAGGAACCGCGTGAAAACATCGATCTGATGAAACCAGTGCGGGAACAGATGGCACTGATCAAATCGCACAAATTCCCGGCAACCTGGTTGCTGCAGTACGATGCGCTGGTCGAGGGCCCATATGTGGAGTTCCTGAAGGCCGAAATGCCTCCGGATCACGAGACAGGTATCTGGTTCGAGATGAATCGAAAGATCTGCGACGATGCGGGAATCACGTGGCGCGGAAATCCAGCATGGGAGTGGGACTATCACGTGCCCATCGCCTATGCGATCGGCTATAGCCCTGACGAACGTCGCAAGCTCGCCGACACTGCAATGGCGACCTTTAAGCACACCTTTGGCCATGAGGCCAAAACAGTGGCTTCGTGGAACCTGGATGCAGTCTCGATTGCGCATCTCTCAGACAACTATGGCATCGATGCTTTCGGCAATTGCCGCGATCAGTTGGCTACGGATGGCTTTACGATCTGGGGTGCTCCCATCGCGGCTTACTATCCGAACCGGAAGAATGCCTGGAGTCCTGCTTTAGAGGCAAAGAATCAGATCTCGATTCCAATGTTTCGCTTGCTGGGGCAGGATCCCGTCTATTACTACGACAATCAGCTCCCATATCCCGACACGATGGAACCCGTCTGGGCGTCAGGCCAGTCGCAAACGTTTGTCTCTCAGTTCCTTGACATGATGGCTCATACGCCGACTCAGTCTCTTGCCTACGCGCAGATCGGACAGGAAAACAGTTTTGGTTGGCCGATGATGAGCAAAGCTTATGCGATGCAGATGGATAAGCTCGCGGATTTGCATAGTGCGAGCAGCGTGATCATCGAAACAATGGGCGAGACGGGACGCCGTTTTAAACGATCCTTCAAGTCAACACCCACGCAAGCGCAGGTGATGCTGGAAGATCCATTCGGAAAGGAACAGACGTCCCAGCGCACCGTGTGGTATCAAAGCAAATACTATCGCGCAAATCTGCACTTTCGGGGCAACGAGTTCTACCTCCGAGACCTTCACGTTTACAACGATCAATTCCGGCAGCCATTTCTCGCAGAGCCCGTACGGCAACACGACATCGAGCAGCGCTTGCTCGCCGTGTTAGATGGCTACCACTGGAGCGATGCGGAAGTGCAAGCAGGACGAGATGGTACGCGCGCGCTCGGGCGGTTCGTCACAATCAGTCCCGATGGGAGTACTTCCTCCTTAACTATGGCGGGCCTTCCAGTCGTGAATGAAAGGGCTCATGAGCTTCATACGCGCATCCACTTGTCGCATGGAGGCACGCTACTATGCATTTTTGGAGAGCAAACGATTTGCTTTGAATTACAACGTAGTCCTTCTCAGATAGGATTCGGCTTGTTCTTTGAGTGGGTTCCAAGCCGTAGCAGCATCCAAGAGGTATTGAAGGACCGCCTAAACTATCGATTCCAAGATTTCGACTATACCGTTCGGATCTCGAATGGTGTTGCTTCTAAGATAGACCAGGGTGTGCGCATAGTTTCTAGGGACAAGAAGGCCCTGTGTCTTAGATTGAACCAGGAAATGTGACTAACAGCGCTTTTCAGAGAGACGCAGACAAATGATCTGGAATAGGTTTATCCCATTGAATACACCGGTTCTCCTCGGCCGTACGTAGAACCCGTCTCGCGGAACTACTCATGCCCACCTCAATCGTCTCGCTCACAAGGCCAACGTCAACCCAACAAATTGTAGTCAGTGATCTCAGCTTTGGAGTAAAACCGACAAACGAACAAAACTTGCCGAGTTTTCTATTACTATTTGTCGCGAGGAATAAGTGAATCAGATTGATTTGAGAAATCGTCACGCAGTGGTAACGGGGGGAGCACAAGGAATTGGTCTTTCCATCGTAACGCGCCTCCTGAAATCGGGTGCTTCTGTCTCCATTTGGGACTACGATCGGGCGTTCCTCGAGCAGACAATACAGGAATTGGAAAACATAGGCGACGTTACTGGAGAGGTAGTCGACGTTTCACAGGCCACTTCAGTGAGTCAGGCGCTCGAATCCACCATCAACAGGCATCGCAATATCGACATACTTGTAGCGAACGCAGGTATTGCTGGACCCAATCACACTACTTGGGAATATCCTATCGAAGAGTGGCAGCGCGTTATAAATGTGAATCTCTTCGGGGTTTATTATTGCTGCCGGTCTATTCTGCCGCATATGTTGCATCGAAATTACGGACGAATCGTCAACGTTGCCTCTATCGCTGGCAAGGAGGGCAATCCGAATGCCTCTGCTTATAGTGTCTCAAAGGCTGGGGTGATTGCTTTAACGAAATCCCTCGGCAAAGAAACGGCGGGTGCCAACATTGCGGTGAACTGCATCACGCCTGCGGCAGCACGCACCCGCATCTTCGAGCAAATATCGAAGGAGCATGTGGACTATATGTTGAGCAAAATACCACGCGGACGTTTCCTGGAAGTCGATGAAGTGAGTGCCATGGTCGCATGGCTGGTATCGGAGGAGAATTCTTTCACAACCGCTGCCGTTTTTGATCTAAGTGGCGGAAGAGCTACCTATTAGTAGCCTCCAAATGATCATTTGATAGTGCTTCGGATGAAATTGTCTTACCGAAATCTCTCTTCACCAGGTCAGAAGAACCTTCAGCCCTAGACTGCCGATGCTCTCCAACATCTGGATGGTCGACAACGGGGAAGCAATACGGTAACCTTCGGCTCGCCGACAAATCCAGATGTTCACATAGGAAAATGTAACCTATAGCAATAGCTGTGGCAGTAGCTAGTTCCCCTATGAACACGCCCTAGTTGGTGAACGACCGGCTCAGCCTCGGTCTACCAACATGCACACTCATTTTTGAACAACAAAAGACGAGAAAGGTGCCTGATGGCTCTCGTCCAAGACCCGAACGCCGCCAGGCCGGCGCGCGCAATGGGGTAGCTCGGATTAACTTGAGGACGATATCTTGGTTAATGATCCGCGCTGTCTCACTCCACGCCTGTCGAGCCACAACTTCTTGCGTCCTCCACTACTCCTACCGGAAATGCCGGAGCATACCCTCATGGGCCGGTTTCATAGGCAAATGAAACGTCAGTCATAATTCAATTTGTTTTGATAGGGAATGAAAGGTTTTATAGGCCACTTCCCGGGTCAACACCCAGTGATTTTATTAGTTGAAATGATTGAAGAAAAGCGATTTTTCTCCGAGAAGTAGGTGAAAGATTTGCGTTCCATCTAAAACCTAAATTTCTACTTGACATGGTTAAAATCGTGCCTCTATAGTTTCGGTCGCTAACAAAATCGCGAACTAAGGAATAACGACGCACATTCGACTCCCCCGCGGAGGCTCCTTTGTTTGCGGAATTTCCAGGAGGCGATGCAAGAAATGAACAACTTATATAACGCTCTTACCTCGCGAGGACTAGAGCGAGACGTGCGACAAGTCTGCGGAAGATGCTGGCAGATTTTCCCTCTCGTTGCAGTTACGCTGTTAGTTCTGTCCGTGCCTGTAACCCACGCGCAAACCACAGCCCAGTTAACGGGGACCGTCGAAGATGTTTCCGCCGGCGTGATTCCCGGTGCCCAGGTAACTCTCATCAATGAATCGACCGCCAGTTCGCGTGTCGTACAAACGAATGGCGAAGGACTGTATGCTTTTCCGGCTCTGGTGCCGGGCTCTTACACCTCAAGGCCAACGCGAAAGGTTTCCAAAGCAAAGAAGTTACCGGGATCATGCTGCATGCTGGAGACCAGCGAACCGTCCCGGCGTTTACCCTGACTGTGGGCTCTGAGACGACGACGATCACGGTCAGCGCAGCCAGCGAGATGATTCCCACGACGAGCGGGCAGCGTACCAACGTCTTGGATTCCAAACAGATTGAGAACCTGGCGCTTGTGGGACGCGACACGACAGAGTTGCTGAAAGTTCTGCCCGGCGCGACAACGGTGTCCGCTGGTTTGACCCAGAACAGCCCGATGTACAGCGACCTGAATACGAGCGTACAGCAGAGCGCGATCGGCAACGGGATCGACATCAACGGCGCGGTAAATCGCGGCGGGTCGGCGTTGCTGGCCGACGGAGCCAACACATTGACCCGGGCAATATGGCGTCTTCGGTTTCGATCGTTAACCCGGAAATGACTGCGGAAGTCAGCGTGCAGGCTTCCAACTTCGGTGCTGACACGCCGTTTGGTCCGGTTGTCGTGAGCACTATCAGTAAATCGGGGGGCGACCGCTATCACGGCGAAGCCTACTTCGATGCACGAAACAGCGTCCTGAACGCGAACGACTGGCAGAGCAACCATCAGGGAATCGCACAGGGACCACAGCACTATTACTATCCCGGCGGCAACTTCGGCGGCCCCATGCCCGGCACCAACAGGAAGCTCTTCTTCTGGGGCGGCTATGAACGATGGCTGCAGAACCAGGGGAATGCGAACGTGTTGAAATCCTACATCCCCACTCCGGAAATGATGGCTGGAGACTTCACCACTGATAACGCGGATAACCTGGCCCTTTGCCCCGGCGGATTTTACTCGACTCCAGCATCCGGCTATCCACAGGGTGCATGGTGCAACGATCTTTCCGGAACGGTCTTCCCAGACGGCAGCAGCATTCCTGCCAACAATTCCACCACAGCAAACTCCGGCAATAAGATACCCGCGCAATTCCTCGATCCGGGCGCGGCTGCGCTGGCCAAGATCTGGCCCAAGGCCAATGCGAACCCGGCAACCACTCCCGGTGGCTACAACTACTTTCAGCCCATTCCGAACATCAATAACGGATGGATCTATCGCCTCCGGGTCGACTATCAACTGAGGGAAAATACGAAAATCTATGGGTCGTACCAACAGGCCTACGACGCCCAACTCGCGCAGGGCAATGGCGCGCACCTTTACTGGACGCCGGGCAACGCAATTCCCTACCCGGGCGGCGGCGAGTCCGAGGTTTTCCGGGGCAAATCGATTGCAGGCCACTTTGTACACAACTTTAACTCCACTACCACCAACGACTTCATGGCGGCATGGGCCTTCGGCGACTTCCCTTTCACCCAGCCGGACCCATCGGCGGCCTCAAGGGAAACGCTTGGTTATCCATATGGCAAAGTTTTTCAGACCACCTCTCTCAACATCCCTGCCTACAGCAGCGCAGGGACGGCCAGCTTCCCAGATTTCTCGCAGGCCTCTATCTTCGACAACCCTCCGGGGAAATATGCCGTTAAGAAGGAGGCTCCCCAGTTCAACGATGTGCTGACCAAGGTCTGGGGTGTTCATACCGTGAAAATGGGCGCGTTCACGCAGAACACCGATAATTACCAGAGCACCTTCAGCACCTATCAGGACGGGAACCTCACAATTCGCGCGGGTCAGAACCCGAATGTCATTACAGGAAATCCGCTGGGCTCGCCGAAGAATCCCACCGCAAATTTCGCGATGGGAGTGTTGACGGGATACAGCGAAAACGATTCTTCCCCTATAGCCGATACCGCCTACCAGGCAACCGCATTTTTCGTAGACGATACCTGGAAAACAACCAGACGCCTGACCCTCAGTCTGGGCGCGCGCGTGGAGCACATTGGCCACTGGTACGACCGTGGCCGCACCGGCATGGCCGTCTTCTATCCCGACCGGGTAATCTCTGACTTCAATGGCGGCAAGTACGCTCCGGGATATTACTGGCATGCCATCGATGCGGGCGTCCCATTGAGCGGTCAGCCGAACCGGTTCGCTTATTTCGATCCGCGTTTTGGCCTTGCCTACGATGTATTCGGGACCGGTAACACCGTGGTTCGCGGGGGATGGGGCGCCTACCGTTTCGTTACCCAGGTGAACGACGTTGCGCCGCCGCTGGTGACCGCGCAACACACACTGGCCTACAACCTGCCCGGCCAGAAAACTGTCATGCTTTCACAGCTCAATCAACTGGCATATAAGCCCTGCTCAGCCCAGTGCACAAGCGGGACGCAGGCGGGCTTCGATCCGACTGACTATGGCCAACCGCTCACGTATGCGTATAGCTTCACCGTCGATCAGCGGCTGAAATGGAATTCCGTGCTCGATATCGCCTATGTAGGCAGCAGCACCAGCCAGTTGTCCGATAACAGCGAGGGCATCGAAGGCAGCAACTTCGCCGCGCTTGCCGATAAGAACAAAACCCCTATCGGAGCCTTCTTCCAACCCGATCCAGTCACCGGAGTGGTGTCCACGAATCCGGAAAACCTGGGAACAAATCCCAATTCTGGTGGAGCGGCCGGAACTCCAACTGGAAACAAGGCGGCAGATTATCATCCTTACGGCTATGCGTATGGCACCTCTTCCGTCACCGTGAATCAAAGCCTCGCTTACAGCAACTACAACGCTCTGCAGGTGGCATGGATCAAAACAACCGGCCACCTCAACTTCAACCTGAATGGCACCTGGTCGAAAACGCTGGGCACGAGCCTGCAGGAGAATCCGTTCGACATCGATATGAACTACGGTCCGACATCGGTTGACCGGCCGTTTGTCTTCAATTCCTCCTACAGCTATCAGACCGGCAGCGTCCATGCCTTCAACCGGTTTGTCAACGGCCTGCTGGGCGGATGGACGATCTCCGGCATCTCCACCTGGCAGGCGGGCGGGTATATTCCCGCTGCCCTTGGCAACGGCGTGCCGAACTTTGGCATGGGGCTGACGTATACCGGCCTGCCAGCGGATGCGAAGGCGCAGGGTATCACCACTGGCATCGGATCTGCGACCTACTTTGGCACGGATGCTCCTGTCCCAATTCTGCCTGCGCTGACCTGTGACCCAACCGCCGGCCTGAAACACTACCAGCGCGTAAACGGGAACTGCTTCGTAGCGCCGGCTGTAGGGACACAAGGCGGCCAGCATTTCCCCTATATGAGCGCCGGGGCCTACTTTAATAACGATCTGGCGATCTACAGATCGTTTCCCATCCATGAGGGACAGCAAATCCAGTTTCGGGCCAGCGCCTTTAACTGGATGAACCACCCGCTGCCGGGTTACAGCACGTTGAGCGGAGGGCCGCTCTCATTGGCTTACAACGTGGACTATGCCGGTAAAACCATCACGCCGAACTACAACACCAGCACCTTCGGTGTTATGGATACCAAGACAGCCGCTCCCTATCAACGCATTATTGAACTGAATGTGAAGTATTTCTTCTAGCGCCCTCCCTTTGAAACTGAAACGGAAGGCGGACGAATTGTTCGCCTTCTGTTTTTTCACGTCCTGAAGCGGGAGAACCGGCGCCCCCTCTCCAGCAAGTTCCTGAAAATACAATGTTTCCCGGGAGATTGCGCTACTTGATGGAATCCATTTGGCTTACGCGTACTTAATTGATTCTTAAAGAGTTATTCCGTTCCATGAAAAAACCCGCCAGCTACGGCGGGTTCACTAAATGATTTACTTCCATTATAGCTGGCGGAGGAGGAAAATACGCCAAACCGGTCGAGCTTTTTTCGCTTTCGAATGAGTCATTTACGAGCGCAAAGAGGATTTTTTGCTCTTGACAGACCATGGCGGAGAGCGACATTTGTGAGACGGAGGCCGCAGCCGCCCGGGGCCTCCGCCAAACGCCTGTTTACCTTACCTGTCGGCGGCAAAACTGGGTGGTACGATGTGAAATTGGCGCTTTACGGCCCTATCATGCCCACCCGAAACAGACTCCGCGGCACATACCTTATCTATATCTATATATTGATTTCTGCGGCGACCCTTTGCGGACAGGCGGCGGACCGAGGAGCAGACGGCAGCGGGTCGTTGCAGCAGCATTACACCGACGCCCAGGAGTTGCAACGTACTGGCAAGCTCAGCGAAGCAGCCGAGCAATATCGCGCGTTTCTCGCCGATGCCCTGGGTGAGTTGGCGAGCGGGTATGCTCTGGTGCCGGATTATACGCACGCAGCGCCATTATTCGATGAAGCTCTGACCCTGGAACCCAGCTCCCCATCTCTCCTTCTTGATTATGCGCGAACGGCGTTGGTGCTTGGCGATCTGGACCACGCAAAGAGGCTGGCGACGGAATTCATACGGAAATACCCTGACGACCATGAGCAGCTGGCACTGGCTCATCAGGCGCTTGGACGCACCTTTCTGAAGCTGAATCGGGATCAGGAAGCAAGGAAAGAGCTGGAAGCAGCCGTGGCGCTGGATCCAACTTTCCCCAACGGCTATGACCTGGCCGTATCCTGTCTCGACCTGGAGGACGAAAAATGCGCCGTGCGAATTTTTGACGAGATGGAGAAGTCCTTTGGCGATACTCCAGAGATCCACATGGCGTTCGGCCGCGCATATGCCGATTCTGATTCCCAGCTCAGGGCGGTAACGGAATTCCAGCGGGCCATTGAGGAAAACCCGCGCTTGCCAGGTGCGCACTATTCGCTGGCCGCTGTGTTGCTGGCTACGGGCGGCGACGAGAGCCATATGGAAGGCGCGGAAACAGAGTTGCAGAAAGAGCTGACCATTTCCCCACGTGATGCGATGACGTATGCGGCGCTCGGCAAGATTGCGGCGAACCGCAATCACTATGCGGAAGCAGAGACGTATCTTAACAAGGCGATCTTACTGGCTCCGCAAACTCCCGACGCCTACCTGTATCTGGGGCAAGTCTATTTCAACACCAACCGTTTCCCTGAGGCAGAAACCGCTCTTCGTCAATGCATCCGTCTTACGGCCGATGTTTCGCGCAATCGGTACCAGGTACAGAATGCGCATTTTCTTCTGGGCAGAATCCTCATGCAGAAAGGGCAGCAGGATGCGGCGCATGCGGAGATGGCGACCGCACGCGGCCTGGCCAACAAAACGCTGTCGCAGGACAAAAGCAAACTGGCGGGACTACTGGATTCATCGGGGGCCGAGGATGCACCCGAGGCAGAGGCCGCGGGACCTTCGTCTCCCGCTGCCGCTACAGTGAATCCAGCAGCGCTGCGAAAGGTCGAAGCGATGAGGGAGCAACTCAGACTCGCCATGGCTGACAGCTATAACAATCTGGGTGCAATCGCAGCAACCAACGGCAACTATTCAGGCGCAGTCACATACTTTGAACGCGCCGCCGCGTGGAACCCGTCGCTCGAAGGGCTCGACTACAACTGGGGGCGAGCGGCATTTGCGGGCTCGCAATTTGCCGATGCCATTATGCCCCTGTCGCGCTATCTAAAGTCGCACCCGGACGATACTGGCGCCCGCAGCGTTCTGGCCATCAGCCAGTTCATGACCGGCGACTACCATGGTTGCATCAGTGTGCTCGAGCCCGCGATCGGGAAAGCAGACCTTGCTCCACAGACAGAATATGTCTATGCCCAGTCGATGATCAGAATCGGGCAAATCGCCGCTGGCACGGAGCGGCTGGAGATGCTGGAGAAGGCGCATCCGGAAATTCCCGATGTACATCGGGCTCTCGGAGAAACGCTGGAGCAGCAGGGAAAGAAACAGCGGGCGCTTGAAGAACTCCGCACCGCGATTCATCTCAGCCCACGTGATGCTGACTCGCATTACGATCTCGGCAAGATCGAGCTCGAGAGCGGGAACACAGCCGTAGCGATTCCGGAACTTGAGGCGGCGACACGGCTGTTACCGGACAGCGAGAAATTCCATCATGAATTGGCCGACGCGTACCGAGCAGCTCTTCGTCCGGCAGATGCGCAGAAGGAGTTGGAAACCTGTAACCTCCTCAGGGCGCGCGCCCAAGGTAGCACCTCATCGCGCCAGGTGACTACACCCTAACAATAGACGTCTGGAGTTTTGTTGCAGAGAATATCAAACATGTACAAACCGGCACAGCTTTTTGAAGGATGGAACGGCTACGAAACCAGCCTGATGCATGCGGTTACGCCTCTGACTCCGGAGTTGGCTTGGCGGCCAACCCCGGAGCGCAGGTCTATTGGGGAATTGATCCGACACATCAGTCTCGGACGAATTGACGAACAGCAAGCGACCAAGTTGCGGAGCTTCGATATGTGGTCGGCGCCACGCAAGTAAACAAGCGTTCCCAACCCGCTTCACCGGATGCGATCTACGAGTTCAATTCGCTCAGCTTCTTACCAACGGCGCCGGGTCCGAAATTGATATGAGCGTCCTTAATTGATAGTCCGACTACTTCGATGCGCTTCAGGTCCCGTGATCCGATCCCGGCTTCTTCCGCGAGACGCAGCGAGTTGTCGCCTCGGATGAACGGAGAAGTGCCGCGCTCCGCATACGGATCGTAGCCCATCACTGCCATTCCGACAGCATCCACGCAGACGGCATTGCGGCCGGCAATAATTACGCCCGGTGTCATCTTTTCCAAGCCGCGAAGCCACGGACCTTCCCCTCCCCGCACCGTCTCGACGCCATCTACGATCGCAATATCAATTGGCCGAATACCGTTCTGGTCAACCAGAATGCGCGGAACCCGATAGCCCGGATCGCGCGGCGAATCAGGGTGCAACTCGGCATCCACTCCCGAGGGCGCAGGCGTCGTTCCATCATGCAGCACTTGTCCACGCTCTTTCGTCGGCCGCTCGTTCCCGCTAGGTCCGCAGTCTCCGCCGTAGAGCGAGCAGGGCGTGTTGCCGAAGTTGTTCTTCATCGTCATGGTCACGCCTGCAATCCAATGGTTCTTCAGCTTCGCCATCGAAGCGTATACGTCGCACTGATAGAACGCCGGGTTCAGGTGGTATGCCGGATAGGCGTACCCGCCCCAGGGCACCTTCATGCGCACATATTGCTTGTAGTTGCCCAGGTTCTGCACGTTTTCCCAAACCACTGGCACGCCCATGTTGTTAATCGCGTTTACGTCCAGGCCGTAGCGTGCCCACAGCGAGAGATCCTGATCGGCCGGAAAGAAGCTTTCAATCATGCGAACGCGCCGCGCACCCGCCCTGGCAAACAGATGCACTGTCGCCGCCACTGATTGCGGATTCGTCCGATAAGGAAGGTCAGTCGTCAATGGAAAGTTCTTCGGATTGCCCGTGAGATTCAGTTTGAGCGCAACCGTCTTCCCACGCACCAATTTCTCGATGCCGCCGATCTGATCGAAGGCGAGAGAAAGTTGCTGCCCATATTGCGCATAATCGCGGCAACGCACGATCGCGACCTGGCTCGCTGGAGCATCGGCCTTCAACAGCTTCGGCATGCAAAGTGCCGCAAGCGTCGCAGCACCCGTGGTGGCCAGCATCTCTCGTCTGTTCATGTCTTCCGCCTCCTCAACGCTATGCTACTCCGGGTATGATCGATTGCACATGCCCTATTCGATATCCAGACGATCATTTGGTAAGCTGCTCGCCGCAGCCGCGCTCTCCTCCAGAGCTTTCGCCAGCGAACGCAACATGTTCCTCTCCTTGAACAGCGTGCTGTTGCAAGATCGTGTTCCGTGGCCTGACTTCGCGCGCCTGGCCGCGAAAACTGGCTTTCCCGGCACGGACATTATGCTGGGCCCGGCTATGCAAGCCGGCGTCAGCGCGACCAACGACTTACTTGTCGGCCTTAAGATCAGGCCAGCCGTCATCGATTTTCCGGTCGAATTCCGAAAAGACGACGCAACCTTCAAGGCCTCGCTCGCCCAGCTTGACGCAGCCGCCCAGCTCGCTGCCGCTATCCACTGCCCGCGCATGATGACGTACATCATGCCATCGAGCGATACGCCAAAAGATGAACTGCGCCAAACCTATAAGCAGAGATTTATAGAAAGTGCCCGCATTCTGGCGCGTTACAACGTCCGCCTTGGCCTCGAGTTTCTAGGACCGCTCGAATTTCGCAAAGCGCACAAATACGAATTCATCTGGCGCATGAACGATATGCTCGCGTTCGCCAAGGAATGTGGTCCCAACGTCGGACTGCAGCTCGATTCCTGGCACTGGCACCACGCAGGAGCGACCACACAGGACATCATTGCCGCCGGCCGCGATCGCATCGTGCATGTACATTTCAATGACTCGCCGAACCTGCCTCCGGAGCAGATCCACGATAATCAGCGTCTGTTGCCCGGCGAAGGTGTCATCAACCTGACCGGCTTCCTGCAGGCGCTGCAAAGCATCCACTACACCGATGCAGTCAGCGTAGAAGTCTTTGGACGAACAAAAGACATGACACCGGAAGCAGCCGCGAAAGCCGGCCTCGATAGCTCACTTGCTGTCTTTCGTAAGGCCGGAGTTGCCGAAGGCTGAAGGGAAATAAAAGGTCCCTTCCACGATAGAAGACCACGATCGAATCGAGGCCGAGATGGCTGGCCTAAGCCGGTTTTGCTTCGTTGAACCGGGTCCGGCGATCGGTGGACCGCGTCTCTCTCACCGCCGCAGTCGGCCAGTCTTCTTTGCGGGTTTCCTGCCAGCTTTTTTAGGCGATTTTTTTGCGGGCAACTTCTTTATGGTTCTTTTTGCTGCAGCCTTCTTCACCGCCTTCTTCACCGCTTTCTTCGCAGCTTTCTTGGCTGGTGCCTTCTTAGCTGTAGCTTTTTTAGCTGCCTTCTTCGCAGGCGCCCTTGCAGCAGCCTTCTTTGCGACTTTCTTCGCCGGAGCTTTCTTCGCCGCCTTCTGGACGGGTTTATTCTTCGCAACCTCAGTCACCGTCGTCACGGCCGCATCGATTGCTGTTTTGATGGCTCCGGCCACATCCGACACCATCTCCACGCCTATTCCAACCGTCTCCCCTACCTTATCCACTATCGTTTTCTCGGCCATTATCAGACCCCTCAGTCTTCAAGTTCCTGCACACAGTTACGAATTGTAGAGGCATATCGAGGGGGCTGGAGAATTCTTTTGATTCTCACACAAAAATTTTGAAGGGCGGCATGAATTCGGAGAGTAGTTCCCGCCGCCGCGCCCGAGGTGAATGGCCGATTCGAGCAGTTCTTCTTACGCAGCGCAAAGATCGCTACGGTGCGATGGTATTCGCAATTCAAAGCGGAGTATCGGACTAGGGCCGATGCGGTGAAGGCAAAGCGGGTGTGGGAGGAGAAGGGGTGGATTTCGTTTCCAGCGGATATGAAAAAGGCCATCGATAAGGTTGAGCCAAGACCAGAGGCGAGGTGGAGAGAAATGAGGCTGATACGAAACTCTGGGCTTCAGTTCAATATTGATCGTTTTGACGAAAAGCTCACCTTGCGGAAGTGCTTCTATTCCGGATACGTGACTCGGCGATGAAGTTTCGGGAAACCCGGTTTTTTGGGAAAAACAGATTCAACGGCCATGGTCAGTACCGACCATCGGACTCATCGGTACCGACCAGGCCTTCTAGCCCTAGACCGCTTCCTACTCGGAAAGGTTTGCGGATGGACATTTCTTTGTTTCCAAATGCTTGATCCTATTGAAAAATCTGCCAGCCTCGCAAACAGAAACCCTCCAATGAGGACGAAACCGCCCGCATCCTAACCACGTTCGGCACCTACGCATCCCGATCCCAAATTCAAGTAAACTCACCCGGGCCAGCGTCAACCGTACGTAAGATCTGTACTTTGACCAACCTCGATGATATAGCCGTCAGGATCGCGGATGTAGCAGCGGATCTCGCCGTACTTGGGCAGCGGCTCCGTGATGAATTCGGCTCCTCGCTTTTTCCATAACTCATAGCACGCTTGAATATCCGCAACTCGGAAATTCAGAAAGCTGCTGATGTGATTCGGGTCGGGGACGCTGAGCGATACAGTTGGCTTATCCGGAGTCGGGCCGCCCCCCACGTTCATAATCATCCAGATATTCGCGAGCTGAAGGTACCCAGGCGCGTTGCCGTCGCCCAGGCTCAGAATGCGAGCGCCGAAGACATTTTCGTAGTAGCGAGCCGATCGCTCGATGTCCTTCACGGTGAGAAAATGCGCGATGCTGATCCCGTTCCGCGGGGGCATATCATAGCTCTTCTGTTCGATTTGTACGCTGTCCATTGGCGACTCCTTTTCAGATAATCCGTGCTCACTTGTGATTCCGGTTCGTTCGTATCGATAACCCGCCACAATAAGTCTGACGAGGAAAACGAAACAATTGGACCAAGGTATTGGGCCACACTTTGGTATCGTTTGCAATCCATTGTCCGCCCGGCCCGTTTTTCGGACCGCCGCATTCAGAGAAGAACACGTCTGAATCGCGGCCGAAGTCGTAACCACGATGTTTTTTATGAAGCGATCTCGATTGCCTTCGTAACCCTGGTGGAAACAGTTGAAGACGGCGCTAGCATTTCCGCGAAAGTGAGGAACCCTGTTTGAATGAATGCTCGTCGATCCATCGCGCCTCCAGCGGTCTTTCTAACTCAGCGGAATATCCCGTTCAACCAGGTGCAGGAAGTTTCCGTCAGGGTCCCGAAAGAAGTAGAGCCGCATGCCGGGCATCACAATTGGCTCATCGGCAAACTTGACTCCCTTCGCTCGCAGGTCCTCATAAGCGGCATCAAAGTCACTTACTGAAAAAGCGATGTGGCGCAATCCAGCATCGCGAATCAACGATATCCCGGGATGCGTCTCGGCATTCACAAACTCGAGGACTACGCCGTTCAGAGCCCGAAGGTACAAGGTCTTGCCTGTGTCTAATATGACCGTGAAATGCAAATGGCTGACATACCAATCCGCAAGCCGACGCGGGTCAAAGGAGGCGATAGCTGTATGTTCGATGCCAGTAATCATCTCTTCCTCAACGGTTGTAGACCGGAACAGGTCCGCGCAGGTTTTGCCATATCTCATCGCACCCCTGCACAATATCGTCTGCAAGAGGCCCGTCGTCGCAAGCGGCGAGATTCTGCCTCAACTGCTCAAGGCGTGACGCTCCGAGAATCACCACATCCGTCACCGTGTGATGCAGCAGCCACGCAAAGGCCATGCTGACAAGCGACCGCCCTGCACGCTCGGCCAGATTTTTCAGTCTCTCGACCGCCTGAAAAGTCTGCGCGTGCCAGTAGCGATCCTTATACATCTGGTTTTGGTCGAAGCGGCCCCCTTGCGGAATGGAAACTTCATTATGTTTTCCGGTGAGCAGGCCCGCAGCCAGCGGATTGTAAGCGAGCACGCTGACATTGAAGGCCTTCGCCATGGGCAAGAATTCCTGTTCGATGCCTCGTGCCAGCAGGTTATACATCGGCTGGGATGTAGCGGCAGGCGTGTAGCCCCTCTGCCGTGCCAGATCAAGCATCTGAACCATCTGCCAGCCGGCGTAGTTAGAAATCGCCGGATATCGTACCCTTCCCTGCTGCACCAGCTGCTCCATTGCTTCCAACGTTTCCTCGATCGGGACGTCATAGTCGGGCTGGTGAAGGAAATAGATGTCCAGATAGTCTGTCCGCAGACGGCGTAGCGTCTCATCAATGGCACGGAAGATTGCTTTTTTAGACAGTCCGCTCTGGTCCGGGCCCTCGCCCATATTGGCGTGTACCTTGCTGGCCAACACGATACGATCCCGCCGGCCATGGATCGCGTGGCCGAGCATTTCCTCCGCACGTCCCAGTTGGTACATATTTGCTGTATCGATGAAGTTCACGCCTGCGTCAAGGCAAATATCCACCATCCGGCCGGCTTCATCCTGTTCCACGGGTTTGCCAAAAGTCATGGTTCCCATACACACACGGGAGACCTGCAAGTCTGTCTGCTTCAGGGTGCGGAATTCCATCAGGTTCTCCTTGTCATGTCAGCGATTGACGTCCGCTTCTAACGCCCCTGCACCTTCTCAATCGCCGTTCGCGCCTGGTGCAGCATGGACTGAATTCCAACCCGCAGGCAGGCAATGTCGTTGCCGCAGAAAAGCAGATCTACCCCCTGTTCTGCGTAGAAGCTAAACTCGGCGGGACCTGCACCGACGGCGACTATCTTGTTGCTATGTTTGGCGGCAGCAATGATTTTTTTCGCAGCCTCAAATACTTTGGGATGACCCAATTGCCCGGGCACTCCTAAAGTAGCCGAGAGGTCGGACGGGCCAATGAAGATTTCGACGCCGGGGATGGCACAGAGTTCATCGATGCGATTGACCGCTTCTGCTGTTTCTATCTGGATCATCAGGCAAAGTTCTTTGTTGAGCCGCATCTGTTCGTCGGCCACGCTCTCTACCAGCCCGTAATTCAGTGAACGGGAAACGCTGAAGAAGCCGCGGTTTCCTTCAGGAGGAAAGCGCGCGCTTTGTATCAGCTCATGAATCATCGCCGGCGTTTCCATCATGGGCACATCGATAATGTCAGGACCGCATTCGGCTGCCTTCATCACGTTTTCACGCCGCGTGTCCGCTACGCGGATCATGGTGAGCATGCCTGTTCCTCTCGCCATGCGGCACAGGTCTGCCGCTTCGGCAAAAGTGATGAAGCCGTGCTCCATCTCGATCCAAATCACCTGGAAGCCAAGGCGGCCCGCCATTTCAAGGAAAATCGGATCATAAAAATAAACTGCAATACCTAATAGAGGCCTCGATCCGCTTTCCTTAACAGTTTTTTCAAGCCGGTTCATATTTCCTCGATCTATGGATTGATCAAAGCCCGTATGCTTTGATGGCTGTGCGGCAGAGCACCTGCCGCTGTTCGTTCAACGAAAGCTGCGCGATCGCTCGCTTCACAGTTTGCAACCAGAGTGCGTAAGAAGAAGCAAGGGTCAGCACTGGCCAGTCGGAGCCGAACATCAGGCGCGCAGGGCCAAAAGCTTCCAGAGCGATCTCGAAATAAGCCTTAAGACTGTCATCGGTCCACGAATGCCAATCTGCCTCAGTCACCATTCCGGATATCTTGCAGTACACGTTGTCTCGCCGCGCCAGCTCACTCAGGTTTTCTCGCCAGGGTGAGATCTGCTGCTCCCTGATCCGTGGCTTCGCAATGTGATCGACGATGAAGATTTGATCGGGATGTCGATCGACAAACTCGATCGTCGGCGCCAAATGACGCTCGAAGATCAGCAAATCATAACGAAGCCCAACCCGCATCAGATAAGAAATTCCACGGTTGAAGTCGTCCCGAAGCATGTAGAAATCATCGTGCTCGTCATGCAGCACATGGCGCACTGCTTTTACTTTAGGCAGGGATGCAAACCTTTCCAGAAGCGGGCCGACTGCGGCATTCACCAGAGGCGCCCATCCAACGACTCCTCGAATGAGATCGCTCTTCGCGGCGATTTGTGACAGCCATTCGGTTTCTTCCACCATCTGCCGAGCCTGAACCACGATGGTGCCAGTTACTCCCGCTGCCTGAGTGACAGAGTTCAAATCGCCCACCAGATAGTCTTTGCGGAGGGAGGACATATTAGCCGCCATCCATGGATATTCTTCAGGCACATACCGCCAGAGATGATGATGCGCGTCGATGCATTCTTCTGACATTGAATTAGTTGTTCTCCGGACGCCCGACGATCCAGGTCTGATCCTTGATCGGATTCAGCATTCGCATAACAATGTCGAGCAAAGCTTTGTCGACAGGCGCTACCAGCCACTCGACATTCTTTTTCAGATTCGCCGGATCCGCAGTGCCTACCAGTGTTGTCGCAATCTCAGGGTTTTTCAGCGAGAACTGCACCGCAAGTTTGGCGATGTCGTAATTCTGGCTTTTACAAAAAGCCGCGGCTTCGGCGCAGATTCTTTTCACTTCTGCCGGCGCTGGATGCCACTCCGGAGTACCACGATTGGTTAACAGGCCCTGAGAAAGTGGTGATGCGTTGACGATCCCGATGTTTCGTTCTTTGAGCAGGGGCAGCAGGCCGAGCAACGTTGTGTCGTTCAGGGAATAGTGGTTATAGGAGAGGATCGTGTCGATCTCGGCACGCTGAAGAATAGACTCGAAAATCTTCAATGGATATCCGGTCACACCGACAAATCGTACTTTTCCCGTTTCCTGAATCCTTCGCAATGCCGGGAGCGTTTCGTTGACTACCTGATCCAGGTCACCATACTCATTGTCGTGAGATTGAATGATATCCACATATTCGACACCGAGACGCTTCAGGCTCTCGTCCACACTCGCCGTGACTCGTTTCGCTGAAAAATCGAACTCTCCATCTCCGTAGCGCCCAACCTTCGTCGCCAGGTAGTAGCGATCGCGCGGGATATTGCGGAGAGCCTTTCCCAGCACGGTTTCGGCGCGTGTAAGGCCGTAAAACGGAGATACATCGATCAGATTGATTCCCAGATCGAACGCGGTCTCTACGGTTCGAATCGCTTCCGTCTCTTCCACTGCACGGAATACTCCTCCGCCAAGTGAAGATGCTCCCAGGCTAAGCGTCGAGACCTTCAATCCGGTTTTGCCAAGTATGCGATATTCCATGTTCCTCCCGGCAGAGACTATCGAAAAATGTAATAGAGCATTGTCATCGTAAGAAGCAACAGGCCAGCAAAGATGCGCGGGTCACGCGCTGAGTTCAGTGGCCGTCCGAAGACCACTGAGAGCGGATTCTCCCAGGTCAGCCCGTGAATTTTCTCTTTTTCAGGTGCCGGCGTAAACAAGCTAACGACGAAGTAAATCACGCAGCAGATGCAGAACATCCACCATGCCTGCATGAGGAAAGAGATTCCCAGACCATCGGTAATCAGCTTCGTAGATCCGAAGACAGGCAGATCCAGCACAAACGACGCAGCTCCCATGAGAAACCCTGTGAGCAAAGTAACAATGGAAGCTTCCTTTGTTCCGCGACGCCAGAAAACGCCGAACAGAAATACTGTAGTGATAGGAGGCGCCAGATCCGACGCAATCACATTGATTGCAGCAAAAATACTCGAAAACCTGCCGCCTTGCGTTGACCAGAGAATGGCCAGGATCATGATTGCAATTGAGCTGACCCGTCCGACCAGAACCAGCTGCGGATCGCTAATCCCGGGCCGCATGCGCTTGACGATATCCACGGCAACGAGCGTTCCCGAACTGTTCAGCGCGGCGGAAACCGCGCTCAACAATGCTGCCAGTACCGCTGCCGAGATGACGCCTTTAAGCCCTGTAGGAATGAGCTGAGCGATGAGAACAGGCAGTGTCTGATTGCTGTCTGCGCCAATCTGGCCGCGAAACAGCGCGTAAGCAATCACGCCGGGAAGAACAAGCAGAAAGACGGGCAGTATCTTCAGAAAGCCTGCGAGAATTGGGCCGAACTCCGCATCAGCTTCTGTGCGCGCACCGAGCACGCGCTGCACAATCGTCTGATCGGTGCACCAGTACCAGACTCCCAACACCGGATATCCGAGAAATACCGCATACCAGTTCAACCCGGCCGCGCTGTGTGCCTGCAGCATATTCAACTGTTGCGGCTTCACCGCCGCTCGAAATTGAGCCAGCGTATGAATGCCGTGTCCGGGGAGTGCCGCGATGGCGAAGATAGTGATAAAACATGCACCTGCCAGCAGCACAACTGTATTCACCGATTCGGTTAACACCACTGCTCGAAGTCCGCCCAAAACCGTATAAATGGAAACTATCCCGGCCACGATCAGAATGGAGGCATTCACGTTGATGCCGAAGAATTGCTCGAAGACGACTGCACCCGCGTACAAACTCATGCCGATGTGAATGAATAGCGCGGCAAGAATTGCCATGAAAGCGAGAATAGACCGCGAAGCCGGACTATACCGCCGCTCCAGGAATTCTGGCAGTGTGGAGATTCTGCTGCGAAAGTAAAACGGCGCAAAGACGAGTGCGAGCAGAATGAGCGTGAATGCGGCCATCCACTCAAAATTTCCCCACACCAGACCTTCGTTATATCCGGAGGCGGTGAGTCCTACCAGATGAATGGTAGAGATGTTGGACGCGAACAGCGAGGCGCCAACAATTCCCCAGGGAAGGGACCTGCCTGCCAGGAAAAAAACCTGTCCGGTCATCTTTGTTTTGCGGGATGAAAATACACCGACAAAGAGGATCGCCATAATGTAAGCAACGATGATGCATAAGTCCAGGATGGGAATTCGAAGCTGAGTAGTCATTGCCTGTTCTCGAGAGCCCCTCTGCCCTGCGTATCCTGCACGTCGACAATCGCTTTGATCAGCGTCTGCCTGGTGGATAAATCCTGAAAGCGCGACGAAACCTCTGAGAGCGTGAGGCGGTCGGTAATCCAATGGGAGGTGTCGATTTTGCCCTCTTCGATGAGCCTGATGATTCGCGGAAAAAGATCATGGCTGTTTCGGCTGGCTAGCAGTGTGATCTCCCGACGGTGAAAGAGGGAATCATTGATGCAGACTGGATCGCTGGTCAAGCCCACGTAAACAAGGCTGCCCCCGGTGGCTACAAACTCGAGGCTTTTGCCCATGGCCTCCGCGTTGCCGGTCGCGTCGAACACCACATCTGCGCGACGATTCTCCGCGGTTGGAGACGCAGTGTACCCCATGCTCTCTACAAACTGCCGCCGCCACTCATTCCTCTCGATAACATGAACGGCTGCTCCTCGCACCGACGCAAACTGCGCGACAGCGATGCCAATCGGACCGGCGCCGATGATCAGCGCCTCGTCTCCATGCTTCAGGCCGCTGCGCTCTGCGGCATGCGCGCCAATTCCGAGCGTCTCCACCAGCGCCAATTGATCGAGCGACAATTTTTCGGATTTATGCAGCAGCCCGATGGGAACGCAGAGGAATTCCTGCATTCCTCCATCCACATGAATCCCGAGCACCCGAATTTGCTCACAGCAGTTGTTCCTTACTCTGAGACATGCGCGGCACTTTCCGCAGCTTATATAGGGTTCGATGGCGCATCGATCCCCTGGACCAATCCCCTTGTCGTTATCCGAAACTTCCACCACGACCCCTGACAGCTCGTGGCCCAGCACCCGTGGATACGTATAGATAGGATGGCGTCCCGCAAAAGCATGAAAATCACTTCCGCAGACGCCTATTTTCTCCATGCGAAGAAGAGCTTCTCCCGGTCCGTTTACCGGTGCGGGGGCCTGCCGTTCCACAAACCTTCCCGGTGCTTCCAACACGATCTTCTTCATCCAGTCTCACTTTTTATCTTTATTGGTCCAGCCATTAAATGAGGAAATTATAGGGCACGAGTTTTGCTGGAGTCAAGGACGAATACGGACGGACGTCGATCTTGATCCATCTGGCCACATTTCCGCTCCATCTAGTTGCTGTACCAATCGGTGCTGCGATCCCGAGCGGAGTATGATCTAAGAAGATACCTTTGGGAGAATGCGCCAATTTGAATTGGCCGCGAACAATCTTCATGAAACGTACGACATCACCAACCAACGAGCAACCAGATCCCCGGGTTACGGCGAAGCTCATCTCACGTATTAAAAGTTTGATTGCCAACGGCGCAATTTCTCCCGGCTCAAAGTTCCCTCCTGAGAGGGAGCTGGCAAAAGAGTTTGGCGTTAACCGCGCCTCTGTACGTCAGGCACTAAAGGTTCTCGAGATCATGGGCGTCTTATCGCAAAGAGTCGGGGATGGAACCTATCTCAGCGACAGTGCCGAATCGATTCTGGATGAGCCCATAGATTTCCTTGTGCTCCTCGACGATCTCTCGCATCACGAACTCTTTGAGACACGCCTGATCGTCGAGCCGGAACTTACCGCTCGTGCTGCCGAACGTGCCACCGCCGAAGAGATGTCTGCCCTGCGCAATGCCATATTCGCGATGGAACGGAGCAAGACTACCCGCGAGCGTCTCGATGCCGACCTTGCTTTCCACGAAGCCATCTTTCGTGCCAGCGGAAACCGCATCTGCCACCTGCTTTTCAAGGGGATTCATCGCTCTCTGCTAAACAGCATGAGCCAACTTTCAGACCGTGTTTCTCTCGATCAACCGCTCATGTTTCACCGCAGGATTTATACCGCGATTCGCGAACATAAAGCGGAAGAAGCACGTCAGGCTATGCTGGAGCATCTCATCGATGCACGCTCGTTGTTGGTTCGCTCCGGCAGCAAGCGACAACTAACGACCGCAGGTTTTGCGGGCAAAGTTTAATTCCGAGCAGGTTGGGATTTCCCCACAGTTATTCTCGTCAGTGTCTTGAGCCAACGAGATCGCGGCCTGTGCGTCCAGTAAACTCGCAAGCTCTTATGGTCGGTCCTTCATGATTCCGGCTTTCATTCATGAACGCGGTTGTATGTGCCGGCAATTTCGGCAGACGAGACAGGTGCCCAGCTGCGTTACTCCGGGCCATAAAATGGCTTCTCATGTCAACTATTGGATGGGCCAAAGTACATGAGTTAATGAGCGCCAACTGTCGTCATCAGAGCCATCACATCTACTCTTATCTGAGCTTGAGGCCAACAATGAGATGCCCACATGGGGGTTGAGAGAATCCACTTGACTACTCTCGAGAACGTGACATAAAGTATGGTCCGTCCAATGATAGCCAGCCATGAAGATCACCGATCGCGGATCCTCGCGGGCTCATGCAAAACCCGGCTTTGCAATATTCCGCGATGAATCAAGAGGCGCGAAAAAGCACTCCTGTGTCTGGAAAAAACGTAGTTCTCCAGCATGCTACCGACTCCTGAGCCTAGAGTACCTCGGCAAGTGAGCACCGACTCGCGTCCCAGGTTCCTGATTATCGCAGACGATCTTACGGGTGCCTGCGATGCAGCTGCGCCATTTGCGATGCGGGGACAGAAAGTCGAAGTACAACTTTCGCGCACGCGCGATGTACCCGATTCTTGCCCCGATGTTATTTCCGTAAACACGGAAGGTCGCGATACGTCTGAAAGCCTCTCTTTGCTTCGTCTGCGGGCCACACTTCGCGAGCTGCAAGCTTCTGTTCAGGGCATATTGTTCAAGAAGGTAGATTCGCTTTGCCGGGGAAATACCTTCGCGGAGATTCGCGTGATTGATTCAGAGTTCCCGGAGCATCTGATCTTTTTCACGCCGTCGTTCCCGGCGGCCGGACGAAGAGTCACATCTGGCTTCCTGCGACTGAACTTTGGGCCTGAAAGCGCCATGGATATCACGGAGGCACTGACCTCAAGGCACATTCTCCACACTGTTCTGCCAGAGGGCATCTCCGCTGATGCAAGAGTCGCACGTATGCAGTCGGCAGTCGCTAACGGAATCCGCTTTTTTCTTTGCGATGCTTCAACAGATGCTGAAATGCACTCAGTTGTTCAAGCGGCGCTCCTTCTTAATCGCAGATTAATATGGATTGGCAGCGGTGGCCTGGCTCATGCGCTGGCCAATACGCTCTGTGGAGAGCCTAGCGCTGCTTCCTCATGGAGTTCACGCAATGGAGCCCTGCTCCTCTGTATCGGTTCGACTCACGCCACGACTTCGCAGCAGATCGAACATACAATCCGTTACGGTAAGACTCTCTGCGTTAACAGTACGGAGAGCTGCGTTGCATCCCTGCCAGGTCATCTCGAAAGCAAGGGAACTCTCACCTGGGTGATCAACCCTGAGCTGAGTCACGCCGAGATTCGGGATACGTTGATGCCGGTACGAGAATACCCTGAGACAACGCTGCTCCTAAGCGGTGGGGACACGGCAGCCAGAGTTTGCAACGCCTTTTCAGTCCAATCGATTTCTATCGCTGGTGAACTCATGCCTGGTATACCGTGGGGTTTTATCCGCGGAGGAGAGTGCGACGGCATGCGTGTAATTACCAAGTCGGGCGGTTTTGGCAGCGTGGATGCGCTCACGACAATTACACAGATCTGCAATGGCGGCCTGCCCTGACGAGTGGGGAGCTCAGCGCACTTTGGATATCGGAAATGCTTGATCACGATATATAACGATAGTTGGCTGATCCAATAATTCTCTACCAATAATTCCACCAGCACCGTAAATGACCTTTAATACGATTGATACGCTCTTTGATATTGCAGAATCTGATAGCTGTGGTACACTTTCCACGGTCATTGGACGTACCACTAGTGCGCTCCTGATGCCCCGACTAGTCTGCCCTCCAGTGTCCTTCATTCGAACCAGAATTCGTCTCTTTCCCTCCAGAGGCACCAGCCCGAACATGAAGACAAAGATATGGACACAATGAAGATTGCAATCACCATTGGGGACCCCGCAGGCGTGGGCGCAGAGGTCACGCTGAAGGCTCTGTCCCATCCGGATGTGAGGGATGCCGCCGAGTGGATCATTATCGGGGAGCAGGTTGCTCTGGATGCTGCTTCGCGCATCACAGGCATCGCGCTTGAACATACACCGGCAAAACTGCTGGGAACTGGCACTTTAAACAATGATTCGGAGATTGTCTGGGGGGCGCTCCGAGCAGATTACGGACGCGCCGCCGCAGAGTATGTTCGCCTCGCAACTGCCATGTGCCTGCGCGGCGAGGCAAGCGCGATGGTAACAGCGCCTTTGAACAAGGAGGCTGTCGCTCTCTCCGGGCTGTCTTTCTCGGGGCACACGGAATACATCGCCGAACTTTGCGGCACGACCGATCCATGCATGCTTCTTGCAGGAAAGCGGCTTGCAGTCGCGCATGTTTCTACCCACACCAGTCTGCGCAAGGCGTGTGACCTGAAGACCGATCGCATCGCGCGCACCATCTATCTCGGGAACGAAGCGCTTCAATTGATGGGCATTGCTCAGCCTAGAATCGCTGTCTGCGGACTCAATCCCCATGCCGGCGAACATGGTCTATTTGGTGCTGAGGATGAAGATACGATTGCACCCGCTGTTCAGCAGGCGATCCAACGCGGCATCCCCTGTGACGGCCCTCTGCCCGCTGACACGCTCTTCGTCAAAGCTTCTCGCGGCGCATACGACCTGGTCGTCGCGATGTACCACGACCAGGGACATATCCCCATGAAGCTTCTGGACTTTGAAGGAACGGTCAATGTCTCGCTGGGAATTCCGATCATCCGTACTTCCGTCGATCACGGTACAGCGTTTGATATTGCGGGCAAGAATCTGGCGGATGCGGGCAACATGAAATCCGCGCTCCTGATGGCCGCGCTCATGGCTCGGCGCCGCCGCGACCGCGCTCCGGAGACGACCAGTGCGAACAATTGACGCTGTCGTAGTCCTCATCTATCTATGCTCGCTGATTTGTATTGGATTCCGCTTTGCCGGCCGTCAGAAGAGCACAGACGCCTATTTTGTTGCGAATCATGGCGTACCCGGATGGGCCATGGGCCTGTCTTTGATGGCGACCATCATCACCAGCATTACCTTCATTGCCTATCCTGGCGCCGCTTATGCCGATAACTGGTCACTGATGGTGCCTAATCTAATGTTTGTCGGAGTTCTGCTTCTTGTAGGCCCGGTCATCGTGCCGTTTTTTCGCCATTCGGTTGCTATGAGCGCATACGCATACTTCGGGAGACGCTTCGGCACAGGCGTTCAGTTGTATTCGTCATTTACCTTCGCCCTGGGCCATTTCGCCAAGATGGGATTTGTCGTATATCTGGTGGCGCTCACGCTAAGCAGCATTACTGGTTGGAATATCACGCACATCATGGCGCTCACAGGCGGAGTAACGATTCTTTACACAATGATCGGTGGCATCGAAGCTGTTGTCTGGGCCGATGTGTTGCAGGGATTTGTACTCTGGGCCGGCATTTTCGTCTCGATCGGATTCCTGTTTTATCTCACGCCAGGCGGTGCGCATGCGGCATTTCATGAAGCCTGGAATCAACACAAAATCAGTTTCGGCAGCGCGGCCTTTGATCTGAGAAAACCAACCATCCCGGTGCTTGCCATCTACGGGTTCTTCTTCTATCTGCAGAAGTACACGGCAGACCAGACCGTCGTTCAGCGCTACCTTGTCGCGCGGACTGACCGCTCGGCCATGCGAGGCATCGCGCTTGGCGCGGCGCTCTGTATTCCCGTCTGGGCACTGTTCATGTTGATCGGCACTTTACTCTGGTGTTTTTACAAGCTCAGCCATGAGCAGCTGCCGTCAGCAATCGTGAGAGCGGACCAGGTTTTTCCGCACTTCCTGGCTACGCATCTTCCGCCGGAGCAGCGGGTCTATTCATTGCTTCGTTCCTCGGAGCTGCCATCTCCATGCTGGCATCGGATATCAATTGCCTCTCACTCATCGGGGTGGAAGACTTCTATCGGCATCTGAATCCCAGCGCCACGGACCGGCAGCGGCTGCGTGTGGGCAAGGTGATCGCTGTCTTTGCGGGGTGCGGCGCCGTTCTGATAGCGACACAGCTGGCGCGCATTGGCGGGCCAGCGTTATCTCTCTACTACACCGTAACCGCGATTGCTGCCGGAGCGCTTGCGGGTCTCTTCCTGCTGGCATTTCTGAGCACCAGGGCAAGCGCGCGTGGCGCGCAGATCGGCATTGTCATCAGCCTGATTATCACTACATGGGCAGCACTGACTGCCAATGGCGGCCAAATCCTTGATCTGGGAAGCTGGAATTTTCCCTGGCATGACTACCTTATCGGAGCCGTCGGCCATCTCGCGCTGCTTGCGAGCGGATATTTCTTCAGCTTCCTTTATCCCGCTGCTCACCCTGTCGATTCCAGGCTTACTCTCCAGGGCTGGCGCACTTCTGTCCAGTCGTCTCTTATTAGCGGAAGCGGACCACGATCGTGATCAAAGTGATTCAGATGAAGCCTACAGCAGGAGGGCTCTAGGGCAGGACTTTCACGCCGCGATCTGATTCCGGGTGGCGGATTACTGCTCACTGCGTCTGACCGCAGACTTCTTGCGCCGCCTGAAGAAGGCCAGCTTCTGCCATATCCTTCAGGCCTGGAATTGAATCCGGAAGGCATAGGCGTATTTACATGGAGCTTGTGCCGGGAGCTTGAGGCGCAGACCGTCGGCCTGCTGTTGAAACTGTGGTCTTTGATCGGCGCCAAGCAGGGAAATCGACTCGACTTTTCTGCCGCCAAGTGCGATTGTGCCCATGGCACTGATAAACGCTTCCTGCTGCACAGGCCATGCCATCTGGATGGCATAGACTGTATTTCCTTTGGTGGTAAAGCGAAAGTCGTTCGCGGTAAAGCCGTGCGTCTTGGTGTCGCTCACTGGCCCTGCTACCACCTTCGTGGGCCCCTCGCCAAAGAGTGTCCACGGGCGAGTACCGTAAATTGCTTCGCCGTTCACGGTGAGCCATGCTCCAATGTCCAACAGGATTTTCTGGACGTCCTCGGGAATCGTGCCATCTGCGCGCGGACCAATGTTCATCAGCAGATTCCCGTTCTTACTGACCACATCAATAAGTTCGTGAACGATGAAGTCAGGCGTCTTGAAGACATCATCCTGAATATAACCCCATGATTTGTTGCTGATTGACGTGTCATTCTGCCAATACTCTGAGTGAATATCGCCGAGTACACCACGTTCGAGATCCAATACGGCCGATGTGGGATGCATGGCGTCGAGCTTGTAATTGACGACACCCATCGAACCCTGCTTCTCAATTTTGTTGTAGAAGTAGGCCGCGAACTGCGCCAAATAAGGACGCACTTGCGGATGCCCGATCCAGAAGTCGAAATAGAAAAGCTCGGGATGATACTTCTCGACAATTTCAGCATCCCGCGCCAGCCAATCGCTCACAAATTCGGGACTTATATAGGTCCAGTCTTCAAGGAAGTTGTCCGCGTCTTCGTCCAGAACAAACTGCATATGAGACGGGCCATAAAAAGCCGCGAACTTTGGGTCATTGAGATCAGAGTCAATGGTGCGACCGGGATACATGAACCAATCGTGTTCGATTCTGTGCGATGAAGCCCCGACGTGCAGCCCCGCTGCACGAACAGCTGCGACCAGCTCTCCGGCAAGATCACGACGCGTGCCCATTTTCGCGGCTGTCCAGTCGGAGAGGCCGCAGTCATACATAGCAAAGCCGTCATGATGTTCAAAGACGGGAACTACATATTTAGCACCAGCCTGCCTGAAGAGACGGGCCCACGCTGACGGATCGTAGTCCTTCGCCGTGAACATGGGAATAAAGTCCTTATACCCGAACTTTGTCAGTGGGCCGTAAGTGGCAACGTGATGCTTGTTCTCTTTCGTACCGGAGGTATACATCGCATGAGGGTACTGCTCACTGCCAAATGCCGGCACGCAATAAAGACCCCAGTGGATGAAGATGCCAAACTTTGCATCTTTGTACCAGTCGGGAACTTTGTAGGTGGACAGCGATTGCCAGTCCGAACGAAAGGGCCCTTCGCTTACCTGGCTGTCCACGCGTTTGAGGATCTCTGCCCGGGGCCCATCATAGCGAACGCTGGCCTTCTGCCAGATGCGGTCAATTATCGCCGGAGCGACGGATGCAGTCGGAGCCATTGCCTCAGCTGAAGATTCGGCAGAAGGCGCAAGAGTGTTTTCGTATGCTCCCAGATTCTCCAGAGCACTGCCTGGCAAGGTTGCGGCGTCTGTTGCGCCGAACATCTTGGTGCCGGAGGCCGCTATGGCAAGGCCAACATTGCGAAGCAACTTACGTCGCGAAACCATAAAACAAGTCTCCGAAATCGGCACTACTTCTTGATTTCACCCGTGATAAATTCGACGTACCGTTCCCTGACCTTGCCTGCATCCGCGTCGCCTGCATGGAAGAGCATGCCATAGCGGAAGACAACAGTCTGCCCCAGCTTGATGGTAAAGTCGCCGGCGGCCCGGTCCGGATCCCCGTTTTTGGAGTCGGGACGCAGCAGGAAGATATCGGTTGCAAGACGTTGATCTTTGCCGGCATGCCACAGCGGCGGGTTGCGTGGATTTTTTGAAGCGTCAAAGATGGCAATGCCGTAAGTTTTTCCATTGATCTTGCCCGACTCATCACACCACGAGGTATGGTGATTGCACTCCCTGGCTTCATTGTCTGCGGTAAACACGGGATCACCGGCAATCTCAGGATTGGGGCGAGCTGAAAGAATTCCGTGATCTCCGCGATTGAAGAAGGTGACGTCCTTATCGATCGGAGTGAAGCTAAGCCCAAAGTTGATCTGTCGAGCACTGTCGGTGTAGGCAACGAACTGGACTGTCCGAATCTCGTTGAGCATGGGCGCACCCAGGGCATCTTCCCATATCAGCTCCTCCCGAAACCCATCTCTAAGGATGTAGTCGAATTTAATATGGCGCTGCCTGGGAACCGGCTTTGCCTTGAATTTCCAGTGGTCGGCACCATTGACATCTCCCGCTCCAATCCAGACAGAACGCTGATAGGCGTGCAGGGGAGGATGCTGCGCATGATCGATGGTCATCTCTGTACCATCAGCTGCGAGCACTGGATAAAAGAAGGGCCGTACAGCAGGCAGAATAAAGTCATCGGCGAAATGGTAGGTAGTGAAGAGCTTGCCGTCGATATCGACATCGATTGACTTCTCATGCGCAACGAGCTTTATCTGCGGCGAGTTGGAAGCGGCCTTACCCCGTGCGTCAGCAGCTCGCGCTGCTGCCAACGCAAAGGTGATGCAACACAGTGTCTTGCAGATTACTTGGCTACTGCGAGAACCTGCGAGGCGCCTCTTCTCTTTCATCGCAATCCTAAAGGATTTCGCTAGAAGTAGAATTTGACAGCGAGTTGGAGTTGACGGGCGGTATTTGAAACTTTGTTGACAGCTCCGAAGTTAGTAGTATCTGTCAGATCATTCACCGGCGCAGCGAAGACAGGCGTATTCGTCAGATTATAGGCTTCGAGCCGAAACTCCAGCCGCTTCTCTCCAGCGAGATGGATGGCCCGGAAGAGCGAGAGATCCACATTCTTGTTCCAGTCTGAGACCAGACTGTTGCGCCCCATGTTGCCGAAGGTAAAGTTCGCAGGTGACTGGAAAGCATTCATGGTGATTGGATGAAGCTTTGTTCCGCCCGAATAAGGATTCCCAACAACGTTGGGACGTTCCTGACCCGAGATGTTATTCGTGTTGGCAATCTGATACGGAACGCTCACATCATAGGGCGAACCACTATGCAGGGAGACGATGGTATTCAACTGCCAGCCGCCGATGGCAAAGTCTGCGACACGGTTGCCGGTGGCGAAGCGTTTGCCTCTGCCGAAGGGAAGAGCATAGATAAGGCTGGTGGCGAAGATGTGCTTGAGGTTCCAGCCAGCAGGGCCATAGTCTGCGTCGATATTGTAGGGATCCTGGTTGTCACAAATATTAGAGTAGGTGTCGCATCCGCGGTTAAGGCTCTTTGAATAGGTGTAGGTAACCTTGTGTGTAAAGTCTCCTACCCTTCCGTCTGAGGAGATCTGCAGACCGTTGTAGTTACTGCTTCCGTAGTTCCGCACATATCCAGTCTGCGGGAGCATGTACGGGTAGGGGGAGCGCAGGCTGGGATCGCCGGGTCCAGGTGTGGTCGCGGCGTTGCCGGTGATCTGCACCATTTCATCGTGGTTGACAGAACCGACATAGTTGACAGTAAGAACCGAATTACGCCAATATGCCCGCTGGAAGCCGATGTTGTATTGATCGGAGTGGGGATTTTTCAACTTCGGATCAAGATAGCCATCGGCAGACCCGAAGGGAGTGGCTGGGGGCACTATCGTGCCGCTGCCGAGGTTCAGAGGATCAGAGGCGAAGGCGCTGGGGGTGGTGACCTGTGGATCATTCAGATCATCTCCCTCGAAATAGGCGACGTTCGGCCAAAGTTGTGTGAAGTTTCCGGCGAAGCCGATGACGGCGGCCCAGTTGTCATAAAAGCGACCGTAGGCTCCGCGGATACTTGTCTTCTCCCCGAGGCGATAGGCAAAGCCGACGCGCGGTTGCACATTGCCATAGCTATTGCTGAAAATCTTACCAGTGGGTGATACGGTGACGTGAGCGGGAAGCGCGCCGCCAGGAATGCACGGTGCCGACTGCGTTGCAGAACAGAATGGCGCAGGTTTTTGAAGAACATAGTTGCCGGTGTTGAGGTCCATGTTTCCGGTGATGTCGCTATGATCGACCGGAGTGCCCTCCTGTGGCCAGAATGTAATGTCGTACCGGAGGCCAATGTTCAGCGTCAGATTATCGTTGACCTTCCACTGATCCGCAATGTATGTGCCAAAGACTTTGCCGGAATGCAGATAGGCGTGAACATTATCGAATTCGGCATAAGTGGGTATCCCGAGGAACATGGAGGCGAGAGCATCGCCGCCAGAAGCCGAAGATCCATTCGACGTCTGGACTGTATCGAAGACATCGACGCTGCCAATCGTCTTATTGTCGACGTTGTTTGTTGCCAGACTTGCGCCGAATTTGAGTTGATGGCGGCCGAAGACGCGAGCGTCATCTGTACGGTACTCGTTGATATTGGTGAAGTCGCCGCCACCGATGAAGTTGCCGTCGTTGAGATTGTAGCTGCCGCCGACGCCGACCGTGGGAACGAGCGGTGTGTTAGTGCCGCCGATATTGTGGTTGTAGAAGTTCGGAGCAAAGGTTGTGTCCTGCAGGAACGCATCCTGGCCATTCAGCGTGGGAGTAGTGAGTGAGACTCCTTGTACGCGTCCGAAAGTGACCTGCACCAATGCTTTGTCAAAGGTATGGACCCAGTTTACGGCGAGGTTATAGCCATTGATCGCATTGGAATTTATATTTCCCGGAATCCCATTGGAGACGATCTTGGTCTGCCAGTTTCCGGTATAGCGGAAGAAGATGCGATCTCGCTCCCGAATCTGCTGGTCGATGCGCACGGACATCTGGTCGGCGCTCGTTGTCTGCGGAGTATTGTCCTGACCGTTGTAGCCTGGAGTTCCAACATCGCGCGGTGCAGGATAAAAGGCCTTTGCGTAATTGATCATGTTTTGATCGATAAGACCGGAGGGCAGGTTGTTACAGGGAACTCCAAGGTTCTGCGTCTTGTCCGGGTTAAGGGCCAGCGGATTACCGGAAGCATCGCAGTAGAAGGGATCGTTGACGTAACTCCCGGCAGGATCATTCGGATTTGTATCGGCGTGCCGGCTGTATGGGTTGTAGATCGGATCAGAGATGGCCGTGAAGTCACCGGTGAGTTGAGCAGGGGTGGGGGTATTGAAGAGAGTGGAGTTGGTATCCGTCCTGCGATAGCCCTCATAGGAACCGTAGAAGAAGGTCTTGTCGCGGCCGTTGTAGTGCGGAACGAGAACCGGCCCGCCAATCGAAGCACCGAATTGATTCTGATGGAAAGGTGTCTTTGTGGCGTCGAAGTATCCAATTGCGTCCAACGAGTCGTCGCGGAAGAACTCCCAGGCGGCACCATGGAATGTGTTGGTACCGGTGCGGGTAACGAGATTGACGATACTGCCTAGAACCTGACCATACTGCGCTTCATCGTTGTGCGACTGAGCTTTGAATTCGAGAATGTCGTCGACGGTCGGTTGAATCGCATAGGTATCGCTGCCATTCGCGTAGTTGTTGATGCCGTCCAGAAGAAACATATTACTGCGGTTAGACTGCCCGTTGACCGCAGGAAGAACGTAGCTGCCGATGTTAACCGGAGCACCGTTCTTGTTCTGAAGAGGATTGACGGGACTGGCACCCGGGGTGAGCAGGAGCAGTTCAGTGAAGTTGCGTCCGTTCAGCGGCAACTCGTTAACCTCCTTGGCACTGATGACTGTGCCGAGTTCGGCGGTGGAGGTTTGAAGATCGATGCTCTGCGAGGAGACGACGACCTCTTCACTGGCCGAACCGACGGGCATAGTGAAGTTGATGGTGGAAGTCTGGTTGACTTCGAGTTGGAAGCTGGGCTGGAGAACCGTCTGAAAGCCCTTGGCGAGGACCTGCAAGGTGTAGCGTCCTGGAGGCACGGTCGTGAAATTGTAGACACCGGAGCCGTTGGTTCGGGTGACCTGCTTGAAGTGAGTGTTGTCTTCGACCAGGTTCAAAGTGGCGCCGGAGATGACTGCATCGCTACCATCCTTGACGGTTCCATTGAGAGAAGCAGAACTTTGCGCGATGGCCGAACCCGAGAAAGTGACGCAGATAAGACCCCCCCAAAATATTCTGGCCACAGTGTGCAGATGATTGCTACCGCAAGTGGAACGCGACGTCATGGAATCCTCCTGAAAACAGCTTCCGATTCGAACCATTGGAATATGGCGGGGAGAGGCTCAGCTTTATTGGTTCGTCCAATCGGAGATCAATCTAACAGTGGCTGAAATCCAATGTCAAGGGGCTTTTCATTTCAATTTGCGAATATTTATCGAGTATTTTTATTGATGTTGAAGAGATAAGAAACGAGATAAAGCGAATTAACCCAGCTAATGTTTTTGTTTTGGATGTACCAAATAAATAGCAAACTAGAAATACAACAAGTTTTGATTTGATTCTTTCTATATGCCGAACGGGAAAATCAAAATTCGTCCCGGAAAATACCGCGGGGATAACCGGAGTCGTGGAAGCACTCAGCTATGGTGACTTGCGGGTACGACAATCGACCTGTTTATTTTCCGCTGGGAGTTAATTCGATGGTGGTCTTCATGGTTGCCCGCAAGCGGAGCCAGACAACAAGTTGGGAACGGTCAAGCTTGTTGACAATGCCATAGCGGAAGTCGTGTCCCCACGCAACGGTCTTGCCATTGATCTGGAGTTGGGGCTCGGCGTCTCCCCATCCTTCGACGACGAAGGCCGGGTTATCGAGAGGAGAGCTCTCAGAGGCCTGCAGGCCAATATGGAGCACAGAGGAGGTTGAGTTGCTGCGATCAATGACGAAGCTGCGCTGAGTGGGGTCGTAGCCCTTTCCTGTGAAGCCGCTTCCCTCCACAATCATCACGGGAGGCGTAACCCAGGACTTGGCGAGGCCAGCGAGCTCCGCCGCAGGTTTGTTGGTCATACCCACGAGCATGATTTTGGTGATGGAATTCTCTGTCTCGGCATAGGGTTCGCCTTCGATGTGCGAGAGCGAAGAGTGCGAGGCGCGGTCTGCGGCAACGGCGGAGATGCCGCTGGACTTAACGGAAGCAGTTGGCCAGTGATTCCACCACTCGAACATCGAGAAGGTCTTTTCGCCCAAATATGTCGAGAGTTTCGCGTTCTGAGGGAAGACGATCTGGAAGGGTTTCCACTCCGACTTGAGATTCACCATCTGTATGTTGGCGTTGGCAGGCTGCGAGAGGATGACCGGGGGATGCTCCCAACTATAGGTCACCGTTTCGCCTTTCATATTGCCGATGGTGAGGGCTTTGGTCTGAATATTATCTTCCGGGCGTGTGCCAGGAGCATTGATGACAATAGACTCCTGAAACTCGTGCCAGGTTTTGAAGTTGGAGGTCCAGGCAACAGCCTTCCGCACCGCAACACCGTCAGGGTAGATGGTGTAGTAGTCGTCGGCTACATCCGTCCAGCCAGTGAGCGGATCAGGATTAGCGCAAGTCGCATTTTCAACCTCGCATTGACCATAGCGGAAGTGTAGAACGGTCCGGGCGGGCGTGCTTTCGAGGATGCGGATGTAAGAAAAACGGTTCTGCTTGTCCGACATCGGCTCGCAGTCTTGTCCACCAGGACAGCCGGGAAGACCGCCGGTTTCTACAAACTCATCGGTATACCATTTGCCGTTCTCCGAAACCCATGCGGGGATATAGTTGGTCCCCTGCCAGGAAACGAAACGGATGGGAGCATCATCGAAGCGTACGACAACGTCAGAATCATGGCCAACCCGGCGCGGCGCATCCCAAAGCTCATCGAACTTGAGAGTGACATAGTAAGCGCCGAAGGGGCCAGCGCCAGGAGCCCCAGAGGGGAGTCCAGGATAGGCCAGCACATCTCCGGCAGGCGGATGCCCGTTCTTATACTCCGCCTCAACCTGGCTGGCAGTAAGCACGCCCTCAAAGACCCTGACATTATTCAGAATTCCATCGAAGGAGTACCAGACCGCAAACTTGGGATGGAGCCACTGGGCAGGCAACATGGGTTGACGCACACGGCCGATAAGGAGATCCTGATCGCTGGCCGAGAGAAAAGGACCGGGTACGGGGCGGTTTCGTACAGCCTTGCCGTCGATAAAGATTGTCATGCCCTGCGAGGAGCTGAGTGTAGCTGCGACGTGAACCCATTTCTTGAGCGGAAGTTGCTCGCGCGACACCACAAACTGCCAGCTACCGCCGACAGAAGCCTGCAGCCCAAGGTGGCCGAAGGAGTCTACACCGAAGAGTAGACCAGCCTTCTCGTCCATACGTTGATCGAGGATGGGCGCCCAGTTCCAGGGATAGGCGTCGATGGCGATCCACGCATCGATGGTGAACGAGGATGGAAAAGCGCGTACGCCAGTCGCAGGAACCATGACGCCCGAAGTTTCGCCATCGAGACGTAGGCCCTGACCGATAACTCCGGCAACATACTGGTGGATGCCGGTGATTTTGCCGTCAGCATGCTGGATGGGTTCATGCGCGACGTCGCCGTCCTTCCCGTCAAAGCTCCATTGCAGGAATGGGGTGACAGTTTGCGCGGAAAGCGCATCGGCGGCACCAAGAAGCAACACGGTACATACAATCAGAAGCGTGCGGGAGCAACAAGCCTGGATGAAGCTCTTCATAGAAGTAAGTTTTATTGGATGAACCAAAATCGATTGAAGTGTATGAGAATGGAAACAAGACTGTCAATTAACAAGCAGTTATGACTGCTGTGTTCAAGGAAACGGCTTGACATTTTGGCGAACGAAATCGTATCTTTGGTCCGTCCATTAGGAGGCGACTTGAAACGACGAGAGCTGATAAAGCTTAGCGGCGCAGCAGCTTTTGGATACTTTTCAAAAGGGTTCGCTCAACCCTCGTTCTCCGTAATTCAAGGAACTTCTGCTACCTCGGCGGCACAAGAAGCGGCGACGGTGCGGTTGCGTAAGCTGACCTGCCATTGGGAGCTTCGCAAGAAGGGCAAGTATATCTGTGATCTAAGCATGACCGAAAAGCAGCCCTACGAGTTCACCCAGTTTTATGTCAACGGGCAGCGCCAGATTCGTGCGCGATTTCCAGATATGCATCCAGATGGCACGAATGCCTATATAACAGCGGTTGGCGTGTTGCCGGCGAACACGATCCGGCCGGATTTTGCAGACTCGGACGGCTCCGGGGTGGATGTATTTGCCCTGGAGTTCGACCCGGAAACATTCAGCAAGGGCCGCTGGGCGAAGCCGGAGGAGACGATTCTGCATGTCTACCGTGGCGTCCCTGACAACGAATTGCAACTGCAGATTAAGTCGATCGATTACGACCGAAACCTGTTGTGGTGTGCAAAGGGAAGCTTGAAGAACCCGCGTGAACTGGGCGCGACAGTGAAGTTCTATGTGGAGAATATTGCCGAAGATCTGACGATGCCGGGAGAGTGGTACCTGAATAAAGAGACGGGCACGATGACCTATCTGCCGGCGAGCACTACGGATATGAGCACGGCGGTCTTTGAAGTACCCGCCTAAGAAAGAAGCACCGCCTGTGCGACCCAGGCGTCATGGCGTTTAGTTAGGGTGCCTTTGGAATAGGTCTGATTGTGAGGATGAAAGGTTGCGAGGACTCGCGTTGAATCCAGACCGCTAGATCGCTTCCCTCCAGTCTTGGGTTGTGTCCTGAAAGCACCTCAGGCTTGCGAAGAATTTTGCCGTTGATGCTGACTTCTGCATCGCTCTCTCCCCAGCCAGTGAGGATGAATGCTCCGTTGACGAAGGGCGAGGCGTCACTGGCGCGTACAGTGAGTCTTACGATTTTATTCATTCTCGCAGTTTGGCTCTCTACATCGGATGAAAGCGTGAGAAGATACGCGCGCTGGCCCGCGTCATAGCTGCCGGTGTATGCCCCGTCTGCAATCTGTAATGCAGGCGGCTCAAGCCAGGAACGATCCAAGGCGGCTAATTGGCTGGGTGATTTCCGGGTAAGGCCAAAGAGAAAGAAGGCTGTCTTGGTGGGGCCGGGCCCTTCAATCCATGTGCCCTTCATGCTGGGGGAGAGGATGGCGGCACTGGCATAATGATCCGGATGCAATTGAAAGCGGCCATCGGAAGGAATCATGTTGACAGGCCAGTGATCCCACACGGGAAAGTGAGAATACTGGGTTCGAACCTCAGGCCGCCAGCCATAGGGTCCGAGTATAACGCCGGGTTGGTAGACGTAGAAGGGCTTGTACTCAGACTTTGTATTGATAACAGCAATGTTGGCGTTCTCCGGCTGCGCCTCGAAAGGAAAGCCAGGCATCACGGGATCCCATGAATAGGTTTTAGAGATACCTTTTTCATTTGCAATGACAGCTGCTTCGAGCGAGATCTGATCCTCCGGTTTTTTGCCTGGAGGAAGAAGAAGGGCCGGCTCAGTGAAGCTGTACTTCCACTTGGTGCCATGGACGGTGCCATTCCGGACAGAGACGCCATCGGGGTAGATGTAGAAGTACTCGTCTGCTACATTGCCCCAACCAGTGAGCGGGTCGACATCCGAGAGATTGCCTTCGACATCGACCAGGGTGTAATGCCAGTGCACGACGACGCGGGCTTCGTTATTCTCAAGCACGCTCACTTGAGAGAAGCGATCGAACTTATCGTTCATGTGCTCGGCAGTGCCGATTTTGGTGCTGCTCTCAAAGCTCTGATCGCCAATCCAGATGCCGTTCTCGGTAACCAGCGTGTCGCCGTAGTTGCTGCCACGCCAAAAGATGAGATGGAAGGCCTGATTGGGAAAGCTGACGACAACATCCGCGGCAGAGCCCACGCGCCATTGGCGATCCCACTCTGGATAGAGGGAGAGCCGGATGTAGGCAGCCTGCAGACGCGTGCCGGCGGGCGGCATCGCTGGCCAGGTGCGGGCGGGAAATACAGGCGCCTTTGAAACTGTAATGGAGGCAACCTGCTGCGCTATCTCATTGGCGGAAAGAGGGCGGTCATAGAAATTGAGATCATCCAGAGCTCCATCCAGAGAGTAGAGCGCGGGCGCTGAGGATTTTTGCCGAACATGCGCCACAGGCGGAAGATTAATGAGATTGCGGCCGATGCTGAGACTCTGCTTCATAGCCGGTTCCATATCCCCCTGTAGAGATAGACCACCGGCGTGTTGCCCGTTGATGTAGAGAGTTACGCCAAGCGTCGCGTCATAGACAGCGGCGATATGTGTCCAGGTATTGAGTGGGATTTCGTTCTCAGAGAGGACTTCCTTCCAACGCCCCCATACTCCAAGTTGGAGACCAAGATGACCGTCCTCGTCCAGGCCAAAGGAGAAACCCGAGTGCTCGTCTCTCTGTTCGGCAATGGCTACCCAGTTCCAAGGGTAGGATTGAAGCGCGACCCAGGTCTCGAGGGTAAAGGAGCCTTTGATCTGGGGAACGGTTTCTCCGTTGCGGAGGATGACGGTGGAGAAACCATCAAAGCTCAGGGCGTGACCATTCACTCCCTTGACCCAGTTGGCATGGCCGAGAATGGTATCGGCCTTTCCAGTAACGCTGTCGAGCGCTGCATTTCCACCTTGCTCGTCAAACTTCCACGATGCCACTGGGGCAGAACCTGCTGCCTGAGCAAAGATTCCGAAAGGAGCATGGGCGGCAAGAAGCAATATCGATAAAAGAAGATCTCGGGCTTTCACAGTGGATGCACCAATACGTCTTACATTAAGAATTTATAAACGATATGCTCTATTTGCCGTATGCTGAGAATTCTCTCATGCTATATAGACTGTGAGCTATGCAATAGCGCTTCCCTCGAATCCCGGGGGTCAAATTCTTGAGGCGATGACCAATTTCCTGAATTGCCAATCTCTAAAATTGGATGTACCAATTATACAGATTGACATCCATGCGCTAGAACGTTTGTGGGAAGGACGAGCAGATGGAGAAAAGCAGGAGCAGCGGAAACATTGGACGGCGAGGCTTTCTTCGAGGTTCGCTCGCAGCTGCAGCGAGTCTGCGGCTGACCGGCGCCGAACTCTTATCAGCAGGTGTACTACCGGCAAGCGGTCAGACTGCCCCGCATACTTCTGTGGTGAACCCAGTAGCCAAAAGACCTCCCGAATATCTGGGAGAACGGGACAGGCTTCTTGCTCCATATGCAAGCTCGATATTCTGAAGGGCTCCGCGGAACGAGCTCTCTGGACGGGCACGAGACGTGCGATATCGTCGAATTCAACATCACCTGGGGCTACTTGCTGATGGCTACCGGTTCAGGTAGTTATGCCGATCTTGTCGAATGCGCTCTTTTCAATGCGGGCATGGGGGCTGTGAGCCGAGACTGGTCAGGCGTGCAATATATTTCCTGTCCCAATCAGCTTCACATTGCGCGGAATTCCTGCCAGGTGGGACACGTAGGCACGGCAGCCGCTCTCTACGGCCCGAACAGTGATCATCGGCCAAAATACAAATTTATAACTGCCTGCTGTGCGGGAAACATAAATCGCATGTTGCCGACCTATGTGCAACGAATGTGGATGAGCTCTGCCGACGGTGGCGTTGCAGCTGTGCTGTACGGACCAAGCCGTATGATTGCTCCTGTTGGGGAAAATCGCCAGGTTGTCGAGATTCTCGAAGAGACATCGTATCCGTTTTCTGAGCAGATTACATTTCGCATCCTTTCGGGTGAAACTCTTAAATTTCCACTTCATCTCCGCATTCCCGGCTGGTGCCTTCACCCACGGCTATCAATCAACAGCGAAGTGAGTCTCTTACCGCCGCCCAAAAACGGATTCACTGTTCTAGATCGCGTCCACCGTCCAGGCGATGTGATCACTTTGGAGCTGCCCATGCACACAGCTCTTGGGCATTCCTCCGACGGGGGCATTTTTCTTGAACGAGGTCCCCTAGTCTATTGCCTGCAACCACGGGAAGAATGGACACCCATTCCATGCCGGAATTTGAGATCACCTCGCCTGACTATTTTCCGATGTGGGCGGTGGCAGCAAAGTCCGAATGGAATTATGCGCTCGTTGTGGATGAATCTGCTCCATTGGATCAGCAGGTGCGGGTTCAGTCCCACCCGGCAGGTCACGATCTCTGGAAGAGTCCACCAGTCTCTCTGGACGTTCATGCCCGGCGCATCCAAGGATGGGAGCTCGTTCGTTCCCATCAAGGCGATCCGGAATGGTTCATGACGCCTCCCTTGCCCGCGGATAAGAGCCGGCTTGGCCCTGCAGAAAGAATTTCTCTAGTGCCGCTCGGCAGCACTCATCTGCGGCTCACCGTGTTTCCCGCTTGCACGGAGAAAGAGAGTTGAAGTTATTTTGAGCCCCCACATCCCACGAATGAAGAAATCACGAGAATACCTGCTACCGCACACAAACTACGCATTTGTCCTACTACATCTTTTCTTAACAACATTTCACTCAAATCGGACCCAAGGCGCATTGGCGTAACGGGTGTCCCGGGACAGAGTGTACCGGATATTCCGGCACACTCTGTCCCCTACCCGCTCTCACCTGCTTCAGACTGCACAATGCTCGTCACCGGATTGAATGGCGACGAGTTTACGACGGGCTACCTCATTGCCAGGACTATATGTCAAAACACGCTCCAATACCTCTTGCGCGTCGCTCCTTCGACCTAACTTGCAATCGGCCAACGCTAAATTGATTCCGAGTGCCGCTACATCCTCGTTAAGTTGAAAGGCACTCTTCCATAGTGCTGCTGCTGCTGAGAACTGCCCAGATTCGGCAAGTAAAGTACCCAGATTATTGTTCGCGAGAAGGTTCGACGGGTCCTGAGCGAGAGTAGCGAGATAGAGGTCTATCGCGGCAGAACGGTCCCCTTTCATTTGAGCCAGATGGCCACGCGCTACAAGAACAGCGGGATCTCTCACGTCGGAACCTTGGATATCCAATAAGGCGCGCCATGCTCCCTCTACATCTGACAACTTGCCATCGGCTACCAGATTGTAATAGGCAAGAGCGTGATTGCGGGAACTAACGTCGTTGCCCAATGCGGCAATGCGATCCTATTCACGTTGTGGAAACTGGCTCGCATACAGAAGCAGGTAACTCGAATACCCGCATCACATTGCTTTTACAGGATTCGAGAGACGACCGATGCCGTCAATTTCGACAACAACCTCATCTCCATCGTGAAGAAATACAGGAGGATTATGAGCAAAACCGACGCCGTGCGGTGTGCCCGTGCTGATCAAATCTCCAGGAAAGAGAGTGACGCCACGCGAAATAAACGCGATGAGTTCTCGGACACCAAAGATCATTTTGCTCGTATTCGAGTTCTGTAGAACTCGTCCGTTCACCGAGCACCGGATTGGCAACCCTTGCGGGTCAGGTATATCTGTTTTGGTCACCAGATAGGGACCGAATGGCCCGAATGTGTCCTGGCTTTTAGCTCTCACCCATTGACCGTCACCGCGCTGGAAATCCCGCGCGCTCACGTCATTCATGCAGGTGTAGCCTGCCACATAATCCAGCGCCATCTCCACGGAGACACCGCGACAACGGCGACCAATAACGACCGCGAGTTCGGCCTCATAGTCTACTTCCGCTGTATCCGGAGGCAGAATAATCGGCGTATGATTCGCTGACGCCGCATTGACCCACTTTGCAAAAAAGACTGGCTGCTGTGGTAGCGGGATCTTGCTTTCCTCAACATGGTCTTTGTAATTGAGGCCGACGCAAAGAATGTTTCGAGGAGCAAATAGTTGAGTGGGAGTTACTTGATTTTCGGGATGGATGTACGTCTGGATATCCGGATGGCTGAGAATGGAGCTGGCTTGCGACTCCAGCTCCGCAAAGCTGTCATCTGATGCAAATGCTTCCTGCAGCGTGAGCGGCATAGTCAGCTTTTTCTTCCGAAACAACTCATCTACTTCTGAAAAAATCACGATGCCAGCAGCAACTTTTGCTGCAAGCCGAGGTCCTTCTGGAGTTGTAACCGAGAGCAATTTCATTGCAGTTCCTTCATCTGTGAGAACATTTCATTCTTGAAAAGAGCGATCCAGTCACTAGGCTGGCCAAACGAGCGCACCTTCCGGACGGACACCAAGCAAAAAATCCCTGGCCGATTCAGCGGCTTTAACCTGCAAAGACTCAACTGCGCGAGTGGATACTGAGGCTGCATGACTCGTCAAAATCACATTCGGGAAGCTACGTAACACGCTGCTCGCAGGTAACGGCTCCTCCTCGAAGACATCCAGGCCAGCGCCAAGCACACGCCTGCTCTGCAGCGCTTCGATGAGATGAGTTTCACGAATAATCGGTCCGCGCGAAGTGTTCACGATGATGACACCCGGTTTCATCGTGCTGATTGCCTGCTTATCGATCAGGTGCGTCGTCTCCTTCACGAGCGGGCAATGTAGGGAAATGATATCTGCGTTTGCGAGTAGCGCTTTCAGCTCAAAACTCTGAACACCACGTTCTTCAAAAACATCGGACTTCACATAAGGATCAGCGGCAGCTACTTTAAAACCAAAGACCTTTGCCTTGTCAGCTACGCGACGGGCGATTGCACCAAATCCTACGAGTCCCAGAGTGAGATCCGTAAACGCGGGAATCGGGAGGAGTGGAGCAACACCCCACTCGCCGTGCGCAATTCTATAGTGGTCCTGAGGAATGCGGCGTGCGAGGCTTAATATCATCGCCACCGCATGGTTCGATACTTCTTCAATGCAATAGGTGGGTACGTTGGCAACGCCGATGCGAAGATCTCTGGCGGCATCGAGGTCGATATTGTTGACGCCGATTCCGTAGCGAACAACTCCACGAAGCTTAGGCAAGCTGCCGAGAACGCGTCGAGTGATTGGAGCCCACTGAACCAGTAATACCTCTGCGTCAGCGCACCGATCAATCACTTCGTCTTCATTCGTGCAGCCAGGCTGGACCTCCGCCAGTTCAAATCCTGCCGACGCTAATACTCCCTTTTGCAAATCAATGGACGGGAAGAGATGATCGCTAATGACTGCTCGCATCTTCGGGTGACCTTTCACACATGGTCAAGAAGGTAACGAACCACATCGAAATCTTCTACTCATTTCAATTAGCTGAACCTATAGAGCTGAGCAGAGCAGGAGCCTGGCTGCGCTTGAGACTGCTTCCCGCGGTCCGGTGAAGGCCCAAAGCTGGGAGGTGTCGTCGCAGCTGGAAATTTCCGTTGCGCCACCAATAGCCGGAGCATGATATTCCAGCTCTGAAAATGCTCCGAGATTGCTGTCGATGTTACAGGCCTGCAAGGCGGCACCGGCGGACATAGGCAAGTTCCACGGCATGTCAAGATATTTAGCCGAAGGATTCACAGCAATATTGCGAATGACAAGAGAGGCGTTCGCACCATCCGTGCGCAGATAACCGACACGACCGGTAAGGCAGAGAGGAGAGACACCGATTTTATTTTCCCCCTTAGCGCGCATCTTGTAGCGGATGAACTGATCGGTTATTTCAAGATCTTCCGGAGCAATCGTTCCCATGAAATGCGCCACCGCAGCTCGCGAAAAGGTAGGGATGATGAGATCTCCACCATGGGGGAGTTGTAGCAAGCTCCAGAGATTAAGCTCGACCGGTCCTGTGCTCTCAAATATCTCTAATCGTGTATGAAGAGTAAAGCCAGCATATTCCAACTGTGAGAAGGTGCCTGACGCCAGTTCACGCAACGGGTTGTAAGCCGAAGTGAGACGCTTCGTAATCCGCATCCGCGCTGTGTGTTTTGAACGGGAGAGCCTGGAGGTAAAGCTATTCCTCAGCACCAATTCTCCATTCTCCGTGTTTAGCTCATACGCGCCGGGATCGAACTCTCGCGGCTGAAAGTACGTATCAAACGAGGGGAAATTAGGAATGAAGAAGTCTACTTCAGGAGAGAGCCAGGTGCGATCTCCACCAGAATTGTGCCAACTGGAGCTTTGATAGAAGGCACGGGCAGAGTCAACGGAGTCGAGCGCGGGATGTGTCCAGAAGAAGTTCTTGTCGGACGTGGGCGGAAACAGCCCTAAAACTCGTCCCCCATATGGCAGCACAAGAATTCTGCTGCCATCGGAACTTGTCCACATCGTGGGAGCTTTGCCGATGTTGGTAAGCGTGTCAATCAGATGAGCGATCATGCTGGTTTCTGAAAAAGAAATTCTTCTCCCGGTCTCATCAGCACGGTTTTTGTGCCCGAGGCAAGTCGCGAACAAAGATCGAGAAACCTTGCGGGATCGCCGTTCTGCTCGACGAACATCCAGAAATGCGTAGGAATCACAACGTGCGGCGTGGCCAATGCGGTGAGGGTAGCAGCATCGTCGGCGTTCATATTGCCGAACGCTCCATTGATGCATGGCAGAAGGATGTGAGGCTTCATTGCGAGAGCAGGCTTGAACTCATCAATGCGAAGAGCTGTGTCGCCAGTGTGATACACGCGGATTCCATCAAAATCAATGACAACGCCCAGTGCATCCGGAGCCAGCTCGCCATGATCAGCATAGACGGCATGAACCTCGATGCCCTCAAATCTCAGCGATCTTCCCTCTTCCAGCAAATGACAGCGTGCAGCCGGAATCTCCTGTTTCTGGAACTCATTCATGCACTCGATTGGCCCCGCAAAATGGATACGCTCATTCCTGGCCAAAGCGGGGAGTGCATCCGTATCCATGTGATCCAGATGCTCGTGAGTGCAGATGATCAGATCGGCTGCTACATCGTCGAGCGCGATGGGGCAAGTCATCATTCGCTTGAATCCGATCAACCTCTCAACAACATCCGTTAGATAGGGATCGATTAAGACGACTTGATTCTTGCTGGTCTTGAAGGCAAAACCAGCCTGGCATAGCCAATAGATTGCCAGATGATCGTCCGGAACAGCGCGCGCCGCAATGGTATGGCTCAAGCTTGTCATCTTCTAGTTGCCTCTCTTCCCTGCATCGATATTCCATAACAGCTGATATGGATTCTCGATCGCCTCCGCCACTTCACCCAGGAACTGAGCTGCGATCGCTCCGTCGACAACGCGATGATCCACGGAGAGATTGAGAATAAGCGTGGAGGTCACAGTAAGCGCGTTGTCAACGACCCAGGGCCTCTTTTTTAGTTGTCCAACGGCAAGAATAAATGTCTGGCCAGGAGTGATGATTCCCTCGAAACGATCAACGCGATACATGCCGAGATTACTGACTGTGCCGGATGCTCCTTCCAGATCTTCAAAGGTCAATTTGCTCTCGCGGGCTTTTTGTGTCGCCTTTAGGCGTGATAGAACCAGCTGTTCAAGAGGCAATGCATTGACCCCTTTGAGGACTGGCGCAACGACTCCACGGTCAGTGGCGACTGCCATTCCAAGCGTTGCTTCGGATAGCCGGCGTGGAGCGCCATTCTCCCAGAGAGCGTTCATCTCCGGAGTTTGCGCCAATCCTACTGACAATGCCTTCAAGAGCAGATCGGTATAGGTGAGCCTAACTCCCGCAACCTGTTCAATACGCGCCCTGAGATTTTCATAGAGAGCAACCAGATGTCCGGCGTCGGCTTCCACGGAAACGGAGAAGGCCGGAATCGTAGTTATGCTTTCGACCATTCGATCTGCAATCAACTGCCGCCGCCTCGCACTTCCGTCGACCGCCTCTTTCGAAACACGTTGCTGCGCTAACGCGGTCTCTACATCCGCTGCGACAATCCGTCCACGCGGCCCACTACCTTTGACCGCGACAAGGTCAATACCGCGCGCTGCGGCAAGCTTTTTCGCCCGTGGCGACGCAACTGTCCGTCCTTCTCTTGCATTGGCCTCAGGAACTCTTACCTGGGAGGTCTGTTCTGTCTCCGATGGCAATGGCTTCTCTTGGTTCGCAGCCGCAGCCGGCGAATCAATGTGCACTTCCGGCTCGGCACTATCGACGATGATATGCGTCAATACAGTGCCTACGGGGACTGTTATTCCAGCATCAATGAGAATCTTTCCCAGCTTGCCATCCGTGGGCGACTCCACATCCATGTCAACCTTGTCCGTCGCAACCGCCAGGATGATCTCATCTTTCTTCACGGAGTCGCCAGGCTTTTTCATCCATGTGCTGACGCTCCCCTCGGTCATCGTGAGGCCCAGCTGTGGCATGACAATCTCAACGCTCATTCAGGACGATCTCCAGTTCCATTCCCGTTTGTAGCTATCCGGGAGACTTAAATCTTTTTCCCGACCAGGTCAGCAACTTCGCTGACGATACGATCTATCGACGGCACGAGGTATGCATCGGTCGATGGGCTGAATGTGTGCGGCGTGGGACGTGTGCAGATCCGAAGTATCGGCGCATCTAACTCATCCAGAGCCTCACCCGCAACCAGTGCCGCTATTTCCGCGGACACTCCGCAACTTGCATACGCTTCATCGACAATCGCCAGCCTGCCTGTCTTGGCAAGTGATGCGAAGATTGTCTCCTTGTCCAGGGGGACCAGCGTGCGAAGATCGATGACCTCCACCGATATTCCACTCTCAGCAAGCTCGGCGGCGGCATCGAGTGATCGTTGCACCATCATCCCAAGCGTAACCAGGGTTACATGATCGCCAGCGCGGGCAATGCGTGCTTCTCCAAATGGGATCAGGTATTCCTCTTCCGGTACATGGCCCTTGGTGTTGTAGAGCCCTTTGTGCTCGATAAAGATAACCGGATTCTCATCGCGCAATGCAGTCTTGATTAGACCCTTCACATCATAGGGAACAGACGGCACTGCAACCTTAAGCCCCGGGATGTGGGCGAAGAACGACCAGAAGGTATGGGAGTGATGTGGCCCTGTACTACGAACACCTCCGCCTGCTGCGCGCAGCATCATGGGAACCTTGAATCGGCCATTTGAGATGTAGTGAATCGTCGATGCCTGTTGGACGATCTCGCCCATGGCCTCGAGCGTAAAGTCGAGGAAGACAATATCGATAATGGGATGACTGCCGGCGAGTGCGGCTCCGACACCCATGCCCGCCTGTGCCCGTTCAGCAATCGGCGTATCCCGTACGCGCTCTTCGCCGAATTCTTCCCACAAGCCGCGGCTTTGCTGAAAATTTCCGCCACGAGGACCAATTCCCTGGCCTATATAAAAGATGTCGGGATTACGCCGCATCTCTTCGCGGACCCCTTCGACCCCCGCCTGTGAATAGGTGATGGTTCGCTCTATCTGGCGCGAAGGCGTATTGGAAGCACTGGAAATTAGAGTTGTTGTCTCAGACATACATAGCTTCCTTGTTTGTCAGTCAATCGCCGGATTGAAGTAAACGTGATCGAGTGCAGTCTCCTCTTTTTCGAGAGGGCTGGAGAGTGCGAATACAGCTGCGTCCTCAAGTTCTGCTTTGATGTCAGCATCGATCTGCTTGAAGTCCTGCTCCGATGCAAGTTTCGCAGCGATGGCATCGTCATGTAGTTTTTGAATCGGATCGCGCGCTTTCCATGCAGCAATTTCTTCCTTGGTCCGATAAGCAACGCCTGGATCACCCTCATGATGACCGAACCAGCGATAGGTAAGGCATTCAATCAGAGTCGGGCCTTCACCTCTGCGCGCCCGCGCAACCGCTTCGCCCGTTTGCTCATAGACTTCCAGAACATTATTTCCATCGACCTGAACTCCAGGAATTCCATAAGCAGCAGCGCGGCTGGCGACGTTGGTATTTTTCGTCGCCTTTGCGAAAGGCATTTCAGTCGCGTACAGGTTGTTTTCGCAGACAAAGATGACAGGGATATCCCAGGTAGCTGCCATGTTCAGGCCTTCATGGAAGGCTCCGTTGTTAGAACCACCGTCACCAAAGAAGGCAACTGCAACCTGATCGCCGCCTTTGAGCTTCGCGCTCAATCCCGCCCCCGTAGCGATGAGGATTCCTGGAGGAACAACTCCGTTGGAGCCCAGGAACCCCACCGTGGGGTCATACAGATGCATCGTGCCGCCACGACCACCGGAGCATCCTGTTACCACGCCCATCAGCTCAGCCATTGCGTCACGAGGGGAAATTCCCTTAGCCAAAGCATGGCCGTGACCGCGGTGTGTACTGGCTACATAGTCGTCCTTCCGAAGCTGTGCGCATACTCCAGTAGCTACCGCTTCCTCACCGATGTAAACATGAATGAATCCCGGCATTCTACCGCTGCGAAAGACTTCTTTCGCCTTCAACTCAAACTCCCGGATCAACACCATGGTCCGGTATAGTTCCAGGATAAGTTCCTTGTTGTACTTCCGTATCGACGAGCTATCAGATATCGAAGCGCGCGTCATAATCTCAGCCCCAATCAATTGGTAAACAAGTTTTTCAATGACAATGGACGTTTTGACCGCCTGAATACAAAGCTCCGTTCAGGCTTCGAAGTATTTTGAAAGACCGATCGTTAAGACTGCAAGTATCAATAACCCCACGCCTGCAGCGAAAGAAATGTAGGTCTTCGGTTTCATCAAGCGCCATTCTCCGGTAATCAATCCGGTGAACTGACCACTGACGATCATCGTGATCATAAAGACGGCAAAGCCGATGGAAACACCGAGGCTTCCCAGATATGTTGTACCACTACTGTAGAGGGCGATTCCCGCCATCCACAGGCATGCCGCCAAGACGGGGTAAAACAGCTCCGGGAAAAAATCTGTGCGAAAATTTCCCCATGTTTTGTTTTTTGAGAGCAGATACATTGCATAGCCAATATTCGCCAATGACCCCCCCAACAAGGCGATGGGCCACACTGCAAAGGGAGTCCAGGAAGGCTGACCACCCTGCTGCTCTGCGAGTTTCATGATATGGCCGCTATAGGCGAGAGCGATATTGAGCAGCGATGACAACACACCCGAACCAATTGCAATACCGAGAGTGAAAATATAGGCACTCGCTGAATAAGAGGCCTGACGCATGGCCGCCTGTTCTTCACCAAAGCCTGCTCCTCCGCGCTGCCTGGCTTCGATCTCTCGAAGATATCCGCTCCAACCGCAGAACGCAGCACCCGCCAGCATCATGACGACACCGGCGACGATCAGCGTGCCGCTTGTACGCAGTAGTGCATCTCGGTGCAGTGACAGCAGAGGAATGATCGTTCCAAAGGCTGCGCCTGTTCCATTCAGAACCGCGCCAGCCACTCCAATACCGAGCCGATGCACACAGATGCCCGCACCCAGCTGAGCGAAACCCCACAGAACACCCATAAAGAAGGGCGAGAGAATTTCGTTCAATGCGAGGGATGCGTATACAGTGCTGAGATTCGGTAGAACTGCGAATGCCAAGCCGAAGGGAACGATAATGAGAGAAAAGATTGCGTAGTAGAACCAGAAGTTTTCCCATTTCCAGGCTCTGGCCCACTTTAAAGGCCACATGCTGATGCCTACGCTTGCACCCGCTATCAGGGTTAAAGAAAATCCAAATATATTATTCACGAATACTCACGACCCACTGATTCGCTGGCGAAGGAAGGCCAGTTGAGCATAATAGAAATCCCTCGTTTCGACCTTGGCGCATCGTTACCTCTTGTAGAGTGGGGGCTCACAGAGTGTCAATCAATTTCAGCCTATTGAACAAAAGACTATGTAGGACGGGGCGGTTGAGTATGCTCTAACCTGTTCATGACAAACGCCATTGCTATTGTTGCAAGATTTCTGCTTGTAAATGAGCGTGAAAGCTGCTGTATGATGCCCGCAAAGATGAGCGCGTCAAAGGAAAATCAGAATGACCTCGCGTCCCGATAAAGGATCGAATCAATCTTCCGCCCTGATCCGGCTGGCAAAAGAGATGGGACCAATTCGGACCGAGGACTTGACCGAAAATGTGGTCCGTCGAATCAAGGCAAGTATTCTCCGTGGAGTGATCAAGCCAGGCGAACGGCTTCCGCCGGAACGCGAACTGGCAGCCCTTTTGAAAATCTCGCGGGGATCTCTTCGCCAGGCGTTAAAGGCATTGCAAATCATGGGTGTTCTGGAAGTCATCCATGGCTCCGGAACCTATCTCGCGGATGCAGCCGAAGTGATCCTCCGCGATCCTGAAGATCTGCTCGTTCCCTCACGGGGATATTCTTTTGCGGAAATGTATGAGGCCCGACGCGCAATGGAGGCCGAATCTGCGGCATCGGCGGCCTTACGGGCTACGGAGCAGGACCTGCAAAAGATGCATTCTGAAATTGAAGCGATGCGAAAGGCGCTGACCAACACGCGACGGTTCATCGAGCGCGATAAGGCATTTCATCATCATATTGCGATTGCATCTGGAAACAGCGTTTTTATCTGGTTCATCGAACTGTTGCAAAAGGTACTCGCCCAGGGCCAGTTGATCCATGCGCGCTCGGAACGAATGCATATCCTCATCGATGAGCATCTGCGGATTCTGAATGCGATTGAGGCTCGCGAGCCTGATATTGCTCGCAACGAAATGCTTTCCCATTTGACGCTGAGCAAGGCCTATACCGATCAGGAAACAGGCATCGAATTACGGGTTATTTCGCCGGGCCGTTAGACGCCGACGAAACAAGGAGAAGAATGGAACTAAAAGATCAAATCGCCTCGAAGAGTGTGAGCAAAGGGCATGTATCCTGCTGGTGGCTGGGTGGATCAGGGTTTGCCTTCAAGGCACCAAGCGGTGCCGTGATTTACATCGATCCCTATCTTTCAAATTCAGTGAAAACGATCTTCGGAACAGATCGCGCCTTTCCACCACCCATTTCGCCGGAAGATGTTCGTGCAGACGCGATCGTATCGACCCATTGGCACGAAGATCACCTGGACCCAGGCTCTATTCCTGTCATCGCGCAGCACAATCCTGAAGCCCTGTTCATCCTGCCGCCCAGCGCTTCGGCCCATGCGTTGAGCTGGGGGTTAAATCGTGAACATGTCATTAAACTCCAGCATGGACAAAGCAAGACAGTCAAAGACATCACCGTTGAGGCAACGCCCGCGCGCCACGAGGCGGGAATTCCCGGATGGGAAGTGCCAGACGCCATGGGTGTCCTGCTGCACATCGGCGACGTAATCATCTACCACTGCGGAGATACCGAATACGACGTTCGGCTCAGGCGACTTAAATCTCGGAAGCCTACTGCCGCACTGCTGTGCATCAACGGCGTCAGCGGCAACATGGATGCTCATGAGGCAGCATTACTGGCCTGGCACCTGGGCTCTGCTGTTGTCATTCCCATCCATCATCACCTCTGGGCCACCAATACGGGAACCGACGAAGAAACACTCGACCCGACGCTGTTTACCGGGACTTACGCCCGTCTTGGCGGTAAAGGAAAAGCGATCATTCCCCAGCTCGGAGCGGAGATCGATCTGGCGACCTAAGTACGTGAATCCACTTCGCGTTCAATACACTGAAACTCGTTGACAGTACTGCCCTGCAACTCTAAAAGCGATACTGACCATTGGTCTAAGACCGTGATCGGATCGCATGAAAATAGTTAAAGTTGAAACCATCTGGTTTGAGGCGGTTCCGGAAGCAGTCTGGAGCGAGCGGGAGCCTCACGCACGCCAGGCTTTGCCCAATAACTTATGGGTCCGCCTGTACACCGACGACGGCCTGATTGGCCTGGGAGAGACATACTATCTTCCCCGTGCTGTCAGTGCGATCATCCATGACCTTTTCGCTCCCCTCCTGATCGGCCGCGACCCTTTCAACACTGAGAACCACTGGAACAATCTGTTCTCCGTCGTCAATTTTTGCGGTTTCGCTGGTGCGGAACTGCGGGCTATCTCGGCAGTTGACATAGCGCTGTGGGATTTAGTCGGCCAATATCTGCAACAGCCTATCTACAACGTACTAGGCGGTCGCAATCGCGATCGAATCCCCGTCTATAACACCTGCGTCGGGTCCGGACGATACGCCGACTACACAGCGTGGACCCAGGGAAAAGCTGGCGAGCTTGCAGAAGACCTACTAAGCCATGGCATCAGTGCGATGAAACTCTGGCCCTTCGATCAATTTGGCAATACTGTCGCCGGCCCTGATAAACCACGGGAAAAGGTCTCGATCTGGGGGCAGGAGACGGCAGCGGGACCATTAGCACATTCCATCAGTAGCGTCGAGTTGAAAAAAGGTTTAGGCATTGTCGAAGACATCCGCAAAAAATGCGGCGACGCAATGGCGATTGCCATTGAGGGGCATGCCCGATGGGATCTTCCCTGCTCGATTCAGATTGCACGAGCACTCGAGCCCTATAACGTCCTGTGGCTTGAAGAGATCATGCCACCAGACAACGTCGACGCATTCGTGCGGCTAAAGGCGGCTACTTCGGTTCGCATCTGTCAGAGCGAACGCGCATTTACCCGTTTCAGGTTTCGAGAATACGTCGAGAAGAATGCAGCAGATATCATCATGCCGGATCTTTCCTGGGGAGGCGGCTTTACCGAGACGCGCAAGGTCTGCAGTCTCGCAGACACGCATTACCTGCCGATCACGCTGCATGACACCATCGGTCCAGTTGCGCTTTGCGCTGCGTTGCATCTCATGCTGCATATTCCGAATGCAATGATCCAGGAAATCGTACGAGGCTACGTCGATGGCTGGTACACCGATGTCCTGACCGAACCGTTTTTACTGGAGGACGGTCACCTGCGTTTGAATGGTAAGCCCGGCCTTGGAATGTCCCTCCGGAGTGATTTCACTTCGCGGCCTGGCGCACAGGTTTCCATCACCACCGAAGACGATATGAAGAGGTGGTGAAAATGCGGCCCTTCAAAGTGCTGTTCACCGGCGACTATCTCGATGAAGCCGGAGAGATGAGAGGACAGGACATCGGCGTCGAGACTCTGAACGCCACCAGATTTATTGAGACCGGGTTCCTGCTCGACCAGAAACCGATAGCTGGTGATTCGACATATTGGGATCGTTTGTACTCGCTGAAAATTAGTGCGGAACACATCGCCAATGCAAATGCGATTGTGATCATAAGACCCTGGCTAAAAGCTGAAGCATTTGTCAAAGGTGCCAAAAACCTTGTCGTGATCGCACGCGCAGGCGCGGGCTACGACAAGATTGATGTCAATGCCTGCACAAAAAACAACGTAGTCGTCTTCAATGCTCCCGATAGCCTGACCCATTCCACCGCCTCCGCGGCATTCACATTCATGCTTGCATTAGCAAAGAGGCTGCCGCAGCAACAAGCTGTTCTTAAGAGTGGCCGCTGGGACACGCAATCCGAAATATATGGCGACGACCTGATCGGAAAGACACTGGGCATTGTAGGCCTCGGCAAAACAGGCCTGGAGCTTGCCCGTCTTGTGGCGCCTTTCCACATGAGGATCCTTGCCTACTCCCCGCGTGCTGATCGATTTGCCGCCGAAGCTTTAGGTGTCGAGCTGGTGCCCAGTCTCGACACATTGCTTTCTGTTTCTGATTTTGTGAGCCTGCACTGCCGGTTAGAAAAACATAACAGGGGTTTGCTGGATGCCCAAAAGCTAAAGCTACTGAAACCGACCGCTTATCTCATCAATGTGGCGCGTGGAGAAATCATTGATGAAGAAGCCTTGGTCAAGATACTCCAGGAGAATGCGATCGCAGGAGCTGGTCTGGATGTCTTCGACACGGAGCCTCTTCCGCCTTCCAGCCCCCTTCTCGCACTCGATAATGTCATCCTGACGCCGCACTGGCTTCCCAGTACTCGCCGCGCCGCGCAGGCAACCAGGGAAGTGATCGTTCAGAACCTGATCCGTGTAGCAACGGGGCAAATACCGCAGAACATATTGAACCCGGAAGTGTTGAGCCAGCCGGAGTTTCTCCAAAAGCTCGCTCAATTTGAAGAGAATCGGCACAATGGCTGATGCAGGTCCACTGCCACCCGGACGAGAAAAGAGCAAACTTATGAGCGGAGAATATAGATTAGCTGGGAAAAAAGCACTCGTGACAGGAGCCGATACCGGCATCGGGCGAGAGATCGCGATTGAGTTCGCGAGGCACGGCGCGGACGTCGCCCTCCACTACAGTCATCACGAACAAGGTGCGCGCAGTGCGGTGGAAGAGATCAAGGCTTTGGGGCGAGAGGCGATCGCAATCGGCGCCGATTTTAACCATCTTCAGCAGGCGTTATCGCTTGCCGAAGATGCCATCGCCGCTATGGGGTCAATTGATTGCCTCGTAAACAACGCCGGAATAACTTTTAACTGTCCCTATGCGGAGATGCAGCCTGAACAGTTCGACACGCTATTCAACGTAAACGTGCGCGCTCCCTACTTCATCACCCAAAAGATCGTCGCCGACATGATGAAGCATGGTGGCGGCGCAATTTGCAATATTTCATCGATTCATGGATTGCAGGGAGCCCCGGAACACTCGGCGTACGCAGCCACGAAGGGTGCCATCATAGCCGAAACGAGGGCATTAGCTGTAGAACTCGCTCACCATGGCATTCGAGTCAATGCAATTGCACCCGGATGGATCACCGTAGAGAACTATTTCAGCGCAATCCCTGGGTTCACGGAAGGCGAAGCAAAGAAGAACGCTTTTAACTCCGTACCCGCAGCGCGTTACGGAACACCACACGACATAGCCTCCTTTGCAGTTTTCCTATGCGGTGAAGATGCCGGCTTCATTGTCGGACAGACGATTGTTGTAGACGGCGGAACGACGGCGCTCATGTCTTTGATTTCGAATTTTCGAGAGAGGTCGGCCGCAAGATTCGGCGCGAACTATGTTCCTGGTGTCGTGCGTGAGTGATCAGAACAGCGATTGCATTCGCGATCGTTAAAACACAACGGAAAGAAGTGAATGCAAAATCACATCAAGGTCGACTATCTGACCCGATTCTGTGAAGAGGTCCTTCTTAAGGAGGGCTTGCAACTGAGTCACGCCACGACCATTGCTGACGTTCTAGTGACGACGGATACCTGGGGAACTTTCTCCCACGGTACCGGCGCGCTGTTGAACTACACACGTGCCATGCGTGCCGGCGGCATTGAATCGTCGGTCACTCCTGAAGTAGTGGCGGAGGGGCCTTCGTGGGCTGTCATCGACGGCCATGCAGGCATGGCAATGCCGAGCTGCAACATGGCGATGAACCTCGCGATTAAAAAAGCTCGTTCCAGCACGATTGCCTGGGTTGGTGTAAGAAACAGCAGTCACTTTGGCGCAGCCGGTTATTACGCAAACATGGCGGCACAGGAAAAAATGATCGGAATCGCCATGAGCGCCGCAGATCCGAATATGGTCATTCCTGGCGCGCGCGGGCACGTAATCGGGAACAACCCGCTCGCCTATGCAGTGCCTGCAGGCAAGGAGCATCCCATCCTTCTCGACATTGCACTCAGCGCCAGTGCATTCGGCAAAATCATGGGGATGAAAACCAGCGGGAAGCCGATCCCGCCAAACTGGATCACGGATGATGATGGGCTGGCGACGACCAACCTCGAAAACTGGCCGGCCACAGGATCGATGATGCCGATGGCCGGCCACAAGGGATATGGCCTCGCGATCCTTATTGAGATTCTGGCTGGCCTGCTGGTGGGGGGCGCCACTCTTGCAGAGATGAAGAGCTGGGTGAACAATCCGACGGAGAAAGCTAATCTCGGGCAGGCCTTCATTGCCATCAATGCGGGCGCCATCCTTCCCTTCCAGAACTTCGAACAGCGGGTAGAGGAGATGATTCATCAGCTGCGCGACGCACCGAAAGCAAAAGGCTCAGATCGCATCTTTGTGCCGGGCGAGATCGAATGGGAAAAAAGGGAGAACTCTCTGAAGTACGGAATTCCTTTGCCTGATGCTGTCGTCGTATCGCTGCACCACGCCGGCGAGGAATGCGGCATCGATCCGGCCATCCTTCATCAGTAGGCGTCTAGGCGGAACGAGACACGAGCAGTAAAAGAGGCAAATATGATGCAGCGTCGTGGATTTTTGAAGGTTGCTGGTCGCTTTGGCGCTGGCATCGGAGTCGCCGGTCCACTTCTTGGATCGTTAGCAGGAGTTGCGCAGGCAGACGCAGATACCGGAGGCGCACGACCACAAGAATTGATCATGGCTCTCGACGAAGGCTGGTCGATTGCGACAGATCCTGACAATGTTGGCCGAGAGCAGTCCTGGTTTCAGGTAGCGCGACCCGAGACTAAAGCCACTCCGGTACCATCCATCATTCAGGAACTTTACCCTGCCTATCACGGAGTTGCCTGGTATTGGCTGGACTTCAAGGCCGCCTCGAATCCATTTGCGAATGGCCGATGCTTGCTTCGATTCCACGCCGTGGATTATCTGGCGGATGTGTGGCTCAATGGTCATCACGTGGGATCTCACGAAGGCGGTGAAACGCCATTCGTCCTGGATGTCACTGATGTAGTGCAACCCAATCAGAGCAACAAGCTTGCCGTAAGAGTCCTGAATCCAGACGATCACCGCATCGATGGAATTGTCCTGGCAGAAACGCCTCACCGGAATAAAGTCGTCAAGTTTTCGAACGGTAGTCTTTATGATTTCGGGGGCATTCTTCAACCGGTTGAGCTTGTCTTTGTGCCTGCTGTTCATATCTCCAACATGCATATAATTCCGGACTGGAAGACGGGCGATATCGCAATTCGGCTTACCGTACAGAACTCTTTATCAAAATCGGTCCTTGCTACTTTGCGACTGCTTGTTTCGCAGGATACGGGCCAGACCGTATGGCAAGATACTTTGAAGACGCCGATTACAACCGGCGAATCACAGGTGAGTCATCAAATCACGCTCAACAAGTACAGGCTATGGGATCTCGACACTCCTAACCTTTACCAACTTCAGGTGATGCTCGATTCCGCCGATATGGACGGCTCGTTCGCAATCGCGGATAGCTTCGGTTTTCGCGATTTTCGACTCGTCAATGGATATTTTCGCCTAAATGGGCGCCGCCTCTTTCTTCGTTGTACGCACACCGGCAATCACGTTCCCTTCCGTCAGGTGATTCCGCCGGAAGGATATGAGGACATGCTCAGGCGTGATCTTCTTTATGCCAAGGCTTCCGGATTTAATACAGTTCGTTTTATTTCCGGCGTCGCCTATCCCTACCAGTTAGACCTCTGCGACGAGCTTGGCCTCATGGTTTACCAGGAATCATCCGCGAGCTGGCTTCTGAAAGATTCTCCTCGGATGAAGACCCTCTACGAAAACTCCATACGTGAGATGATTGTGCGCGATCGCAATCACCCCAGCCTGGTGATGTGGGGCATGCTGAATGAAACGGAAGACGGCGCCGTTTCGCATGAAGGACAGGCAGCCTTACCGCTGGTAAGGACTCTCGACGATACAAGGCTGGTGCTCTATTCCAGCGGACGCTTTGATGGACGTCTCGACACCGGCTCAGCGAGCAATCCGAAAACCAGCGAGTGGGAATACGTCTGGGGGAAGGAAGCGCCGGGAGCAAGCCGCGTCGCCATGGTTTCACCCTCCGGACCTGGCATCGGCGACTTTCATCTATACCCGAAGGTCCCCCAGACGCCGGAAACAAATCACATGATGCGCACTCTAGGCGAAGGCGGCAAACCGATCTTCCTTTCGGAGTATGGCGTCGGCAGCATGATGAATGTTCTTCACGAGCTGCGCATGTATGAGCAGGCTGGCATACCAGAAAATGCGGAAGATCTCGTTCTGGTGCGATCGATGGCGGAGCACCTGGTAGCCGACTGGGGGCGATTCGGGATGGACACGGTCTACCCTTATCCCGAAACTCTTTTGGAGATGAGTCAGGAAATGATGGGGCGCCATCGTTTGCTGGGCTTTAACCTGATCCGCTCCAACCCTATGATTTGCGGTTTCAATCTTACGGGAATGCTGGATCATGCCCTGACGGGTGAAGGCGTCTGGCGTTTCTGGCGGGACTGGAAGCCAGGACTCTTCGATGTGATGCGGGATGGATGGGCACCCGTTCGCTGGTGTCTCTTCGCAGAGCCTGCACATACCTATCTTGGTCGGCCGGTGACCCTTGAAGCCGTCCTGGCAAATGAAGACGCGGTCCGCCCAGGTGAATATTCGGCGCAGTTTCGCGTATGGGGGCCGCAAGGCACGGCTTGGAAAAAGCAGGCTATTATCTCAATTCCCGATAACAAGGGTAAAGATGGACCGCTTGCCGTTCCAGTCATGAAAGAGTCGGTTACACTTCAGGAATTTCCCGGCAGCTATGAACTTGTTCCCTACATAGAAAAAGGAATCGCACCGCCGGAAACGTCATGGCAGTTCTATCTTTCCGATCCAGCCGCACTTCCGAAATTGAATCAGCAGGTGGTTACCTGGGGCATACCAACAAATGTGGAAGACTGGCTGCAAAGCCGCGGTGCGAGCGTTGTGCCGCTTGCAAGCGCTGCGCCAGGACAGCGTTATGGCATTCTTGTCGGCGATGTCTCGAAAGAACAGGCTTCCTCCAAAACGTGGAGAACCCTGGCGGAGCTGACGACTACTGGTTCGACAACTCTGTTTCTTTCTCCCAGGGCCTTTGCCCGCGCCGACCAATCCTCTGTGCGATTGCCTCTGATCAAAAAGGGTCGGATCTATGAATTCAACGATTGGCTCTATCACAAAGAATGTGTGGCAAAGCGGCATCCGGTCTTTGATGGTCTGCAGAACCGGGGGATTCTCGACTGGTATTACTGGGGTCCTGTCTTGCCGACCTATCTATTCGACGGACAAGACACGCCCGACGAGGCGATGGCAGCGGCCTTTGCTGCTGGATATTCAACACCGGGCGGGTATGCTTCCGGTGTACTTCTTGGCTCATATAAGTTCGGAGCCGGACACTTTGTCCTGAACAGCTTTCGCATCCTCGAACATATTGATGTTCACCCCACCGCTGATCGTCTGCTGCTGAATCTCATCCAACACTTCGGTCAACTTTCAACCGGTCCGGCGGCTGCGCTTTCATCTGACTTTGAGACACGCCTGAAGGAAATCGGCTACGTGGACTAATTGCATCTATCACTATCAACTAAAACGAGTGGTCTGGTTTGTTGCTCGACGCACACATTTCTTCTATGGCTTTGCCTTCGATAGCTTTTCCATCTCCTCCATAGTCCCTCGCATGTGCTGAACTATCTTTTTTTTCGAAGGCGACATGCAGCCCACCCGACAAACTGTGCTCGAAGTATTTATGTTCAGCCAGCGGAACGACGAATTGACCTCTTCAAGCAGGTCATGTCTCGTTTGAATGGCACTCCCGGGAGGCAGTCGTTAACGGTATGAAAGATGGGGAATCCACAATCTCTGTGATATCAATGCAAAATTTGCAACACAGACACCCATTCGCTACGATGCGTGCAGTTCTTGTTACTTCGATTTTCGTTATTACACTTTCTGCCGCTTATGGAGATTCATCTGGTGCGCGGAACAGAGCGCAGCAGTGGATCGGCGCAAAATTTGAAGGCAAGCAGCTGAAGATTGAAGAGGGATACCTTCTTCCTCAACTCGCGTCCGGCGTCCTTGAGAAACGAGCGAGGAAGGGTTTTCCGCTGCAAATCGCGAACCATATCTATCAACGTGGATTCAACTGTCCATCCGCCGAGCCTATCAGCCAGCAGGCCAAACGTATGGCATGGCGTTGTGGATTCCATATTTCGGGACCGGCGTGAGGGGGGGAGATTTTTATCCGCTTACATCTTATTCGTTGGAGAAGGATGTCTGGGCTGCGATGCAATTCGGCCAACCGGATGCGACCCACGGTTTCATGCTGGCCTACCGTCGCTCAGGCAGTCCGTATGAAAAGGCGGTTTTCAAGCATCATGGATTGAAATCCGATAGCAACTATGAAGTCGTCAATGTCGACACGAAGGAAAAGCAGACAAAATCCGGGCTCGATTTAATGACTGTCGGCGTTTCCATAGAACTGAAGCGGGCGCCAGAAAGTGCTCTGTTGACGTATCACCTCCTCAGCGGCCAGTGACAGATGCTTGACGCCAGATACTCACACGATTGGAGAAACAGTTGTCATTGATCGGGATCGATATAGGCACGTCGTTCATCAAGGGCGCAATCCTCGATTTGAAGACGTGCCGTTATGAACATGTTCAGCGAATTCCCTTTCCTGATCCCTTTCCGCTGAAGGATACATTTCGCTGTGAAGTCGATGCCCAGGAAATACTGAGCGCAGTTGGCTCTATGATTCGTCAACTAGCAAGTGCCGACTCATCCTGCGACGGCATCGTGATGTGTACACAGATGGGATCCATGGTCCTCACAAACGAGACCGGAGAAGCTTTATCAAATTGCATCGGATGGCGCGATCAGAGAGCTGCAATGCCTCATCCTTCAGAGAAGGGCTCCTACCACGATGTTATTAAGAGTCGCATTACAGCAGAGCAACGCGCTGAACTTGGGAACGAGTTGCCCGTGGGCGCTCCGGCATGTTTTCTCTTCTGGATGAAAGAGAACGGTCAGCTGGAATCAAATGTCATCCCAGTGACCCTGGCTGATTTCATATTGGTCAATCTGTGTAAAACGCGCCCGACGGTGGACGCTACGAACGCGCTATCGTATGGCGTGCTGAATCTCGATACCTTGCAATGGCACGAGGATGTCATCCAGCAGTTAAATCTTGGACATGTGCGCTGGCCTGTCATCGTAGGCGATGGCCAGGTGGTGGGGCAGATGAGTCTAGGTGGCCGCGATATTCCCTGCTATGCACCGGTCGGGGATTATCAATGCGCGCTTGTTGGAGCGATGGTGAACACGAATGAACTATCTCTCAATATTTCAACAGGCTCACAAGTCAGCAGAGTTACAAATCATCTCGAAAAGGGCAACTACCAGTCCAGACCATTCTTTGAAAAGAAGTTTGTCAACACGCTCTCTCATCTTCCTTCAGGCCGCGCGCTTAATATCCTTGTCGACTTGCTGACGGAGATCGGGCGTCAAACGCACGGCAAGGTTCAAGATCCCTGGAGCTACATTGCAGAAGCCGCTTCGGCAGCCGATGAGACCGATCTCGACGTCAAGACTACCTTCTTCCCTGGGCCATGCGGAAACCGAGGTGTCATCTCGAATATCAGCGAACGAAATTTAACTGTCGGAACATTGTTTCGCGCTGCATTCATGAATATGACCGAAAACTACTATTCATGCGCACTTAAGATATGGCCCGATTCCTCCTGGGAAAATCTCGTTGTCTCAGGTGGCCTTGGCCGCAAACTCCTTCTGTTGCGCCAAATGATCAAGCACCGCTTCCAATCTGAGATCCGCCTTTGCCAGGTGGAAGAGGACACCTTGCTAGGGCTGATGATTCTGGCCATGGTATTCAGCGGTAATGCTGGATCGCTTCAAGCGGCCATGCAGAAGGTCCTGAGGCTCAGCAATATCGATATCGAATAAATTCACTGGGAGGCGGGGAAATATGCAGAGAAAGACGATCTGCCGGCAAACAAAGGACGATGTTTTAGCCGCGATACGAAAGCATCGGCTCGTGCCGGTTGTTCGCGTCGCATCCCGCGAGCAGGCTCTCTGCGCCGCCGAAGGTATAGTAAGCGCAAAGTTTCCACTGATCGAGATTACGATGACTGTTCCTGGCGCCATTGGCATCATCGAGGAACTCTCAACCTGTTATGCGGACAAGTTGATCGTGGGCGCTGGCACTGTGCTGGACGCTGCGACATGCGAGTCTGCATTGCGCACTGGTGCAGGCTTCATCGTAAGCCCGTCCTTCGATGCGGCGGTGATTCGTACCGCGAATAATCACGACACGGTCTGCATTGCAGGGGCTCTCACTCCAACAGAGATCGTCGCAGCCCGACTAGCCGGAGCAGATATGGTGAAAGTGTTTCCGTGCGGCCTGGTTGGTGGTCCACGTTATATTCGCGCGTTGAAAGGACCTCTTCCTGACATCCAGTTAATTCCATCCTCGGGAGTAAACCTGGAAACTGCCGCTGAATTTCTTGAAGCTGGATCGACGGCCGTGGCCGTGGGTGAGCCCATCTTCCAAAAACGCGCGCTCGAAGCGGGGGATTCCGAGGCTATTGCAAAAAACACGGCCCGCTTCATCGAGATATGCACGATGCAATAATTGGCCACGTCTCACACGGCTTCAAAGATAAGAAGCTCCGACGTAAGCGCACCTTCCAGCCGTATCAGGATGCCCTGTTCCATCAATGTGAACGCATCGACTGTAGTAGATCTATCTGAATTGTCGAACGTCACCTTATAGCGCCTGGAGACATCCAGACCCCGCGGATGAAGACGATATTCCGGCTGCGTCGGCATCGAGAGTTGGAACAATGCGCAGATCGAGCGGCCCTGATCTTCCGATCCCATCTCCAGAACACCCCAGCCGTGAGGCTCTAATCCACTTACTGTCGGCGTGTGGTGATAAATGCGGCTCGTGCTGATGAAGGAACGTACGAAGTTCTTGTAAATGCCGATCCAATGCTTCGTGCGTTGCATAAATATTGGATTTACCTGCGCGCCGATGGGGTATAAGAAGCCAAACTTCGGCTCCATAAAGAGCAGCAGGCGTGACTGGAAATCGAAGTCAGCGGCCGTCTGGCCATCCTGCCCTCCCAGCAAACGGTCAACATACTCCGGAGGCAACGCCATCGTCATGCCATTCGTGATCATGAAAGAGCGTGGAGCAATCTGCCAGTCGGTGGCGTCCGTGTGGTTGAAGCGCCTCACCATGCCGATGTCCGTGCGCGCTCCACCGCCCGCACAGTTTTCAAAAATCACTTTTGGAAATCGAGCACGTAACCGATCGTAGACTCCGTAAACCGTCTCGTAGTATCGCCAGTAACCGTTCTCCACGAAGCCATCGTGAACGCCCCTGACTCCCCTTCCAGGATCGGTGTTGTAATCCAGCCGGAAAAAGTCCAACTCATTTTCTTCGATGACGCGGACGATCTGAGATTCCATCCACTTCGCTGCATCCGGATTTGTGAGATCGAGCAGTCCACCCATCTCCCGCTTGCCGTCGTAATTCATCGCCAGCCAGTCAGGATGCTCTTTCGCCACACGGCTGGACGCTCCTACACGTTCTGCATCCATCCATAATCCCCATAACATGCCTCCCGCGTGCGCGCGATCACGGAATGGCTTGATCCCCTGCGGAAAGCGCTGACGGTTTACGTCCCAATCGCCTACCGTCTTCCACCAGTCGCCCTCGGGAGCCGCATACCAGCTTGCATCGATGAAGAACACCTCGGCACCCACATCGATGGCTACGTCGATAGCGTGATTTACCTGCTCGGTCGTAATCTCGATCTCAGGACCGATACCCGATTCAATCCAACTCCTGCGTTCTCGCGCAGGCGCCATGAAAACACTGCGCCGCAGATGCGTGTGCATTGATTGAACAGCGGCGTCCAGGTCGCCGTATACCATTCCGAGATGAACTTCGGGCGTGCTTACTGTTTCCTTTGGCGCCATCACGCGGAGGGGCGCTGGTGCGCTGGGGCCAGCCGCAAAGGTAAGTGCAGCCGCGTCACCATCCTTACCGCTCTCAGGATTGAGATCGAAGTCAAAGGCATATCCTCCGGTCCACGCCATCTGTCCAATGAAGAATTCTCCCGTCGCGTTATTGCGGAGCATGAAAATCGGATGCCGCCACTGATCTCGCATGTAGCGGCCATCGACTCGATATCCCGCCTTAGGCATTTCATGCCACTGCAGGTCACCTTCTCCACCCCATCGAGTGTTCTCAAAGTAGCCGAGCGAATACAGCGGTAGATCGGTACCGTTCAGGCTTGATCGCCAGCGATCATTCTTTCGCAGCACACCGCTCCATGAGCAAACTGAGGCCAGTGCTGCCGGCTGCGAGGCTGTATTTGTGACCTCCAGCCAACGGGTGATGATTGGCGTTCCGTCAAGCTTGGTATGTACCTTAACGGTGACCGGACGGACAATATGGATCAGCGTCACGGTGACTTGGGTAAAACCTTCGGGAGTAGTGGTCTTCTCCAGCCCGCCCCATTTCCAGTCCGTGGCTAAGGACTGGCCATCGATCTCCAGCCGAAACGCCTCCGGCGCACGATACTCGCCCGGATTGAGTCGGCCATCATAGAAGTTAATGAAGCCGGCGCCATTCCATCCTCTACCCACAAGCTGGCCATTCATGAATGATTCTTCGTACACCACCCAGTTGGTGCGATAGCTGATCGTAGGAGTGTCTCCCTCCACGAGAAGCACATCTGACCACGTTGAATCGGCTGTGGCCTGTGGCCCCCTGATCGTCTGTGGAACCGCTTGAGGCTTGCGGGCGGCATCCTGCGGGATCGCATTTGAAACCGCCAAAGGAGTGGATGCACCAAGGGCTTCACGGCCTACCAACAAACCTGCGTAGCTTGCGAGCAAAACTTTTCCTGCGTCTCTTCTTGTGAGATTCGCCATATCACGCTCCTGGGATATTCTGGATTTTCGTTACCAATGACGCAGGTCGGTCATAGAGTTGGACGCGTGCGTTTTTAGAAAACTGAAGAAATCAATACATTTCCCGGACATTCTGTTCGGAATTGCGTCTGTTGAGACATAGCTTTTAGCAAATGGGTTGTCGTACATGAAATGACAAAGGCCGCCCCGCACCTTATGCGCCGAAGTTTTATTCAGCCGGAACTCTATCGTCAAGTCATAGTTCACGGTATAGAACACAAGGTTGCAGTCGTGAACCGGAGCGCAAAATGATTAGCTGTTCGCCTTATTTGTATTCAGTATCCCGATATCTGCAACGCGATATCACGAGCGGCTCGAATCATCTCCCTGCCTAGTTCAGCAGACCGTGAATGAGGAATCTGATCCAGCGATCCGCGGACCGAAATGCAGGTCATCACGTTTCCCATGGGATCCAGGATCGGAGCGGCAACCGCTCTTACGCCGTGAACCTGCTCTTCATCGTTAATCGCATATCCTCGCACTCGAACTTCTGCCAGCTGAGCCTTCAGTGCATCGAGAGAGATGATGGTTTTGGAGGTATATTGCGCCAGCTCTCTTCGCAGGAAGAGCCGGTTCAGTTCTTCATCTGAGCAGCCTGACAGTAGCGCCTTTCCTTGAGCCGTGCAGTGCAGGTCGAGATGCCGGCCTACCCATGCGCCTCCTCCGATATCCTGAAAGGCATTCGCTCTTCCAATAATGACGGCCTCAGCCCCCTTCAGAATGGCAGCCGTCGCCGTCAGATTCACTCTCGCGGCTACTTCCCGCAGAAAAGGTGTCGCCAACGCACTTAGGTCTACCTCGGCTCTGGATTGACTAGCAATTCCTGTCAGACGCAGACCTAACGAATGCCGTCCGTTCGTCGTTCTCTGGACGTATCCTCGGGTTGAAAGTGTATAGATCAGGTAATGCGCCGTGCTTTTGGGGATATCGAGTTTCCGGCTCAGCTCAGAGAGTGTTAGCCCATTGCGCGATACTGCGAGCAGTTCCAGAAGGTTCATGGCTCGATCGACTGCCGGCAAACGAAAGTGCCGGCTATCCCTGGTTTTGACTGTCGTTCCTACGCTAAGCTCACATGTTGCTGGGCACATATATGCTGCCTCACTGAAATCTGAACTTCAGAAGTTTTCGTTGTCGTTGATCTTGTAACCAAGGGCCGTGAGCAAGGCGATGAGCTCGGCATGGTATCGGGTTTCTAAAGGCTGAACTGGCAATTCTGGCTCACCTACGGGGGGACCTATCAGGTTTAGGGTTGTCTTCATTACGCTGAACCAGTGCGGACCTTCTCCCTTTTTCGAATACGCGGCGAATTGCAATCGCATTAGCCTGGAGAGCGGCACCCATCGCTTCCGAGCCTCTATCAAGTCGCGTCTTACCGCCAGCGTCTCGTAGAACGCCTGTGCGGCGCGTGGAACAATGCTGGGAATCCCTGAAATCCACCCGTGTGCGCCATGGGAGAGTCCTTCAAAGGCAACGGAGTCGATTCCGCAATAAACCTTCAGTGCTCCGTCCGATTCCTGCAGCAGCTCGCAGATGCGATCCGCTTCCGGATTGGACATCTTTACTGCCGCAATGGCGCCCTCATGAAACAAAGTGAGTAGCTGATCGGTCTTGAGATCGACGCAGGTGAGCGGGATATTGTGGTAAAGAACTACGGGTATATCTACCGCCTCGGCAATCCTCCGATAGTGATTCATCGTCTGCTCGGGCGTGGGAGCCATATAGTAAGGCGGCACAATTAGTAGAGCATTGGCGCCTGCAGCTGCGGCATGTTTGGAAAGCTCAATCGTCGCGCGCGTGCTGTAATGATGGGTACCCGCCCATACTGGAAGGCGCGAATCATTCGCTCGGATCACCGCCTCGAGGACGCGTTTGCGATCCTCAATCTCTAAAGCTGTGAATTCACCAGAGCTGCCCAGTGGTGAGAGACCCTGCGCACCTTCCTGAATAAGCCAATCAACGTGCGGCCTAATTCGATCGAACTCAATCTTTCCGTCTCGCGAAAATGGAGTGACTGAAGATGCTACGGTTCCTGCCGGAAGAGCATGGTTGGAGGAAGATGTTTGCCCTAAAGATGGCTCCGTTGCTGCTGACATTCAGTTCGCCTCTTGATGTTTTTGATCTGTGTCCCTAATTTCATAATTGGTTCAATGGACGAACCATAGCACCACAAAAAGTCGATCGTCAAATCATCTCCTGCAGCTGAACATTCTCCAGATTGCAAGCGGGCAGGCGGCGCCCCTGTGGCTAAACGTTGCTTTTTGTGAATGGATGGTCAGAAATAGAAAAGGAGGTAAGTAAATTGATTTGTTCAGGCATCAACGGTGTCTTCTGAAATTTTTTCTTCCCTGGTGACCCATTCGGTTTCGGCCCGCAAAAAAGTGTTCAACATATTGAACAGCTCTAACAAAGCAGCCCCCTTCCCGTGCTGCTGCTATGGCTACAGATTTCGAATTTGACTTTTAAAATGTCACTGCGAGAGTGTGCAGCATCCGCGAGTTGGGCTTCTCTATGTCCCAATCCGGACGCTCGTCCTTCAGCTGAATTTCCGGCATTCTTTCGATCAACGTACGGAACACGACTTGCGCTTCTGTGCGTGCAAGGGCAGCGCCGACGCAAAAATGAATCCCGTTACCAAAAGCGATATGCCGGCTCTTTTGCCGTTGAATATCGAAACGATCAGGATCGGCAAAATAAGCTGCGTCGCGATTCGCAGAATTAAGCATCTGAAAGACCATCTGCCCCGCTTGAATCTGCTTTCCACCCAGTTCCGTATCTTCTTTCATCAAGCGAGGCTGCCTGGCTACCGGGCTTTCGTAACGAAGAATCTCTTCTATCGCCGTCGCCAGCAATGCGGGATCATTTTTCACCTGTTGCCATTGATCGTGATGGTGCAACAGCAGATACATACCATTTCCAATCAATGAAGTGGTTGTTTCATGGCCAGCAACTAAAAGAGTGATGCAGGTATTCAACAGTTCCGGTTCGGAAAGCCTGTCCCCTTCCAACTCGGCCATCGCCAGTTTGCTTAAGAGATCTTCGCGTGGTTGGCGTCGTCTTTCTTCCACCAACTGCGACAAGTACGACTTAATCTCGATCAATGCAGTCTGGGAGCGTTCAAGAATGTGTTCGCCAGGCTTGTTGACCCCTTGGAACGCCAGGAGCGAGTCGGCCCACTTCTTGAACAAATATTGATCGGCAGTTGGAGTTCCTAATATCTCCGCAAGCACAGTGAATGGCAGAACGATCGCAAGATCCGAAATGATGTCCATCTCGTGCTTGTCTTCCACCTTGTCGAGCGACTCATCCACAATCTGCTGGATGCGCGGTCGCATCGCTTCTACAACCGTCACCGTGAGAGCCCTGGTTACCAGCGAACGCAGGCGCGTATGATCGGGCGGATCGGAATGCAGGAGCCCTTTTGTGCGGTAATGATCTTCAAATGGCTTGAATTTTGCGCGCGTTTCGGCAGGGAGATATTCCACCGCTCGGGCGAGCCGTCCTTCGTTTGAGTAGCGGCAAACATCTCGAAATGTAGAGATGATGTCGTCGTATCGCGTGACTACCCACCCACCGATTGAATCGCTCCAATGCACCGGGTCTTCTTCACGCAACCGATTCAGGATCGGATACGGATCATAAAGAAATTCTTTTGATACCAGCGATTTGTCCAGTTCAGAGATCGAGAGTTGCGCTATTGACATAATTTTTAATTCCGGGCTTCAGAAACAGGGGAAAGTATTTGAACAAATATGATCTACAACTCGTTCAGCCTAATGAACGGTTATTTACATTCGTTGTGCGGCAGATGTTGTCTATGGGTAGAGTTCAGCACGCTGAATCCAGCAAAGCTACGATTCGCTTAGAGCGGCGCCGCTCTGATAAAAATCAAATGATCTATACACTCGCGTTACTTTTGCTCACTGGAATTGCCGCAGGGCCGCAGACGAATTGGGCCAAAGGATGGATCGACGCCTTTCGCAATTCAAAAGCGGATCCCGTGCACGTTGTGGTGTTAAGCGATAGCACCGCTCACGTTGACCAGACCAATGGCATTGGATATGGACCAGACAAACGCGCTAATCTCTGGCCAAATCAATTGCAAACTGCTCTTGCCCTCATCGCGCCGGGACGATCCAACGGCACCGGCCTCCTTACGCTGGAAGCGAATGCCGGTCGTTTCGATACCGATGTCTGGCAGATATCGGAACCATACGCTTTCAATGCATCCATCGGACCATTTCAACCAAATATCGGTCGGGGCGGAGCGATTCCGGCAAATGGTGGTACAGTTCGCCTCAATCCACTTGCAGAGGCATCCCTCTCCAGCCAGACTGGCGACAGTCTCTGGGTCTATTGGGCATCATGCCCGGATAGCGTCGCTTTCACGGTAGAAGTTGATAGAGCATTGATCGGCAGTTTCGGCGGCGAGACCTCGACCACTTGCATTGCAAAACGAACTCGCGTTTTTCACGGACCGCCAGGCGACCACAAGGCAACAGTGAAAGCCGGTAACGGCAACGCTTATCTCTACGCCGCTGAATGGACTACAGGGCAGGCTGGAATTGCCGTCGATAATCTTGCAATCGGAGGTGCGACGACCTCATTCTTCAATGGCTCGGACAAGCTTGCCTTTGTGCACGCTATCCCAAACGTCGGCCTCGTAATCATTGCTCTCGGCATCAACGATTTCGCCCACGACATTTCGCTCGATTCCTACAAGGAGGGCTTATCGGCAATCATCGAGGACTTGCATAACAACTCTCCGAATACATCGATCCTTGTTGTCAGCCAGTATCAGGTATTGAGCGATACGATGCGTAACCCATCAGGCTTATCTCAATCGCAATACAGTGAACTTGCGCGCCAGACAGCCGCAAATCACAAGGTTGGATATCTCGATCTTGGCAGCGTTTGGAAATCATTCTCCGTGGTGAACCAAAGCGGCATTCTCACCTCAGACAGAGTTCATCCGTCCGATGCGGGAGGACAACAAATTTCCCAGCAGATCGAGCGTGGAATCGTAGATAGATTGGGATTGCGTCATTGAATCAGGTAAAGGGCGTTATTTCGATTAACCAGTGATTTATCGACAGGCCGCACCCAGAACACTAATGATCAATCTGTGTTCAATAGACCGAAATTTCTTGACTCCTGTAGAGGCACTTTAGAAGAGTGAGTGTAGTAATGTTCTTTTGCGCAACAGCGCCCGGCAAAGGTGGCCAGACACCGATTGCCGACATGCGGCTGCATAGCAACTTGTTAGATTGAAGGAAGATTCTTTGAGAGTAAACTTAGAAGGTAAATTCGCGCTGGTGACTGGTGCCGCCCGCGGCATTGGTGAGGCGATCGCTAACACCCTTGCTGCCAACGGCGCGCGAGTTGCATTTGCGGATATCGATTTCGACACAACAAAAAAGACGGCCGCCAAAGTACCTGATTCGCTACCCGTGGCGATGGATATCAGCAGCGAATCGAGTGTCGAGTCAGCGATGGCTGAAGTAATGAAACAATTCGGGCGCGTCGATATCCTGGTCAACAATGCCGGCGTCAACACTGCAAAATATCGCGTGAACATTGACCAGTTTCCGCTGGAAGAGTGGGAACGGATCGTAAAGATTGATCTGACTGGCACCTATCTTGTCAGTCGGGCGGCGTCACGCATCATGATGCAACAGCGTGAGGGGCGCATCGTCAATATCTCTTCCGTTTTGGGAGTTGTCCCGGCGCGCCTGCAATGCGCCTTCACCTCAGCCAAGGCCGGTGTTGTTCACCTCACACGCACGCTCGCAATCGAGTTAGGAGAATACGGAATCCTGGTGAATTGTGTTGCGCCTGGATCAACTTTGACGGAAGGCACCCAGCAGCTTTTCTACAGCAGCAACGCAGCGGAAAAGGATCGTGCCAATCGCCTGTTGAGCCACGTGCCTCTTGGACGAGCGGGAACAGTACAGGAAATGGCCAATGCGGTGCTCTTCTTTGTGGCTCCGGACAGTAGCTACATTACTGGCCAGACACTCTGTGTAGACGGTGGATGGAGCGCTGGCGGCTTTTTTCGCGACTTCTAAAGAGATGGTTGAAGATGGAAAAATCATTTGAAATTTTGACTGATGAATTTCAGCGAATCTTAGGTTCTTCGCCTGAACTCAGGCTTATTTCTTCAGATTTAAAGTTCGCTGAAGGCGTTTGCTGGGTTGAGCGTCAAAACTGCTTGATCGTCAGCGACTTTTTGAATGACCGGATTGTAAAGTGGTCGCCACAGGATGGGATGGGGATCTTTCGACAACCAGCGGCCACGGCGAACGGAAATACTGTTGATCGGGAGGGCCGCGTCATCTCGTGCTTAACGCGTGGCCGTTCGGTTGTGCGCGAAGAGTTGGATGGATCATTAACAACCATCGCAGATCGCTATCAAGACAGGCGATTGACATCTCCTAACGATGTCATCGTCAAGTCCGATGGAAGTATCTGGTTTACCGATCCGGACTACGGTTTTCTCTGTCCGGATTTCGGCCACGGCGACAAACCGGAACAGGATAGAAACCGTGTCTACAGAGTCGCATCTGATACAGGGGAAATAAGCGTTGTATCTGAAGATTTCGACAAGCCCAATGGATTGGCGTTTTCTCCCGACGAATCGATACTCTACGTTGGGGACACCGGACGCACACACGGAGAATTCCGGCCACATCAATTGATGGCCTTCGACGTCCTAAATCAAGGCACCGCGCTGGCCAATCCCAGAGTGTTTACCGTGATAGAGCCTTGGGTACCCGATGGCTTCAGATTGGATGTAGAGGGGAATCTCTACGTGACGGCGGGAGACGGCGTTCAGGTGTTCAACCCACAAGGTCATTTGCTGGGCAAGATCCTCACCCCACAGGTAGCGGCAAATTGTTCGTTTGGCATGCCAGACAATCAGATTCTTTTCATCGGCGCGAGCAACTCAATTTGGAGCATCAAGCTCAACACATCTGGAACTAACCACATCCTTTTGTAATAACGACAGCCATCATCGGCTCTGCTCTTCTAAACTCTGGCCGAGGTGGCTGCAAAGTCTAATCGCTATAGCAAATGGCTCGTCGCCGCATTGCTCTGGATGGTAGCGTGCATGCTAGATTGAAGCCTCCGATCAAGAGCGAACACTTTAAATGCACATGGAGTAGATGGCCTCAGAGTTGGCATTTACGACTTTACCTTTTATCAACTTAAAATCACTAAATTTGCACTCGCCGGACATCGCAATGATGCGACGAGGAGATTATTCATGAAAGTCTCGCTATTGGATCGAATCCGTCTCGGCATCCCTAGGCGACAGCGCAGTTCGCTGAAGCCGCTCTGGATGCGAAGTTCAAGTTCATTAGGTACAGACGAGTAATTTTCGTCAAAGTATTTGCCACAATTAAATTGGTATGATAGGTTAACACCCCTACAGCATATCATTTACCAATTGTCTATGAACGAGGCCAGGCATGAGCTGGGGTGAAATTAAATGCGTGCAGCAGGCGAATGCACTCTTGGGCGAAGGGCCCACATGGAGCTGCGCTGAAGATGTCCTTTATTGGGTGGACATCAAACGGCCTGCAATCTTTCGTTGGGATCCTGTGCGTGGCCAAACCGGCCTCTGGCCGATGCCGCGACCAGTCGGGTTCGCTTCTCCGGCACAATCCGGCCGTATGGTGTTCGGAGACACCGAAGGATTGGGTTTTCTCGATCTCAAGACGGGAGAGGTCACACGCATCGGTGATCCTGAAAACCATCTCCCCCAGAACCGCTTCAACGATGGAAAGGTTGATCGCAGCGGCCGCGTCTGGGCCGGCACCATGAACGAGCAAGGCCCCGAGCCCACAGGAAGTCTCTATCGGCTCGATCCGAATGGCTCGATCAACCAGATGGCAACCGGGTTCGTATGCTCCAACGGATTAGGTTGGAGCCCTGACAATCGCATCATGTATTTTACCGATTCCATGGTCCGGACTATCTGGGCCTATGAATTCGATCCGGCAACTGGGGCTCTCGGGAAGCGGCGCGTATTCGCTACATTGGCAGAGACTGACGGCTTTCCGGATGGGCTGACCGTCGATAGCGAGGGTTTTATCTGGTCTGCTGTCTGGGACGGTTGGCGCGTCCTCCGCTTACGCGCCCGACGGCACCATCGAGCGCACAATCCGCATGCCGGTGCAGAGGCCGAGCAGCTGCATGTTCGGCGGCCCCGACCTGAAAACGCTGTATATCACCTCAGCTTGCGTGGAGCTTGGGTGGAATGTACTGAAGAACGGACCGCTCGCGGGCTCGCTTTTTGCCCTTTCGACAGATGTAGCTGGCCTGCCGGAAGTGCCCTTCGGCGGATAAATGATGAGGAGACCAAAATGAATCGTAGAGACTTAGTGAAGCTCGGCGTCGCGCAGGCGGCTATGGTCGTAGTGCCAGGTGGCGCAGTTGTGCAAGCAGTTGCTCAGACATCCTCCAAAAATGCTGAAATCGTAACATTGAGCAACGCCCAATTTCAGTTAACTATCACGCCGAGTGAGAACCTACAGTGCCGCCTGCTCCATATTCCTACGGGCACCGTCCTGGCAGAAGGCGCCTATTCCTATTCTTTCGGAACCCCTGTTTTCTCCCGGGTGCAGAAAGTGGGTAACTCTTTGGTGCTTCAAGGCAGCATCCCCAAATCCGGCATGTTGATTCAACACAGGTTCACAGTGGATCCTGAGAACTCCTGGATCGAGGAACAACTGGAACTTAGTAATCACGGGGGTATTCCTCTCGACCTTCATGATGTTCGGACCGGATTCGTGCTCCCGGTCCCATTGCAGGGAAAAGATGTGCCGGCAGCCTGGGCCGGATTTAAGTTCACTGCAGTCCCTTTCAGAAGAGACCCAGCAGGGCATGATGCACAATATGCAGATTTCACCTTTAACCAGGTACTGAGCGAGCAGTATTCTTGTGAACTATGGTGGGATGAGACTGCTGTCACTTCTGCTTTTGCATCGGAAGCATGGGCGTGGACCGATGGCAAGCAAGGATTTCTGATCACGAAATACAGCCCTGGAGGATTGGAGCTTGCCCTCTTAGATCGTGTGGTTCTCTCTCCAGGGAAGCCAGGCTTACGCTGGGGAGGTGCGGGCATTTATCGCGGCAATCCCGGAACATGGAGCCTGGTTGCGACCGGGCGATTCCCATCGCTTTGGAGCTACACGTATCAGCGCGTATACAGGCGACTGGCAGCAGGGCTATTATACTTTTCGCGCAGAGATGGAGCAGCGCGGCCATGGCTGCCCGCCCGGATTCAACGCGCCCGTTCATTGGAATGAGATCTATGACAATAAATTATGGTGGCTGCCCGGCGATCAACAAGATGATCCTGCGATGCGTAAGAAGTATTACAGCCTGGACAGCATGAAAGAAGAAGCTGCAAAGGCGAAAGAGATTGGTTGTGAAGCTTTGTACATGGATCCGGGATGGGACACAACCTTTGGATCAAAGATCTGGGATGAAGCGCGGCTTGGCCCGTATGAGTCCTTCACCACTATGCTGCAGCGGGATTATGGCTTGAAGTCGTCACTGCATACTCCGCTTTCAGGATGGTGTGATCCCAGTTCCTATCCAACCTCAGCAAATCGCGTGGATCGCTTTGGACGACGGCGCATGTGGACACGGGAAAAAGGGTTTCTCGACTCGCCGTTATGTGGATCCTCCGATCAGTACATCAACACCACAGCCGACCGCTTGAAAACCTTGGCAAAAGGTGGCGCGGCCTTTTTCATGTTCGATGGCACGAACTATCACGAAGAATGCTGGGATCCAAATCATGGACACCGCGTGCCCGCACGTCGTGAGGAACACGATCAGGCAAAGTGCCGATTAGCGCGTATGGTCCATGCTGAATACCCGAATGTTTTGATCGAAATGCATAATCCGACTCCTCTCTACTACGGGCATGGGCATTGTCCGGAAGGTGAAGGCGCTTGTCAGGGTGAGGGCTTTGATAGCATATGGGGCTTCGAATTGATGTGGCAACCTATGCAGGATCTTCTCAGCGGTCATAGCATCGCTCTGTATTACTACAATCTGGCCTATAGTTTGCCTATCTATTTGCACATCGATCTTAGAACGGATAATCAAAACGCCTTGGTTTTCTGGTGGAATGCCTCTACCTGTCGCCACTTGGGAATTGGCGGCACTCATCCCGATCCGGCGGTTTGTAAAGCTCAGAAGGAAGGCATGACCACCTATCGGCGGCTCAAGCCTTATTTTGCTGCCGGAACATTTTATGGAATTGATGAGCAGACACATGTGCACACTGACGTGAAGACCAACACCGCAGTGATCAATTGTTTCAATCTCAGCAAGGTAACGGCCGAGAAGGAAATTCGCTTCGTCCCGTCAAAGCTGGGCCTGGCGTCTGGCAAGACCTATCAATTCTCCAACGAAAGCTTTCATCGCTCTGGAGACATTTACGTTGGCAAAGTGAGCATCCCCGCCGAAGGTCACATGCTCATAGAGGTCACGTAGTGATGCAATCACCTGACGGGGTAGGGCTTTTACAAGCTGGAAGTAGAACTGTTTTTCGGCACCAGCGTGATCCGTATGGCTCGCTTAATTCAGACGATTTCACCCGCAGGAATCGGAAGTGATGGAACTGAAGAGACTCCGCGTAGCCGATAGCCTAACCCAGGAAAAAGGATAGCGTGAAGGACCAGGGGCCAACTTCGACTGGTGTCACTCGCAGAGACTTTCTTGCGTCGTCGACCGTGACCCTGGTCTTGGCTACAGTAGGCAACTTCTCTTCCCGGGCGAGCTCATTATCCGATCAGAACGGTAGCCACGTCGACCGGCAGTTATTTGACCACACCTTGCCGCTGAGTGGGGCGGACTGGTGGATTCAGGCGGCAGGCGCAACCCAGCAGCCAATTCCCGCGCAAGTACCAGGGAACATCCAGGCCGACATCGAAAGAGCCCATCTGCTAAAACCCCTTTGGTACGGAGTTGGCGATCCTCGCCTGGCCGATGTCGCGACAAGGGATTGGTGGTATCGCAAAGAGTTTGACCTGCCGTCGCGGCTGCAAAACAAGCGCCTGCGCCTGATCTTCGACGGAATCGATTTTGAGGCCGAGATTTGGCTTAACGACCATCTCCTTGGCACCCGTGCGGGACAGTTCCGCCGCTTCGAATTTGATGTCGCCAGCGTCATAAAGAACGGTGAGAAAAATAAGCTGGCGGTGAAAATCACGCGTATGCCGGAGGAGATTGGTCATTGTCTCGCTGTTTCTGACGGCGCCTTAAGCGGTGCGGATACCCCTAATAATTTCATCGACTGTTACATTCATACGCGCCAGGTATTACAAGGCCTCAAGAGCGTTACAAATTTTGCTTACGACTGGGGATTTAACGTCTACACCCTCGGCATCTGGCAGGATATTTGGCTTGAGGCCACCGGATCGAGCGCGATTCAGTGGGTGCAAATAGAGACGCTCCTTTCCGATGACTATCACCGAGCGACGATAAAGGTACATCTTGAAATCGATAGCCAGATTGCGGTAAACGCACGGGCATCGTTCCTCATTCAAGGGCATGGTCCCGACAATACCGTGACCGTAGAACACTCTTTGCTGGAAGGAAACAACATGATCGAAGCGCAACTCCCGCTGCATGAGCCTGCGCTTTGGTGGCCGAATGGTCAAGGAGAGCAACCCCTATACGATTTGCAGGTACAGCTGGTCGAGAGTACTTCCGGGAACGAACTCGACTTCAAGACCGCGCGATTCGCAATCCGGGAAATTCGCTGGCAGTTGACTGAAGGCGCGCCACAGGACTTTATCAATCCCTATGCCCTGCTTGTGAACGGCAGGCCGATTCGCATGATGGGATCGGATGTTGTTCCTCCTGACTTGTTTTTTGGCCGCAATGCCGAGCGCGCTCCACGCCTGGTTGAACTAGCCCATGCGGCAGCGATGAATACCCTGCGCATATGGGGAGGTGGGGTCACATTGCCCGCACAGTTCTACGACCGCGCTGACGAGCTCGGCATCATGCTGTCACAGGAATTTCCGCTTGCGAACTCCTGGCCCGAAACGGGGCCTGTCTTTCTCGCTAATCTAAGGGACACTGTCACCAGCATAGTAAAACTTCTGCGCAACCATCCCTCTATCATTGAATGGGTTGGGGGCAACGAGATGCCCTGGCAGCAAGGGACTGACCATCCCGCTCTTCACGTTCTGGAACAAGTCTGCACAGACAATGATTCGCGGCTCTTCCGGGCTACAGATCCCATGCAGGGTTCTTTGCACGGCCCGTGGAATTACGAACCGCGAAGCCACTACCAGCATTACAACGCCGTGTTGGAGTCGCTCGCAGTTGCCCATCCTGACCTGGGCGTTAACACCATGAATGCCATGCGCTATGGTGAGTTTGGCACGCAGAGCCCGGCCAACCTTGAGGTCTTTCTGAGAGACATTCCCCCGGCATCGCAATGGCCGCTTGATAATCTCCTCGACCCGGTGCTGATTCGCAAAAATGTTGTACAAGCCGCCTTCACCCCTCTGTATTGGCTGATGAAGCCGGTGATACAAGAGCTTTTCGGTCCGCTGGACGATCTCCAGACGCTGGTCGAGGCTGGCCAATTCATCGGGGCGGAAGGACTTCGTTACGCCTACGACGAGTTGCGCCGCAAAGGAAAGCGGATTGGTGGCATCACCAGCTGGGACTTCAATGAGCCCTGGACTAACGGGGCAGGCAGCTACCTGGTAGATTACGACGGCCGCACAGTGATGAAGTACGATTTCGTGCGGCAGGCTCTTGCCCAAGTCAGCTTGACGCTGCGTTACGATTCCATCCTCTATGACCCCGCACAAGGACTGAATGCCGAACTGTGGCTCACCAGCGATGCACCGGCTCGGGTGTCAGACCTCAGCTGGCAGTGGGTGGCGCTCGACCGCCGGGGAGATGTCATTACGCAGTCAAAGGGAAGCTCTTCGGTTCTCCCGCAGGAGGCCATTTCCCTGGCGCAACTGAACGTCAAGCCGCCGATCGAAACAGCGCTGGGGCCGATCTTTGTAGAACTACAGTTGAGGGATAAGAATGGGACGCTGATCGCCGAGCGTCTCCATATCTTTGGGTCAGACAATGCGTTCGTTTGGCCCCTCGATGGACTACTTCGAAATACCGGGCCCGACGGCGACGATCAGGCCTTGATGGCATCCCGGGCGCGCTCCATCCGGGTTTTGTGGATTCAGGACGCGAACGGAGAGCGATACCAGGATGTGGCCTGGTCTTTGCGCCGCTTCGGGATCCACTCCACCTGTATCCCCGCAACACCTGAGGCGATCGAGAAAGCAGCCGCCGGGCTGACGAAAGACTACGATGCCATCTGGCTGGGTGAAGGCGATTACAAGAAGGCAACCTCTCTTGCCGTCCGTCTCGGTCCGAAGAGTTTCGCCATACTTGCCGAGGCAGTGGCGGCCGGCGTGGGCCTTGGCATAGAGGGTGGATGGGGCGGCTACGCGGACGCGGGCCTGGAAGGTACTCCGTTAGCAGCCATGTTGCCCATAACATTTGCGGAATCCGGGAACGCACAACGGCGAGGCCGGAGTGCCGTCAAAGTTACGAATGCCGCTCATCCGCTGGTATCCGGAAAGCCAGGAGCCGCATTTCCCAACGTTAGCGGCTACAACTTGGTTAAGCCCAAAGATAGCCGTGATGTGGTGCTTGAAACGACCGGAGGAGATAGTCTCTTGGTCGCGAGCACCCAAGGAAAATCAAGGATCCTCGCGTACACATCAGGCATCGTTGGCAGCAATGGGTGGGTCAATAATCCGATGGTCGACGGATACGAGGGAAACAATATCGACTGGGGTTGGAGTCTCGAGTCCTGGGACAGGTTCCCCTTTTTCATGGCTCGTCTGCTCTTCTGGCTATCTGGAGCTTCGAATGATGTGGTCTCGGAATTCAGCCTTCCGGAGAAAGACAACCGTCTCGTACGGCCGGTGCAGCGAACGCGGCTGGAGGCACACTGTGGTCCCGTGACAACTGACGGACTAGACGAGACCATGGAGATCCACCTGAAGAACACGGGTAAAATGACGGCCCTCTTCTGCGAGCCGCATCCGTTACTGGAATATCGAACAGAAATTACGATCCTCAACAATCATGCATTCGTCCCCTCTGGCGAGACACGCTCGATTACGCTCCGCGCGTCTATCAAGCCGGGACTGTCATTGGCTCAGATCGGTTGGCGACTCTCCTGCTGGAACGCGGACGATATTCTGATTCAGCCGAATGAGGACGTTCTACTCTCCATGGGTCGGCGGGACGCGATGTGCCGCGAATATCAAGCGGCAACTAGTACAGGCACTAGAGAGCTAAAAGGTAACCGTCCTGATTGCTCTCTGTTGCCGTGGTTGTTACGCGGGCCAGGACAGCTTATACGTTTTTCCTTCGATGTAAGCCACCCTAAGTCAACTCGTGACGCGCGGCTAAGGATTCATACTGCCGATCAGGACAGCGCTGCGGGCCCGCTGATCGAGGCCAGCGTGAATGGCAAGAAATTTAAACAGCAGTTAAACCCTGGGCTCGGTATCCAGCTCTCTGACCCTACGCACCTAGCCTTCCCAGCCACCGCGCAATTCACGCTGCCCGCCGGGACGCTGAAAACGGGGACGAACATTCTCGATGTTCGCGTCTCCAATGAGTCCTGGTTTACCTGGGATGCGTTGGATTTACTCACCTTATCCACGACCTAGTCCTGGGCGCTATAGTCGCCTTGCCGGCGGAGATCGCTTATAAATAATTTCTGTTGTTCGCGATCAAGCTAGAAAATCCCCACACCCGTCTGCTGAAATAGATATCGATGGACGACCGCTTCCGTCATAGAGCACGATCGTTGCACCTGCAGCCTCGACGTTTGTAATGGAATCGATCACTGTTGGGAGCTTGCACAGGAAGATGATGTAGTGCGCTGTCTTCCTTCCACCGGCAGGAATCACACACCGCTGGGGAGTGTCGAATAGGGACTTGCGGCGAATTGTCTCTTCGGAGCCCCGCGGTAGCGGGGTTGTACCAAATTCCATGCCCCGCGCTTGTGTTCTTCCGTTCCAGGGTGGATCGAGCCGCGAGCAGTTCTCTTCCCAGAGAGTCATGAAGGGAAAATCAGCCCGGCGAAAACAGTAGCCAACCGCCAGGCGCTCTTTCCAGTTCACTGCCAGCATATACTGCTGCTTGCGCTGCGGATCGAGCTGCATGCCGGCGAGAAAGCCGAAACCTTTTTCGGCAAAGGGTTGACGCAAATCGGCGAACCCGTTCCCGCTGGCGAATGGTGCATGGGGCCAGGTAAACTCGCGATCGTTCGCGAGCATGGAGCCGCCGTCGTAGCTGGCCGGCCAGGTTATTCCACGGTTTCCGGAAGCGGACAGTGTACTCTCGCCCTCCTTTAATAAGGGCGGACCGAAGGTGACATGTTGCACCCAATCAAAGGCATGCTCGGACGCGCTCTCGTTGGTGACGGTTTCGCATACGTAGGCCACGCTCTCACCCACACCCAGGCGAATCTCTCGTTCGAAAGCAAGATGCGCTGTTGGAAGCCTTACCTGCCACCTCGCGAGGGCTTCGTCAGACGGTGCCGGCGACAGTAGCTTCCAGCGTATGCTGGCCGCTTCCCCATGCAAGCTCAGGCCAGCCGCAACCTGCTCAGCCGAGGGTGCGCCGAAGTAATCCAAACACAGGCAATGCCCGGTAAAGCTGGCGAAAAACTTGCGTACTTCAGCTGGTCCATAAGTTTCCGGCAGATCTTCCCCTGCTGTCTCTTCTGGATCAAACGTAACCCACGGAGCCTCCCATAAGGTGTTCGATGACACGTGACCGTCATGCTCAAGGAACCGAAATTCGGCAAGATGCCCTCCGCTGCTCAGGGCTACCATCTCAATAACACCGTTGCTCAGCCGCATGGCATCGCGGTTATTCCAACAGATAGATTGAGAGCCGACATCGTTTGCCGACTTTCGCCAAGTTGATCCCATAGCCCAATTCCCCCATTAGCCGATCGACGGAGAACAAACACAGTTACCGGAAGAATTCATTCTTCCATTTGGCATGCGGTTCAGGTCGTGCAACAAATTCGGTTATCCTTAACGCTTGGTATGTACGCGGTAAAGCGCTCCACTCGTGAGAGACCAGCTTGCTCTACTTGTGCTGATAGAGATTATAATACTGGCATCACAGGTTAACATGGAAACACCTTGACAAGTCTAATATCAAGAAGTGCACTCTGTGAGGAGCGTTGACGGGCGATGATCAAGACAATTCTGCCCTCAAAGCGATACTCTGAGTTCGCGAAGTATCTTAACCATGTAAGCGTAGAACGACATATATGTCGGCGGTTGGATCCCTGTTCGGAGGAAGTTCTCAAATGTGCCCAGATGGGACGCGTGATTTGATCCTCGAGCCAAGCCCCATACGGCGCTCAAAGCTCCACGAGCTGGTTTCGCAAAAGCTCGAAGATATGATCCGGTCGGGCGAACTGAAACCTGGCGATAGGCTGCCATCGGAGCGAGACATCATGGCCGCGTATGGCATCGGCCGACCGGCCGTACGCGAAGCATTCCTTTCCCTGCAAAGCAAGGGTTTCATCACTACGGAATCGGGACGGCGGGCGCGGGTTACCGTACCCAGTGTCGACAATATCTTTACTACCCTCGATAGCGTCGTCGGCGTGATGATCAGTAAACGGGAAAGTCTCAAGAATCTGTTCGATGCGCGCAGATTCATTGAAGCAGCCATGGCCAGACAAGCGGCTGTAGTGATCGACAAGGTTCATCTGGCCGAGCTACGAAAGGCACTCGAAGACAACCGCCACGCGATTGGCAATCGCACCCGCTTCATGGAGACGGATATCGAGTTCCATCGCATTCTTTTTCGCGTTTGCGACAACCCGGTCTTCGACGCGGTGCATACGGCCGTGGTGAACTGGCTGATGGAGCGCTGGAGCAAGATCGAACGCACCGACACAACGGAAAAACTTGCTTACCAGGGTCACGTGCAAATATCCAACGCCGTCGGCAAAGGCGACCCGGATGCGGCCGAAAAAGCCATGAACAAGCACCTGTCTTCTTCGTGGTCGGTATGGGCTAAGCAACTGGAACAACGCTAAGGTGTCGAGATAAACGTCACACAAACGTATTGAAGATGTCGTGATGCGGTCTCAGCGATCCGTCTTCCTCAATGAAGGCCATGTAGCCGGCTCCGCTCACGGGCCCGTACTTTGGGCGGTGACAGTCGGCCACCAGGCTGTGGTGCAGGACGTGAGCAAGAAACCCGAGGTTCCTGTCTCGTAGTTGGCCCAATTCCGTGGCTACGATTCTCGCCCTCTCGGCATCGTCGAGCGATCCCCAACAAGATTCGGTTGCCAGGACCGGCTTGCCCACCTTTTCTCCATACGCGATCGCAGCATCCAGAAATTTCTGATTGCCATAAGGGTGAATGGTCAGGACGTCACTTACCGGATCGAGCAGTCTCAAATTATCTACGCTGGGCGCCATTCCCACACTTATGGGAGCACGTACTTTGAGTTCTTTGCATTTGCGGTAAAGGGATCCAAGCCACTCCGAAAGGGCCGGCGTAACTCCGCTGTTGAAGGGCTCGTTGCATAAGTCCCAAAGCAAAATACGGTTGTCGGCCGCATGTGCGCCCGCGAATGCCTCCAGATACGACATGAATACATTCACCGGGATGGTGTGATTGCGATCATGGTCGTTCATCCAGTACTCGATCATTTCGTTAGCGATGCCGCCAAAATCGGGCACACTATGCCAGTTGTTGAATAGAACTGGAATCACCTTCAGGTTGTAACTATCCGCTATTTGCAACGCAGTCTGGAAATTTGCGGAGACAGCCTTCTGCCCGGCTGGATCTGCACCCGCATAGGCATCGAAGGAGAGCCAAAGGCGGATGGTGTTAATTCCCGGGAAATATTTCTTTCCCTGGCCCAGTTCCCGATGAAAGAGTTCCTGCTTGAATTGCCGCCAGATACCAAACCCATTGGAACTCCAACTCGGTTGGTAATTGAACCCTCGAATATGTCTGTAAGGATTGCTCGTCCCGGTAGCGCTGGTGCGTTGGCTGAGCGCCTCGTGTCGAGGGAACGCAATAGCTGCAGCTAAACCTACCCCGGCCTGTAACAATCTGCGACGAGAAACGGGCTTCGCATTGTCAGTTGGTGTCAGAACTTGCGGACCAGGAGCAGAAAGACGAGGCGGTATTGCCGCCCCGTCACCTGCCGTTTTCCCTTTTAGAATTCTATTCGGAAGGTCGCCTGCCCTTGTCGATTGCTGATTTGCGACGATAAGTTGGTGACTTTACCGAATGACGTATCGTTGACACTCGCATCTGGAGCTTGCAGTTGCGTTCGATTAAAGGCATTGAAGTAGTCGACGCGCAGGCTGGCCGAAAATCCTTCGGCAGATTGGGAAACGCTTGACCGCGCTAAAGGATTCTATCCTAAGGGGCGGCGAACGTAGAGCGCCATACGTCTGATAGGTGTTGCCTAGCGCGAATGGATTGGTAAGTGCAAATGCATTGGTTGAAAACTGTATCGGGGCGGTCGGAGAGTGCCCTGTCAGATAGTCCTTGGTGCGGCTATAGCTGAAGGTTTTTATCTTAACGCCATTTACCAGGTTCGGCCGGTCAAACCCGTTATTGACTGGGTTGAATGTTTCGCTCGGACCAAAGGGCATGCCGCCCTCATAGTCCAGAATCGTACTGATCTGCCACCCGCCGGCAAGCCGATTGACGACATTATCCTTGCTCAGAAACTTCTTACCCGGACCGATAGGCAGCTCGTAAGTAGCCACGTATTTGTTCGCGTAGGTCTGATCTAAAATCGAGGGTGACCACTCAAGCTTTTGATTGAATTTGTTCAACGGTTTGGCTGCGAATGCTCCAAAACCCGAGTTCACATTCGCCAGGTTTTTCGATAGGGTAAAGGCTACCAGGAAGCTGAGACCATTGGAGAAGCGCTTCTCTGCCTGTATCTGCAGTGCGTTATAGAAGGCACTTCCTTTGTAGTCGAAATTGTTCTGCAACCCGGCATATTGCGGATATGGTAACAGCGCTTGTGAGACAGTCGCCGAGGACCCGAAATCCGACGTAAAGTTAGTGTAGGGAGGCTTGATCCCGGCGGCAACGGCCTGAGGCGAAGTAACCAGTGAGCCTAACAGACCGCCATAGGATAGATATCGTTGGATCTAACTGGTCGTAGGGATTCAACTGAGAAGGAAGGTGAACATCCCGGTTACCGACATATGCGGCAGTAAGAAACATATTCCAGCCAATATTCCTCTCGACACTTACATTCCAAGCTTCGTTATAGGGCCACAAACCTGATGTCTTCACATCGAAGCCATAAAGAACCGATCCGTTGCCCACGGATGGACTGAACGGAACGGGATTTGTGGGCGGGAGAGCGTTTGCATCCCAGCTCCCAAAGGCTGGAGTAGCGGTACCGTTTGAGTTGCGGAAGAAAGTGCCGTTCAGAATGATGTCGAAGTCCTGGCCGACGCGGTTGTCTCCCGGAGCATACGCGCCTCCGTTCAGGACGGAAAGGAAGAATCCGCTTCGGAGCATCGTTTTTTCATTGATTCTGTAAGAAAAACCAACCCTGGGCCCAAATGCCGGCCAGTGGATGTCCGCGCGTCGCACACCGGCACAGCCCGTGCACGTCCCGAGCTTCGATGCCGCGCCGAGCAGACCATCAGCCCCAGGATTGGCAATCTTGGGGTTGAAGAACGTCACCCGGTTATCGAGGTCCTCAGTCAGCGGGACCAGAATATCCCAGCGAAGGCCAAGGTTAACGGTCAGGCGGTCATTCACCTTGATATCGTCTTCGATATAAGGCGACCAGCTATAGCTACGCATGGCGAGCGCGTTGTTGGATTGCCGGCTGGCTGCATCTGCTTGTCCCAAGAAGGAAGCTCGCGAATGAACTTCCGTACGATCCGAAATTAGGATCGTTTACGTCGGGAACAGAAGTAGTCCGCTGGCTGAAGTTGAAAGTACCGCCGCATGCCACCAGGCACTCGTTGTCATCCATGATGACTTTGCGGTATTCGAGCCCGATATTGAAGCTATTCCGGCCTTTAGTCCACAAATAGTTGTTCACTACCGAGATACCCAGTTTGCGGTTAACCAAGTTGATCAAGCCCTGTCCCCAGGTTGATGGGGCGTTCTGCCCGTCGAAGATCACATTCGGAAAAATCACACTGTTGGCGACCGCGGGAAAGTTGACATCTTGCAGTGCGTTGTGTTGCGAGTTAATTGCTCCAATGACAGAGACTCCCCACGTCATAACCAGATTAGGATTGAAGGTCTTGACATAATTCAGCAGCCAGCCCGATCCGAGGCTAGGCTCAATATTCAGGCTGGAGATTGGACTCGTCGCGGGGGCCACGTTTGCCGAGGAAAGAGTTGCGGAATCCAGCGGAGCGCGCCATTGGGAAAATCGGACCGTCTGGGAATCGGTCAGCTTGTGATCGATGGTGTATCCCCACAAATTCTGCTTGATGCTCAGCGACGGAATTTGCGGACCTATATTCGAGAGATTACCGCCGTTGAGCCCAGAACGATTTGGATCAGGAATATCCGGAAGAACCGATGCAGACAAGGGACTGATGCGGGATTGTGGGATGATATTTCCCGGAAACGGCTGCCCGGTGAGGGGATCGTAAATGGGAATTACTTTCCCTGTGGCATCCACGAAGCCGCTAAAGTCGCCTTGCTTCATCGCGGCGGTTGGAACTGTTCCCACTTGCTTCTGGGCAAGATTCTCGCGGTACCAATCGTCTGTGAACAGGAAGAATGTCCTGTTCACTCCCTTATATATCTTAGGTATCCAAACTGGCCCACTGACGGTGAATCCATAATTGTTCTGCTGGTTGACCGGCGCCCTGGGGTTCCCATCAGGACTGAATGCGGTAGGGAAAAACCCGGCGGAATCAAAGAGTTGGTTACGAAGGATGTCATAGGCATCTCCATGGAGCCGGTTGGTGCCGGAAGCTGTCTGGTAAGTAACGGCGCCTTTTGCCAGCCCATACTGCGCGGAGAATGCCGAGCTGACCACGCGAAACTCATTGATCATTTCAAACGGCGGATTGAGCAAGGTTTGGAAGCCGGGAGTCTCCGCCTGAACCGCGGGAATTCCATTGAACTCCACTTCACTTTCGAAATTGACTCCACCATTGATGGTTTTATTAAATGTGTTTCCCTGCACACCAGGCGCGAGGAAGACAAAAGCATCGATTTGACGGGCACCCCCGTTAATTTCAATCGGCAGTTGGCTCACCAGCGCGGGTTCAAGAGTCGTGCCTAACTCAGGCGCGGCAGTGCTGATGGAAAGCGCCTGCCCTTCCACGTTCACCGTCTCAGTGGTTTCACCTGGCGTCATATGCAGCTCAATTGGTGTCATCTTGCCGACTTCAACCAGGACATCAGTCTGCACTTGCTTTTTGAAGCCGTCTGCCGAAGCGGTGACCGTATAGTGCCCGGGATTTAATCCGGGAATGGTGAAGTCTCCACTCGAATTGGCCGTTGTAGTGCTGGTAAAGCCGGTCGAAGGGTTTTCAACCGAGATCGTTGCACCGGGAAGCCTGGCTCCCGTGGCGTCGTCAACCGTTCCGTTGATACCGGATCCGACCTGGGCATTAACCCGAACGCTCATCAACTGAGCGGCTACGCAAAACATTAGGAGCGCCGTTACAACAATTGACCGCTGCCGGCAACGCATAGAGAAACTCGATCCCCGCATCACACAATCCTCCAAACAAAAAGTAGATCTGCGCTTCGATACGCTGTTTGCCCTTGTCTCTCTTCTCACCCCAGGTTCTTGCATGCAACCTGGCAGCGATGCAAACATCCATTCATTTCGCGGACCAATAGTGTCATATAGCCTTTTGTGGTGTCAACCTGTTATGCCAAAAAATTAAGCCTCTTTTCACTGTTCCTCCCTTGAAGCTGTTCACTAGCGCTAAAGATACTCAAGCCTCACCACACCCAGACTGTCCGCAATCTGGTCGAGGTCGATCTTGAGCTGGTCGGCTACGGGAATTCCGTGTAACTGCCGATCCTCCTCAACCGCCCATTCGCGGTCTCCGGGAGCCATGACCTTCATGTCCTTCCGCCCATTTATCGCTCTCAAGATCGCCAAGATAGGCATTCATCGCCCGGTTGTACGCCTCAGAAGAAACGAAGCGATTAGGATCAATCACGATGAAGAAGTGACCCAAACGGCGGTGTGTGGCAAAATCCGGGCCGGCCATGCCAAGCAGTTGGCTGCAATGAGGCATTCCGGTTATGACCGCACTCAACACTTCCACCATGCTGGCCAGAGCAGCGCCTTTGTAACCGTAGTTGATTCCACCCAGAGGTAGAAGTGCTGCTGAATGTGCTGGAATCTGGGTGGGCGCCCCATCTGTATCGACCGCTACATCCGGCGGAAGAGATAGCCCTTCATTCATCAGATCCTGCACACGGTTCCAGGGAATGACGCTCGTCGCCATGTCCATCAGGAACGGTCGCGCACCTGTAACCGGAGCGCCAAAAGCCAGTGGATTGGTTCCGTGAAACGGCTTGACCCCGTCGTGGGGCAGTACAAACGAATCCGAATTGCATACCCCAAGCGCTACATATCCCTGCTCGGCCGCCCGGAGCACATAGCATCCAGCCGATCCGAAGTGTGAAGAGTTGATCACGGAAACAGCAGCGATGCCGGAGTCCTGCGCGAGCGTTACAGCGTGATTTATGGCAAAGTAGCTAGCGTGATGGCCGAAGCCGTTATCGGCGTCGACGACGCCCGTACCCCGATCCGTGCGGGTAAACGCGAGTCGAGGCCTAGGGTTGATCCGGCCTGACTGAACTACCTTGGCATAGTGCACCAGCAAGCGGATCCCGTGACTGTCCACACCGCGTAAAGACGTCTTGGTGAGCGCGTCAGCAACCGAGCAAGCTGCAGCGGGATCGGTCCCAGCGGCAACCAGCACCGCAGTGGCAAATTGCCTCGATTCGGTCCGCGGGTGCCCGCTTTGGCTTCATACCTTCGCCTTCCCCGCTCTTGGCCGCCTCGAAGCTCATGCTCCTCCTTATATGGCTACCTGGCGCATTATATGACTGGCATCATAGGTTAACACGGTAAAAGCCTAGTACAAATACTGACATTGGTCAAAGCGATCCCAGACCAACGCCTTGGGCACAGAACACCATGAGAGCCAGAGTTAACTAATAGGTTATGTCGCCATAGGCAGGTTGCTCCCCATCCAGGACACGTTGACGATGAGATCCTTCAGTTCTGTCCGAATAGCCGGTTCACGTCGGCCAGGTTGCGCCAACGATGTGCCGATAGTGGTCCATCGTTTGCTCGCTGTCGGCGCCATCTAGTCTGGCGGCACAAATCAACAGCGCATCTGCCCGCGGCAGCAGCCGCGTGTTTTGATAGTTCGTTGGTCAATCATGTACGACTTCAGAAGCTGAAGATCTCAACTCTCGCTTATCCGCAAGCAGAGTTACGAATGAAGCGACGATGCCTGCGGGCAGAGGATTGAGCAGGCCCGCATTTGACTTTCCTAACATCTCCGATACGGTCACTGCGGACATCCAGATGACTCCACTTGGTTTTTCGACGTTTGCAACTTGGTACAGTCGACGAACCATCGCACCGCTAAAGCATGATCATCAAAGCATGCACCCGTTATTGATTCGGCGTCTCCACCGACGAATGCGTCGCGTTGAGAGCGGCACAGCGATCGAACTCTTGCTTTGCCTGTTCTTTCAGTCCTTGTTTGCGATAGGTCATGGCCAGTTCAAAGTGCACGCTGGAGCTGTTCGGCGCGAGTTGCACTGCCTGTTCAAACTCGGCCTGGGCATTCTTCAGTTGCTTTAGCTTGGCGTAGGCACGCCCCAATGCCTCGTGGCACTTGGCATTTCGAGGAGCCATCTCTGCCGCTTTCAGCAAGTAGGGCAGGCTATATCTGACTTTCCCCTGTTGCGTAAGCAGAATGCCGAGGTTAAGAAACGGTTGCGCATTTTTCTCGTTCGCTGCCTCTTGCCAGCTGATCGCGAGCTGAAATGCCTTAGCGGCTTCTTCGGGATGATTCAGGCCTTGCTCTGAAAGGCCAATGTTGTCTTCGGCTTTCACGTTGCGTGGTTCAAGTTTCAGACAGGAATTAAAAGCATCGATAGCCTCGGCAAAGCGATTCTCGTTATATTTGGCGCGGCCGAGGTAATACCATCCCAGAGCATTTGCTGGCTCCCAGGAAAGCGACCTGGTCAACCAACGGTCGGCGTCGATGAAGTCGCCCAAGAAGCACATAGTCCAGCGCCACGATCTCCAACTCCAGCGCGGTGGGCTTTCGATGTTGCGCCGCGAGTGTGTACTCGCTCAAGCGATTCTTTCGCGCGAAGTTCGCGGTAGAGAATGTAGCCCAGAAGGTAGTGTGCGTCTGCCGAAGAAGGGTGCTGCCTGAGGAATTCTCGAACCGTGGCATCTCCCTCGGCAAACGATCCTTCTTCCGCGGCCTGGTGAGCGCGCAGTAACAGCGGATCCTGCGCCTCCGGGGATAAAGGCGGCACAATTTGCTGCGGCCGCTCGGGAGCTAAGGAAACGGATGGGGTTTGCTTGGACTGCTGCTGGGCCAGCACAATCCATCCGCTCAAGAAAATCTGCGCAGAATACAAAGCGGTACATAGCACGCCTTACCCGTCGACTTTTACTGCATCGACACCACACCAATAATCAACCTCGAAAAGAATATAGCAGCGGCGACGTCTCACAAATATTGTGAGCGTTTTGCGAGCAGCGATGGGCAAGTATTCTTATCGTTCCATGCCGGTTCTTCGCTTACCCCGTTTGCGAAAACATACTTTAGTGGCCTGCTCTGCTAAGGATCGTGATGGCGATCATCAAACAGAGAACACCCGCCGTCATGGAAACTTTCGCCGTCTTGCCCGAGTTCTTCCATTCTCCAAAGAGCGAGCCCCACGCCGCGCTGGCGATCACTGCTCCAGACATGAACACGGGCCATCCGACCACCAGGCCGAGCGCGCCGATTTTTGTCACCCCATTGCCATAAACCACGATGCTGCCGAGCCAAAGCAACCCCATCATCACCACCAATGGCCAGTAGCCTGCCGTTCCGCCTGCGCCAAAAAGACCGAAGGTGTGGTTGCGACCGAGAAGGGTGAGTGTATACACCACTCCCGGAATGCCGCCTGCAAGAAGAACTGGCAGCCACACAGCGATGCTAGCCGCCGATGAGGAAGGATGTTGCTGTACAACCGCCGCGGTAATGGTGGAGCCGGCGGCGAGCGCCAGGTTGAGAGCGGCGGTGAGTGTGCCACCTACGCCGGCATACAAAAAACCACGCATCGAGTGGCCCGCTATCATGGTTCCTGTTCCTTGATGCCGCTCGCGCGCTCGCCCGGCGAATCCGCACACGCCTACACCGATCAACACCATGAGAACACCCAGCACAACCAGTACACCGGTTGAGGCATGCAGCATCGATGTGCCGGTGTAGAGGATAGGCAGAAGCGTGCCCATGGCCGCCGCACATCCGAGGCCGACAGCGGCTCCCACCGCAACCCCAACCAAAGGGAAAAGACATGCCCAGGAGCAGAACTCCCGCACCCCACAACAGTCCCATCAGGCCCATGCGCAACAGAGATGCCATCGATGTTTGTTGGAAGGCATCAATCGGATGAGGCACTGCGGCCCAGGTCATCGCGACTGGAATGGCCCACAGACTCAATACGGTCCACAAGAGCCAGATATTTTCCCATTGCCAGCGGGACATGAAGCGCATGGGTATGGCGTAGGCGCCGTTCATGAGCGCCGCCAGCAGAACCAGCAAAAACCCGGTAACGACACCGATTTCCGTGGGACTGAGATTCAAATCGATCGCCCTTCTTATTCCGGTGAGCCAGCGAGAGGCACGATAAGGCCGCCGTCCACGACAACGATGGAACCCGTCATAAAGCTGGCGCGGTCACTGGCGAGAAACGCAATCACTTCCCCTATCTCCGATGGTTGGGCGATGCGCCCGAGAGGATGCATTTTGTCTAGAATTCTTTTCAGTTTGTCGGGGTCCGTGTCGAGTTCGATGATGCCCTGGATCATGGGCGTGTTGACGGTGCCGGGACAAACACAATTCACGCGAACGTTGCGCGACGCCATGTCGACTGCCATCGATCGCGTCAGGCCAATCATCGCGTGTTTACTGGTCGAATAGGCGACTACATTCTTCTGGGATGCCAACCCCTGCACACTGGAGACATTGACGATCGAGCCCTTGCCTCGCTTCAACATCTCTGGAATGGCGTATTTCGACATCAGCCAGTGGCCTTTGAGGTTGACGTTCATGGTTTTGTCCCAGACTTCTTCGGTGGTCGTCACTGGATCGCCAAAGGTCTGAATACCCGCGTTGTTTACCAGAACATCGATGCCGCCAAAACGATCGACCGTGGCCTGGATTGCCTTCTCAGCGTCCGCCAGATTGGAAATATCGGCAACCACGGTATCGACGCCTTTGGATAGAGCCGTCAAGCTCTTGACCGCGGTGGAGGCGGCATCTCCGCTCCAATCCACGATCATTACCTCCGCACCGTGGCGCAGCATGCACTCTGCCGCTGGCGAGACCAATGCCTTTCGCCCCGCCGGTCACGATCGCTACTTTATTGCTGAGATCCATTCTTCTGACCCTCGGTACTTCTAAGTGACTTCGACGAGTGTATGCCCTAATGCGGGAATGCTCACTTTGCCCACGTAGGCATCGCCGGATCGGCTGAACGCGGCGCCGGCAAATTGATAGGTCTTACCCGGTGTAAGGCCTAGCTTTGCCGGTTCAAATCGAATTTCCTTTTCAACCGGCATGGTTATCCAGGTTGAAGCAGTTCATCACCGCTGTCTTTCCCTGCCGATCTGTGTGCACGTGCGTCTGCTCATCAATTCCATAAAATCCGCCCACCGCAAAATAGGGCTTCAGACGCCGGTAGTTAGCCATGCCTTCTTTCTGTGCCTGGCGAACCGCAGGATCAGGATGCGTGCCACCAATGCCCAGATGCCGATTGGTGGAGGCGTTCCACCAGAACACCACAGCATTCTGATTATCGGTCCTGAGATCGATGTGAATATATAGCGGCAGGCTATAGGCGAGATTGTAGTAGTAAAGGGCAATGCTGCGGCCGCTCGTGAGATCTTCCATCGGCTTCCACATTAATTCAAAGGCCCATACGGTATCAAAGCCTAGTGCCTGGCATACATCCTCGCCTTCAGGACACTTTCCGTAACCATAGTAGATCGGGCAGCCGCGCATCGGTGCCCCGCCGAGGGCCGGATCGTGCATCTCGATCAAGACTTCGGGAAACTCGGCGTGGACCATCCTCGCCAGACGGCAAGTGGCCTGGCAATGCTCTTCCAGTCTCGACGGCACCTGATGCCCGTGATTGGGGTCCCAGCATTCCTCGTGATACATGGTTCCATCGAACATGAAGAAGGCGGCCCCGCTCTGGCAAAGGGCTTTAAGGCGTTCGAGCGTGACCGTGAGGTATTGTTGCGATGCTCCGCAGAGCACCGGATCCTGAAACCCGGCGGAGCGATCCCACACGGCTCGCTCCCCAAAACGGTCAAGCCGGTGAGCATCCTGCGGATATGAGCTTGGATCGCACCAGCCGGACAAGGGGGTATGGAGGGAAGACTTCAATCCGTAGTCCGTCTTTAGCATCGTTGTGAATGCCTTGTACGAACCAAGTCTCTCTTCATCCCAGACCTTGGAAGCAAAGCTGGTATCCCAGCCGGGATCCTGGTAGAGAGCTTCGCAACCTATAGCTTTCGCCTTGGCGGCTTCCTCCTTCATGCTTGCCAGGGTGTAATACTCTTTTCTCATCGCGGGATTGTTCTGCTCGTCGCCGGGAAGCCACCATAGCTTGTTGTCATAAAGCTCGTTCCAGTGAACCGGCGGGTTGAATCCATCGGGAACCCCCTGTCCGCGTTTATCCATCTCACCGCGAAAGGTATAGTAGCCCTGCATCCAATCGCCGGAAAAGGCCGTGATGCGCGTAACCCCGAATTTATGTGACTCACCGGGCTTGAGCCACGCTCCGTGCTCAGGATTGCCGCGGTAAATGCCGATGCCGCCCCAGCGGAACCCCACTTTATTTTGAGGCAGAGCCACCCGGTCCAGAACGGCAAACTCCAAACCGCCCGGACTGAATTTCGAGACGAGAATGCCCTGCTTCCCGTCCGTCCATGCCCATCCTTCAGCAGCAAACCCGGGAGTCACGGTAGTATTCATCGTCCAGAGTTCGGAGGAGTACGGCCCAGTAAGAATCTGATCCAGAGAAAAATCTGCATACTGCAGCCGGTGGCCATTGGGTTCCCGCCGGAACGGAATGGCAATAAGCTTATGTTGCGCCCAGCCGTCTTCTACCTTCCCGCGTTCGAGCTGCAACGGGAGCACGAACCCACTTCGCGCATTGTGAAGGTCGAGCGGCGCTGAACCAGTGTTCGTAAACGTAATCTGCTCTTCGATCCATGGAGACTCTGGGTCGACAGTAAATCGGTGCAGGATTTCCAGGCCCAGGTCCGTCTTTCCTTGAAGAACGATCGACGCACCGTCTTTTTTCGCCTCGGAAAAGACCGGCGTTCCGCCTGAATACGAGTAACCGTCTGCAAGAACTTTGCCGGTAGACACCAGGACCAGCTTGCACTGAAGCCCCGTCCCTGGGGTAACTGTCAATTCAAATTGAGCGTTCTTCAGCGTCGAAGGAGCACGCTTTGACTCAGCGCGTGCCGAAGGCGCTACTATGACGGCGGGCAATGCAACCATGGCAGTTTGGGTAGCTGCAAGCTTCATCATGTCTCTGCGATTCATCTCGTTCCCTCTTTTTCGTACATTTCTTTGCGCCCGGGTTCCCGGCCTACACGCTTTTGAGGTGTCAACCTATGATGCCAGTATTATTAACATGTCGAACAGAATATGGGCAAGGAGTGACGGTCTGATGAGATCGTGGCGGTTGTCGTATTGGCACTCACAGTTTTCCTGTTGGGGCGTGGCCCGGCAGGTTGTGCCAGGTGCAGTTACCCCAGTCGGAGTGGAGGATGCGGTCTGCGGGCAGTCCAATCACGATATTTTTCAGAAATATATGGGTTCGCCGATGGCCAATGCTGGCGGAATGCAGGCTCGGCCAAAAGGTAAGAGCGGTGTAGGTGTTGCGGGGCGAAACAGCTTTCGCGGAAAGACCGTTCGGACGAAGGACATGGTTTCCGCCGTGCCGCAGACTCTTTAACCAGGAACGTTTTCTGCAGTCATGTAAAAGCCTGCGATCTATCTCGGTTTCAACGGCAGTTGCAGCCGAAAGGTTTTGATTTCGAACGGCCGAAGATCGAAATGGATGGAGTCGTTCTCAACCGCGATCGACCGAAGCGAGTCTTCCATCAGGTTCACTTCCGAGGCGCCCTCAACGCCACCGGCAAAGTGGATGGTCACATCCTTAGCCGGATACCCCGATGCCTCATAGACCCTGGCGATCACGCCAGTCCCATCTTCAGCGGGCTTGAACGCACTCAGGACTACATTGGGCGAAGAGACCTCGAGCAGGCCGAACTTCTTCTTCAGCTTCCCCGAATGCTGATCAAGCGGGCGTAGCAACAATGGATTGTTGAATTCGAGTCCAGCTCGAAAGCTGAGAGCATCCTGCCAGTTGCCCAGATGGGGCACCAGGGCGTAGTGGAAGGTGCGCTCCTGGCCCAGCTCTAGCCCGAGGTCAGAAGAAGCGGGTTGGCCATCGGACAGTACATAATCATTGATGTGCGTTGACCGCATCAGCGAAAGCAGCATCGTCCCGTCCGTTACATTGCCGCCCGGGAGTCCGATGTTAAGCAGGCTCAGGCCATGCTTCCCATCGCTCCAATCCATCCAATTCTGTGCAGGAAGCTCATGCTTCTCCGGCCGTTCGATGGCGCCAAAGGGAATCTCATCGAAGCGATGCCCACTCTGTATGGAAGTCGGAAAGAGCAGACGGTAACGCACAAACTTGTCGTTGTTTAGAATCGTGCTCTCGATGTCAATACGCTGGACGCCCGAGTAGACGCGCACGCGAGTTGAAAAGCCATCGTTGCCAAACAGGTGGTGAATGCTGAATTCCGAAAAGACCGGTCCCGCGATGATTTTTCCACTCCCGCCCACCCATTCATTGCTGAAATGCGCTCGGTCATGCTCGGGGAGGCCTGTGGGACGATCCATCGCTGTAAGCCTGGCGCCATTCAACGTGCCGTAGAGTTCCCATGGATCGCCGCCATCCTGTTCGCAGGCCACAATGTTCCCTGGACGATCGGCCAACACCCGCCACGGCCCCGAAGTTGACTTCAGTTCCAGACTGGTCATTGCACCGGTCCACAAATCGAAGGCAGCTCGATAGAACTGATTCTCGATCGTCCCTGTATCGACATGCATCGTAGAAGCTTTGAGATCTGCGTCGGAATCTTCAGCATCTGCCTGCGACGGGGCAACCGAGTATATTGCCCAACCCATCGCCGGAACATCACGAGCGATAAAAGCAATCGTAGCGTTTCGAATGCCGCCGTCCGCGTCTCGCTCTACCTTGACAACCTGAAGCCGCTCTGGGCTTCCATCGGGTCCATGAAGCTGGATCTCTTTGACGCCTGGGCGGGGAAAGCTCAGTTCAATCTCCGCAATATCTGTGCGCGGCCAACCGAGAGGGTTAAAGACCAGGATCGGAATGGCATCCTTGTCATCGCTGGTAGTGTCGATTCCTGATGTAATGGCATCGAAGCTGCTTCGTATCAGCCCCTCGCCCCTGTCCCGGGAAAACTCATACCCTCGAATGGTGTCCTGGTAGACCTTATCGACCATAGTGCCGGAAGTAAGATCATGCGCCTCATTAAAGAGGACTGGCTCCCACGCCTGCCACTGCCGCGCTTCGTCGGGCGGCGGCGTGCCGATGAATTCAGCCACGGCAGCCAACTTCTCTGAGTTGTTCAGAATCTGCTCGTCTTCGCGCATCCATTGCTTGAGTTCCACCCGGTTGCTGTAAGTACCCTGGAAGACCGGATTCAATTCCCCTTTGATTACAGGGGGATCCGTACGTTTTGCTACTAACTTTTCAAAGTCCGCAGGCACCGCAAAGTGTTCTGCAAAAGGCTGGTTGCCCTGAGCATTCCACCTGCGCACCATCTCCGGCAGTTCCTGCTCCGGTGAGATAACGTCCATTCCAGCCACGGCAACTCGATCATCAAAGTGGGAATACTCTCCGAGGCTGGCCCAGGTTTGTCGTGAATAGCGAGAAAACTCAAAAATATTTTTGGGCGATGGATAGAACAGCCCATACGAGAGGGGTAGCCAGAAGGCAGGAATCCTGGTTCCGTCGAGGCCGGCCCAGAGAAATTCGGATGGTGCATCATTGTGAGGTCCGCGTTGAAACCAGTACGATTTGAAACCGGCCAGATTGAGCAACTGCGGCATCTGGGCGTGGTGCCCGAAGGTATCGATTCCCCATCCTGTGGACACGTCCACATTGAGCGCCTTTCGAAAGTAGTCCTTGCCATACAGCACCTGGCGAATCCATGACTCTCCGCTGGGAATATTGACATCGAGCATCACGTCTGTGCCCCCGACAATTTGCAACCTGCCTTGCGAGACGTAGCGGCGAAACTCGGCCGAATCCTGCGGATACCTTTCCAGAAAGGGCTTGACGTAGGCAGCCTGGTCCAACACAAAGCGGTAGTCAGGAAAAGTGTGTAAAAGATGGAGAGCCTGGACAATGTTGGGCAGGCCATCCTGAAGATACTCCTCACGAGTTTCGAAGACCGCGCCCTCCCAGTGGGTGTGGGGGATCACATAGAGAGTTGGCTGCTGCAATGTCTGCGATCCGGCGCGGCCAACCATGGCACTCGCGAGAGCACACAAAATGACAACACGAACACCCATCCCAGGCCTCCTAAGCGTGACGGTCGATAGTATCAAATGCATCGTCCTGAGCGAGTAGACCGGCTTTGCGGTACGATCAGGACCGATGCTTGTCGGGCTTCAATACATGTCATACCAGGGAATCGTGGACCCTCTTGCCCGATGGGTCATCTGCGCCTTCTTCCTGCTTCCTTCCTCAACAACGGCGCCGGCAAACGGCATCTATCCTGCCACTCAGGATCACCAACCTCCAGCATGGTTTGTCGATGTAGCCGACAGCGCCGGCGTCAGGATGACCGATGTGAACGGCGGCATTCAATCGAAGCGCTACATCATTGAATCCACCGGCAGCGGCGTGGCTATCCTGGACTATGACAACGACGGCTGGCCCGATATTTTTTTTGTAAATGGCACAACTCTTGATGACTCGTCACAAGGAATGTCTTCCAAACCGAGTAGCCGTCTCTTCCATAACAATCACGATGGCACGTTTACCGACGTAACGGAACACGCAGGCTTGCTTGGCACCGCGTGGGGGCAGGGCGTTTGCGCCGGCGACTACGACAACGATGGATACGACGATCTGTATGTAACCGCCTACGGCAAGAACCGGCTCTATCACAATGCGGGAGACGGAACTTTCAAGGAAGTCGCGGGAGCTGCCGGAGTGGCCGGCACAGGAAAAGAGTGGGGCACCGGCTGCGCGTTTGTCGACTATGACCGCGACGGTAAGTTGGATCTGATGGTTGCCAATTATGTGCACCTCAATCTTGCAGAAACACCGGCTCCCGGGCAGGCAAGCTATTGCACTTGGAAAGGTGCGCCAACTTTCTGTGGACCACGTGGCTTACCCAGCGCCCCCAACACCCTCTACCACAACCTTGGAAACGGCAGGTTCGAGGATGTGAGCAAAAGCAGCGGCATTCAGAATACAACTGGACACCACTGCTTCAGCGTTTCCACCATAGATTACGACGATGACGGGTGGCCTGATATTTACGTTGCTTGCGACTCCACGCCAGCCCAGCTCTATCACAACAATCACAATGGCACTTTTACCGATGTGGCGGCCGATGCTGGTGTCGCTTTCGATGAAGAAGGCCGTGAGCAAGCTGGCATGGGCTCTACGATCGGCGACTACGATGGCGATGGCAGGCTCGACATATTCAAAACAAATTTTTCTGATGACAGCTCCACCCTCTACCACAACGATGGGCATGGAAGCTTCTCAGACCTGACATTTCAAAGTGGTGTGGGCATCAATCCGCAGGATCTTGGTTGGGGAACGATGTTCATGGATATAGACAACGACGGATGGCCGGACCTACTCGTCGTGAATGGCCACGTATATCCGGAAGTGGACACCGCGAAGCTTGGATCTACTTATCGAGAGCCGCGCATCGTCTATCACAATCTCGGCAATGGGAAATTTGAGGATATCTCCAGGACTTCAGGGCCAGGAATCACATTGGCGGAACCGAGCCGCGGGCTTGCGATCGGCGACCTGTGGAATGACGGTCGGCTGGAGGCTGTGGTCAACAACATGAACGACCATCCGATGGTTTTGGTAAATCAGGCAAAGAATGCAAACCATTGGCTGGGAGTGCGCCTGGTTGGCGTGCAATCGAACCGCGATGGCATTGGCGCCAGGGTAAAACTGCACGCGGGCGAACGCACCTGGGTCGATGAAGTACGCAGTGGTTCCAGCTACGATTCAAGCAACGATCTGCGATTGCATTTTGGCCTGGGCCAAAGATCGAAGGTGGAATGGATCGAGGTTCGCTGGCCCCTCGGGCGAACTGAAGTCTTCGATGTGGGCGACGCCGACCGCTTGGTAACTTTGCGCGAAGGGTCCGGACACGCGAAACCGCAATAGATCTCGGGTTTCCGGCTAGTGGGTGTCCTTCATGATCTTCTGCTCTTCGGCAGCCCGCTTCGATTCCGACTGAGTCGCGCTGTCCATCAGCTTCTGATAAGTCTGCATTTCATTGTGGGAGTCATCAGCGCGTCCCTGCGCCCGGTAAGCGTTGGCAAGGTAGAAATGGACGGTGGGCTCGTCGGGGTTTGCCTTTTCAGCCAGGAGCAAATCTGGCAATGCATCCCCTGCTTGTCCCAGCGCAATCAAAGCCCGGCCGCGATCAACGCGAGCCTGCATCAAGTCGGAGCACTGCTCAATGACCCTATTTAGCTCTTTCAACGCCTGGTCAGGCGGCCCATGCATGCTAAGCAATGAGTTCGCCATCTTCCAACGGACCTGGCAATTATTCGGATCGTTGGCCAGCTCGGCTTGAAATTCGTCGCGCGCCGATTCCCATTTTCCCAGCGTCCAATATTCATCCGCCAAATGCTCGTGCGTCCCCGGCTGCTGCGGAGCAATCTCAACCGCCTTCTTATAAGCACCCAACGCCCCTTCGCTGTTTCCCATGCTCTGCATCACCTCGCCTGCAACCACCAGCGACAGGGCCGAGTTGGGATCGATCTCGTTTACTTTGCGCAGGGCGGACTCAGAGAGCTGCAGGTGTGTTTTGCCCAGGAGGTACCACGCATCCTGATCTTTGGGATCGTGGGCAACCATCGTGCGCAACTGGACTATTGCACCTTCGTAGTCCTTCAGGCTGATCAGATCACGGGCTAACAATCTGCGGGCATAATCGTCCTTTGGATTTCCGCGCACCGCCGCCTCGAGGTGCGGACGCGCCTCCTTGTACTGCCCCATGGAAAACTGTGCCGACCCAAGCAACGCCGAAGTGGCTACGACGCTGGGATCGATCTTCAACCCCTTCTCCAACACGGCGACCGCTTGTGGAAAGTCATGCTGCTGCAAATACAACATGCCCAGGTTGTTGTAGGCCGCAGCCAGACGAGGAGCGATTTGCACGATTTTTTGATACTTCGCAATGGCGGTAGAAAGGTCGCCTTGCGATTGCGCCTGGTGCGCTTCCGCAACCAGTTGCTCGACCGCCGGAGTCACGGCGGCCTCCTGTGCCTGCGCAATTGCCAAAGGTAGAAACAGAATCAGGAATCGAATCACACGCCAATTTACCACGTCGATTACTTCTTGCGATCAATCAAGCCTGATTCACACAGACAGCCATAAGGAAGATCGATCGTGGCGACATAAAGTGGATTTGCATTCCTGCCAGTGTCCGGGTTGAACCATTCCCATGACTCGGCTAGCCCATCTGCTCGACTGTGGTTTCGCAGGAATCCGATATAGTCACGCGCCATCGACGCGGCGGCCGCTCGATCATGCTTGTACATCGCCACTAGATACCACCCAACCGGCGTGCCCCAATATCCGCCGTTCTGATAAACGCCCGGCGGAGAGACCGTCTTTTGCCAACCGTTGGGGTTGGCGGTGTCGTTCGATAGCACGCTCCTTACGCATCCTTCGCGCACTGCCGTCTTCTCACGGTACCCGCGGACAAGAGCCCGACCGATCTTCGCAGCCGTCGGCGGATCCACGGCGCCGCTATACACCGCATAGGCGCTGCCCCAAACATCGGGTTGATGCCCCACCTCGGTTGCCGAATCAAGCCATGCTTCTTTTCCGTCAGGTGAAGGATGCAAAAAAGTCGCGGGAATGGCGGCTTTAATCTTGCGGGCGTCACTGCGGAGCGCTGCCGTTTTCTCAGCCAAGGCCGGCGGCGTTCAACAGCTCCGCAAGTCGCAATGCAGCGATATATTTCAACACTGAAGCGAATAACAACTTTCCGCTCTTCGACACACCGTCACAAAAACCGAAGTCCTTTCGCGTTCTCAGTATCCACGTCCCCTGCTATGCACAGAGCCGTCGCTGGATCGCTCGGCGCCACGCGATAGACACGTTGGCAAAGCTCCGCGAGCTGCATCTCGCCAAACGCGGTTTTAATTTGAGAACGAAAGAAAGCCGTGCTGCCAGATTTCTTCCATTGATAGTAGGCGGCGAAGATGTAATAGAAGTGGTCATCCAACGGCGGATACTTGCCGAACGGATTTCCGCCCTGCTTGGAACCTGTCTCGTAGTTGCCTGGGTAGAACGTGGGTTTGCCATCCAGATTGATGTGATCGGGAACGGCGAATGCCGGCACCACTACGCCAGGCCGCACATTCCAGTCCTGGTCTCGCAGCACCGACGACATCAGGCGAATCCATCCTTCGAGCTCGGCCAGTTCAATAAAATCACTCTCCAGCATCATCACAGCATCGCGAACCCAAAAGGCTGGGTAGCCCATATTCCCGCCCGGCACGTGAACTTCGTAGGGGGTAAGGTTGCGATACTTTCCCTTCTCTTGCCCCGGCATCAGGCGGGCCGAGTCGAGAATGGCACGCGCCTGATCGCCGAGAAATACCTGGTCCGCGTGCGAAAGAAGCGGCTCCTCCGCATTTGCCGGCCAGGCGGTCATGGATGCCCGACCGAGGCCCGCCATGGCCATGGCCGAAAGAAATTTCTCCTGTTGATGCTTATCATTTTTGAGTGCTCTTTCTGTACATAAGAAGTGCAGATGCGGGTTGATCCTGAAGCGTGACAGCGAGGCCTTCTTCCATCAGTACCTTGCCAGTGAACTCTGTCGACGCCGACGAATCCAGATTCTTCACGCTATAGTGCGCCGCAGGATCCAGGCCGCGCAGCTTAAACTGCGCTGTCGTAAAGGGACTACTTTCGCGGCGAAACACCTCGATTACGCCGCTACCCTCTTCCTTCCGGTTCCACTGCCACGCCATCCATGTGCTACTTTCCAGACTGTACGGGGTGAGCGGGATAAAGTCGGCATAAAAGTAGTCCACAACGTCGCTCCACTGCTTGAGCAAGTGGACCGCAATCGGATGCTGACCTTCGATTTGCTGGTGATCTAATCCAAAACCAAGCGCGGGCGTCATTTGGCTGCGGAAGATATATGGGTCAAGCGAATTGATCGCCGTGCCGTAGAAAGGAATCCAAAGCGAAAGGCCGTAGGTCTCTGCTTGCTGGGATATTGGTTTGTATGGGTAGTCGCTTCGCCACAGCGGCACGGCGCGGCGCAGAGTTTCGAGATCGTTGCGTCTGCCGCCCGACGCACAGGTGTCAATCAAGAGATTCGGAAAACGCCGCCGCAACTCGTCGAAATATGCCAGATAGCCTTCGACATGTTTGATCTCAGTAATGCCTTGGCGATCAGGAGCATCCTGGGCACGCCATATTTGCAGCGGAGGGAAATTGAAATCCTGGCGATAAACGTCGATGCCAGTATCGGCAATCATTCCGCTCACATGGTCGGCTAACCAATGCCAGGCTTCGGGATTCCCCAGATCAAGCAGCTTGTCTTTTCCATCCGGACCCAAAAGCCACTCGGGATGGTGTTGATCGAGCCATGAGCCCTGAGTCACTCGCTCTGGCTCAAACCAGAGAATCACTTTTAAGTTTTTTGCATGAGCGTAGTCAGCCACCGCTTTGAGCCCGTTAGGAAATCTCTTCGGATCCGGGTCCCAGGTTCCCGTTTTCCACCAACCCACCGTGAAGGGGTACCACCCGGCATCCATCCACCAGTAGTGGATGGGGATGCCATCCTGCAGAGTTTGATCGATATATTTCTTTTGATTTTCCTCCGTCGCATACTGCATTTCGATGGTGTAGCGGCCGCTCCCGCCGGAAACAAATGGCACAGGAAGCTTACCCCCGGGACGGGGCAGATTGTGTGCGAGCATCCATCGCCGCCAAACATTTTGGCCATCGATCCAATCGCCCTCCCAAAACTGGACCACGGCGAGCGGTGTGCGGACTTCTTCTCCAGGTGCCAGCCAAAAGTGAGTCAACTCCTGGCCGCCTTTTACGTGTACCTGCGCCGACTGATCGCGTGAGAGATCGAGCGACCATTGTCCGGGCCAGCCAAGGGCAAAGATCACTCCCCGTCCGGAGGCGGCGAGATTAAAGTAAGGCATCTCGCCATCTGTTCCGCGGCCGCCTATCGACGCAAAATGCTCCTGTACGCACCGGCGGTAAGACGTTTCCAGCGGCTCAAAGTCGTTCGCCGAGTCGCTGCTTCCCCGGGAATGATGAAGCAGCATCTTGCCTTGCGCATCACCTTCGAAATCGGTGTCAAGAGCCTTGATATTCTGCAGAATCGGCGTTCGCTCCGAGCCCTTCATTCTTGAAGTAGACCGTCCATTCGACAATGGGAAAATCGTGGTAGGCAACGGCCACGCAGCGCACGACCAGGTGAGTCGCTGGATCCTGGTAGACCGATGTGTACTCCGTCCTCTGATCGTCCATCTGCCGGGTTTTGCGATCGACGGACCATTTCTTTAACAGGTCGGCGGATGACTGATCGCCAAACTGAAAAGAGAATGGCGGGTTGAGCGAATACTCCTGCGCTAACGAGCCCGGTGGGAAGAGATGACAGCAGGAGCTTCCTTCCGTCGGAGAGCGTTATGGTGGCATCCCCCCAATCCGCCTGATCCCACTCAGCCTGATAGGTGGGTGGCCGCTCGCCGACTGCTTTCAGCCGAAGAGTGATCTCGCGCGCGCCTCCAAGTTCAACCCGGAACGGAATAGCCCTGATGCCCTCATGCAACACGGGCGACTCGAAGAGTTGGCGTCCTCCCGCTTCAACCGAGGCCACCACGTTGCCCCGCCCCGTGTTGGCGTAGTAACCGAGATCGTTGCTGTCGACACCCACTGTTCCCTCGAAGCTGCTTGCGCTCGAGGACAAGCGGACTACGATCTCACCAGGTGATCGCATGGCGATCCCATTGTCGAATTTTTGGTCGACGATAAGGAGCGGGTGCCCCTCAATGCGATCGCGCACCAGCGCATTCGGCTTGAGCCGGGCCTCTAGAAATGACTTTGGGGAAGGAACTGGCTCGTCAACCCCGAGAAACCTGGCTGCTATCCACCGTTGTGCAGCAGTCGCACTGTCACTCGTCGTCGCTGCATGACAAATGCCGGTCAAACAGGGCAATGACGAGAAGCATGCAAATCGACTTCATGCCGGACCACCAAAAGGACGTAACGGTTGAGTATGGCAAATATGATCGCCTCGCAGGCACAGCGTTCAATTGGCTGAACTCCGTTTGGCATTGATCGGTTCATCGATCTTCAAAATCTGATACCGTCGCTTTTTCGGTGCACTTTTCGAACGTCGAGTCACCTGCTACGTCGCGTGTGAGAAATGATTCTCCACCTTCTCCGGTAAACCGACAAGCAAGGGGATTCACGAAAGTGGGCATCCCTGGTTGGCGCAGGCACGATTTCAGCTTTCGGCACCGCCATTCCATGAACTGCACCTAACGTCCCGTTTTGCGGTAACTTCGCCAACCCTCGGGCGGGTCGAGTGATTTTGTTACCGCAAAGTGAGACCAGAAGGTCACCTTGGAAACGAGAGAGACTATGCGCATGAAAAGGCACCCGCAGTGCTTCATCTCAAAAAGTCCATGCAGAGGTTCCAGGGTCGGGGCGACGATCGGTATCGAGACTACCCAGTCTGCACTGAGGACAATTGAAGTTGTCAGCGGCGTCGATGCTCTTATTAACGGCGTCCTGCCAGCGGACGGCGGGACGCAGGTCGTTCCAGTCAGCCCAGACGGTGACGTCTTTCTGCTTGAGAGCTTCGGCGAGGGCATGGACGAAGGCCTTGTTCTTCCGCGAGTAAGAGATGAACGCTTTTGCCAGAGAGCACCAGTGGGCAACCTTGCTTTGCGACGATAATACATGCACTCGCACCGGTTGCGAAGATAGAGTGGCGAGCGTTTGCACATCTCCACGATCGGGGAACGCTGCGGAGCAACGGCGCAGCTGAGGCGCATCCCAGTCCGAATTGGACGCTTCTATAACTCTTCGTAAATCGGCTTATCTTTACTAACGCGGATTGCTGAAGAGAAGCGCGTTTGTGTCAGCAGGTCACCAATGTCAACGCCTTTCCTCATCAGAGTCTTTTTGCCGCTGTGTTCGCATTTGCTGCTGCTCTCCCCGGCTTTGTATTCAGACTCTGATGGGCTGATCGTCATCTGAGATCGGTACCGGTTGGTGTTTGAGAGGAGAGTCGATGCTGCCATTTATCGCTCGGCCTCGGCATGCACGTCGACTTCTGATATGGCTATACAGGAAGGACCATGCAATCCATCGCGGCTCCAACTGAGCTGGCTTAGTAAGATTTCTTATGCGGAACCTGCGGACAGGTAAAAGTAGTCAAGAGAAGGAATCACAATGCAGCGGAGAGAATTCTGCAAGCTAATAGGTGTATCGGCAGCTGTGACTGCGGTCGGTGCGGCGGGAGTGACCGAGACGAGCGACTCATATGTGCCCGTAACTGATGCACTTGTTCTGCGCAAGCTTGATCAGTGGCAGGATTGGAAGTTCGGTTTCATGATGCACTGGGGGCCATACAGTCAGTGGGGCGTGGTCGAATCGTGGTCTATCTGTTCTGAGGATTGGATCAAACGGCCGGCCGGCCTCAGCTACGTGGGATACAAAGAAAAATACCAGGCATTGCCGACGACCTTCAACCCGATCGGGTTTGATCCCGACGTCTGGGCAGGCGTCGCCAAAGATGCGGGCATGAAATACGTTGTATTCACGACCAAGCACCACGACGGCTTTTCGATGTTCGATACCAGGCAAACCGATTACCGCATCACCGCGTCTGATGTTCCATTTCACACAAATCCGCGCGCAAACATCGCCAATGAAGTCTTTGCCGCTTTCCGCAAGCAATCCTTCGGAATCGGTGCGTATTTCTCCAAGCCCGACTGGCATAATCAGGACTATTGGGCGCCCGAATGGGCTACCCCCGACCGGAATGTCAACTACGACACGCGCAAGTACGCTGAGCGCTGGCGGAAGTTTGTCGCGTTCGTGCATCGACAGGTCGGGGAACTGACCTCCGAGTACGGATCACTTGATATTCTCTGGCTGGACGGCGGTTGGGTGAATGCAAAGACGCATCCGGATGCGATCGTCGGCAGTGGCGAAGTGCCATGGCCGCAGGACATTGACATGCCGGAGATGGCTGCGCTTGCGCGCAGGAATCAACCCGGGCTAATCGTCGTCGACCGCGCAGTCGCAGGCCCCTACGAAAATTACCGTACGCCGGAACAGCAGATACCGGATACACCGCTGCCGTATCCCTGGGAAACCTGCATGACCCTCGGCAATTCGTGGTCGTACGCGCCCAATGATCACTACAAGTCTTCGCGCCAGATTGTGCACATGCTCGTAGACGTCGTTGCCAAAGGTGGTAACTATTTGCTCAACGTTGGTCCTGATCCGAACGGTGAATTGCCGACTGCGGCGGTTGCGCGACTCGCCGAAATCGGCGCGTGGATGAAGTGCAACGATGAGGCAATCTATGCGACGCGTCCAGTCGCGCCATATCGCGACGGAAAGCTGTGTTTCACCCGCACTAAGGACGGCGCCATGTACGCGATTTACCTCCTCGATGAAGGCGAGGCAGTTCCCGAAATAATCAGATTGAAAAATATTCTTCCGGCGGCAGGTGCGACAATACGTCTGCTCGGAAGCGACATCGAGCTCAAATGGCAGCGTGATGGTGCGGATGCGCGGGTCGCTCTTCCAGAATCAGTGCGCAACCAGGCTGCGAATAGTTACGCAGTCAGCCTGCGTATTCCACCATACCGCCGGAAAGTAAACAGTCAGGCATAACGAAGCTGAAATGAACAAATCTCCTTCCCATGTCTCCAGATCTCTATGGTTGAGTTCGCGTCCTTTCACCTTCCTGGTTTAGGGTGCAGTACTGGCTCCAAACGCCGCCAAGGTCGATGCCGATCGTCAGCTCTGCCTTGGAACGCTTCCGGGGTTCTTCCGCGATGAGGTGTTGCGCTGGCTTCTTCATGGGAACAGTCTGCTCCTCCTTCGAAGGACCTGCTCATCCCATTTATGATGACTCAAGCCACTCATCCTTCAGCGATGCATAAGATAGGTATTACGCCAGACGTTTTGCTTCAACGCGGCTTTCAGACACTACGGCTTATATCTATAGACAGTCGTTTTACCGATCTCCAATATAGACGCTGTGTTCCAGCTTACCTGCGAGGACGAGGGCTGCCGTAGTCATGCTGCCAGCTTAGAGGTTAAGAGAGGTTGTCTACAATCGCCTGCACATGGTAGAGGATGGCGATGGGTTGCAATTCGGGCGATAACTGCAAAGGGTTTCGACCAACAACATCTAGGTCGCGATCTACGGTCTCAGCGGCCTCGTCAAGCAAACTCTTCTCTGGCATCTCGTCCCTCCATCCACTGCGCCGAGGGCCGTAGTAGACACTTTTCAGTTTCATTTACCCTTCACCAACTGTCTAGTAAATGGATTGGGTCTTAGGCTCTTTTACGCATAGCGGTCGAATCACCGCTAGCCGGAAGCTATCCACGAAGTGCTCGTAAAGTCGGCATATCAGTATGTCCGCCGCTTTGTCGCAAGCGAAGTTGAAATGTGGCAAACAAGGTCTGCGCGTATGTATACGGGCTTGTTGTTGGTGGTGCAATCGAGCGAAATAGTCATCTCGAGAAAGGAGCTTTGTCGATCACTGGAAAGCAGGTGAACGTTTCTTCCTTGATTGAGTAGTAGGGCACGTAGTGGTGATCGGGGTTGCCGTCTATGGCAAAGTGCAGCGGCTGGCCGGTGACCGCCTTCAATTGGCTCGTGAAGCTTTCGGCCGAAGGCCCCGATGTCCAGAGTCGTGCGTCATTCGTGCCGACGATGGCGAGAAGGATAGGACCGTATTCGAGAGCGTAACGCTCGTGCCCTTCGATCTGATCCATGCCCGTGTAACGTGTGACGCGAAAACCTGCTGGAAGAGTAAAGGATACAGTGTCTCCTGATTTCCAAATGCGGTCGAGCGCGACGTAGCTGCCCGGCTTGCCAGTTGCGGCGAGAGTTCCGTTTATATAGATCGGCATTTCAACGGTCGCCCACGAGGGAGTGCGAAGACGAATGACGGAGTGGCGTGGTGCTGAGAGTTCGAAGCTGAGTTCCACATTGGAATCGTAGGGGAAGGTTGTCTTCATGGCGAGCTTAAGCTCCTGCTCGGGGCGATTGTCGTGCTGTGACCAGCGGATGGTGGAAGCAGCGAACATGTTGACGTACAGGCCGGGATGGGAACCGGCAGGGACGACGGAATACAGATGCTCAGGAATGCTGCCGAGTAGGCGGGTTCCCTGTCCCTCGCAACAGGAATTGGTGCAATAGCCGACGGAGTGGTCGCCCTTTTTGCCAACGAGGCGCGCGTGATAGAAGAGACCTTTGCCTTCAAACTGATTGGCGATACCGACGTTGTAAATGGATTTCTCGATTTCGGTCACGTAGGTTTCTTCATCGGGATTGAGAAGGTGGAAGCGCTGATTGAGAAAGGCCCAGAAGCTGCTGCCGCAGAGTTCGCCGGTCTCGCAGAAGTCGAATTGGGCTTTGATCCGGTAGGATTTTGGCGGAAATTCGCCGAACTCGGTGATGGCGATGGATCCGCCGATGTGCTCCCAGTTGTTGCGGTAAAGCTGCCATGCACCCTGTACGGCATCCTTATAACGAGAGTCTCCGGTTGCACGGTAGAGGTCGAAATAGGCTTCGATATCCGTGAGCAGATAGTTGTGCGGTCGGTCGTATGGGTACTGCCAGACCATCGTCTGATCGTGCCGAGCGAGGCCGTCGAGCCAGTAGTTCTCCTGGAAGAAGCGCTGCACGACCTGGATATCTTCGGGCCTGCCGACGGGCGAGAAATACATCCGCGTGTTGGCGACCATACCCTGGACGCCCTGAGCCGTTCCGCGGAGGAGCTTCGGCAAGTATTGGCATCGATCAAACCAATCGTAGTATCCACGCAGTAATTCGAATGCCCCAGGGTGGCCGGTGTAGCCCGCTTCAAGCAGTCCGTGCGTGACCCAGCTGCGGGTATACCCGGCACGCTCGGAGTGCATGATGGAGTCTTCCGGGTATGCCATGATGTTGCCGTCGGACTGGCGGCAATCGGCGATGCCGTCGACGATAGCATTCATGCGGCGATGAAGTTCATCGTGCTGCTGCCAGCGGAGGGTGTTTGCCGCGCCCATGAGGAAGCGCCCGGCGGAGGAGCCCGGAAGGTCGGTATCCCAGAAAGAAATGGGCGGACGGAGGCCCGGAGAGACAGGTTTTCCGGCGCGTTCTCGAAATGGGCGAAGCATCTCGTCGACTGAGAACGAGGTGAGCAGATACTCGATATTGTTCTCCATAGCCTCGCGAAGAATGCCATCGCCGAGTTCCACACCGCGTCGGGGCACCTCGGCACGATAGGAAACCTGCTTCCACGAACGAGGATCGGTTACGTTTTGCGGGTTATCGGTAATGATGCCTTCACCAACGGGACGCCGCTTGCGCGTGAGCTGGGCGAGGTCGTTTGGATTTGATGTGACTGCATCAGCTGAGGCGGGCCGTCCCTCTGCGACGTCGCGGTTGGCTGCGAGCACTTCCACTTTTGCAAAGGAGAGGCCGAAGACTGGAGGCGCTTCGCCTTCGGTTCTCTTGATCGGCCGAAGACTGGTGCCGGTCAGCCGGACATAGCGCACAGGCCTAGAGCTGGAGATGGATAGAAACGAGATCTGGTCTCCAGGGTCGGGCAGATCAGTTGAGCCGGAATCGAACAACAGACTTGCAGGTTCGAAGGAAGGAGCATCGGCACCTTCAACTCTCAGCCGTAAAGGGAAGCCTAAGAGACCTCCGTGCATCGTCAAAGTTGGGATAGAGGCGTAACGCGTCGATCCGAACAGCTGCGCCAAGATCGATCTGCACCCACGCGGAAGAGGGAGCTCCGGGGGCGGGCCGGGAGACGTACGGCCGATACCAGGTGGCAGGATAAGGAGTCATTCGATCTTCAAGGCGTAAGGTGGATGCCGGTTCGTCAGACCACGCGAGGGGTCTCAGCGCAATTGCCGCGCCGGTGATGACTCCTGCACCTAAAATTTCACGACGATTCCACTGATCAGACATGAGACGAATCTCCCCGAGATTGCGATGGATTGCGCATCAGAACACAGGCTAGTGTACGATTCGGAGAACGCCAGCAGCAAAGCCGTGGAGTAAGGGCTACGAGCGGGCATACGAATATTGCCGCACTGGATGAACGGCAAAACCGGACAAGAGACTCGCTAGGCCGCTTGCAGCAAGAAACGGAGCGGCTTCATGTCAAGTCTCTCAGTACGCCAAGTCTGCGGGTGAGTAAAGAAGTGAAAGAGCCGATGCAGTAAGCAGAACACACTGTCTCAAGATCTACCCTTTGTGAACCAAGAGAGGCGTCCTGTCTCGGAGTTGCCGAAAACCCCGTTTTTCAAGCACGACGGCCCGAAGTTGAGATCGCTGGCGGGTAGTCAATATTCGGATGGCCGAACACACGGCATCTGCCCGGGTGCCACTATAATCAGCCGTGATCGGCAATGTAGGATCCGAGCTATGAGCACAAATTTTCAGCCTGTCGCTGACAGGTCCAAGCGAGCGATTAGGTTTCTTCTAGTTGGTGTGGTCGGCTTCAATCTGGTGCTCATGGCAATTTCGCTTACATCTTGGTTCGGTGGTACGGAGAGGACTCCAGGGGTGGCCGACCAGATTTTCGGCAAGGTCCGACTGGGCGGATTCAGGGGCGACATTGTGTGGCTAATGGTATCAACAGTAATCCTCTTCCTAGCTATGTTCGTTTTCATCATCCAAGCTAGGCAGAGTCTCGCTGCACGTATTAGCGCCGCGCTCTGCGTAGCGGAAGTCTTGGCGTTTGGGCTGTACCTTTTTCATAGCCTTACTTCCGGTACTCTCTATTTCGGGTGAGGTAGAGCGGAATGGTAAATGTATTATCTGCCAGTGGCATTGTGGATCATGCTTAATGCCTGCAAAGTCGCGTTTTCAGTAAATTGCTTCCCATGCCCCTGAAAAGCAGGCAAGTTACCTGAAACACCGTTTTTCAAGCACGACGGCCCCGAAGCTGAGATTGCTGCTGGGGGTAATGTTCTGTTTGCCGACTATACTGGCACGCGTGAATACCTTTGTCCGTTCGGTCGGAGTTCTATGATCGGTTTGCTTCGCTCTTGTTGTCTTCAATACGGCGCAGGCTCAGCGGAAATCAGAGCTTAAGAAGACTCCGGCTCCTGCCTCAGAGCGTGCCTCTGTCTCACAACAGATCCTTGACCTGTCGTCCTCGGTTCCACAAGAACTGGCCGCCTATGCGCGGTTGAAGGTAGTGGAGGCGAAAGGCGTAAGCAAGCCCGAAGAACAGATAGAGCTGATTGAGTCGGCCTACAGTCTTGCGGGGCAGAGTCCCTACCTATCTCTGCTTCCACGCTGCTGCGGGTCCATATAAAGCTCGACGTTGGGCAGCCTATGTTGCTACAGGTTTCTTCACCACGCGCAGCACCGTGGGTACTGGTATTGGTTTGTTTGTCGCGAAGCAGTTTGTGGAAGGTCACGGAGGCAAGATGGAGATTGAAAGTATGCAAGACACAGAAGAGCACGGTAATCTCTGCTACACGGTACTGGGAAGATTCGGTGCAACCGGGTAGTTTTGCCAGCTTGCAGGAGCATTACCGTCAGCATGTCAAAGAGCATCCTGAAGATCCCTTGACTTTAGATCTGGCCGCGAATGCTTTGATCGGGACCGACACGGCGGAGGCCATCCGCTTGCTTGAGGCCGCTAAAGTGGAGGCCCCTCAATTTGTGTGGCCTGATCTCGATCTGGCAGGCATCTATACCAGCGGCAAATTCGCCGACAAACAAAAGTTCACCGACCACCTAACTGCATTCTGGACTGCTTGCCCTGGTGCAACAGATAGTATGGCTCGATGGCTGCTGGTAAAGGACATGGGGTTGCAAGCGAAGGTCGCTTCCGCGCTTCGGATACAGCTTGAGAAGGAGAGCGATCCCGACCAGCTCCGAAACTATGAATTTCTTTGGGGACTTGAGTTTCGGACCCATCCACCGCAAGAGTATGACGCGATTCGCAAACAGGTAGCGACGGATTTGAAACGCCTGGAGGGATTGCAACCGAAGCCTGACGCGGAATGGATGACTTTTCTCATCGGCGGATACAAGCAGAGCGGCGCCTCCACGGAAACCGTCACCGCTATGGAAGACGGCCTGCTACAGCAATATCCGCATTCAGACGAAGCCTTCGAGATTGTAGAAAAGCGCTGGGACAAGGCGCACAAAGAACCGGAGGACCAGAAAAACACGGCCGCCTGGGCTGCTTACCACAGGATCCGCGCAGAAGCAGTGCGGGGCTGGATGCAGCAATTCCCGGATAGCGATTATTCGCAGCGCTATGCAGGTTTTCAGTTGGCTGAATCGAATGATTCGCTAACAGAGAAAGAAGGCGTAGCGGCGGTGAGCGTGTATCTAACTACGGGCGAGAAATATGATCCGCCTGACTGGTGGCAGACAAAGTATGATGCAGCAGACTTCCTTCTTGATCACAAGTGGCAGCCCCAGCGCGCTCTCGATTTATCGCAGCAAGTCCAGAAGCTCCAGGCGGAGTCTGCGGAAAAAGACTCTAAGGGCGACAATCTCTCCGCAGACGAAATCAAGAAGAACAAGGAAGAAGAAGACAGGATGCAGCAAATGGTAAGGGATCTTGTCCTTCGAGCAGCTTTATATGCGAAGCGGGCCGACGCTGCCGCGCCTTTGAAGGCGTCGATTGAAGCCGATCCTCCAAAAGAGAAGAAGGATGAATCAGATTATTGGCTTAATCGGGCACGGCTTGCGGTGCTGGAAAACCGCAAAGAAGATGCCCTGACTTACTACCAAAAGGCATTGCAGACGCGCCTGAAACCTCCGTCTTACTGGCAAGGAAAATTGACTGACACCGTTATGGATGAATCTCGAACCTTGTGGACCGAGGTGGGAGGAACGCAAACCGCATGGGGTGTATGGAGCAAGCCTCCGGTAGAAAACGCAGCCGATGCCTCCGAAGCCCGATGGGAGAAGGCGACCCAAGCTCTGCCGATCTTTGAGTTAGCAGACCTCTCGGGAAAAACATGGCGACTGACGGATCCAAAGGGGAAGGTAGTCCTCATCAACCTCTGGGCGACATGGTGCGGTCCATGCAATGCGGAGTTGCCCGAGCTTGAGAAACTGTATCTGAAGATAAAAGATCGCTCAGACATCCAGATTCTTACATTCAATATCGACGAAGATGTTGGCTTAGTCGCTCCCTACTTGAAGGAAAAGGGTTACACCTTTCCGGTCTTACCCGCTTATTCGTTGGTAGTGACGTTGTTGAACGGTTTTGCGATTCCGCAGAACTGGGTTGTCGACCCAAAGGGGGCCTGGCTCTGGACACAAATTGGCTTTGGCGCCGACGATGCCTGGGTACAAGATATGGTCCAGAAACTCGAAATGACGAAGTCGAGAAGCTAACCAGCTTTCGGCATACCAAGGCTTCAATGGACTTTATTCGAACAATAGTGGTCCGTCGCAACCACTAGATGAATTCCTCGGTAAAAGAGAATCATGTGCGAACCCGCAGGCTCTCTCGGGACTCGCTCCGCAACTGTGCTCTTAAGCGCGTTTGCACGACGAGAGTGTTCCCGATATGAGAAATGAGCACAGGGGATTCGGGACCACCATGCACGCCATCCAACTGCTTCGTAAGCCGGTGCAGTCATGTGGGAGATGAAATGCGGCTACGCGTGGCAAGCGGAGCGCCGGAAGCGAGACATTTTTTTAGAAATGAGATTATTATTTTCAGTAAATTGCTTCCCATGCCAAGGAAAAGCAGGCAAGTTACCTGAAACACCGTTTCACGGGAATATCGACCGCATTGCCACGACAGTTCGCACACAAAAGTAATCTTCTTAGAGAGTCGCGCATTAGCTCCACCGGCGTAATATGCTCTGCAAGGTGCAGCCATGAACTACACCAGTTGCCCAACCACAGTAGTGAATGCGCCCGTGGAACTCGTATGGGCCCTTCTTACACGTCCGGAGGGATGGGGCAATTTCTATGACGTGCGTATTATTGCCCTCGATCCTGCCGGGTCGGCCGTAGTAGGACAAACAGTATTCGCGGAGTCGGGCCCGCGGCTCCTGCACCTCAAACTACAGTTTCGGTTCACGCAGATCGACGCATTGAACTTTAGGCTCGGATTTGATGCGCGGTTCCCCTTGGGCATCACTGTGCGGGAAGATTTGACTTGTGTTCCGCTGGGACAGGAGCAATGCCGCGTCAATTATCACTGTGGTTTTGGCTTTCCAGCAGGATGGCGTGGTGCGGTGGTGCACTCTCTCATACGCCGCGAACTCGACGCCGGTCCGGCAGACTCGCTAGCCCGCTTACAGCGTGAAGCGGAGCGGCTTCATGCCAAGTCTTTCAGTATGCCAAGTCTGCGCGTGAGTGAAGAAGTGAAAGAGCCGATCCAGTGAGCAGAACCCACTGTCTAAAGATCCTTTGTGAACCAAGAGAGGCGTCCTGTCTCGAAGTTACCGATAACCCCGCTTTCATGCAGAACGCACGCGTTAAAGCTTACTTGCTTGATCCAGCTTAGCGGCTGCCTCGCTCTGTTTTCCCAACGGCGTCAGAACCTGAGCATGGAAGTTGAGGAGCTCTTTCAAAGTCTTGGTGTATTCTGCATTCAATGATTTGCCTGCTGGACCACTGAGAGCATTGCGCTCGTATTCTTCGGCTGCTCATGCTCGGGGTGAGGCACCCCGTTGGCCATACATCTGGCAACTTCTTTCCAATTTTCAGCAAAGGCAAGCATCGCTTTTCTGGGATGTTTTATGGTCCCTGCTGAAAGATAGTCTGTTGGAGGATCGCCGCAGATCGCCCACCAACCAACATGGCCAGGAGCTAGCAGGCTTTGGATAGCCCAGATCGAGACATAAGGAGCTACACCATATCCTCTTTACTTCTGAGTCACAGCGATGGTTTGCGGAGTCAGATTCCAGCCGCGAAGACTAAGTTCAGGCTTAGCCTCTGCCAATGCCGGATATTCGATGTCGATCTCGCGGCTTTCACCCGGCATCAGTGAGACATAGTTGTCGCTCAGGTATGCGGGCAGAATCCTCGTACCATCCACCGCATTCAACAGTGTCAGCTTGTTCTCAATCGCCACCGTACTGCCCGTGTTCTTCAGCTGGACGTGAATCCGCGCATGTCCGGCATCTTTGCCGGAAACAGCGGTGGCCACAATCGTGGCCGCGGGCAATGTATTCAGATCGCGATATGCGGTGCTGTTCGCTCCCAGCCAGTAGAAGTTGCGCGACAGAGTTTCACCACTGACCGATTTCAGTTCCAGCTTCACCAGCACAACACCATTTGCAAAGAATGGCGTCAGATCGAGGTGAAAAGCATTGACCACAGCATCGGCAGACGAGTTTTGCTTGGCCTCACGATGTAGCAACAGCTTGTTGTCGAGCGAAAAAACATCCGCCGTGATCGTTGCATTCGATAGCGCGGTATTTGTCGTATTAACCAGCTCAACATCGTAGCTGGCAAGATCAAGCTGCACATGCAGCGGCTCGCACGCCTTCATGACTCCATAGAACGATGCCTGAGTATCGTAATCAGAGCTGAGGATTTGCCACATCGTGCTTGGCCACGCCGGCTGCGTCATCCACAGGATGCGTCCGCTGTTCGGAGACCACAAGTGCGCATTCATCCCCTCAAAGATCGCGCGATGGTTCACATAGTTCAGCATCTGCGCTTTGCGTTCGAAATCCTCCAGGCCGGTAGGGGCGCCGAACTCGCTTGCACCTCAGCCATAAACGGTCCCGTCGCGCCGTTTCCACTGTGGTGCCAGTCGTGATACGCCCAGACATCGTCAATCGGCCACTGGTCTTCTTTTGGAACCCACGCGCTGAAACGATTCCAGCGTCGACATCGATGGCGTGCCCGTCTCTACCGAGAAGCCATGATTGAGCGTCGTAAAGTAGAGCATTGGGTCCAGATATTTATAAGGCCCACTGTTCTGCAGGTTCACCTGGTTCGAGCTCGGAGAGTAGTACCGCGTGCCATCGAGTGAGCGAATCAAGCTCGGTCGAGTCCCTCGCTGATGATGGGCTGCGGCACGCCCTCATTGCGGCCGCACCACATCACGATCGAAGGATGATTGCGAAACCGCAGGATCGTATCGCGCGCATTGTCGAGAAACAGCTACGGGTCCTGCGCCTCGATGTTGTAGTTCTGCGTCGACTCCCAGAAGTCATTCCACACCAGCAATCCATATTCGTCGGCAAGGTCGTAGAACGTCTCTTCTGTGTCCTGCCCGACCCAGTTGCGAATGATGTTCAGATTCGCATCATGATGCAGACGGAAATACGGCTCGAGCGTTCGCGCGAGACGCGCTTGCGCGAGTCGTCCATGCCCCAGTTGCCGCCGCGGCAGGCGATGCGCACACCATTCACCTTGATCACGAGATACGGCGCTGCCCCGCGTATCGTCAATCGCGTCTCGAATCGCCGGCGACGTCTCGCCGCCGGGCGCCAGCGACGCAACCCATGAGTGCCAACATTCTCATTCCATCGGCGGGCAAATTCTGCGGAGCGGCATCGGCGGCCGGAATCTCGCCGCATGCCATCGTGACTCACGTCCACGACGTGCTCGTGCCGGGCCTTGCATCCGTCGGAGAATACTCCAGCCGCCGCAGATGCCCGTTGCCATCGAGCAAGCTCAGCTCATAAGTGATCTCGCGAATGCCAAAACGCAGCTGCTTCGTGTCGGAAACATCCCGGCCTTCACTTACGCTCAACTTCAGGTGATACAGCTCCTGCTTGCCATAGCCATTCGGCCACCACAGCCGCGGATTCTGCACTGTCAATTGCGAGAATTCCGCAGGCGACAGCTTCACATTGTTCTCGCCCGGAGCAAGCGTCACCTCCTTGCTCACTGTCACACCTTCGAATCCAGCGTTCAGCGTTGCCTGCACCGGCTTGGCGGAAGCATTCGTCAGCGGCACATTGATTTCGACATCAGCGCGGCTTGTATCCGGCAACGGCAGCGTCGTCACCACCTGCGAATCGCCAATGTTGAGTGAATTTGTAGCAGTAAGAGTACACCGGTTGCCAGATGCCCGTATCGCGGTCGCGAATCGCCGGAATCCAGTCCCAGCCTTCCGTCGCAACAAACGTCGGCCCATCCAGACACATAATGCCGCCATTCTCTCCCGGTCCGCCTTTATTCGATTGCTCCTGCGGAATGCCCGGATGCGGCGGCGGTGAAATGCGCACGGCCAGCACATTCGTCTGCCCCGGCTTCAGAATCTCTGTTACATCGAAAACGCCGCGGATAAACGCGCCGGTGATCGTTCCCAACCGCTGCCCATTCAGCCAGACCACTGCCCGATAGTTGATCCCCTTAAACGTAAGCGTCATCCGTTTTCCGTGCACGGCTCCGGCGCTTTGAATTCGTTGCGATACCAATAGTCCTGCTTATTCAGGCTTTCGGGGATCGCAAGATTGTTGAGGCCGTAATCTGGATCGGGATACACACCGCGGTCGACCAGCGTCGTCAAAACCGTTCCCGGCACCGTCGCCGGATACCAGCTTTTCGCACTGAAGCCCGCCCCAGAAATCTCTTCGCCGTCGGCCTGCACCTTCGGCGCCTCGCTCAGCGCCCAGCTATTCACGATCCACTGGTTGTCCCCATCCGGCTTCAGTCCCTCGCGCGTCTGTGGCACACGGCTTACCACTGGCGCAGAAAATGGCGCTTTGCTACGCGGCATATCTTCGGGGTTCTGCGGCGCGCGATACCCGGCCTGTCCGCGCGTCTGCACCGGCCACGGCTTCGATCCCTCCTCAAATTCAACAAGAGAAGCATCGTTGCCTTTCCGGTAGATCTGCGCGATGGCATCGCTGCTCAACGATTCGCGCAGCAGCGTAAGCCCGGCAATCTTTCCCCCAAAGTGCTTCCAGTCAGGCCCAGGCAGAGTCGATGGAGCCATCCCCAACACCGGGCTTACACTGCCCAGAACCAGTGCTCCGCTGCCAACCTCAGCCCCGTCACTGTATAGATGGAACTGCCTGCCATCGAAAGTCGCAGCCAGCAAATGCCACTTGCCCGCAGCGAGCGTCGCCTGCGCCTCAAGGCTGTTCTTCCTGCCCATCCAGAGAATCAATTTCCCGGGCGCGACTTCGAGATAGCGCGGATACTCCTCTTCCACTGCCCCCACGCCAGCGATTAGAGTTGGCCTGGAGATCTCTTCACTCGGCTGCTCCCAGAAATAGAGCGTCCACGGAGAATCAGCCAACAGCACGATATCGTTCTCACCGAGCTTCTTATTCAGGCCTTCGCCGTCCGGCAAAAACGCCCCATTGTACGGCCCATATACCGGAGGATCACTGGTTACAACTTGAGCAAAAACAGGTGAAAACACAAACGAAATCAGGCATGCAAATGTCAGTGAAAGGATGGACTTGTTCATGGTGTTTGGAATCTGATTACCATACCAATGTACACACGTTGCGCATGCAGAAAAAGAGGATACACTTTCCGGAAAAAACGGGGCGCAAATCACAACTTTGTTGCCCTTAATAGCGGGACAGTATGCATCGGTCACAGCCATCGCCCGCACCAGACAGCATTTGCAGGATCGCGCTGAAATCCATCGGCTGACGAAACCCGCTGATCAATTGACGAGGCTTGCTGTGGATGCGATGGTCGTAATGCGCCCTCTCGGATCGCATGGAACGAAAACCTACCCTGCCATGTTCCTCGGCAATCATAAGTTCAATGTCTTCCCGATGCGGCTCTCCGAAGAACATCATGTCAAGGCTCTCTTCTGTAGTTGCGCGGACACCGGCCACCCACACCCCGATTCAAAAGGATGTCACTGATGACACTTTTGTTTGGTTGCAGACCAGATACGGTCGCAAAACCGCAATAACAAAGAAGCCCGACGGAAAGCAGTCCAACCGGGCGGCGAAAGGTGTCAATACTCTCCCACCCAAACAGCTTTCGAGATAGCTTCGAAAGGTTACCCCCTGCATGTGAGAGGAGATTGACAGTAGTGGGAACACGGCGAAGAATTAGAATTACTGTTAGCACAAAAAAAGGGGGCAGCATAAAACTCGGCTACCCCTATATCCGTCATTTTATTTGTAGTCTGAGGCGTGCCCCAAGCACGCCTTGGCGTCAAATGATTTGACGCGTTTGGTTTGATGCGCTGTACAAAACCCTTTGTTGTCCCAAACGAAGGCAATGAAAGGGGATTCTGCCCCAAATGCAAGTATCTGCATCAGTTGCGTTATGTATTTTTTTCACCTGAATCCTCAAATTGGACCTGGGCTTACTGTCTTCGGTGCACCCTATTTCGTTTTTTAAACAATGACCTCGAACTGACCACCCCATGCAGATCTAAACTCGTGTGTTACTTCATCGCTCTACGGGCGAAATCCCTTTCGAGACGTCGCCTTCCGCTTGTCCGATTCTCGAAGATCCGGTTCGGCAACCAGATCACAACATCGTTATGCCGGAACTAATCGGGGACCTGCAAGCATGAACCCGCTTCCCCGCGCCGTTTCGCCATCACATCCGCTGTAAGAGCTTTTCTCAGGCTGTCTGTCGGTATCCAGTTTCCTGAATCCCTCCGTGGGTCACGTTGCCGGTTCCCTCGACTATACGAACTCAGCAAAACATCCTGGGATCTAGTCCAACCGATAACCAGTTTCGATGGTGGCGCGAGCTCGTTCTTTAATGGGGGTATCGGGTGTAATGCCCGGAATAATTCCCGCCGTGTTATAGCATTTGCAATAGTTACGAACCATTCCACCCAGTAAGACTGATGGGGCGCGACCCACAGTATATCGAGCGGTTGTGGCAAGACAATGAATCGTGCATTCTTTATCCGGCAGGCCGCGAGAGAACCCAATGTGATCGGAGCCCTGGATTTGGCATTGTGGGACATCAAGGGGAAAGTACAGAACTTACCTGTACATGAATCTTCCGGCTGCCTGTGACACAGGTCCCTTGACCCACCTTCGCCAATGCCCATGACTCCTGTATCGGTTTCAACCGTGATGACCATATCGCTCTGATTGAATAAGGGATTGGGATTCGGAGGCAGATACGCCCTCACCCGCGTGATCCTCATCTTCGGGAGACTGCAGATGCGCGAAGACTGTTGATTGCAGCCGTTGTCAGCGTGGCCGAAAGCGATTTGAGAAATGTGCGTCGTTTCATCGGCAAGGCTCCTACGGTCTTATACAAAACGCCATCAGTAGACTCAACAGGTTTCTAGCCAACACCTGCTATAGCCACACTTGTTCAAGTGATTCAAACACACGAACTTATCCAAAAATTATTCTGATCTAACCGTATCCGACGATCTGATTCTGTGCGGAGCGTACACTCGTCGCATAACAGATCTTAGCCAGGAGGGGACGAATGAAATGCTTCATGCTTGCGGCCGTATTTTGCCTGTCCATTCCGCAGTTTGCTCAACAATCAGTGCCTGAGATCAAGTTCGAGGCCCAGACGGATTTCTTTAAACTGCCGCCGGACCTGTACTTCGGTGAGGCTGCAGGCGTGGCGGTCAATTCCAAAGGGCACGTTTTCGTCTTCTCCCGTGGCAGCACGATCGGACCCGCCTATGGCGCGGCAGCGGCGCAGTTGCTCGAGTTCGACTCCGATGGGAAATACGTTCACGAGATCGGCAATCATCTGTATGCATGGAGTTTTGCACATGCCGTAAAAGTCGATAAAGAGGACAACATCTGGGTCGCAGATAAAGGTTCGGATATGGTCATCAAGTTCAGCCCGGAAGGTCGGGTGCTGATGGTCTTCGGACGCAGGCAGGAGGCTTCCGACGAGGGTACCGGTCCGCTCAAGCATCCGAAGCCGCCGCTCGTACCGGTCAACGGTGAATTTCGCCAGGTCACCGATATAGCCTGGGACAAGGCTGGCAATACATTTATCAGTGATGGTTACATTAATTCCCGGATAGCCAAGATCGACAAAGACGGAAACTGGATCAAGTCTTGGGGTGTGCCGGGGACTGGTCCAGGACAGTTCAATACGCCACACAGTATTGCTACTGATGATCTCGGTAACGTGTATGTGGCCGACCGCGGAAACGGGCGTATCCAGGTCTTCGATGGAGATGGCAGATTTCTGCGCGAGATCCACATCAATGTGCCGTACGACCACAAGATTCGTCCATGGATGGGTAACATGCCTTCCGAAATTCCCGCCACCTCAGAGGCACCGGTGCCATTGAACAAAACGATGTTGAACGGCTCACCTTGGGCGATTTGCATTACACCAGGTCCCCATCAGGTGCTTTACGCATCGGACGGTTATCCGGGACGCATCTATAAACTCACACTGGATGGCAAAGTGCTCGGCGTGCTTGGCACCAGCGGCCATAGCCCCGGCCAGTTTGGCTGGATTCACGAACTCGCGTGCCCGTCCGAGAACATTCTCTACGCTGCCGAATTGTTGAATTGGCGCGTGCAGAAGTTGATCTTGCAGCCCCCGCAATAATCTCGGTTCAAAACGCATGCTTAGAGAAATTGGCGTCCAATAAAGAGCGCCAAGGGGGATAAAAGGCATATGGGGAGCCATCCGTAGCTTGTATTTACAATAAGTTACCGCCTCCCTAAGCCCTTTCACGGCGCCCGGCATCAGATGACGCGCCAGATGGCGATTGAATATGCGAAATACGGCATCCGTGTGAACGCCATAGCGTGTGGCACAGTTGATACTCCTGTCGTGCACCGGTCTGCCGAGGCTTCGGGCAATTGCGGTTGAGCATACCCAAATCAAATTGTTATTGGAACCCCACAGAAGTGACCGCCTTCTATTACAAGATTGCACTTTCTCTAAACCAAAGAGTGGCCAGGCAGCGCCATGTAGTTGGCGTAAAATTCAACCGTTGAGTAGCACCTGGGGGAGGGCTACTGAATTGTGGCTCCAGCGGACCAACCGTTCACTGGCGTTTTGCATTTAATCAAATGCAAGATTCCCTTCCCTGCAAATGTGAGGCTGCCATGGGGCTAAACGCAACGATCGCGCTCGATAAGGAACTTCACTTCTGTGAAACCGGAAACCGTCTGGCGCTGGAATATCTGAAAATCTCGCGTGATGTACTGAATGATGTCGAAGCCGATGAGAGCGCGGATTATATGAAATGTCGGATCACGAACTCCTTCGACGCGCTCATTAACCATACATGCCGCTGCCCAAATTGTCGGGACCACTGAGCAAGAAAAGCAAAAGGGCGAAATCCCTTTCGAGACGTCGCCCTCTGCCTGTCCGATTCTCGAAGATCCGGTTCGGCAACCAGATCACAACATCGTCATGCCGGAACTAATCGGGGACCTGCGAGCATGAACCCGCTTCCCCGCGCTGTTTCGCCATCACATCCGCTGTAAGAGCTTTCTCAGGCTGTCCGTCGGTATCCAGTTTCCTGAATCCCTCCGTGGGTCACGTTGCCGGTTCCCTCGACCGCCCCTTGTCTGCTCTCTTCTTCTGGAAGATTTCTCTTCCGTTGAGTTGAATCATACCGCTTGTGCTCCGTGTCGCAAGAGGTCTGCGAAGATTTTCCTGTGTGGAAAATGGCGTACCGATTGTGGAAACACGGGCCGGAGAATATACGCTTAATACATGTGCGGCCGGTATCAGAGACGCAGCGATAAACAGAAGATCGTCGAAGCCTTCCATCTGGGAAGCGTAGATGCCCTGGCCCTGGAGTTTGCACCGGATTACAACGCAGCACCGCAATCTCTGCAGCCGGTCATCGCGTGGGACAAACAATTCGGAGCGCGGTCCCTGCAGATGATGTTCTGGCGCTTTTTACCCCCTTATGTCACCGACCCGAAGAAATTCAGACTCAAGAATTGGAGAATCGTAAGAGTCTGCCGTGGCGACATGATTCGAAGAGTAAAGGCCCAGGTACGGTGTTTCCAGGTTGTAGTTGAGCGTGTAGTCGCCATTCCACGATGGATGATCTGTTGTCACCCATGGGCCGTAGAGACCGGGGGCAACTTTGCCACTGCGACTGGCGGACGCTGTAATGTACTGCGACGAGTAATAGAACTTCTCCAGAATGGGATCATCGATTTCAACGAACGATTGTGACCAGTAGTTCCGCCACCATGCACGATGTGTTTCATACAACTCCACCACTGACGCGCGGGATTTGCTCCAGCGTATCCGAAGAGAAGAGCCAGATCGGAGCTTCTCCCCGGCGCTGCACGCGCTCGACCTCAATTTCGAGGGTTCCATGGCCGGTCTCGACCGTTCCAACCAAATCGCGCGAGCCCGGAAGCATGTCTTTTGCGTTTCCCGTTGTTTCGCGGGAAAGCTCATCCAGGTTTCCGGTCAGGCCTGCATCAAGCACGGTCTGTAGCTGCCGCGCAAGCTCCTCGGACTGCCCTTCGGGCTTCCTGGTATCGAGATATTGAGCCGCGCGGGCATAGTCCCGCTTTCGCGCTGCAAGCAGAAAGCCCACAACGCAGCCGTGCGGAGAAGAGCGGCCGAGCGGATCAGGAGGCTGCGCCTCGGCGGGAGCCTGTGTCACCGCGCTCAGCGGATTCTCCGGCTTGCCTGCCGGGGCTTTTTGGGCGAGCAGCCCTGAAACGCAAAGCCAGCACGCCAGCAGAAGCGCCCAGAGCCCGATCTGCCGACCTTTCGCGACCATGCCGTAAGGATACCCCCAGAGCATAAACTGCAGGACTCTTCATGAACACCTCAGAATGGCGTCCCCGGCTGATTAGCTACGCAAAGGCTGGCCTATCAATACGGAAATCAGGCGGAGCAGGTAGTTTCCATTGTCAAGGAACGCTCTCAGTCGCCACAATTTCCAGAAGCTGTTTCGGATAGAATCGCGAGAGCGCAGCAGGCAGTCAGTTAATGCCAGAGATCGCCACTTTGATCACCGCTACGCGGTGACATCGCACAGCTCACAGGGCCTAACGGCGGAACGTGTCCTCGTCAACATGATACGAAGATGCATCCGAATCTCCTCAATGCGCGATTTGCCTACATTTCAATATCGAGAGGATCTCATGAAGCATATATCTTCACGGACAATGCAAATGAATTGGGCGAGCGTCTGAGCCATGACCTCTCGAAAACGTCCGCGATGAACATCACGAAAGACGAAGAGCCGACAAAAGCATTGACGCATGATCACAGTCTGACGCGCCAAGCGGAAATCGGAGTTCAACTTTCGATATAACCTGACGAACGACCCGAGCTTAAGTTGTTGCGAGAGATCACGTAGATTTTCCTGCATCAAAGAAATAAAGGTATTCCTGGAGGGGAAAATGCTTACAGAAGCGCAGGGCGAAAAGCAAAGCTCGATGGGGAAGTTAATCTTCTACGCAATGATAGTTTCTGGCGTCGTCGCAGCCTACCTGATGTACCGGCGAGGCGAATCTTTAGTTTCGATAGCGACCAAGACGGTCTCCAATCCGGTAGGCTCCCTGATTTCCGAGGTGAAAAATACAGTCTAGTTGGAAATGAGATTCAGAATAGTCTTCCCTCCGAGGCGACAAATCCAGCGAAGCAGCCGGCGGCGGCCTGCAAAGCACCCAGCGCATCTTCGACAAGGAGTTTGCAGGATGCTAGAGCAGAAAGTATCGCCGCCGGTACAGCGCAATCGGAAACGGAAGCAGGCAATCGTCGTTCTATGTTTACGACGATTGCAATAGTGTAGGTGGCGGTTAAGAAACGGCATCACCCAAAAGTTGGAGGTCACGCTAGCGACGTCCAGACGAACCTAAATAGCCATGCTCGGCCAGCATTGCCGCTCTCTGCCGATAAAACCCGGGATCTGTTGGGGTCCAGGCAGCAAGACCATCGACATACCGGTTCATCATGCAGAAGTTGGCGGCGATCAGGACCGTATCGTGAATTTCGAGATCGGTTGCGTCCAATGATCGTGCTCGTTCAACATCTTCTGCAGTAACGTTCTTGCCACCTTGCTGTACTTTGCCGGCAATCACGAGCAGTGCCTTCATCTTGTCGGAGATTTGTGCAGAAGAGAAATCACACTTGACCTGATTGATCAGAGCTTCGTTTCCATTGAGAAAGTGCGCAGCTACTGCACCGTGAATGCTCTGACAATACTGGCAGTCGTTTTCAGAAGAGACGAATGTACCAATCAGTTCCCGTTCGGCTTGCGTGAGAGTACTGGGACCGCACAGTAGTATCTCAGCGAGTTCGTTGAGGGGTTTCGTGGTTTCGGGGCGAAAGTTCATTAAGCCGCGTGGTCCGGGCAGGTCTTCTGCTATTGGAATATGTGGCATAGACGATTGTCCTTTTGAGCTTAGATAGCATGATCGATCGCTGGATCTGCACCTGAAATAGCTGAACGCTTATCTGATGCGTTCGAAGACTGATGAGCGAGCTTACCGTAGCGTGGGAGCAGAAACATGAGAATGCACGGAACTAGTGCCGGCACCGCTAGAAGTTGAATCGATAATGGACGGTAAGAGCCCAACACATCGAAAACGCGACCAAGAATAATTGGCCCAACTGCACCGCCGATCGCGAAAGATGTCCAACTCAAAGCGTAAAGAGTAGAAAACTTTCGCAGGCCGAAATACCGGCTCAGCAGATAAGGCGTCACGTCACCCTCACTGCCCATGCTGAAACCGATCAGGATGGCAGCAGCCAATCCCATGGGCAGTGTTGTCGCTACCGAAAGAAGAACAATGCCCGCGGATGACAGCAGCAGCATGATCTGTGAGACGCGCGGTCCGAAGAAGCGATCCAGAAATACGCCAGTGGCAAGTCGCCCGATGACGCCCGATCCCCCGATGGCCGAAACGGCCCAGGCTGCACCTCGTACCGAGACTCCGCGGTCTGTAAGCAGTGCGGCGAGGTGGGCAATCGCGCCGTTCAAGCCGATAGAGTAAAAGCACACGGTAATCATGAGAACCCAGAAGATTCTGCTGCCAACCGCCTGGCGTACGGATTGGCCGGTGTTCACAGAATCACGATCATGTTCGACAGATTCGGCAGGGGGTCGCTCACGCACGAAAAACGCTGTGAGCGGGAATCCGACTGCGAAAGCGATGCAGCCGACTCCAATGTAGGCGATGCGCCACCCGTAGTTCGAAATCAAGGCTTGGGTGATTGGCGGCAGCAGCATTGCGCCGCATCCTCCACCAGCTAGCATGACGGCGAAAGCCATCCCGCGTCGATTGGTAAACCAGCTTGCGATTGCGCGTGAGTAGCCTAGATATGCGGTTCCGTTACCTACAACTCCCAACACGAAAAAGACCGCATAAAAGTGCGCGATGGAATTGGTCAGCAGCGCTAGTGAAGCGAATGCAGCCGAAAAGAAAAAGATACAAGGAAGAATGGTCCTTCTCGGACCGTAACGGTCGAGCAGATATCCAAGGGCCGGAGAAACCGCAGCAACGGTCAGCGCAGCAATGCTGAATGCCGCAGAGATGGATTCGCGACGCCAGCCGAACGAAAGTGACAGCGGTTTGAGATACAGCCCGAAGGTGTACGGAATAATGGCGGCGAAACTGACCATTACGCCAAAGAAACCAGCGAGGACAACTCGCCAACCGGGATAGCCGATACAGGACTCGCATTCGATCAAGGATGTTTTTGTTTGTGTGAGGGCCATTTCGTCGCCTTTAGAAGAGGAACTTCAATGCAAACTGCGTCAGGCGCGCAGGCCCCGCCTGTAGAACCCTGCCGAAGTCAGACGAATTGAGATCAGCAATCGGCAATGCGAAATTGGGATGGTTCGCCACATTAAAAGACTCGGCGCGGAATTGCAGGTGGAACCTCTCGGTCAGTTCGAAATTCTTGAACGCTGACAGGTCGACATCGGCGAATGCAGGTGCGCGTGAAGCATTTCGACTCTCATCTCCAAATTGTCCAGCCTGCGTCTGCGGATTGAGCCGCTGAAACGGCGCACGGCTCAGCCATTGATCGACTGTGTGTGGTCCCTCGCTGGGATTGCCAATGAGATTGGGCCGGCTGGCGTAATAGCCCGAGATCGGCGGTGCGGAGGCCTGCAGGGAGACGTTCGTGCTGTCATACACAGTGAACGGCGTGGCCGAGTTGGCGCTGGCGATGCCGTTCAATTGCCAGCCATCGAGCATAAGCTTTTTAAAGCCCTGCATCTTGCGCGCGAAGGGAATCTCCCAGGTAGCGCTGACTGCGAGACGATTCCTGGCATCGAAAATCGAAGGGCCATGTTCAGCTTTGAGATCGAAAGGATTCTGAGCAAGGTCGTTTTCACCGCTCAAAGGTTTGGCCGATGCTCCTTGTAGGTTCATCGAGGAAAGATAGTCGAGAGTCTTCGACAGCCAGTAAGAAACGTTGAAAGACAGACCGTTGTCATAGCGATGCGACAGACTCACCTGACCGGCATTATAGGTGGAGTTTTGCCCATAGGTCAGTTCGGCGATTGTTGCATACATGCAAGGACCGTTGTTGGGCTGACAGCCGGCATAGATACGACGGCGGTCTGCATTCTGCGCTGTTGCGCCGGGTCCGTAGACGGCAGGATTCGCGTCAATGTTGCGCGGCAGATGTGTGCCTTTTGTTCCGACGTAGCGTACTTCGAGAACATAGTTTCTCGCGAGCTCGCGCTGAACGGAAAGGTTCCAGTCCTGAGCGTTGGAAGGCCGCGCTTTGTTGTCCATGACGAACGGCGTCGAGGGCGACAGAAACGTATTCGGCGCGGGTATTGGAACGTTGCTGTATGGTGAGTCGAAATTCAGTGTTGGCGGCGTAATCTGTTCGAACTGTGCCCACGGAAGCGAGCTAATCGGAGCCTGAGAAGTCACGCCGGAACCATTGGCGAAAGGATCATAGAAAATGCCATAGGCTGCACGAATCGACCAGCGTCCGGCTCCCGTTGGGTCCCAGACAAAACCAATCCTGGGCATAAATCCTTTGTAGTAACTTGGCGCGACTCCCGCTGAAACTCCGGGATCACCGGGGAAAAGAACTCCGGTAGGTGCATCGGGCATGATATGTGATTGCACGCCAGGAACAAATGAGTTTAGTCGATTGCGGGTTTCAGTATTCGGGTTGATGATCTCGTAGCGCAGCCCATAGTTGAATGCGAATCTGCTGCGCACACGCCATTCATCCTGATAGTAAAAGCCGGTTCCCCAGTTGCGCACGTAACGAGTAAAGTCGCCACGCCCCTGATAGAAGACAACTGGGCTTCCGAGCAGAAGATTAGCGAAGGCATCGTTCGTGGGAAATGTCGACGCAAAGATAAAGAAGGCATTCGGGGCGATCGACTGGAAAAGATTCATCTGGTTGCGACGAAACTCAGCACCCACCTTGATCGAGTGATTGCCATGGAACCATGACAAGCCATCATGGACCTCGTACGTATTCTGGACAGAGGTTCTGGGTCCGGTGATGGCTCCGCCAACAGGCGTATATCCGGCAAGGTTGAAGAACGGCGGCCCTTGCCCTATCGCTGATGCTGAGTCGTAATCGAAGCCGAGCGCTCGCGGCGGAGTTTGATTGAGTCTTTGGTCAAAGAGAAACTCATAGCGAAAATAAGAGGCTTCAACCGCGTTCGTCATAGTCGAAGACAGCAAGTAGGTATTCGATCCCACAACCGAATGCGCCGTGTAATCGTCGCGCGTTGGGTATCCCGGCAAATCGGTGCCGCGCACCGAGACAGGATTGATGTTGTAACCGGTGTAGTAGGAATATCGCGTAAAGTACTGACTCTTGTCCGACTGATGCAGATCGAGACGAATGCCAACCTGATCGTCATCGTTTGCGCCCATAACGATTGCCGTGTAGACAGAAGGAGTGGTATTACCCGTTGGATAAAGATTGGCAACGTTCACGGCGACCGGATTGAAGGCAGATGAAGGAATTTGGTTGTTGGGGAATGGCACGCCACCCGCTGCATAATTAATCAGCGGATAGCCAAGGCCCGAAAAGTCCCCGTTCTTTTCCTCAGTAGTCGGAACCGTGGCCGAAGTGGTAATTCCCTGGTGGTTACGGAATCCCTCGTAATAAGTAAAAAAGAAGAGACGGTCTGTTCGTATAGGTCCACCAACAGTTGCGCCGAACTGATTTTGCTTGAGCGGTTCAATCCTTGGAGAAAAGTAATTTCTCGTATCGAGAGCGTCGTTGCGGAAGAACTCATAAGCTGTTCCGTGAAACTCGTTTCCGCCTGCACGAGTCACAACGCTGGTCGTAGATCCAGTGTTTGCCCCGTATTCAGGAGGCGCTGTATTTGTCAGAATACGGAATTCCGCAATTGCATCGATTGGAATCTTTAGCGCAAATCCTCCATCCATGCGGTTCACATTCTGCACGCCGTCCAGTAGGAAATTGTTAGCCTCGGGGCGCTGCCCATTGACGGCATATGATTGCCCTGTGCGCAAAGAGCCACCTTCCGTGGCCAATCCCTGCGAGAGCGGTGCGACTCCAGCCTGCAGCAATCCAAGTTGTGCAAAGTTGCGCCCGTTCAAAGGAAGATCCAGTACTTCCTTGCTGTCTACGACCTTGCCCAGAGTGTTCGTCGAGGTATCGATGACTGGCGACGTTCCTTCAACCGTGATGGATTCCGTTACGGTTGCGAGAACAAGAGATAAATTCAATTGAACCGTCTGACTCACGGCGATATCGATTGGGGCCTGCGAAAAATGAGCGAAGCCTTGGGCATCTGCGGTCAGCGAGTAGCGACCGACATTCAGCAGTGCGAAACGATAACGACCTTCCGCATTTGATGTCTGCGTCCGCACCGAATTGGTGTCCAAATCTTTCAGACTAATTGTGACGCCAGCGATTGGCGCGCTTTTGCTGTCACTCACCAGTCCTTCGAGTGCTCCTACTGCGTCCTGGGCATACAAAGCCGATACAGATGAGATAACTAGCAGGGCGACTATGAAAGCGATTCTTAAGGAGAAAAAAATAAATACAGAGCGGAGAAGTCTGCGGAGAGAGCTGGGAATTTGACCAAGCATGACTAGCCTCATAGAAAGAAGACAAATCTTCGCTGTGACCATGCTTTGTATGGCCCGAGTATTCTCCCTGCGGGAAGCTGTATCACAACGTGTCTGTCACGTTAGAGCCTTAGCTCGGGGCTGTCTTCGGTCTGGAGGTGGGAATTCGTATCCATCAATGGATGGACCATAAGGAGAGACCGCCATCCACTCTACTTCTCAGCCTACCGTTTGCAATTTTGGACTGTGCCCGCTATTGAGTTTTGTGGTTCCATTACGGCAGTGCCCAGTTCTGAGGGATGCAGAGCAATTACCGTCATTGATGGCCGCCGAATCGGATGGTCCATACAAACACAGCTCAGTGTTTTACTAATCTTGACGGATCTATTCGTCGAGACTTCGCTGATGCGTTCCGCGTCCAAACCCTAGCTGATTTCTTTCACCGTGATTTCATATTTGAAGTTATCCGGATCGAACGGATCGACCCGTCCTTCCGAGGTTTCGGCCTGCGGATACATGAAGTACACCAGCGGTTTGCCGGCGGATCCGGGCAGTTCCACGTCATGAGCGTAGTTGTATGCCATCCAATTCATCTCCCATGAACCGAACAAATGATCGCGGGCCCGCGACACGATTTCATCGCTCAATGGTCGATTCCCGGGAGGTTCTTCCAAAGCTACTTTCCGGACATCGGCCGGGTCCACCGGCACCCATCCATGCTCGCGCAGGTAAACTTCCGCGCGACAGTGCTGTCCCTTCGTTGCTATATCGGTGGCCAGACCAAGGCTCTTGTAGCCCAGGTCTGATTTCGCGATCCGCAATCCATAGACATGCCGCGCCGGCAAGCCCACCGAGCGGGCCAAGCCAACATACAGCGCGTTCAAGTCGGCACATTTGCCGCCCATATCGCCTGACTCCAGCATGGATCGAATGTCACCACGACCACAGCCACGGATTTTCGGATCGCGGAAGGTATTTTCCACCACCCACTCATAAATAGCCCGCGCCTTCTCGATGTCGGTGGTCGCGCCGGCGGTCGCCTTCAGCGCAGTCTGTTTGACAATGCCGTCTGTCGGCACATATCGGCTGGGCTGAAGAAAGTAGTCCAGTTCAGTCCGTGAAGCGGGTGGCGCTGTTGCCCGGAAGGACAAATCGACGGCGTAGTTTTTCAGCGAGACGCGGCTGGTCAGGGTCAGCGTCGGCTTCGCGCTTGCAGGATACATCGCTGACACGATCCCGAGATCGCTTTGCTTGTCCTCGCTCAGCTTGGCCGTTCCACCCTCTGCTGTGAACTGGGTCGAAATTGTGTTTTGATAAGGCGTGTTGCGAATCAGCGTTGCCGGCAGCCAGATGTGACTGACACCGTCAGGCTTCAGCAACTCAACCTTGGTGACGACCTCGAACGTTCGCCAGCCGCCGCCGATGGAGTATCCGCCAGAGCCGGCATCGCCCTGGAGAGCGCCCAACCAGCACAGATTGCGCTATTCGCTCGCAAGAAATCTCGCCGATTCATAATTCGCCTTGAAAATCGTCACTCACGGGTAGGAGACCAGCGCCCTATTCAAGTTAGACAAATTCCGCTCAAAGTGTGGAATCAATGCTCAACACTGTCTCTGCGGTTGCAAGAAACATAATACCCGCATATCTGCTACGCTCGCCTCCACCTGACGGATGAAGCCGAGGCACACCTAGAGGTGGAGACTCGCGCACCGAGTAGTCTGCACAACTCTTGGCTCAGGTTTCGATTCGTCCCTAACGGGACGAACGACCCGTCGCTGGCGAATGACTGTCTACTCTTCCGTTCCCGGGTGATAAGGGAATCGTTGGCCACGATCCTCCCGATTACTCGGAAGAACTTTCTACTTCACCGCTCCATGAGCGGCTTTGCTCTTGTTATCCCCATTGATCTCCCACAGGAGTCTAGTTTGGCGTCTAGATGATGCCCTTCTTCTCAACTGAACAGCGCGCGTCAACCAAGGTGGACAAACAATTCCACCTAATGGACGAGGCGAAACGCGAACCTATCCCGCTAGCATGAGTCCGACGCAGAGACAGGAACCGTTTGCCCCACGACAACGATTTAAATCAGATAGAAGTCACCGTCATAGGAGGCGGCCTCGCAGGCCTGGCTGCTTCGATCCATCTTGTCCGCGCCGGCCTTCGTGTCGTCTGCATCGAAGTCGACATTGCCGACACCCAGCCTGTCGGCGAATCCCTCGACTGGTCGGCTCCTGAACTACTTGCCGAGCTGGGTTTACCCATGCAGCGCCTCATCGACGGGGGCTTAGCCACCTGGAAGCGGCACGTCACCTTGCGTCTCGCGGACGGGTCAACTGCCCACTACATTCCCGGACAATGGCTCGCGCAGCCGCCATTCAACGTTGAGTTGCGCACACTGCACGTCGACCGCGTTCAACTCAACACCACTTTCCGTGATATCGCGCTTCGCACAGGTGTCCACATCCTTCACGATCGCGTCACCGACATCGAGAATCACGGTTGCGAGATCATATCCGTCACTACTGCGAATGGTAGGCGCATAGCCTCGCCGTGGTTCATCGATGCCTCTGGATCTTCAGCACGACTCTTCCCGCGAACTTTCAATCTTCCAGTCTCTGACTACGGCCCTCACAAAGTTGCCATCTGGACCTATCTCACTGTCTGCGATTCCGTCGAAGGCACCACTCTCCACGCAGAAGGCGACTGCCCTTCTTATATGGACTGGGCCTGGGAAATTCCGATTCACGCCGACACTCTCAGCATCGGCTATGTCTCCCCGGGCGAAGTCATTAAGTCGCTCCGCAACGCCGGCAACACCACCAATGACATCTTCCGCACCCAACTCGACCGCTTCCCGCGCTTCCGCGACCTTCTCAAATCGCTGCCCGAAATCTCCACCAGGGTCACCTCCTATCGCTGCCGCGTTCACAGCCATATCTTCGGACCCAACTGGCTCGTCGCTGGGGAAGCCGCGGCGATGGTCGATCCGATGACATCCAACGGAGTCACCGCCGCCCTGCGTCACGCCTCGGAAGCCGCTGCACTCATCATCAAAAACCGCAATCGCTCTCGTTTGCCTTGGCTCGCCGCCGCGATGTACAGCCGCCGGGTTCAAGACCTCGCGCGCTTCTTCAACTGTGGCATCGAAAAGGTCATCTACGACGGACCGATTCGCAACCGCATTGGCATCAAGACCGCCGGCGACGTTTACACCATTCCCGCCTGGAGTCTCAACAACTTGTACTCTCGCTTGCGCCCCAGCGGAGTCGTCTCTTCTCTATTCTTCTGGCTGTTACTGTGTCTCTTCCGAACCGCCGTGTCGTTCTACTACACCATCTGCAAACACGAGCAGGTATCCTGCGAGGCCGCCGGATGATGCCTGCCGTCATTGCCGCCAGTTGTGGCAGCATGTATCAATTCACTGCCGGAGCCGGCGACCCGATTCTCTTCCTCCATGGCATGCCCACAAGTTCCTGGCTCTGGAATCGTGTCATTGAACGCATGAGCGATCGCTTCACCTGTATTGCTGTCGATCTTCCCGGTTTTGGTCGCTCGCCTCGTCTGCCCTGCGGATTCCGCGAGCTCGATGTACTGGCTGCATCGGTTGAGGCGCTTCGCATCGAGCTAGGAATCGAGAAGTGGAACCTCGTTGGCCACGATGCCGGCTGTGCCATCGGAGTCGAGTACGCGCATCGCTATCCGCACCGCGTAGGCCGTCTTGCGCTTCTCACGCCATCTATATTTCCCGATCTCAAACCGTTTTACCTTTTTGAGATACTCCGCAAACCGCTCGTCGGTGAGTTCATGGCGCCCGCCATCAATATACTTTTTTGGAAGCTCGTCATGCGCCTCGCGCTCGAAGAGGACGCAAACTGTAACCACGAGGACGTCGTCAACGACTTCCATGCGCCTTTTCACGGACTCTCCGGCGCATGGCGTCTCATGTCACTGCTGCGCTGGGGAGATCCCGCCGAGGTTCTCGCCTCCATGCCAGCACGGCTTACCGAACTCCTCACCCCGACCCTCATCTTCCACGGAACCCGAGACGTAGCTGTCCCGCCGGCCTTCGCCACACGGGCCGCAGGGTTGATTTCTGATTCCGAAGTCATCTTTCTGGACTCGGGGCACTTCCTACCGATGAGCCATTCCATGGCCATTGCTCGCGAGCTATCGCGTTTCTTTACCATTGATCGCCAGCTTGAATTGCAGCAGGCCGCCGCTGACTAACCGACACAGTTTCGCAACCCACGCAAGGAATTGGGAATGAACATTTCAATTGAGAAAACCCCCGATCCCAATCCACCTTCATGCTCTTTCATTTACCTATTGATCGCGGGATTGCACTGGACAGCACTGTTGAATCGCAGCAAGTCCGTTCTCATCGTCGCTCCATGTCCTTTCAGACTTATGTTGTGCGTATCATCGCGTGCCTTAATCGACACCGGTCAGACACATCACAGCCGCCATGCGTGTTCAGACTGTGGATGACCTTGAACACCCTTTGGCAACCGGATGTCAGCAAGCAACCAGTCGCCACACACGCCCTTGATTTCCGCTACATTCTCAACCAGCATTGCTGAGTGAGATGCGATCGCGAGCATGTGGGGCTGTGCGAAGGCGGATAGCAGGGCGCAGCAGAAAAATAGCGTGAAGCCAGGCAGCAGTCGGGGTTTCACCGTTTGTCCGTTCCTCCAGAATCTCGCGTTTCGATTTCAGCGCAACACAACCACGCCGTCTATCGGATCGGCCCAAAATGAACGTCCTCTACGATCGAAGACTCGTCCAGAAATTGAAACGTTGTTGCTGGACCAAGATCCGTTGGTGGGGTCCAGGATCGGAGCGCCCATACAACTTTCTTTTCAGGAGTCACTTCAATCGCTTGAATGCCGCCTGGACTGTTCTCTTCTGTCTTGGTCCATTCATTTATCCAGTTATTGATTACCGTGTTGCCATTGGGCAGCCGCCACGCCTGCTGCAGGCTCGCGAACGGATAACCCGGTACGTCGGAAGGCGCAAAACTCCACACGCAATCGCCTCGGCGGGTAATTTCGCGCACTCCTTGACGATCTGTAATCAAGACATTTCCGTTCGACAACGGTGTGACACCCCAAGGATTGATTCCCGGAAACGACCACAACTCGTTCCCATCGGAGTCATACTCTACTACCTTGTTCAGGTCCATATGAGCGACCATTAGCGTACCCTTTTCCGTCAGCCGTGCATGGCGAAATTGTCCATGCATGCTGGACGGACGCTTTACTGCGAGAGAAATTTCCTTTCCTGTAGTGTTAGTCGCGATATTGACTACCCGCAAAACGGCGGGGTCGCCATTCTGGATGTACAGCACTCGCGCTTTTCCTATCGGAATTGCGGTATGTATCTCATGGCCGGTGGGAGCATCGTAATTCCAGACTACTGTTTTCGCGGGTGTAATCTCTGTTACGCCGAATTGATGGGCAAAGAGCACATTCCCGTTTGAAAGCATAACCGCGTCGCTTATCTCACCCTTGCCCGTGGGATCGTCGTAACTCCATACGATCCTGCCCTGCCGCACGATAAAGATCTTGCGATCAGGAGACTCGCCAGCATAGAGGAAATCATGCTGAGCCAGCCCTTTACCCGGAAGCGAAGAGGAAGGAAGCGTCTGACCGGCAGCACTGTGCGCGATAGACGCACAACAAGCTCCCAGAAAACAAGCCCGGGCAATTAGCTTTAACACCGTTCCTTAGTCCTCCATCTGCTTCGGCTTCGGCGACGTCACCTTCACAGCATCTGACTTTTCACTGACGCCATTCCTTCCGACCGCAACGATCGTGTACGTCGCAGACTCGCCTCTCTCAGGCGCTGATTCTGTGAACATCCCGGTAGTCAATCCTAACGCGACTAATTTCGACTCAGGCTCAAGCGTGCTGGTCCGTAAAACTCGATAAAATTGTGCGCCGGGTACAGCATTCCAGGTAAGCGTCAGGGTGGCGCCGAGGATTGCTATTTTTACGCCATTCGGAACAGCCAATGTCGCCGCAGCCTTTGTGGGCAGAAGGCCATAGACACAGAACTGGCCTGTTCTACGTTCTCTGATCCGAAACTGGCCAGATATACTCGTCCATTTGCGATTGTCGGCGGAGCCATCTTGGAATACTCTCCGCAATCGTCGCGCGCCGGAACTTGCAGCGAGTTCCATAATTCGTGGCGTATGTCATCCCCGTCATAGGCATGCAGAACTCCCGGACGCGACTCGTGCCAAGAATCTCCTGTCGCATGGATTGCTGCCCACAGAATCCCGTCTCTGTTTCCATTTGCTGAAAGCGACAACATCGCGCCTGGATGACCTTCATTCGGTACATCCCGCATCATCAATGGTGTCTCTCCAAGATTCTCTCCTTCGAACTTGTAGACTTTGGCTTTGTCCCTCTGCCCCCACACATACAGCAGGTCGCCGCTGCGTGAACTGTGCCAGTAGACAAGGCTGTGCAGATGCGAAGCGGTGGCCTGAAAGTGCTGCAACGCATGTTCGTCGCCGAGATGTCCTAGGTTTCTCGTATCCAGGGTGTAGAGCACACCCTCCTTACCGCCGCCGAGAACCAGATGCGTGCCGGGAATGAGAGTCGCGCCCGAGGAATTGAGATCCGTGTCCTCTTTGTCGAGTTTGGAATGGTTGGTCGGGGTAAACCAGTCGAGTAGCTTGAGGCGCGGCGTCAACTTCAAAAAACTCTCGCTGAAGTTCTTCACGCCGTCCCAACTTCCATTGCCTGTCACTACGTATACGTTTCCTTCCGCATCCGCCGCCGGCCCCTGCCCCGACTGCCAGATACTTGCCTCAGAGCCCGTTGGCGAGGCATTGAAAACACTCACCTGCGCCAGCGTCTTCGCTTCGTATGCCATCAGAAATCCGTGATAGGGGTCCTTGTCACAATGCGATGCGTAGCCTACGTACACCATACCGTTGGCCAGCATCAACGCAGGCCTCTGGTTCTGTATAAGAGCATTGAAGTCAGGCGCACTGATTATGACGGGGCTTTCCGGCAGATCAGCCCCAGTCGCAAGATCCAGCGCATGAAGCCTCGGAACAAATTCGGTCCGCGGACCATTCGCCCCACCTGTTCTCGTCAGCGCGACTACATACAGAACTCCACGTACCTTGTCGATTACGGGCGTGCCAATGATGCCCATTTGTCCATTGATGTCCAGGCAGCCAAAGTTTTCACTGTGCAGGTTTGCCGGCGTTCCGAAGTTCACATGCCACACCGGCATCGAGGCCTCCGCATCGTTGGCATCGAAGGCGTAAACACTATTGTTCACCGTCGTTACATACACAAGATCCCGGGTACCTCCCCCGACCGTCACTCCAGTCACGACGAGTGGCTGTGTATAAAGCTGGTCGTCCACGACTCGCTTGAACAGCATCCCAAACTGCGTCTGATTTACATTTGCTGGAGTCAGTATCTTCTCTCGCAAATTCGCACCGGTCCGAAAATTGTCATTGTGCTGCGTCAGTACATCTACCTGCGCATGGACACAGGCGCTCACGGCCACAAAAGACAGGGAGATCAGGACCGAGATCAAAATAGGTTTCAGGGTATTGCCGGACAATCGCACTCTCCAAACTCCGACTGACCATTTTTAACAGACCACTGTGAGGACGAGGAACAAGAGATGTAGAGACAAGACTCTGCCGTGCATAGAACACTAATGTCAGTCGTCGCCGCTATCTTAATTAATACTCGCGTGATTCGCCCAGAAGCCGATATGCTCGCTTTCGAGGATTGACTGAAATGATCCAGGCTTCGAACCGTTCCGCCGCGATACGCCTGACTCCTCGCGGCGTTGCAGCCTTATTGCTCTGTTTCGGACCGATCCTAGCGGCTTTGGGGCAACAGCCTCTCCAGACGCTTCTCGTGGGCATCGACCACAGAACCGTCACCAGTCTTAACGGAGACTGGCACTACCTCGTCGAACAAGCCCCGGGGCGCGCCCTATACACCGGCAATGGCGGGATCAATGACACGTCCTACGCCTTGAACGAGCATCCCAACATCGTTGGCAATCACAACGAGGAATACGACTTCGCTACCGCTCCCACCATCAAAGTTCCAGGCGATTGGAACACGCAGGTGCCGCAACTTTTCAACTACGAGGGCGTGCTCTGGTATGAGCGAGACTTTGATGCCCAGCCCAAACCAGGTACGCGCACCTTCCTCCATATCGGGGCGGCCAACTACCGTTCTCACGTCTGGGTCAACCAGAAACGAGTCTGTGATCACGAGGGCGGCTTCACTCCGTTCGATTGCGAAGTTACCGCGGTCCTCCATGGTGGATCCAACTTTGTTGTCATCGCCGTGGACGCCACGCGCCTCGTCGACGGCATTCCGTCTGTCGGCTACGATTGGTTCAACTACGGCGGTCTCACGCGGGATGTCTCACTTGTAACCGTTCCGACCGCCTTCATCGATGATTACGACGTACACCTGGCTCACGGCACCAGGTTTGAACCCGGCAACACAGAACTCACCGGCTATGTGCATGTGCTCAACGCTCCGGCGGGAACGCCCGTGTCAATCGACGTTCCGGAAGCAGGCGCCAAAATACTCGTCAAAATCGATGTCAATGGCAGTGCTCCGTTCCGCGTGAAAGCCGCAAAGCTGACCCTCTGGTCGCCGGAATTGCCGAAGCTCTACAAAGTCAACCTTGCTTCCGGCGATGATCGGCTGAGCGACGACATCGGCTTCCGAGATGTCCGCGTCGAAGGCACTCGTATTCTCCTAAATGGGAAGGCTGTCTTTCTGCAGGGTGTCAACGTGCATGCAGAGGCGCCCATTCGCGGTGGCCGCGTCAATACCGACCAGGACGTCGCGACCCTCTTCGGTTACCTCAAAGACCTCCATGCTAACTTTGCTCGTCTAGCCCACTATCCCCACGACGAACGCATGGAACGTGCCGCCGATCGCGAGGGCATCATGATCTGGTCAGAAATTCCCAACTGGCAGCACATTTCCTTCGACAAGCCAGAGGTTTATGCCAAAGACGTCGCCATGCTCAGAGAAATGATCCGCCGCGACCGGAACAAGGCATCCGTCATCCTCTGGTCTGTTTCCAACGAGACATCTAACAATCCTGCCCGCACCAAGTTCCTCACCGACCTCGCCAATGAAGCGCGTAAGCTTGACCCGACCCGTCTTATCACTTCGGCAGTGCTGGGACCAAAACCCAACGGCAACGAGAGAGTTGTAGACGATCCACTCTGCGATGCGCTCGACGTCATTGGCCAGAATGAATACATCGGCTGGTATGAACTCACTCCTGAAGACGCCGACAAAATTCAGTGGATCTTTCCGCAGAAGCCAGTCCTCATGAGCGAGTTTGGTGCCGAAGCCAAATTTGGCAATCATGGGGCCGTCAACCAGCGCTGGACTGAAGAGCAGCAAGTTGAAGTCTTCAAGCATCAGCTTGTTATGTTTAACAAAATCCCTCAGCTCCGCGGCACAATTCCATGGGTGCTGATGGACTTCCGGTCCACCACCAGGAATATCCCAAAACTACAAGATGGCTTCAATCGCAAAGGTCTCGTCTCGGAAGCCGGTCAAAAAAAGCAGTCCTTCGTGTATTTTCAAAAAGTCTATGAAGAGCATTCGATAGGAAAAGCTGAGTAGGGTTACACAGCGGTAGAAGGAAGACCAGTCCGCTACGACGATCACAGTAGTCGAGAACCGCGTGTCGCAGCAGCCCGGTCCGTCCACAAAAGCTGCGCAAGGTTTATGACTGCAAAAGCCATAGGTCCGTATGCTCTTCCGGGATCGTTGAGACGAAATCCAATAATTCCATCAAACAGTTGGATCAGAATCATCAAAGCGCGGTCAGCTTTGTTTCTTAATCGTTCTTTTTTCTTGGGTGAGCTACCAGATTCGCGATTGCTTCCGTCAACTTGTTTCTGGCAGCAACGTTTTCCGGAAGTGACTCGGCATGAAACGCTGGCAACAGATGATCCCAGATAGCGTCTAACTCTGCCTGCATGTTGTCAGAGTCGGCAGTAATGGCGACGACAACATCCTGGTCGGGCATGACAACGATGAATTGTCCCCCGGCTCCGTCGGCACGGTAAGCGTTGTGACGGCAACGCCAGAACTGGAAGCCATATCCTTCCACCCAGTCGGGGCCTATCTGGGCGTGGCCCTCATTCTCATTTGAGATTTGCTTGGACGTCGCCTCTTCAATCCACTTCCGCGGAATCAGTTGTTTGCCATGCCATTTTCCTTTTTGCAAATAGAGTTGTCCTAGCTTGGCGATGTCCTCCGTTCGCAAGAAGAGACCATAACCACCTAAGGAATTGCCCTCGGTGCTGGTGTCCCAACGTGGGCTCTCGATTCCCAGCGGCTGAAACAGGCGAGGCTTGAGATACTCCAGCGATGTTTGCCCCGTCACTTTAGTCACGATGGCGGACAGCACATAGCTGCCCATGGTGTTGTACAGGAAATGAGTGCCCGGCTTGTAGACGACCGGGTGAGCCAAGAATTGCTTTACGGAAGGAGAGTCGCCCCTTTCAGGTTCAGTAGCGTGGCCGCCGGACATCGTAAGCAGGTCCCGAACCGTCATCGCTTTGAGGTTCTCCGACGGCATGGCCGGTGCGTCCCCAGGAAAGAACTTCAGGACAGGATCGTCAAGCTTCAGCTTACCGTTCTGAATTGCGAGTCCGACCGCTGTGGAGTTGAAACTTTTGCTGACCGAGTTCAATATGTGCGGCTCGTCCGCCTTCTCTGGCTTCCACCATCCCTCAGAGATGACTTTGCCGTGCCGAACGATCATGAAGCTATGAAATGTATTCACATTCTTGTCGGCAGCTTCAACGAACTCTAAGATCGCCTCCGAAGAGATACCCTGCGCTTCGGGCGTACTTCTTGGCAATGCGTCGTTGGCGGCATTCGCTTGCAGCGTAAGTGCGAGCAGAAGCGCTCCGAACAATGACGATAGAAATCGAACCCTCATGCTTGATTCTCCTCAGTTCCCGTGCTGTTGCGAGGCGACAGAGCAATGGCAGCGGCGATCCTTTTACAAAGCCTTTCTGCCTTCATTGGTAAATCTTAAACGTAACAAGTCTTGCTCAATTTCTGAGAGTGTCACCACGCCCGTCCCCAAATGGGGGGATTTGTAACCAGGCGTTCCATACACGAGGGTGCCGCCTTTCATCCGACCGGCTGCAGATGAACAGTCTCGAACAGGTGCGCTCTGTCTTCGACAGCGGCGACATGGGCATGATCCTGATCGGCATGCCCGGCATCGAGAAGCGCATTGCTCGCTTTCCTCAGCTCTACTCGCGTATCGGCTTCGTTCATGAGTTCCGGCCGCTCGGCGCTGCCGAGGTCCAAGAGCTTCTTGAACGATGCTGGACACCACCCGGCGTGACCCTACCTGACAGCGGCTTTACCCCCGAAGTCGTAGCGCGCCTAGTTAGAATGACCGGCGGCAACTTGCGACTTCTCACACGGCTGCTCACCCAGGTCGAACGCGTCCTGGGCGTCAACGACACCCAGATTATCTCGGTCGAAATCGTCGAGGCAGCTCGAGACAGCCTTGTCATCGGCCAAGCCTGAAACTCGGCCACCCTACGACAAATAATTCCACAAAAGCTACGACAAACAATTCCTCACGCTGCAGTCTCAAGATCCTTTGTGAACCAAGAGCGGCATCCTGTCTCGAAGTTTCCGAAAACCCTGGCGGTCTCAACCGGTGGATGCAACATCATCTGATTTAGATCATTTTTTAGAGGTGGTGTTGATGAGACAAGGGAGACGGTATGGGCTTTCTGCGGAGCAGAAGGTTGAGATTTGGCGACGCTGGAAGGCGGGTGAGTCATGGCACGAGATTGGCCGCGCCTTTGGCAAGGACCATGGCTCGATTCAGTTCTTGTTATCGCAGCACGGCGGGATTGTTCCAGCCGTTCGTCGGCGCTCTCTGCGATCGCTTACGTTGGCGGAACGGGAAGACATCTCACGAGGCATTGCTTCCGGTTCGTCGATACGGAAGATCGCCAGAGGACTTCAGCGGGCTGCGTCGACGGTGAGCCGGGAGGTGGCGCGTCACGGCGGGCGTCCACTGTATCGAGCCAGTGAAGCCGATCATCGGGCCTGGAAGTTAGCTCAACGGCCCAAGGCCTGCCTGCTTGCCAGGCACAGCAAGCTGCGGATGATCGTGGCCAGTAAACTGATCCTGGACGGGTCGCCGGAACAGATTTCAGGTTGGTGGAAGAGACGGTATCTCCGCAACGAGAGCATGCGCGTGTCCCACGAGACTATCTACCGCAGCTTATTCATCCAGGCTCGAGGGGTGCTGAAAAAAGAACTGATTCAACAGCTGCGGTCCAAGCGATCTATCCGTCGCTCAGTGCACGCTCCAGCTGGCGGACAGTCCCGCGGTCAGATCGTCGATGCCATCTCCATCAGCGAGAGGCCTGCAGAAATTGAAGATCGTGCCATCCCTGGTCATTGGGAGGGAGATCTGCTCAGCGGCACCGGCAACAGTCACATCGCAACCCTGGTGGAACGACATTCGCGTTTCACTATCCTGGTCAAAGTGCCCAGCAAGGACACAGCGACCGTAGTGGATGCGCTCACCCGGCAGGTTCGTAAACTCCCCGCGTCTCTGAGGCGCTCGTTGACCTGGGACCGAGGGTTGGAGATGGCCAAACACAAGAGCTTCACCGTGGCCACGAAGGTGAACGTCTACTTCTGTGATCCGCAGAGCCCCTGGCAACGCGGCACCAACGAAAACACCAACGGGCTACTGCGACAGTACTTCCCCAGGAAAACCGACTTGTCCGGCTACTCCCAAGCCGACCTCGACAAGGTAGCCCTGCGCCTCAATCAACGCCCGCGCAAGACTTTGGACTTTGCAACTCCAGCGAGTAAACTCCAAGCCAGTGTTGCGTCCACCGGTTGAGACCGCCCAGCTTTCGGGGAAGTTGTGATGCACCCTTACCCGCGCTAACCTTTACCGATGGGACTCGACGCGTAGAGATTGTCCTCCGCACAGAAGAACTGTTGGTTATAACTATCGAAGACGACGAAGACGACGCTGTCCGTACTGTGGGAGACTTCTACAACCTGATCTGTCGGAAGATGAGTGTGACGCCGCTTCAATCCCCCGTCACCTCCGCGAAGCTTCCCACGATTACGCACAAGGAAAAGAAGTTCTTGTTTCTTTCCACTCACACGCCTCTGCCAGCCCCGCCGGAAGTTCTACCTTGGTCACCACAAAGTGTGTGGGACGCTATGGTCGCCGTTTTTGTCGACCAACAAGGTTTGAAGCGGGAAGAGATTCTCTACAGCGCCCGCATCGCCCAAGACCTCGGCGTCGACTGAAGCCGCTGGTCCCTCCCGCAAAGTCGCGTTTCTACCGCCGCGGTCCTCAGGCGAACGATGAGGTTGCGGGCGCGGATGAGCGTGAGGGCTTCCTGCTGGGCGACGGTACGGTGCGCAATCGGCCTGAGGATCTTCGGATCGAGCCGCGCAAAGTGGGCCAGCTTCTCGCATCCACCTGGTCGCTGAGGGCAGTGAGGCATGTCGCTGCGATGGAGTGTCGATCCCGCATACTATGAATGAATCTTGAAATCATGGTGGCTGCTAATGCGCAGAGCAAAACCTGATACCGCAGAAGACCAACGCCTTGCCCAAAGCAAGGCTCGAACCAAAAACTGGCAGCGCTGGGGTACATACCTCCCGGAGCGTCAATGGGGCACCGTTCGCGAGGATTACTCCTATAACGGTGACGTATGGAATTCGTTTCCGTACGAGATGGGTCAATATCGCGCGTATCGTTGGGGTGAAGACGGTCTGCTCGGATGGACGGATCGGCAGTGCCGGCTCTGCTTCAGCACGGTCCTGTGGAATGGCCAGGACCACACTCTGAAGGAGCGGCTCTTTGGTTTAGGCAATCCGGAAGGCAACCACGGCGAAGACGTTAAAGAACAGTTCTATTATCTTGATGCGATGCCAACGCACAGCTACTGCAAGGCCCTCTACAAATATCCTCAGAAAGCATTTCCTTACCAGGATCTTCGCGAAGAGAACAAGCGGCGCGGCTATGACCAGCCGGAATACGAGCTGCTTGATACAGGGATCTTTGATGACAATCACTACTTCGACATCTTCATCGAGTATGCAAAGGCCGATGAGGAAGATATCCTGATTCGCATTACGGCTCATAACCGCGGCCCGGAAACTGCGCCGCTTACTCTGCTTCCGCAGCTTACGTTACGTAACAACTGGTCATGGAAGAACCTGGAGGAAACCGGGAATACACGCCCGATCATTACACGGGACGGTCCATCTCGGGTGTGCGCGGACCACAAGATTCTGGGAGCTTATCGCTTCGAACCGGTGGAGGGGAACACCCTCATTGCGGAGCGGCTTCTCTTTACTGAAAACGACAGCAACATGTGCCGTCTCGACCCGAATTACAGTGGCCCGAACCACTTCAGTAAGGACGGCTTCGATCGCTACGTCGTTCATGGGGAAGAGAGTGCGGTGAAAGAGGGCAGTGGAACCAAATGCGCGCTCCTCTACCGGCTGCAATTGGAACCAGGCGCCAGCCAGACGCTGTATTTTCGTCTCGTTCGCATTGACGACATCACCTCGGTCAAAGATGCGGGCAGAACACCAGCCCAATCCTGAACCACCAGTGATTGACATTGCCCGTGCGGAAGCGATCTTCGCAACGCGTAAGGCGGAGGCGGACGACTTCTATGCTCAACGCATCCCACTGCAGGCAACTGCAGAGGAGTGCAATGTCTCGCGCCAGGCCTTCGCTGGGCTGCTGTGGTGCAAGCAGTTCTATTATTTGATCGCCGAGCGATGGATGCAGGGGATCCGACACAGATCCCTCCGCCGCCTGAGCGCGCGAAGAAATCGGAAGAATGGCGGCATCTCTTCTGTCGTGATGTTCTCTCGATGCCTGATAAGTGGGAGTATCCGTGGTTCGCTGCCTGGGATACTGGCGTTCCACATGATCCCTATCGCCGAATCGATCCGGAGTTCGCCAAGGACCAGCTTCTTCTGCTGCTGCGCGAGTGGTACATGCACCCGAACGGGCAGATGCCCGCGTACGAATTCGCTTTTAGCGATGTCAATCCGCCGGTCCATGGCTGGGCGTGTGGCACGTCTATCGATTTGGGGTCGATGAGAACGGCGTTGGCGATCTCGACTTTCTGGAGCGAGCTTTCAAAAGCTGATGTTGAACTTCACCTGGTGGGTAAACCGCAACGACGAGCAGGGCCGCAACCTCTTCGGCGGCGGCTTTCTTGGGGCTCGACAATATCGGCGTCTTCGACCGTTCGTCACCCTGCCGGACGGCGTGTCCCTTCATCAGGCGGATGGCACCGCGTGGATGGGGCTCTATTGCTCGGTGATGCTGCAGATTGCCCTTGAGCTTGCGCACCAGCGTTCGAAGGCGTACGAAGATATCGCCAGCAAGTTTTTCGAACATTACATCGCTGTCATCGACGCAATCAATTCGGTCGGAGGCACCGGCCTATGGGACGAAGAAGAAGGATTTTATTTCGATAATTAGAGCATAACGACGGACATAGCATGGCGATGAAGGTACGCTCGATGGTCGGCATCGCCCCCCTGTTCGCAGTCTGCATTATGAAGCGCGACACGGTTAAGGGCTTGTAGATTTCGAAAGACGAACGCAGTGGTTTTTGCAAAACAAGAAGCAGCTTTCCGAGTACGTCAGTACGGCCAAAGTTGCGAACCAGGAGATCGACGGCTCGAAATGGATCGCCATTGCGCCACGTGACCGATTTCAGCGCATTCTAAGGCGCGTTCTTGATGAAGCCGAGTTCCTTTCGCCGCATGGCGTACGCGCTCTGTCGCGATATCATCTTGCGAACCCCTTTCAAGTGGAATTCGAAGCAACAGCGCTTCACCGTAAAGTTACACGCCGGCAGAGGGAGACAGCGGTATGTTTGGCGGCAACAGCAACTGGCGCGGCCCCGTCTGGTTCCCAATGAACATGCTTTTAATCAACGCCTTGGAACGCTATTCGCTGGTCTATGGGGACGACTACAAACTGGAGTATCCAACGGGTAGCGGACAGCGACGACAGCTTGGTTGAAATCGCGGAAGACATCGCACGCCGTCTGGTGAGTCTTTTTCTTCCCAACAAGGACGGTCAATCGGCCCAGCCACGGGAGAGAAGGGCGTTATGCAACAGACCCTTATTGGCAAGATCTGATCCTGTTCAGCGAATACTTCGATGGCGATACGGGCCGTGGTGTGGGCGCCGCCCACCAGACGGGATGGACCGCGCTTGCAGCAACGCTCATTGAGGCCCTTTACACCCGCCGCGAAATACGCAACCGCGCACAGTAGCTGCAATGCCGGAAAATGGCGCAAGGATCCGAAGGGATTTTTAGGGTTAACCATCTTTGACCAACAACCGAATAGCACGCTGCAGCTTCAGGGGACGATAAACGTCAGTATTCTATCGGAGCTGCTCCGCAGGTGCGAGTGTGTGGTGTTGCAGCAGCGTGAGAGCAAGCGGCTCGGATAGAGCGGTTTGAAGGAAGGCGTTGGTGCGGTCGGGAGAAGATGTTGGCTATGGACCTTTGAGTTCTTTAGGCTGGGCCGATGCAGTAAATGAACTCCGGCAAGGGAAGCGAGAGCTTCTCTGCATTGACCCGACTTGGATGCGGAGAAGGGGCGGCGCCCGGCGTAGAGCGGGTAAAAAGGCGCCATTTTTGGGCACGAGGCACACCTCTAGTAAGAGTGCTGCGGAGCACACCGTGAGCGCCGCTTGGAGCTGGCGTTTAAGAGGTGTCAACCAGCTATGCCTTTTTTCGTTCAAACCGTCTTCTCGGACAACTTCAAAAGTCAGGGTTTTCCGACAACTACGAGGAAGCGCTTCCCAAAACACCGTTTTGACGCACCCGAGCGAGCTACGCGTCCGAGATGCCGACTTCCTTAGCTCATTTGTCGATGAATGACTCGGCGATTTATCAACGGTTGCTAAAAAAGCAGGCTCGTTCGCGAATGCGCACGCAATTCTACGGCACCACTGCCAAGAACAAGAACACCGCGAACATCACCAGATGCACAATCCCCTGCAACACATTCGTCCTTCCCGTGCTCAATGTCGATTGGCTCAGAATGAGCGTCACAAAAAGCAGAACAATTTCTTTCGGCTCTAAGCCGAGAGTCAATGGTTTGTGCAGAAAAATGGAGACCATCGCCACTGCGGGAATCGTCAACCCGATGCTGGCCAGCGCGGAACCCAACGCCAGGTTCATGCTGACCTGCAACCGATTCGCTCGCGCACTCCGAAAAGCCGCCAGCGCCTTCTGGCATCAGGACGAGGGCCGCAATTACAACCCCAACTACGCTCTCCGGTGCGCCAGCCTTAGCAATCGCTCGCTCCACCGTCGGCGTCAGGACCTTCGCCAAACCCACGATCGCCACCAACGCTGCTAGCAGCAGGCCCGCACTCGCTGCCGCTACACGAGACGGAGGTGGCGCAGCATGCTCCTCGTCTACGCCGACATGAACGGAAGTAGTCTCGATGCCGGATCGTCTGGACGAAAAGAAACGACCCGTACAAAACCAGCGAAACAACACCCGCAAAGATGAGTTGCGAAGAGCTGTAAGTCCGCTCTGTGGTGCTAGTCGTTACGTTGGGAAACACCATAGATAGGGAGGTCAAGGCAATCAACACCGATAGGGCAGCCTTTGCGCCTTGGAGTCGGAAATCCTGTTCACGGTGGCGGAGGCTACCGCCCAATAAGCACAACCCCACGATTCCGTTGCAGACAATCATGATCGCTGCGAAAATCGTGTCACGCGCCAACCCCGAGCTGTCTCCGGCTCCCGTAATCATCACCGAGACGATCAACGCCACCTCGATGATGGTCACGGCGAGGGCCAGCACCAGCGACCCGAAGGGCTCGCCAACCCCGTGTGCGACAACTTCCGCGTGATATACCGCGGCAAATACCGTCACGACTAGCGCAAATGCCTCAACCGCCGTAATCAACACATTGCCGTGCAGCAGCACTTGCAACCCCAGAATCACCAACGCCAGCAGGGGCCATGCCCAGGCCCACCATGGTGTTTTTATTGCCGCTGTAGTCGTCATCTAAACATTTCTCGATCTTCAGGGGTAGCTGGGCCCCGACCGCTGTTTATCACAGGCTAGCCGCTCCGATAAAGAATATCCAGGTCATGGCAATACCGGAAACGCTCTTCTGTTTATCAATCCAGCAAAGAGTTCCGCGCCGAACCACAATTTTTACCCGTTGCGCTCAAGGTCAACGGAGTTTGGCGCCGACAAGTCCGCCTCTGTTTACTGATCTGTTCAGTCAGGTGGACGAATAACCGGCTAACCATCACCAGGTTGCCGGCAGCATAGCGTAGACAAAGCGCACAGTGACTCTCTTAACATCATGATCCACCGCATTGAGGGCGGCAATCATGAGGGAGATGTCCACGAGTGGAGGCAGACGCAAGAGAACCGGCCTAAGACCAAACTCGGCATACCTGATCTGGAGCATTCGAAAGCCGCAGTCCTCCGAAGTCTCGCGTCACCGGATTCGCGGCGTGGTTACCAGCACGCAATTGATGAGTTTGTTGCTTGGTACTGCTCTGAACCACGACTAGCATTCAACAAAGCAGTAGTTTTGCGGTATCGGTTTTACCTGGAAGACCGCGGTCTCGCGCCCGGGGCGATCAACGTGCGCATGGCCGCTGTGCTCGGCTTGCCTATGAGGCAGCAGATTCTGGTCTTGAGCCCCGAACTCGCTGCCGGCATCCATCGAGCCAAAGGCGTTCGCAAACTCGGCTCTCGTTTGGGTAACTGGTCAACGACGGTGAAGCATCGGCGTTCTAGCAGTCGCCCGATCGTCAGACTTTTAGGGGAGAGCGCAATCGAGCGATGTTGGCTATCTTGCTTGGTTGCGGAGTGCGCCGCCGCGAACTCGCAGAGTTGACATTCGAGAGCTTGCAGCGGCGTGAGGAACGTTGGGCCAAATGAATTCAGAGCGGCTATTTCTTGATGCCCTTTGTCTCGTGGCCGTTCTGATGCAATATCAGATAGCTGACCTGGCCCTTGTCATCGGTTATGAATTCTACCTCGGCATCTACAACTGTCAGGAAGAATTTTGTCTCCGTCTCAGGGTATACAGGAAACTTCGGTTGGTTTGTCGCCTGGGTCATCAGCTGATCGCGTTCGAGCGAAAAAGCAATGCTGAAAGTCGGCGCGATTTCATACGTTCCTACATATCGTGCTAAAACGGCACGGTCAACCTTGATTGCCGTGCGGACGACGGGACGGAAATCCGGCCAATCATATGCGACTGCGATGCTACCCATAATCTCTGAAGCCACGCGCATCCCACCCTGCGCATTTGTCATCACTGCCGCTCCTTCACCGTCGTGCTCGTATGCAACGAATAAGCTCTCAAAGCCTTCGTTCACGCCGCCGTGTGAAAAGTATGGATTTGATGCAGAGCCGCCAAGTTGAAGACCTAAGCCCCATTCTCCTTTGCCTGCGGTGACCATCTGCTGGGTCAGATCGCGAGAGAACACATGATTTGCCTTGCCTTGCAGGGATTGCTGAACCTCAATCATGTACCGAGCTAAATCTGACGGCGTTGTCCATAGCCCCGCCGCAGCCATCTCTGGATAAGTGTGAGCACCGCCTGGCACTGCCGCTCCGTCAGCCGTGTAAGGCGTTGCGGCCATGGGTTGATATTTTGCGGGAAGCGGCTGCTCATAGGTGCTGTGTGTCATCCCTATCGGTACCAGAACGGTGTCGTACAGTAACTTCGGGAAAGGCTGCTTCGCAACATCGAGAAGAATCTGCTGCATCACGGTATAGCCGCCACCCGAGTATTTCCAATCCTTGCCTGGCATGTTCTCTAGTAGGATTGGATCCGTGTTCGCGGGTTTCTCTCCATTCAAAACCTGCACAAGGGTGGGAACGGGAGCATTGGCCGCGTATCCCGGGAAACCATGGACCGTGAATCCCGCCGTATGCGTCAATAACTCCCGTAGTGTAACCGTCGCACCGGGCGCTGCCGAACTCGCGGGAACCTTCCATGTTGTGAGTACTGTGTTCACGTCAGAGTCAAGTGAAAGCTTGCCCTGACCGACGAGATGAAGGGCAGCCATCGCAGCAACGGGCTTGCTGATCGATCCAGCCTGGAAAAGAGTGTCGGCACTCACTGGCTTGCCGCCCACCTGCTGAACCCCGAAGCCTTGCGCCCACTCGATCACTCCATTGTGAATAACGGCTATGCTGACTCCGGGAACATGCAGTTCCGTCATCCTTTCCGCCAGGGTGTGACAAGTGTGCGGATCATCTTTGATGACAGCGGGTTCGGTAAGACAGGTTTTGACTTTTTCCACATGTTGCTGCGTTTCTGCTGGCAGCACCGCGGGAACTGGTAAGGTCTGGGCAATCAAGAGGGCTTCGCTCAGGCATAGAAAAAGGCCCCCGGTGACAAACTTTGGCGATACAAGCATGAAGTGTTCCCTCGCGAAGATTACCGATAGTCACTAAGCCTGGATGGTTTTTCTCTTAATTTCGGGAGTGTGCCTCCTCGGCTTAACAATTAGAAGAGTAAACCCTTCCGCCAACTCGCCTGGATCGTTTGCACCTTCTTCGACCGAATCGACCTGTTAACACTTGTTCTCCCAAGAACGTCTACGATTACGCAGGGATTGCTGCCATGGCCTCAGGGTATGGAGACAGAGTCGACTCGGTCACGGCAGATCTGCGAAATCAGCCTGTGAGCGAGCAGTCCAGGTCCGAATTCACCGAGGATGAGATGTTGGTCGGGGCAGCCCGCAACGGGGACCGAGCGGCATTTGGCCGTCTCTATGATCGCTACGCTCGCATGGTCCACGGATTACTGCTGGCGAAGGTTCCGGTTGGAGAGGTGGATGACCTCGTTCAGGATGCTTTCGTGATGGCGCTTCGCCGACTGTCAACACTGCGGAAAACGGGAAGCTTTGGAGCATGGCTGGCGGCGATCGCTCGCAACTTGGCGAATGACCACTACCGACGATCCGGGCCAGAGGATCAACTTACAGACGATGCGATTGATATCGAACTCGATTGTGGAAGGGCCAGAGGAAACGACGGGGCCGCGGCCGGCGCAATTCTCGACGCGATCCGGACCTTGCCCGATACATATAAGGAAACATTGATTTTGCGGCTGGTGGAGGGGATGACTGGCCCCGAGATAGCGGCACGCACTGGACTGACACACGGCTCAGTTCGTGTGAACCTGCATCGTGGGATGCAACTGCTCCGCGCGAAACTAAAACCTAGCCTAAACGGCAATGGTTCTGAAAAGGAGATGCCGTAATCGATGGACAAAAGGAACAACAGAACGGAAAACGAACTACCGGCAATAAGTGAGAATTATTTATGGGATGGTTCTGGGCCGCCCGATCGCGAAATCCAGAGGCTGGAAGGACTGCTCGGGAAGTATCGCCATAATCGTCCGACTCCGGTATTTCCTCAGATCATCCCCCGCGGACGATGGACATTGTCTTCGCTGTGGATGCGACCGCTGCCCTTTTTCGCGGGGATAGCCGCCGCCGTGGCGGCCATCACGGCGATTTCATTTCTGATGCAACAAAGAAAGCCGGCTACAGTTGCCGCGGCTGGTTGGGAGGTGTCCAGCGTGACAGGAACACCTCGAATCGGCACCCGAACCATCAGTGAGGCCAAAAGAACAAGCCGTCTCGACGTCGGCCAGGTGCTTGAAACCGATCGTCAATCACGGGTAAGTCTTCAGGCTGAACAGGTCGGTCAGATTGAAGTGGAGCCTGACACCCGCTTGCGTCTGCTCACGATGGGAACCGGTCTAAAACGAATTGCACTGGATCACGGAGTCATTCATGCGTTTATCTGGGCTCCTCCTGGTCAATTCGTCGTGGACACGCCGTCAGCTACGACCGTAGACCTGGGCTGTGCCTATACGCTGCAGGTGGACGATTCGGGAGCGGGATTAGTGCGTACATCACTCGGGTGGGTTGGATTCAAACTGAATGGCCACGAGTCTTTCATTCCCGCAGGCGCAGCTTGCGAGACACGACCGAAGACCGGTCCCGGAACTCCATATTTTGAGGATGCGTCCCAGAAGTTTCGATACGCTTTGGCGAGGTTTGATTTCGAGGACAATACACCACAGCAGCGCGCCGACGATCTGACGATCGTGCTCGACGAGTCCCGCAAACGCGACGCGCTCACGCTGTGGCATCTGCTGGTTCGTGTAGAGGAAAAACAGAGACTGCTGGTCTACGACCGGTTGGTAGAGCTTGCTCCTCCTCCTGCTGATGTCACTAAGGAAGGAATCCTGCGTCTCAATCAACCCATGCTCGATCGGTGGTGGAACGAACTCGGATTTGACGACATCTCGGTTTGGCGCCATTGGGAGCATGCCTGGGCTGAGACATCCGCGCTTGTTCACGAAAAGTGATTCGGGGACTACCTGACGGCGTAATTATTTCTGGGTTTCCCCTTCTCCAGATATCCGTGCTCCCCGTTAACACTTCGATCTTTGTTGGCGTCTCTTTGGACGTGGGGGAAACCACGAAAAGGAGACTCAGCGTATGAACTTAAGCATATCTTCGCGTCTCGCGATCGGCCTAGCGGCAGTCATGCTTGCACTTACAACCTCCGCAATGGCGGGGCCGCCGCTTATCTGTCATCCCATCGCAATCGGGCAGGCGAAGTCACTGCCATGGGTTGATTTGAACTATCACAAAGGGGATGCAGGCTATGACCTCCAGAACCTCGCGAATGACACTCTAGCAATTCTCGATTCGAACACTCCAGTGTTAGTACGAATGGAGACCCTTCGACGAGCGACTCTCTACGCTCGCCAGGATCCACAAGTAGCAAAAAAGTTGCTGACTCGACTTCACGCGCGCGCAACCAACGCCGGTGTCGACAACATCGGGGCACTGGCGTGGTTTGACGTGGGCTACCTGTCCGAAGCCTACAAGCAATGGATGGGCAAGGATGAGCCTAATCCGGCGGCTGGCCTTGACGGATATAGCTGGGTAAAAAAGGCGATCAAGATGCGGGGACAGGATCCGGAGATGGAATTCGCAGCGGCGCTCATCACACTCACGGGCGCGGATAGCGACCATCGCGATCACGTCCAGAAAGCAATCACGGGCGCGAAGAACGATCCTCTTCTTGCTCAGAACTTGACTTCCCTGTTCAATCGTCAAACGGCCTCCGCGGTGCTGAAATAGAATGCGATTTGCAAGAAGTAATTCAAGTGTTCCGGATGCCGACTTCGCGGACAGGTGAACCCAATATGCCAGATTGGCGGTGACCCGCTATCGTAGGTCGTCAGAAACGAGCTCCTCACCGGACGAAAAACCGGCTGTTCGGAGACTGAGTGTCAAGCATCTGGAAGCACCCGCGGACTTCTGCCGAGCACTTAAGCTGTTCCATCCTCCACCAGCGCCACTTCACCCGGAAGAGAGACTTGCAAGAGCGCAAGGGAGTTTTGTAACGGATATCCTGGTCCAAGGTGTAACGAGAGTTCCGGTACACTCAGGGCTGCATCCTTCTGCACTAGCGGTCCTTCTCCACGCGCAGCCACGGCGGGACCTGGAACTGCTGCCCCATTTCAACGGAGTTGATCTCTTATGCGCAAGATCATTTCGATAATCCGTTTCCCTCCTTTTACTCGCGCCCTTCGCTTTGCCGCAGGCCACCAAAACGCCGGTCAGCCCGCGGGGACCGAGTGTCGCCACCGGCAGCCAGGGCGTGGTTGTTTCCGGTAGGCCTGCCGCCACTGCGGCCGGCATCAAGATTCTGCAACAGGGCGGAAACGCCGCCGATGCAGGCGCTGCCACTCTGCTGGCACTGTCCGTAACCTATGTAGGCGCGTTCTGCGTGGGAGGAGAGGTTCCCATTCTGGTTTACAGCGCCGACCAGAAAAACGTGAAGCTGCTGGAGGGACAAGGGGAGGCCCCTCGCGACCCCAAAGCCATCGCCTGGTACATGGAACACGGAATCCCGGACGGTGACGTCAAGGCAGCCGCCGTGCCTGGCACCATAGATGCGATCGTCACCCTGCTGAAACTTTACGGAACCAAAAGCTTCGAGGAGGTCGTGCAGCCGACGCTGGCCATTCTGGACGCCGGCGGCCCCACTTGGTATATCGATACCGGCAGCGGCAAGAGGATCGAAACCGGCGTGAACTGGCAGGCGGATATGGCCGTGACCTTTCGCAAATTGGTGGAGTCGGAAAAGGCTGCGAAAGGTACGCGGGAGCAGAAACTGCAAGCCGTCTCGGACCGATTCTATCGCGGCGACATCGCCGACGCGCTCGAAGCCTGGTATATCGAAAAGGGCGGTTTCCTTCGCAAGGCGGATTTGGCCGCGCACAAAACTCCCGTGGTGGATCCGCTCGAAACCACCTACCGCGGCTACACGGTCTATAAGGCCGGTCCGCTGACGCAGGGTCCTTATCTTTCACAGACGCTGCGCCTGCTGGAAGGCTTCGACCTGAAGAAGATGGGCTTCAATTCGGCGGACTACATCCACACGGTGATTGAAGCGGAGAAACTGGCGTTGGCGGATCGCGACGAGTATTACGGCGATCCGAATTTTGTGAAAGTGCCGATGCAGCAGTTGCTTTCCGATCAGTACACCGAAATGCGGCGCAAGCTGATCGATCCGAAAAAGGCATCGCTCGAGCTCCGGCCGGGCGACCCTTACAACATGAAACCGACCAAGCCGCCCACCATCACCGGCCCCTGGCATGGCGGAACCACCGTCATGTGCGTGACGGACAAGTTTGGGAACGTGATCGCGGCGACTCCCAGCGGCCTGTCGAGCACAGCTGGCGTGGCCGGACGCACGGGCATTATTCACGGAAGCCGGCTCAGCAGCCTGAACACGTTTGCGGGAACTCCCAACGTCATCGAGCCCGGCAAGCGGCCGCGAATCACGCTGAGCCCCACGCTGCTTTTCCATGACAACCAGCCCGTGATGGCGATCTCGGTAGCGGGCGGCGACCAGCAGGATCAGGCAGCTATCCAGGTCATCCTCAACTACGTGGAATTCGGCATGAGTCCCGAGGAGGCGTTTAAGGCGCCGCGCTTCTCCACCGACGCATTTCATCAGCTCCTTCGGCCAGGACCGTGCCAGCCTGGGCAGCCTGTCTGTCCCCAACACCCTGCCCGAAGCAGTGCAGGCCGACCTGAGGGCTCGCGGTCACGTGGTTACCCTCGGCCGCGGCGGAGTGGGCGGAGTGGCGCTGATCGGCATTGACCCCAAGACCAAGCAGGCCACCGCCGTGGGTCCGGCCGCCGGAAAAATGGAATAGATCCCAGTACCGCTGAGTGCAACATTGTCCAACGGATCTGTCCGTCGTGAATTTACCGCATGCATCCGCCTCAAAGATTGAAATGACGATCGCTTGAGAATCATGGGTAGGAAAGCAGAGGTCATGTAGACAGAGGTCGTGGGTTCGAGATTTCGGACCAGTAACGAGAACGACTTGTCTCCAAACGCCATCTGGTGACATGGTGTGAAATCAGGGACCGAATCGCAAAGTTCAAGACACGAGCGGGAGGCGATTTGGTCTAAGTTCTCTTTGCACGAATAGTTCCAAAAACACCTCGATTTTCCCTGCCCTCCCGTTGTGCCTCTTGAATTCCCCTGCGTTCCTTGTTGATGCTTCGGCGGCATCAACGTTGATGTAGAAGGTCTTGGACACCCGCGAAAAACAAGGACATGATTGGGCCCAAAGGAAGTCGAAATGGGACAGCCTGAGTACGACACAAAAGTATCTGCATCCGGAAGTTCAAAAGGCTGCCGAGATTGTCAACAAGAGCAACCGAAAAGCTGTTGTGCTGCCTGACATATTGCCTGACACGAACGTGCGGGCAAGTTAGGTTAACTGAGTGTAAGCGGATGAGTTTAAGCTGGTTGCCCCCCAGGGATTCGAACCCCGATATGCTGATCCAGAGTCAGCTGTCCTACCATTGAACGAGGGGGCAGTGAATGCGCAGCAGGTTCCGCCGCGCGGCGACTCGCACTCTTCTCATAGTAAAAGCAGGGGCAACTTCGGTCAACTTGCGTTGCATCTTTATCCTCCCGCGTACATAAATACTCCACCTATCAATTACAATCGCTGTGTCAGCGTGGAATTTATTCTCAATTTTGCATGGCTCGTGCTCTCCGCATCGCTCGCCTTGCTTTGGCTCTGCGGACTGCGTAATCCTTCCGCGCGGGAACAGCATCCGGACCGGAGAGTGCAACTGCTCGCATTAGTCATGCTCTTCGTCATTTTGCTTCCCGTCATTTCTATGACTGACGACATGCAAGCCATGTCCACCGCAGAAATTGAGCATGTAACGCGGCGCGTAGATCTTTTGCCCTCCACGGACCAGCCTGCGGATCTTATCTCTCCTCTGCATGCCGAACTTTTTCCCGGCAAACATCTCTGCAATCTGCAGACATTCGCACGCATAGAGCCGTCGATTCAACGCGCGCGACCACAAACCGGAACAATCCGGCAGATGGCAAACAGACCCCCTCCTTTCGAAGCCTAGATTTCTTCCCGTTCTCCGCCAGCTCCCATTTGGTGTTTTACCAGGACTCCTCACCCAGTCCCAGGATGTGTGTATACATATGAATCGACTTTTCCAGCGAAGCTGTTTTCTACTGCTCGCATTTGTCCTCTCAGGTCCGGCTTTGCATGCGCAAATGCCACAAGCGCCATTGACATTGCAGCAGGCGCTCGACGTGGCGCGTACCAGGAACCCGAATCTGCTATCCGGACAACAACACGTGACTGCAACGAAAGCGAGCGAAATCACTGCCGGGCTGCGCCAGAATCCGAACTTCCAAATATCAGGCTCTGAGGTGACTCTTTCGGCCAGCAATCCCGCCAGCCCTTATTCCTATGCGGCAAATGTCAATCGGTTATTCGAACGTGGAGAAAAACGCCGCTGGCGACTGGACATTGCCCACGCCACAACCGACGTCACGCAAAGCCAGTACAAGGATGCGGAACGTCAGACACTCCTGGCCGTTAAGCAGGCTTTCACGCAAATGCTGGCAGCCAAGACCGCCTTGCAGATTGCCGATGACAACCTCCAGAGCTATCGCAAAACCGTCGACCTGAGCAAAACGCGTCTTAACGCCGGCGACATCAGCGCTACAGACTTTGAGCGCATTGACCTCCAGTTAGCTGAGTTTGAGTCTGACTACGACAATGCCAAGCTCGATCTCGTCCAATCGAGCGCCCAGCTTCAACTCTTGCTCGGTTTCGAAAAGCCATCCAACACGTTCGACATAACCGGCACTCTCGATCCACCAACGCTCACCGCGCCGCTCGCGCAGATCGAGCAGCAGGCCTTACAGTCCCGCCCGGACTTCCTGGCAGCCCAGCAATCCGTTCGTCTCGCCGATTCCAACGTAAAGCTGGCGGATGCCAACGGCACCACTGATCCAACCGTAGGCGGTGAATACGAGCGCTCGGCAACTTATAACAGCGCTGGCTTCCAGGTCAGCATTCCCCTGCGCATCTTCGATCGCAATCAAGGGGAGAAAGAACGCACCCGCTACGAAGCGCAATCCAGCCGCTTCGCTGAGGCAGCCGCGCGGAATCAGGTTGTGAATGATGTAGAGCAGGCATGGGCCAGTTATGAAACCGCCATGGCGATGGCTACGCGATATCACGGTCACTATCTTGAGGAAGCAACCCGTGTCCGCAACAACCTTGAGTTCAGCTATCGTCACGGCGGCACAACCCTGCTCGATTACCTTGACGCTCTACGCGACTATCGCCAGACAAACCTCGACGCACTGAATGCAAATACTCAGGTCTGGCTCGCCATTCATCAACTCAGCTTCGCCGCTGCAACGGAGATCGTCCCATGAGCAAAAAATATTTAGCTGCGTTCCTCATCCCCTGCGCAATGGCGCTCACAGCTTGCAATCGCCCGGATGAAGCAACTGCTCCGCCGCCTGCCACCGGTAAAGATGTCGTGGACACGATAACGGCTCATCCAGTCCAGGTCACCGACACTCTCAATCTACCTGCGCGGCTCATGCCCAACCCTACCGACGTGGTGCATATCTATCCGCCGCTCAGCGGGCGCGTTCTCGCACTCAAAGTTTTGCCCGGTCAGGAAGTTAGCAAAGGTCAGACAATCGGAACGCTGCAAAGCAACGACGCGGCATCGGCCCGGTCCGATTTTGAGAAAGCAAAGATTGAAGTTGCCCGCGCTGATCTGCAGTTACAGCGCGCGAAAGAACTATTGCAGCACGAAGTCATGGCGCAGAAGGATTACGACGATCTGAAAGCATTGGACGATGCAGATCACGCAGATCTCGAGCGCACAAGGCAGACGCTGCACAACCTCGGATTCTCAGAGAATGACATCTCTGCCGATCTGCCCATTCGTTCCCCTATCAGCGGCATCGTGCTCGATGTGGGCACAGCGCCCGGTGAGTTACAGCGCTCGCTTGACAATGCCAATGCCATCGCGACGATCGCAAACATCGACTCCATATGGGTAGTGGGCGACCTCTACCCGAATGATGTCGGCGCCGTGCGCCCGGGACAGCCAGTACAAGTCCGCGTCAACGGCTATCAGAATGAAGTACGCACCGGCACAGTGGGCAACATCTCCGATGCCGTCGACGCCACAACGCTAACCCTCAAAGTGCGCGTAGTTCTCCCCAATCCAGGGCATAAATTCAAACCTCAGATGTTTGCAACCATTTCGGTTGCAAATCTCAAACGTCAGGCGATTGTAGTTCCCTCAACGGCCGTTATTCGCGATGGCATAAAGAACTATGTCTTTGTCGCCACGCCCGACCACAAGTACGCGCGGCGTGACGTGGAGCTGGGTGAGACGCATGAAAATACGGTGGAGATCACGCACGGGCTGGAAGACGGCGAGCAGGTGGTAAGCACCGGCGCAGAGCTCTTGCGCCAGGCAGGAGCGCAATAAATGCAGGCCTTTATCCGCACGCTCCTTCGCTACCGCAACATTATTCTGATTATCTTCCTGGCATCGCTCGCCGGAGGCGTTATTGCATTTCTGCAACTCGATATCGAAGCCTATCCGGACCCGTCCCCGCCGATGGTTGAGTTCATCACGCAAAATCCGTCATGGTCTGCCGAGGAAATGGAACAACAGGTAACCGTACCTCTCGAAGCAGGCCTGAACGGAACGCCTCACCTCGAACAGATTCGCTCCATCAGTATCTTTGGCCTCAGCGACGTAAAACTGTATTTCACTTTCGATAGTGACTACTTCACTGACCGCCAGGAAGCGCTCAACCGTCTTCAGTCCATTAACTTGCCGAATAATCTTCAGCCCCAACTTTCGCCTGAATCTCCCATTGGCGAAATCTACCGCTATGAATTGACGGGGCCCGGTTATTCTCTAAACGAACTCAAAGCTACGCAGGATTGGCTGCTCGTGCGCGAAATGAAACAGGTGCCGGGCATCATTGACGTCGCCACCTTTGGCGGAACAACGCGCCAGTACCAGGCCGAAGTCGATCCCAACAAACTGCTTGCCTATGGCGTCACCATGACTCAGGTTGTCAACGCCATCCAGAACAGCAACGCCAATGCCGGCGGCAACTACCTCACACTCGGCAGTCAGAGCGTCAATGTCCGCGGCATTGGCCTTCTTCACTCCATTGCCGACATGGATAATATCGTCATCGCCGAACGCAATGGCGTACCAGTTCTCCTGAAAAATGTCGCCAACGTGGAAGAAGGCCACCTGCCCCGCCTCGGCAAGGTAGGCCGCGATGAGCAGCCTGACATTGTGGAAGGCATCGTGCTTTTACAGAAAAACGAGAAGTCACTACCCGCGCTCGCCGGCCTCCGCGCAAAGATTAAGGAGCTAAATGAAGGCAATCTTTTGCCACCCGGCATGAAGATCAGCACCATTTACGACCGAACGAACCTTATCAACACCACCACGCGCACTGTTCGTCACGTCATCATCACCGGGCTCATTCTCGTCACACTCGTCCTCTTAAGTATGCTGGGGGACCTGCGCATTACCGCGATTGCAGCCATCACGATCCCGTTTGCAGTGCTCTTCTCCTTCGCCATGATGGTCCTTACAAACCACTCGGCGAATCTCATTTCCATAGGAGCCATCGACTTCGGCATCCTTGTCGATGCCTCCATCGTCGTGCTTGAAAGCGTTTATCGCAAAATCTCCCGCCGCGTGCAGGGGGAAGAAGTTGCAGAACTGATTATGGAAGGAGTCGGCGATGCCGCCAAACCTGTACTTTTCGCTACTTTAATCATTCTGGTCGCTTTTATTCCGCTCTTCACCATGCAGGGTGTTCCCGGCAAGATATTTGCTCCTATGTCAGTTACATATGGATTCGCGCTGACCGGAGCGCTTATTTTTGCGTTGGTTTTCGCGCCTGTCCTGGGCTCCTTTGCCATTCCGAAACAAATCAAGCGCGAAGCCGAGGATACGTGGCTTAGCGGTTTCTTCCGCCGTCACTACGATAAGGGATTGAAACGCGCACTTAAATACAGAAAACTCGCATGGATCGTTGCTCTGGGCTCGCTCGTTGCAGCAATGGTGATTTTCGTTTTTGTAGGCGGCGAATTCATGCCGGCCTTGGAAGAAGGCAATCTCTGGATCCGCGCCACGATGCAGCAGGACATTGCTTTTTCCCAGTCGGAAAAAATAGCTGACAAGATTCGCGCGACGCTTCGCACGTACCCGGAAATTACACAGGTCATCTCGCAAATGGGCCGTCCGGACGACGGTACGGACGTGAGCACCTTTAACAACATTGAGTTCCTCGCCAGCCTCAAGCCGGCAGGTGAATGGCGGCCGCAGTTTCACGGCAACAAGGAACGTTTGATTTCAGCCATCGAAAAAGAATTTGAGCAATACCCGGGCATCGACTTTAACTTCTCACAAAATATTCAGGACAACGTTGAAGAAGCCATGTCCGGAGTGAAGGGCGAGAACTCCCTCAAGCTCTTTGGCAATGACTTCGACGATCTCACCCACATCGCAAACCAGATTCAGGATGTGATGAGCAAAGTACAAGGCATCGCCGATATTGGCGTCTTCAAAGTAACCGGCCAGCCAAGTCTGATGGTTTCCATTGACCGCAGTAAGGCGGCCCGCTACGGACTTCAGCCACAGGACGTAAACAATGTCGTGCAGGCTGCGGTCGGCGGAGCGCCTGTGACACAAGTCATCGACGGAGATCGCCGCTTCGATTTCGCGCTCCGCTATTCCCCGGAGTACCGTGACACCCCGGAGGCAATCAGTAAAATACTCCTGCCTACCCCTGATGGCGCGCAGGTACCGCTCGGCACAATCGCCGATGTCGGCCTACGGAACGGCGCTTTCATGATCTACCACGAAGGAGGACGCCGCTACATCCCCATCAAGTTCAGTGTCCGCGGTCGCGACCTTGCCAGCGCTATTCAGGACTTGAAACAGCAGCTATCTGACAAAGTGAAACTGCCAGGTGGGTATAACTACACGTGGGCAGGCGAGTTCGATAGTCTTCAAAAAGAGCAGCGCCGCCTCGCTTATATCATTCCCGTCAGCCTCTCCGTCATTCTCGTTCTTCTCTACATTCAATTCCGCACGTGGAAAGATGCATTCATCGTAATGGGAACGCTCCCCTTCGCAGCGATAGGCGGTATCCTCGCACTCTTCTTCACGCGCACGTCGTTCAGCATCTCTGCAGCCGTCGGCTTCACCTCGCTCACCGGCGTAGCCACACTGGGCGCGGTTGTCTTTTTATCTGGAATACGCCGGGCGCAGCGAGAAGAGGGCTTTGAACACGGCCTCGAAAAAGGCTGCATGGATGAAATGCGGCCTGTGGTGATGGCCTGCATGGCTGCCGGCCTCGGCCTTCTACCTGCAGCCATCTCCAACGGCATCGGAGCTCAGGCCCAGCAGCCGCTGGCGCGGGTCGTCGTCGGAGGAATGATCACGACAGTGTTTTCGATTCTCTTTGTTATGCCGCTTCTTGTAAGACGGTTCGCAACGCGTAAGGAATTCGAAAGCGCCGCCGAATAAACCACGAGTGTTCCTGCTGAATCGGCAGGAACACTCACTCTTCCCGCAACACTTCAAGCGGCCTTTGTCCTAGAATCCGAAAACTGGCAATCCATCCCGTCGCCACTGCCAGCACAGCCGTGGCGACGACGGTAATTCCGCTCACGATCCATTCCGGATGGTATGGAACTTCCATCTTGTGCAGCAGCACACGCGACAGCAGGTTTGCGAATATCACTCCAACCACGCCTGCCAGCAGCCCGAGAACGACAAACTCAATGCTGAAAACGGCAGCAATTCGATTACGCGTGGCGCCGAGCGTCTTCAAAACTACGACCTCGCGGATTCGCCGGAAGCGCGTACTCGCCACGCTCGACGCCAGGATGATCGCGCCTGAAAGGATCGAGAACGCGGCCAGGAATCGTATCACCAGCGTGATCTGGTGCACGACACCCTGCACCGTCTCCAGAATGTCGGCGATGTTGATGACCGTCACCGTAGGGTATGCAGCAAACAGCGCACGCTCCATGAATGGAATCTGCTTCGACTGCACATGCACCGCCGCATACCAGACATTCGGCAACCCCTGAAGCGGTCCCGACGGCAAAATAAATTCGCTTCGCGCAAATACGTGCTCGCCTTCCGCCTTGTAGATCGCCGCCACCTGTGTATGAATCGTTTTCTCCCCGGACTCGAAGTCAATCGACGAGCCGGGATGCAGATTCAACCTGCGCGCAACGTGGTCTACTACTGCCAATCCATCTGCATCGCGCTTCTGCCACCACTTTCCCTGCGTGATCTTTACACCTTCAGGCACAGAATCTGCCCACGTAACAGAAACAGATGACAGCAGCCGCTTTGGATAGTTCTTTACTTTTAGCTGTTCCACAGGCGCGCCATCGATAGCCGTGATCCGCGCAGAAACAATCGGAATCGACTCGAACTTTCCCGCCGCGCCCGACTGCTGCGTCACCAACTCTTTAACTCCTTGCACCTCATCCTGGCTGATGTCGATCAGAAAAATATTGGCTGCACTCGTCGTTGCATCCGAATTCATTCGGTTGACGATGGCGTGTTGCATCAGGAAGACGCTCAGTATCAGCATGACACCGGCACCTAACGTAGCCAGCACCGCGGCTGATTGATTCCCCGGCCGGTAAAGATTCGCCAATCCATGCCGCAACGCCGAATGCAGATGAAGACGTGTCTTGTTTAGAAAAGCGCGCAGCCCGCGCAACGTCACAGCTGAGAGCCCAAGAATTACAATCAGCAATCCACAAAGCGCTGCTGCAAACCACTTCCCTACCAGCATCGAATCAGCGAGCCCCGCTGCAATACCGGCCAGAGCCAGAACAATAACAACGACTGACATCCACTGGGCCTTGTTCTCGCCCATTGTTTTCCAAAAGCCTTTTTTACCATCTGCGCTACCGCCTTCCACCGCTTTACGCAGCACAATGCTCGGCCGAATCTTACGAACATCGAGCAGTGGCGGCAGGCAAAAGAGCACCGTCGTTAGAATGCCGGTTCCAAACGCCGCCGATACCGAACGGATCGGCAATCGCAACGGCGGTTGGATGGGCAGTAGCTTGCCGAAGAAAAATGGCAAAGCCCATTCCACTCCCAACCCAAACGCAATGCCGATCAGCCCACCCAATGTTCCAAGTAACAGTGTCTGTAACAAATAGATGCGCAAAATATCAGAGGATCGCGCGCCGATCGACTTCATGATGGCCAGAATATCGATCCGTTGCTGCAGATGTGCGCGCATGGCCATCCCTACGCCAATCGCTCCCAGCACCATGGCAACCAGGCAAATCAGGCTTAGCAAGCCAGTCGCATGATCTAATCCCTCTGAGAGCGTCGGGCTCGTCTCGCGGAAATCGGTAATCTGCGCGTCAGGAAGAATCTTCTCCAGCTCGCCGCGCACATCGGCAACTTTTCCACTTTGCGGTCCAAGCTTGAATAAATACCGTTCGGTGGCGCGGCTTCCCTCTTGCAGCAGACCGGTTCTATCCACTGCAGACCGTGTCATCATCACTCGAGGCCCAAGACCAATTCCAGCTGTCAGTCGGTCTGGCTCTTTCTCAATCACCGCAGCAATCGTGAATAGCTGGCCGCCAACTTTCAACTTGTCGCCAACTTTTGCACGCAGCCGCACCAGCAGATTGTCATCCACTACGACCGTCGAATCCGTCAGTAATGAGGGTAGACCGCCCGCAGGATTCAAGATCATCGCCCCATAGAACGGATACCTCGCCGGATCTACGACCTTCAATGAAACGAGCAGCGGAACCGGCTCGCTCTGTAGCGAAGCCATCGAAACCATTTCGGTTACAGAGGTGCGCTCGACTCCTTTGGAACCCGCCAGCGCGTCCAGTTTTGCATTTTCCTGTGCCGTCGTGAGCCGGAACATCCGCGCCGAAAGATCGGCCGCCATAATGCTTCGCGCCTGATCGAGTAACGCCTTCTGAAAAGACTCGCTAAACCCGCGGACCCCTGTCAGTGCAGCCACGCCAATCGCAACCGATAAAATCACGAATAAGAATTTTGCCCGGGACGCGCGCAACTCGCGCCATGCAATCTTCGCCGCCGTGCTCCATCCCAAAGCAGGTTTCTCTTCAAACTCCATGGCTCGCCTGCTTCTCGTATTCATCGGAAACAATCTGCCCGTCACGTAAAAAAATGCGGCGGTCTGCCCGATCTGCAATTTGTTTGTCGTGCGTCACCAATACAAGAGTTGTGTTCGCTTCGCGCTGGCGATCTGTCAGCAGATCGAGCACATGCTGCCCGTTGGTCGAATCCAGATTTCCCGTAGGCTCATCGGCCAGAACAATCGGCGGGTCCAGTACGAACGCTCTCGCCAGCGCCACGCGTTGCTGCTCACCTCCCGAGAGCTGTACAGGATAGTGATCCAGCCGATCCGCCAGCCCCACGGTTTCAAGCAAAGCAGTGGCCCGCTTCTTTCCGTCGCCATTCGCGTTCAACTCATAGGGAAGCAGAACATTTTCCAGTGCAGTCAACGTTGGAATCAGTTGATACGACTGAAACACAAACCCGATCTTCCTGCCTCGCACCTGTGCCAGCTTATCTTCCGGTAACCTGCTGATTTCGGTTCCATCCACCAGCACTTCGCCTTCGGTAGGCGCATCCAGTCCGGCAAGCAAGCCCAGCAACGTACTCTTTCCGCTGCCCGACGCTCCCATAATGGCCAGGAACTGTCCTCGGGGCACATTCAAATCGATGCCTTTTAAAATTTCTACTGTCCGGCTTCCGTTGCGAATCGACTTCTTCAGTCCTCGCACTTCAATCATTCCTGGCTCCTGTCCCCTGATTACAATACCTATGTGACGCGCCGACACGCTCTGCTTCTTCTATTTACGTTCTACCTGGCAACAACGTTCCCACTTGCAGCTTCCGGACAGATGGCTGGTGTCGCCGGAAATAGCCCTGTCATCGTCTGCTTTGGCGATTCATTGACAGCAGGCCACGGCGTTGAATCTGGCCATGCCTATCCAGCCTATCTCCAACAGCTCCTCAGCACTCGCGGCTATTCCTACCACGTCGTCAATCTGGAATAGCGGCAATACTACAAAAGACGGAGTGGATCGCCTCAAAGACGTGCTCGCCCTGCATCCCCAAATTGTCGTCGTAGAGTTTGGCGGTAACGAGGCCTCCGCGGCGTTCCCTTCACGTCCACCCGCCAGAATATGGACTGATGTTGACCGCTTGCTAAGTCAAAAACAAAATCGTTCTTGCCGGCATCACGTTGCCGCCTAACTACGGTCCGGATTACATTCAGCAGTTCAAGGCAACTACAGTGAACTAGCGCGAAATATCGTGTGCCGTTGCTTCCTTTCCTACTCAAAGATGTCTACGGCATTCCCGGCTCCATGCAGGAAGATGGCATCCATGCAACAGCCAAGGGCAATCAGCAGGTTGCCGCCAATGTTTTCCGGCTCATCAGGCCTTTGCTCCGGAAGTAATCATCCCAGCACCACGGTAGGTTGGAACAGAGTTCCGGCAATGCGTCTCCCAATGGCGATCAGATTTCGCTGGCGTTCAAAAATCTTCACCATGGGAGCAGCACTGAATTCCGGCAGATTCACGGCGGCTCCGTTCGCGCAAGCGCCCCAGCGAGAGCGCATCCGCCGTTACCGCCGGCAATTCAGGAAGCATGTGCGCGGATGCGGCATTCTCGCCTCCAGCGCGTCTCCTGCACATGCTTCGATATCGGCCAGCGGAATCGCCTCTACAATTCCAAATGGACCCGCCGAGACGCGACGCAGGCTGGCAAGATGCCCACCGCAGCCGAGAACCATGCCCATCTCATGTGCAACGCTGCGCACATAACCGCCCGCAGAAACCCTCATGCCGAATGCAGCAGTATCGCCACTGAATGCGGTTATTTCAAATGCCTTAATCGTGATTCGCGCAGGCTTCAATTGTGGCGCCTGCCCGGCGCGTGCCAGTTCGTAAGCCCTTTTGCCGCCTGTTTTCTTAGCTGAAAAAGGGGGCGGCATCTGCTCGATCTCGCCGCGGAATTCCGCAGCTGCGCCATGCACCTGTTCCGGTGTCAACGATACCGGGACGCAAACGCAATCACCCGTCATCTGCCCATCGGCATCGTAGGTATCCGTCGCAAAGCCAAAGCGAATCGTTCCTGTATATGTTTTGTCAAGAGCACCAAAGAACTGCGCCAGCCGCGTGTACTTTCCAAGAAGCAGCGGCAGCACGCCTGTTGCCATGGGATCAAGCGTACCCAGATGGCCAATGGACGACTCGCCGGTCGCCCGTCTTACCCGCACAACGACATCGTGCGAAGTCATCCCGCCGGGTTTATCGACAATCAGAAGCCCGTTCACTCTGACTAATATAGCCGTTCAGTTGAATGACAAATTCAGAATCCGCTCTGGCTCCGCTCCCGCACCAGCGACAGGAATTCCGTCCGCGTATTCTGCTTCTGGAAGACGCCCAGCATTGCCGACGTCACCGTAGAGGAATTCTGTTTCTCCACGCCGCGCATCATCATGCAGAGATGTCGTGCCTCCACCACCACGCCCACTCCCTGTGGCTCAATCGCATCCTGAATCGCATCCGCAATCTGACGCGTCATCCGCTCCTGCACCTGCAGTCTCCGAGCGAATACTTCCACTAACCGTGGAATCTTGCTCAACCCGATCACCTTGCCATTGGGAATATAAGCAACGTGCACCTTACCGAAGAACGGCAGCATATGGTGTTCGCACAGAGAGAACATTTCTATGTCCTTGACGATCACCATCTCGTCATAGTCCACATCAAAGAGCGCCCCGCGCAGAATTTCAGTAGGATTTTCGCGATAGCCCTTCGTCAGGAATGCCAGCGACTTCTCGATGCGCTCCGGTGTCCGCTCCAGCCCATCGCGAGTCGGGTCTTCGTCAAAACGTCGGATAATCTCGCGATACATCTCCTGCGTCGAAATATTTTCCAGGCCCGTCGTCATGGCCTTGCGAACAATTGCCGGTCTCGCCATCGTTATTCTCTTTCTCTCCCACTGTCCATTCAGCTTCGCGCAGCAAGGGGCATACGCATCGGATACTCAAAAGAATTATTGCTCGTCTCTTCTACCCGCACGCGCACCACTTCTGCCTTGTCAAAAGCCGTTGTCAGAAGACGATATACCTCTATACATAGATTCTCGGTGGTAGGCACCTGATGCTGAAAGAGCGGATCGAGATTCAGATTCGTATGATCGAAGCGATCCACTATCTCTTTCCGTACGCACGCGTCCAGATCGACCAGATCACATACCATGCCCGTATCCGCGCTCACCGGTCCGCCCACCGTTACTTCCACCACGTAATTGTGCCCATGCCCATGCGGATTGTTGCACTTCCCAAAAATAGCGCGGTTCTGCTCGTCGTTGAAAGCCTCCGTGTGCAGACGATGCGAAGCGCTGAGCCGATACCGTCGCGAAAAATAAGCTCTCATGCCTCACCGTAATAGTCGGCAAAAAGATCGGGCATCTCATACACGCGCACGCGATACAGCTTCGCACCCGGAATTTTCCCTTCAAGTCGTCCCCAAACCGCAATCGCAATGTTCTCGGTTGTCGGAATCAGCTTCGCGAACTCAGGCACTTCTTTATTCAGATGCCGGTGGTCATAGACTCCGACAACTTCCCGCTCCATCACGTCCTTCAGCTGCTTCAGGTCAACCACAAAGCCGGAAGTCCCATCTACTTCACCGGCAACCGTGACTTCCAGTGTGTAGTTGTGCCCGTGTCCATTTTTGTTCGCGCACTTTCCAAAGACGCGCTCATTTTCTTGCGCAGACCAGGCATCGTTCCAGTAATAATGCGAGGCAGAAAACTCAGCTTTTCTTGTCAATAGAATCATTGGCTATTCAGAGTGATGCAGGTTTGTGTTTCCCGTTTCAGCGGCTTCCACCGGCATATTCACGTCCCTTCCAGACTACGCGCTTCGTTACCGTATGGTCGAACCAGCTCTTCCACAGAAGCCAGACAAAAAGCGGCAATCCGAAAACGCTCAGCACGTAATCACTGAATGGAAAATTCGACTTCGCCACTCTGCGATAGAAGCGCCATAGAGTCCGCAGCCATATCAAGAGAATCACCAGGCGCGCCGTGATCCATGGCATGCTCGCGCTCAGCGGTCCGGGAAAATACCACGCCAGCACCGGCAGTCCCGCCAGCAGCATAATATCCAGCATCTTCCACGCCGCAGTAATCAATATGTTCCCAAACAGCAGCGCCAGGTTCTTCGTCCATCCTTCGCACATCTGCCTAAAGCTGCGATACATGCGCGTGCTCAGCGCATCCGGAGCGTAGCGGAAGCGCAGCCCCAGCTTGCGCCGCTTCACCAGATAGGCAAGATCCACATCCTCCAGTATCGAATCTGCTACAGCCTCATGACCGCCGATTTCCACATACGCATCCCGCCGTATCAATAGAAACTGCCCATTCGCAGCCGCCAGCCGCGATTCCGGATCGGACACCTTCGCCGGTGAATACGCCAGCGCCAGTTCGCTGAAGACCAGCGGCATCAACGCCCTCTGCCAGAACCCCGTCACAACCTGCCGTGGTGAATAGGACAGCATCGCCACGTTGTGCTTTTCCGCCTCATGCAGCGCGCGGCGCAGATCACCCGCCTCATGCACCGTGTCCGCGTCGGTAAACAGCAGCCACTCTCCCTGGGCCTGCTTCGCGGCAGCCCATGCGGCGTTAGCCTTGCCCGTCCACCCCTTCGGCAGTGCAGCCGGACTGATGATCGTCACGCCGGCAAAACTCTTTGCAATCTCCCGCGTGCGGTCCGTCGATCCGTCATCCACCACCAGCAATTCCCAATCGCTTCCCAGCTTCCAGCTCTCGTCCGATTGCGAAACCAGCGACTCCAGGCAGGAGCCCAGGCTATCTTCTTCGTTTCTCGCGGGAACAATGACCGATAAGTCCAAATCCACTCCAGGCAAGTCCAGAACGTATTATAGAAACGTGCGCGGTTTCCGAATCCTCAGACCTCCGGTGCCCCACTCTTTCACGCGCCTTTTGTGTAAAAGTGTGGGACTCGCGGCGATTCTTCTTCTCACGGCCGCTGGCTGCGACCGTGGCTCCCATCCCGGACAGTTAGCCAAACCGGCTCCCGACTTCACCATCGTCGACGGCGCAAAGACAATCCACCTCAGCGATTACCGCGGCAAAACCTTGGTCCTCAATTTCTGGGCCTCCTGGTGCGCTCCCTGCCTTGAAGAACTGCCCTCGCTGATCGCCTTCCAGAAGCAGTTGCCGCAGGTCGTTGTGCTTGCCGTCGATTTCGACGACAACATCGACGCCTATCACCAATTCCTCAGCGACAATCATGTCGACCTGTTCACCATCCATGATGAATCGCAGAAGAGCAACCTGGCCTTCGGCACCACCCGTCCGCCCGAGACCTACATCATCGACGGGCAGGGTAAAATCCGCCGCAAGTTCATCGGCCCGCAAGACTGGACCAATCCCGAGATCCTGAACTACATCAAAAACCTCTGAGTATTTGTTTTCGCCGGAAGCCGCAGAAAATGGGTGCCCCATCCTTTCGCGCACTTTGCGGAAGGGTGGGAAGAGCATTGCAGTTTCTCAAGCGGACGGCAACCCACAAACTCGCCCGCCGGACGCAGCCCTTGTTATCATGGCTTCATGACCACCGTAGAAGTCCTCTTCCGCTACGAACAGCACCCGTCCGAAGCAGCCATGATCGCCATCGGCAACATGAGCGAAGTCTACGGCATTCGCCGCCTTCAGTTGAAAGAAGAATGGCAGACCATTCGTGTCGAATACGACGCCACCCGCCTTAATAAAGCAATTGTCGGCCAGCTGCTGCGACGCGCCGGAATCAACATCGCAGAAGAACTGCCGCTGATCCCGCCACAGCCCGTAGCCGAAGCGGAGCCAGCCCCGCCCCCGGCAAAATAATCAGCCCGAAGTATCCGCAGTCAGCATATTCGCATCGCGTGACAATACCCATCTTCCATCCTGCAGCTTGCGCAGAATCGTGAGCGTGTAGCCGGTACGTTTCATCGGCGCCCCGCCGCCGCGCTGAGTCAGCGTCACCCACAAATGATTTCGCAGATAGGCAAAGTCCCCAATCACCTGCAATTCCTCAATCTCCGAGCGCACATCGATGCGCACATGCTCCAGCCCCCGGCGAAGTCCTTCCGCAAAGGCCTCTTTTCCGAACGGCTCCCGGCCCGCAATCTGAAACAGCGCATCCTCGGCAATGAAGCTCAGCACCGTCTCCACATCGCCGGCCATCGAAGCCTCATTCCACCGCGCAACCAGATCGCGGATTGCCTGCTCATCATTCTGCATGCAGTCACTCCTTCTGCGTCAGCTTAAAACACCACGCACGCTCCCGCCAGAGCGTTGAAAACGGATTTCCCCGGCAAACATAACCATCTCCTTCAGGTCGCCGCAAATGTTTGCGAAACCCCCCAGAAATTGATATCTTTGAATGAGTTCGCAGTCGCTTTCCATGCGCGCCCTTAGCTCAGTTGGATAGAGCGTCTGACTACGAATCAGAAGGTCGGGAGTTCGAATCTCTCAGGGCGCGCCACTCAAAACAAAAGAATAACTGGTGTTTGCACCGGCTTTCACACGCATTGACCCTCAGCGTTAGTCGCGGTGTATCTCTGTCAATAAGGCGCAATTCGTGCAGAAGATTCAGCGCGACCGTGCCTGCACTACCTCGCGAGAGGCGATGGTCGCAGGAACAGCATACGAGCGCGGTGGTATGCAATCCTCTCTGCTCGGCCTAAGCCGTTTTCGAGGTCGCGGAAAGCGGTTCCTATCCTATTGATTCAAAATGATTTATAAATTTGTGCTTCCTTTCAGTTTTCTCACGCTCAGGTATTTGAAGCCCGAGTTTCGCAAAGTCAGCGTCAACTAAATTGACGTTGGGAAACGAGAACTGAAGACCGCTCTTCAGAGTGTTCCCTGCCAGGCGAACATCATCTTTGGGGATTCCGATACTACGAAGACTATCAAGCAAACTTTCGAGAGCCGTGAAGTTGCTGCTCAGAACTGGCCCACGAAGATGATTGGCAGCCACAGAGAGGAAATAATTCACTTCACTCCCATCGGTATTCAGTTGAGGCTCAACGTGAATGGTAAGCATATGTTTGCTTTCGAACAGTTCGAGTTCCGTTATTAGCTGTCGTATTGGCCCGGACTCAACGCGACTGATGGGAATCGAAAGTGCCGTAGCCATTGAGAGACGATGTACATAGTCACCGTTGCAGTCGTGGTGACTCCCTCTCGTCTGACAATGTAAGAAGCAAACTGAGTGGCGATACTAGCATTTTCCGCCGCCGATGTTCAAGCAAGTCTGCATAGCTGCCTCATCGCATCCCGAAGTAGTCATCTCACACGCCACGGCCGGCCCTCCGTGACCATGCCTCAAAGTCAAATGACAGTCTGCCTCTAAAGATTTCGGCTGGCAGATAGCGGCGACGTTCACCACACAGCGGACAGGTGTGGATGATCCAGCTGTCAGGCACCGTCTGGACGGGTGCCGCAATGTGCTCGCTGCATCGTTTGCACTTGATGACGAAGTCGTGGAGGCGTTCTATTGGGCCATGGAACATGCCCCGAGTATAGCGAATAAAAGGCGAATATCCTGTGGAAGAATCCATCATTTTTCTTATTTTTGACCCCTGCAAAATTCTTGCCAAACTAATTAATTAGTTACTTTTCAATCCGTCCCGCGTCCAAAAAGAAAAGGAGGACGATCGCGTGCCAAGGAAGCCTTCCGAGACGCTCACGGAAGCTGAGTTGAGAATCATGCAGGTGGTCTGGCAGAGGGGGCCTGGCACCGTGCAGCATATCCTCGACGCGCTCGTCGATCCGCCGCTGTTGGCTTACAACACCGTGCTCACCACTATCCGCATTCTTGAGCGGAAAGGTTACGTCGAGCATTCAAAAGATGGCCGCGCCCATGTTTACCGTCCCCTGGTCGAACGCGATGAAGCCAGCCGGTCTGAGATAAGGCACCTCGTAGGCCGTTTCTTCCGGAATTCGCATGAAGATCTGGTGCTCAATATTCTTGAGGACCGCGGAATCGCTCCGGAAGAGCTGCAGCGCCTGCGCAAAATGTTAGAGCGGAGCAACGGCGAATGACCTGGCTCGGAATACAAACCGTTGCGCAGCTTTCCGTGGAGCGTGTGCTCAATTCCCTGCCCGAAGGACTGCTGATTGCCCTCTTCGCATGGCTTTTGCTGCGTCTTATCGGACGGCAAAATTCGGGAACCCGCTTCGCCGTCTGGTTCGTCGCGCTCATGGCCGTCGCCGGGCTGTCGTTCTTCGGCGGTTTCCGGCTGAGCGCTGATCATCCGCTCCTGGCAGTCAATCGTGTAAGCCCGCAGATCATCGTCCCCGCCTTCTGGGCTGTCATAATTTTTGCTGCGTGGGCGCTCGCAGCCTCCCTGGCGCTGATTCGCGTGATGGTTGGCCTGCAGCAGGTCTGTGTCATCCGCAAAAGCTGCGCCGAAATTGATCTGTCGCAACTCAATCCCGCAATCAAGGAAATATTTCAATCTCACAGCGCAGGAAGACCGGCTCGCCTCGCTGTATCAGATCGGGTGAAAGTGCCCGCCGCCATCGGTTTCTGGAAACCCATCATTGTGCTGCCGGCGTGGGCGCTGCGCGAGCTTGCTCCCCATGATCTCCAACCGATTTTCATCCATGAATTGACCCACCTGAGCCGGCACGACGACTGGACGAATCTGCTACAGAAAATCGTGCACGCAATCTTTTTCTTCCATCCGGCAGTCTGGTGGATCGATGCGCGTTTATCTCTGGAACGTGAAATGGCATGCGACGATGCCGTGCTCGCAAACACCGGCAACCCGCGAGCCTATGCCAATTGCCTGATCGATCTGCTCGAAAAGAGCTGTGCCCGCCGAGGCTGGACCATGGCCCAGCCCGCCGTGCAGCGCGCCGGCGCTCTCTCTCTGCGCATTGCGCAGATTCTCGACGCCGAGCGCCCAGCCACCACGCGCCTCTGGAAACCGGCGCTGGGATTGACCGCCGTCTTCTCATTGGCATGCTTTGCCGTATCGTATTGCGCCCCGCGGCTGGTAGGCTTCGCGCCTCTTACTCCCGGCTCAGCCGCGCACATCGAAAAAAGCCACCCGGCTTTCCATGCAGATGATGCAGCCATCCCTGGAATGCGCGCGACTGTGATTCCGGCATCGTTTCATCTCCCCGCGCCGGCAACGAGGCAGAAACTTCCGGCCACCAGCCGCAAGATCGCAAAACAACCCGCTCCGCTCCACACTGCTTCGCCAAAACTGACTTCCCGGCGTGAGCAACAAGCTTCGGCATCGCAAATGGTACTGGCGAAAGCAAAGAGTACTGCGCCGGCAGCCCGGATGCTGGTGCTCGTGGAAACTACAGAAATTGACTACGGCGGCAATCTGCAAACGAATGCTGCCGCATGGAAAACACAGGTTTGGCACATTGTGCTGATAACCCCGGCGCTGGATGCGGCTCAGGTGGAAGGAATGCAGAGCCTGATCTAGCAAATTTTTTTACCCGCAACAACTAATTATTTAGTTTGAGGAGAACAATATGAACGTAGGCAAATTGAAATCGTTGCTCAAACGGCGCGTGGTGATTCCAGCCATCGTCACTGGAGCAGCTCTGTCCTTGGGTGCTTATGAGGTCATGCGGCCCACATCTGCCGTCATGGCCGCGCCGTCCCCTGCACCCGCAGCTTCGGCACTCGATGACAGCAGCGTAGGAGCGCTTCTCTCGCTCGATCAGGCCATGGAAGCGTTGGCCGCGCGTGTCACCCCTGCCGTGGTCAACGTCACCGTTACCTCAAAGGTCGGGGAACGGCAGCAGGTCAGCGACGACGACGGTGAGGATGGGCAGCAGCAGCAAATGCCGCCCATGTTTGGCCCGAATTCTCCCTTCGGACAGTTCTTTCACGGACAGCAGCAACAGGGACCGGCAATCGAGCATGGCCTTGGCAGCGGCGTCATCATCTCGCCCGACGGATACATCGTCACCAATAACCACGTCATCGACGGTGCAATCGACATTCATGTAACCATGAGCAATCGCGAAGTCTACCCGGCAAAGTTGATCGGCGCTGATCCGCTCACCGATCTTGCCGTCATCAAAATCGACGGCAAAAATCTACCCAGCGTGCCGTGGGGTGATTCCTCCAGGTTGCGCCCCGGACAGCTGGTGCTGGCCTTCGGTAATCCGCTGGGCTTCAAATTCACCGTCACCCGCGGAATCATCAGCGCTCTGAATCGCTCCAACCCTGACGGAAGAGATCGCCATAAGCCAGGTGAATTCATTCAGACCGATGCCGCCATCAATCAGGGCAACTCCGGCGGCGCGCTCGTCAACGCTCACGGCGAGCTGATCGGAATCAATACATTCATCATCTCGCAGTCTGGCGGTTTCGCCGGAATGGGCTTCGCCATTCCGCAACAAATCGTTCAGCACACCGTGGATACGCTGATCCGCGACGGCAAAGTGCGCCATGGATTTATGGGCGTCACCATCGCCGACGTCACTCCGGACAACGCAAAATTCTTCCAGATGAATAAAGCAGTCGGAGCAGTTGTGTCCGACGTAAATCCGGATTCGCCCGGCGGCAAAGCTGGCCTGAAGACGGGCGACGTAATCACAGCGCTCAACGGCAAGGAAGTAACTGACGCAGGCGAGCTCCAGATGGAGGTCACGCAGAAGCAGGCAGGAGACACTGTTCATCTCGATGTAGCCCGCGATGGCAAGACCCTGAACATCCCCGTAACGCTTGAGCCGCTCAACTCGAATGCCAGCCATGAAGTAGCTCAAAGCGGCAACGGTAAGGGACGCTGGGGTCTAAGCCTGGCAAACCTGACGCCTGACGTCCGCAGCCAGATACAGTTGCCGGAAGACGTGCACGGCGCCGTCATTCAAAATGTGCAGTCAGGCAGCCCTGCAGACAATGCCGGCCTGCAGTCAGGAGACGTGATCGTCTCGATAAATCGCAAACCTGCAAATTCCGCTTCCGAAGCTGCACAGGAACTCACCAGCGTCCCCAGCGGGCAGGATGCCCTCATACTGGTGTGGTCAAACGGAGGCAAGAGCTTCCGCGTCCTGCACCCTGCAAACGGTTGAAGTCTTGCTCTAAATCCATCTCGCGCAGCCAGTCCACAAGCTGGCTGCGCGATTCTTATGTTGATTACAAATCCGCACCCATCGCAGCCAACTCTGTACCTGTCGACTGCGATCGCATCGCAACTCAACGCGTCACCATTCCTCAGCCCACAACAGAAAACGGCAGCCTTTTGCGGCTGCCGTTTCTTCATAAATCTTTGTCTAGCGTTAATAGATCCGGAAATTCACTTCGATGTTCACTTCCACCGGAACCGGATGTCCCTGGAACTGCGCCGGCCGGAACTTGTATTGCCGCACAGCCTCAACCGCCTTCTCATCCAGGCCCATGCCCAGGGGACGAATGACATGCACATGCTGCGGATTTCCCTGCGCGTCCACAATCACTGACACTACGCAGATACCCTGATATTTCGCGCGTCTTGCCTCGTCAGAAAACTCCGGATCAGGCGCGTAAATCACCTGCGGAGCAGACACGCCGCCGCCCGGATGGTAAACACCGCCGCCGGTACCGCCGCCCGAACCCGGCCCAATACCGCCACCGGAACCCGATCCTAATCCGCCGCCAGTACCCGTTCCAAACCCTGACCCTGAACCTTGTCCCTGCGATGCGAGCGCAACCTGGTTCGACTGTGGAATACCCAGGTTCGGCATATTCGCATCCGGCATTTTAATGTCCGGCATTACCACCGTCGCCGGAACCGGCAGCTTCGGATTGTCGAGCAACAACTTCTGCGGAGGCGTAATCTGCTGCTTGTCAAACTTCGGGAGCTTGCCCTTCGACGCATCCACCAGCTCGTGATTGCCGCCGCCGCCGCCGCCGCCCATCACGTCTTTGGCCGCAGGCGCCAGCGGAACAAATGCCGACACATCGACTGGAGTCACTTGCGCCTTTTTATCAATCGCGCGTGTATGAATGCGTGCTTCGATGATGATCAGAATAATCAGTCCGATCACCAGCACGTGTGCGCCAACCGAATATGCGCTCGACTTTGCGCTCCGATCGCTCTTCAGCAGAACATCGGTTGCGATCGGCTGCGAAGTCAGCTCCAGCGGAGGCAGCTTCTTCGGAAAGAACACATCCTGAATGTTGGCCCAGAGCGACGACCAGATCGATTCCTCTCTAAGACTTTCAACAAGGTCGTTATTTGTGTCGGGCCGAGAGGTCAGCTGAAGCGGCGGCTGCTTCTTCGGAAAGAACACGTCCTGAATGTTGACTCGAAGCGACTTCCAGACTGACTCGTCTTTCCAACTTTCAACGAGATCGTTACTTTCGTCGGGTTGAGAAGTCAACTGAAGCGGCGGCTGCTTGGAAGAAGAAAAAGCATCGCGGAGGTTCCCCAGTAACGACTTCCACATAGAACCGTCGACTTCAAGAAGAAGTGAGGGCTCTTCTTCCTGTGGCCGAAGTTTTCCTGGTTCCAGTTCCGGAGGTGTCAAAAGCTCATTGCCCATATCACTTCACAGGTAAGGCAAAGAACAAGGAGCCTTACCGTGTATCTCTCCATTATGGACGACGCAAGCCCCGCTTGTCTTTAATCTGCGCGGGGAAATATTCTCTGCGCTAGTCTGATTTTTCTGTCATCATCCTGATTTTTTTCTGTTGTCATCCTGAGCCAGGCGAGGGATCTTCTTTGAACTCAATCGCTACCAGACTCATAAAGACAGCCTCCGAATACCTTCCAATATAGACGCGAACCCCACTATAAAGTTACTTCTCTAAAACCGGATACAATAAAGTTTTACCCCTATCAACTTTTCTTATTGGGAGAAGAGATGTCCGCTCCATCCAATCCGGGCGAGTCCACTGCTACGCCGAAAGTGACCGCATCCGGAACGCCGGAACTCAAATCAACGCTCACTCTGCCCCAAACCGCCTTCCCCATGAAGGCGAATCTGCCCCAGAACGAGCCGCGCCGCCTCGCAAAATGGAGCGAAGAGAAACTCTACGAGCAGATCCGCGCAGCCCGCAAGCGCTCGCCCCGTTACGTACTGCACGATGGCCCTCCTTACGCCAACGGCCCCCTTCATCTCGGCCACGCGCTCAACAAATGCCTCAAGGACTTCGTCGTCAAGTCGAAAACCATGGCCGGCTTCGACGCCCCTTATGTCCCCGGCTTGGACTGCCACGGCCTGCCTATCGAGATCAAAGTCGACGAACAACTCGGCCGCAAAAAGCTCGAAATGTCGCCGATCGCCGTGCGCCGCGCCTGCCGCGAATACGCGCAGAAGTACTCGACCTGCAGACCGGCCAGTTCCAGCGCCTGGGCGTATTCGGCCGTTGGGAGCGCCCCTACTCCACCATGACCAAGGAGTACGAGGCCAAAGATTCTCGAAACTCTTCTTCAGCTTCCTGGAGAAGGATTTCGTCTACAAAGGTCTGAAGCCGGTCTATTGGTGCATCCACGACCGCACTGCACTCGCCGAAGCGGAAATCGAGTACGAGATGCACACCAGCCCAGCGTCTACGTACGTATCGGCTGAGCAGCGACCCCGCAGGCATCGATCCCGTCTTGCCGGGAAAACCGTCTCGACCATCATCTGGACGACGACGCCCTGGACCCTGCCCGCATCGCTCGCCGTGGCTTTTCATCCTGAACTCGAATACGTCGCGCTCGAAGCAGGACGGCAGAGGTCTATATTGTTGCCGACGGCGCTGGCCGACAGCCACGCGGCAAGCCTGCGGGCTTGAAAGACGCGAAAGAGATCGCCCGCTTCAACGGATCGAGGCTGGAGCGCGTCACCTTCGGCACCCGTTCCTCGATCGTAGCATCCTGGGCGTGCTGGCCGACTACGTCACCACCGACCAGGGCACAGGCGCCGTCCATACCGCGCCCGCGCACGGCGTCGATGACTTCTACACTGGCGCCCGTATGGCTGAGCCAGATATGCAACGTGGACAACGCGGGCCGCTGCGCAACGGCTTGCCGGAATATGAAGGCCTTACCGTCTTCAAGGCCAACGAACCCATCATCGAGCTGCTTGTCGCAGCGCGGCGCGCTGATGGGGCGACAAGACATCTATCACTCCTACCCGCACTGCTGGCGCTGCCACAATCCGGTCATCTTCCGCGCCACCGAACAGTGGTTCATCAGCATGGAAACGCCGATGGCGGACGGCGGAGATGGACACGACCACTTTCCGCCAGCGCGCGCTTGAAGAAATCCGCACGCGTAAAATGGGACCCGACATGGGGCGAGGAGCGCATCGCCAATATGGTGGCCTCGCGTCCGGACTGGTGCATCTCTCGCCAGCGCATCTGGGGCGTGCCCATCGCCGTCTTTCTCTGCAACGCAACTGCCGACACCCGCTCAATGACCCGGCGATCAACCGGCGCATCGTCGCTCTCTTTGCCGCGGAAGGCGCTGACGCCTGGTATGTGCGCAGGAACGCCGAGGAGATGCTCCCCGCCGGCACGAGGTGCGCCGCAGTGCGGAGCGGCAACCCGCGAGCTTCCGAGAAGGAGATGGACATCCTCGACGTATGGTTCGAAAGCGGCGCCAGCCAGGCTGCGGTTCTGGGGGTAGAGCCCGAACTTCCCTGGCCGGCCGACCTCTACTCTCGAAGGCGGCGACCAACACCGCGGCTGGTTCCAGTCTTCCCTGCTCTGCGCTGTCGGAGCACGCGGACGCCGCACCCTACCGCGATGGCCGGCACCTGCGGCTGGACGCTCGATGAGCAGGGCCGCGCCATGTCGAAGAGCCTGGGCAATGGCGTCGATCCCGTCGATATCGCGGACCGCTTGGGCGCGGAGATCGTTCGCCTCTGGGTCGCTTCTGTCGACTTCCGCGAAGACATGGCAGCCAGCGAAAACCTGATGCAGCGCGTCTCAGAAAACTACCGCAAGCTGCGCAACACCTTCCGCTTCCTGCTGGGCAACCTGCACGGCTTCGAGCCTGAGAGCATGCGGTGCCCTGGGAGCAGATGCTTCCGCTCGACCAATACATGCTGGCCCGCACGCGCGAGCTGACGGAAAAGATTCTGCGGCTGGTACGAGCGACTTTTGAAGTTTCACCGCGTTTATCACGCGCTCAACGAATTCGCCGTCGCGGACCTGAGCGCCTTCTACCTCGACGTGCTCAAAGACAGGATGTACACCTTTGCGCCGAAGAGCATCGCTCGCCGGTCCGCGCAAACCGTCTTGTGGAAGATCACGGAGGCCCTGGTACGCCTGGTCGCGCCGCTCCTCAGCTTCACTGCGGACGAAGTCTGGCAGCTACCTGCCCGCCGCAGCAAGCCGAGCAGCCAGCGTGCACCTCGGCGTCTTTCCGAAGCCGAACGAGCTGGCTCCAGAAAACTCTGCACTTCTTGCCGACTGGCAAAAGCTCCTGCAAGTCCGCGATGAAGCATTGAAAAGTCTCGAAGAAGCGCGCAAAGAGAAGCTGATCGGCAAAGCCCTGGAAGCCAAAGTGCAAATCCAGGCCAACGATGATGTCGCCGCCACGCTCAAGAATTTCAAGTCGAGCCTGAAGGAACTCCTCAACGTTTCGCAGGTAGAGGTAAAAGAAAACTCGTCCAACGGAACCGTTCAGGCAATCACGCTTCCAGCCGACGGCACAAAATGCGAACGCTGCTGGAACTACTACGCCGACGAAGGCCCGGACCACGTCCAACCCTTCGGCTCATGGCCGAAAGTCTGCGGACGTTGCGCCGCCGCTCTGGAACAAATGGGCTACGACCGCTAACATCTGCAATTATGCTGCCATCCCGAGCGAAACGCAGCGAAGTCGAAGGACCCGCACGAACAAAGTTCGTGCGAAGCCGACCGCAGGTCGGCCCACTAGGATCACGGCAAGGAAATACGGGTGCCACAGGCTCCCTTTTGAGACCTGGGATTGATTAAGAACCGCTGTCGAAGACAGCGCACAAACTCAGGGTAGAAGCACCGGCCTTCAGGCCGGTGAACAGGAAAAGAAAGTAAAGGGGCTTCAGCCCCGGGCCTTTCAACAGAGGACTAGCTTGAAACAAGATCGCCGCGGCTGGCTCATCGTCATCTCCGCACTCATCATCGCCCTCGATCGCTGGACCAAAATCTGGGTCGAGCACCACATCGCCGACGGCGATTCGATCACCATCATCCCGCACTATTTCTACATCTCGCATGTCCTCAATCCCGGAGCAGCATTCAGCCTCTTCTCCGATTCCGCCACTCCCGACCGCACGCGCTGGCTGTTGATTACCTTCTCCGTCCTCGCCGTCGTCATCGTCTTCGCCATGATCGTCAGAATAGGCCGCCGCTTCAGCGCCACCACCATCGCGCTCGCCCTCATCCTCGGCGGCGCGCTCGGCAATGTCTGGGACCGCATCCGCTTCGGCGTCGTCACCGACTTCCTCGAAGTCTTCATCCGCTGGAACCACTGGAGCTACCACTGGCCCGACTTCAACATCGCCGACTCCGCCATCGTCTGCGGCGGCATCCTCATCATGCTCGATACCCTGATGCCGAGAAAATCCGCGCCCTGATCGCATCGTTTCCCGGCATCTTTTCAGCAGGCACCATCCCTACCGTCTTATCTCCCCCAACAGCTCACAAAACGAGCTACAATCGTGCGCAGAAGATGACCCGCTGCAAAGCGGAAGATCTCAAATAATCAGTCCCCGGTTCCCCCTTCTGCCTTCCTTCCCAGACTCGCGTTTCCCGATCAGGATTCTGTCCACATCTATCGCGAAGCGGAGGCTTCCATGTCTACACCCGTATATTTAAAACAACTTGCCGCCAACACCGGAGGAGAAATCAAGTGTTGGATCGAGCAGTCAGTTGACTCACGCGTCAACGCCGAGCAGAAGAAGCTCGACGCCGACTTTGAGTCCAAAATGACGTTTTGGGATAAGCTTGCGGCCGCATTCAATTTGAGCAGCGAGTCGCCGGAAAGCTTCGGCGCCTGTGCCGCAGTGGCCGACCGCTGGGCGCGTGCTCAACTATCCGGGACCGGCAGGCAATTCCGTAAGGATTTCGATAAAGGTATTCCCCAGGACACCATCGACGCCCAGAAACAGTACGCCCTCAAAAACAAACTCATGATGGACACGCAGAAAGCGGACGCAATGAAAACCCTGGACATGCACTCGGCCGCCCGCAATGCGCTCATCCAACGCATAGACACTCTGCAGAAGCAGTGCACACTTCCAGGCGCAGATATTCCCGATATCAAGGCTCAGTTACTCGACATCCAGACTCGATTGCAAAAGCTGGGCCACTTCCAGTCGACGACATTCCCGAGCTTCTACAGCGAAAAAGCAATGCATTCCAACATTCTCCATGAAACTCTCAAAAACATCCTCATCAGCAAAGAAGATGAGAAGCCCATCTCAAGTCCCGCCTCTGTCGCAAAAATCATCACCGATACGCTCGATAAGCATGCAGGTGTCGCCTATTGCTTCTCCATCAGTAAAGACAAGAACCATCACCGCGTCGCCGCCTCACATCTGATGCGCAACAAAACCCTCGTACAGTGCATAGAAGATGGAGGTCACCTTTCAAAGTTCCGCTTTCTCGACGCCAACACAGGCGAATGGATCTATACCGGCTGGCGCGATTTCGAGAAGTTTCTCGCGCTTTACTTCGAGTTGATTTACAGCAAGTACGTAGGCGGCACCATGGAGATCCAACGCTACTCCCTCGCCTGAACCCGCATCTCGCCAGCGTAAACTTGGTTCCCTCTTCAGCGAACACAAAGAAGGGGGAACCGCCCCCACTCCCCTCGCGTACAACTCACTAGCCGACGAAGAGCGAATCTGCGTCTGGATTCGTCTAAGCAATCAAACCTCAGAGCAGGAAAGGACCATCCGTGGCCAATCTGTGGCATGACCTCAAGCACTCCCTGCGCAGCCTCTTCAAAAATCCAGGCTTCACCATCGCAGCCATCGCTGCCCTCGCCCTCGGTATCGGAGCCAACACCGCCATCTTCACCGTCGTCAACACCGTCCTTCTCAAGCCACTCACCTATCCCGACCCCGACCGCATCGTCCAGTTCCTGCACACATCGCCTGACGGCAACAGGCGCCGCCGCTTCGCCCACCAAGTTCAATAACTGGCGGCAGCAGACCAGCGTCCTTCAGGATGTCACCGCCTACGACTTCGGCGGCCCCGGCTTCAATCTCACCGGCGACCATCCTGAACAGGTCCACGGCATCCACGTCTGCGAAGCGTACTTCCGCCTCTTCGGCGCGCCCATCATCCTGGGCCGCACCTTCACGCCCAGGAGGATCCTCCCAACGGCGGCAATGTCGTCGTCCTCAGCTATGGCCTGTGGCAGCGCCGTTTCGGCGGCGATCCGCACATCGTCGGCAAAGCCCTTTCGCTCGGCAATGAGCCGTATACCATCCTCGGCGTCCTGGGAAAATCCTTCGTCTCCGATCCCGAAGCCGACATCTGGCTGCCCTTCCAGATCGACCCCAACAGCACCAACCAGGGCCACTACTTTCTCGTCGCCGCCCGACTCAAGTCCGGCGTAAACCTCGCGCAGGCCAACGCCCAGTTGAAGCTCGCCGCGGACCAATTTCGCCGCATCTATCCCGGGAGTCATGGGACCGAAGGAAAGCTTCGAAGTCGAACCCCTGCGTGACAGCATCGTCAGCGGAGTCCGTCAATCTCTCTTCGTTCTTCTCGGCGCTGTCGGTCTCGTGCTGCTCATCGCCTGCGCCAACGTCGCCAATCTCCTGCTCGTCCGCGCCGCTGGCCGCAAGCGCGAAATCGCCATCCGCGCCGCCATGGGCGCCGGCCGCGGCCGCATCATCCGTCAGCTGCTGATCGAGAGCATCCTCTCGGCATTGTGCGGCGGCATACTCGGCTCTCATTCTCGGCGACTTCGGCGTTCGCGGCTCTGCTTGCTGTCAGCCCCGGCGACATCCCCCGCATCGGCGAACAAGGGCCTCCGTCAGTGTCGACTGGCGCGTCCTCGCCTTCACCTTCGGCGTCTCCCTGCTCACCGGCATTATCTTCGGACTCGTGCCCGCCATCGGCGCTTCGCGCCCCGACCTGAACACCACCTTCAAGAAAGCAGCAACCGCTCCGGTACCGGATTCCGTCAAAGCAAGGCCCGATCCATGCTCGTCATCAGCGAAATCTCGCTCGCTCTGGTCCTCCTCATCGGAGCCGCTCTGCTCATCCGAACCTTCCTCGCGCTGCACCACGTCGACCCCGGCTTCGACCCGCACAACGTCCTCACCATGGAAATGTCCCTCACCGGCGATCGCTACAAGAAGACCGCTCGCCGTCGCTCAGCTGGTCCAGAGGCCGCGACCGCATCAATCGATCCCCGGCGTCGAAGCCGTCGGCCTCCAGCTCCTGTCTCCCGCTCGATGGCGGCCTCGGCCTGGCCTTCAACATCGTCGGCCGCCCGCTCGGCAACGGACCCGCGACCGGCGGCGCCGGCTGGATGAACACGTCACCCCGCTACTTCGACGTCTTCCATATTCCCATCGTCTGCGGCCGCGACTTCACTGACAGCGACGACGGCGCTGCTCCGCCGTCGTCCTGATCAACGAGGCGATGGCGAAAAAGTACTGGCCAAAGGAAAATCCCGTCGGCCAGCAAATGATCATCGGTAAGGGCATCGGCCCGCAGTTTGCCGAGCCGCCCGCCAAATCATCGGCATCGTCGGCGACATCCGCGATGGCGGTCTCAACGGCGATCCGCGCCCGCTCATGATCATCCCTCAGGCGCAGGTGCCCGACGGCATGACCGCGCTCAACGCCAGCATCGGCCCCGTCGTCTGGCTCATCCGCACCCACACTGACCCTCATCAATTCATAGCCAGCGCCCCGAGCAGCTCCGCCAGGCCAGCGGTGGATTTCCCGTCGCCCGCGTCCGCTCCATGGAAGAAGTGGTCATCCACTCCACCGCGCGCGAAGACTTCAATATGCTCCTGCTCACCATCTTTGGAGCAGCCGCGCTCGTCCTCGCCGCCATCGGTATCTACGGCCTCATGGCCTACTCCGTACAACAGCGCACGCAGGAGATGGGCATCCGCATGGCTCTCGGAGCCGACCGCAGCCGCATCCGCAACCTCGTCGTCTGGCAGGGCATGCAACTCGCGCTCATCGGCGCGCTCATCGGTGTCGGCGCTGCCTTCGCCCTCACCCGCCTCATCGCCAGCTTCCTCTTCGGGGTCAAACCCTACGACCCCATCGTATTTGTAACTGTGCCGGTGATATTAAGCCTCGTGGCTCTCTTCGCCGTATGGCTGCCCGCTACCCGGGCCTCGAAACTTGACCCTATGGAGTCTTTGCGCGTCGAATAACAGAGGAACTATTTGCTCGGAGGAGCGGACATGAAGGTGAACGACTTCCTCACGAAAACTAACCTCACCCGCGTTGCTGTAGCTGCGGGCGCAGGTACAGCCATCGTAGTCGTCGCCGTGAGCGCGACCGCCATTGGTACCCTGGCCATCACTGCGTTTGCCATCCGCAAGCTATGGGCGCATCGGAGCCACATCCCTAAGCTCAGCGTAGGCGAGCTCACCATCGATCGCCTCATCGTCAAAGATTCCACGCGAACTCAAGCCTCCTGAGCACCGGCACGAAAGACGGTGCCCATCCCGAGCCGAAGGCGAAGGGTGGGAAAAGAATATGCGGCCCAGCAATCGCCGTTCAGACTTCACCCGGCACTAACCGTCTCATTTCCATCGCCCGTTACATTGACTGGTACAAACTGAACGTCTATTCTGGCGCACTCGAATTTGCCTGCGGCCAGTGGATGTCTATGGCCATACGATCTGTTGGAAACTGCCGAATCGAAATGGAGCCATGCAAATGCCTGAAACACTAGAAGCGAAAGCCGCCTCTAAAATTGAAGATTCAACCTACAGCGGATACTTTAACTTCCAGAACAACCTGCAAAGAACTATCCAGTCCGGATGGGCAGCGCATTGGACAGACGACAGCAAGGAATCGATTGACCTGGCCGGTCTGAATAGCACCCAGACCACGGTTACCGTGCCCTTCAATACCTCCTCCTCTGATAAAGATCACTGGGGCTTCAGCGCAACCACAACAGACGGATATACCTACAGCTACGGGGATAAAGATTGCGGGTTCGAATCGGAGGATGCAGGCACCGTAATGCTGTCTGCTTTCGATACCTATCTCCTGTTCACCGTTGCAATGCCCGTCAGTTCGGGTTGTGAAGGTACGATATCCCTCCAGGGACCCACCGCATCGGACGACAAGAAATCAAACGAAACCAGCCGACAAACAGCCAGTGCCCACGTCATAAACGTGGCGCTTCTCTCACCCGCGCACCGGGCTTTTCCGACCGATGAACGGGAATCCAAAAATAACTGAAGGTGGCCCATTCAAGCCCTCTGTTGGCTTGAGTGGGACAGGCTCGTGTAGAAGAGTGGGGCTTCAGCCGCGCGTCCTGGGGTCCGAGAAAAGGGCTTCAGCCCGCTCTTTCCTTCCTTCTTTCCTCTGTCAAGGGGGTAATCAGTAAAATAATTTGTAAACTACTGATATCAGGCCACTTGACCGTCTTGGATTTTGGCGTACTATTTCAACAAATCTGCTATTCTGGATATAGAGAAGAAAAAGCCCGCTCAACGCGGGCTTTTTTGCGCCCGAAAAACAGGGACCCTCAGCTAACTCATTGAAAACACTGAGTTGGCCCTAACTAATATAAAAATCAACGACTTATCGGGGGATGATCCCCCGCTAAGTCGTTGAAAATACCTAAAGAATCCACCGCACCTGGGGGAGGGGGAGTACCCCGCCGTTCGTCTTATAATCAAACTGGGAAGACTCGTATCTAACTCCCGGGACGCACTGCATTGACGGACCAGATCACCATCCGCGGCGCGCGGGTGCACAACCTCAAAAATATCGACTGCGACATACCGCACGGCAAGCTCACCGTGGTTTCCGGTGTCTCCGGCTCCGGCAAATCCTCGCTGGCCTTCGACACCGTCTACGCCGAAGGCCAGCGCCGCTACGTTGAGTCCCTGTCTGCCTATGCCCGCCAGTTCCTCGAACGCATCGAGAAGCCGGACGTAGACCTGATCGACGGCCTCGCGCCCGCCATCGCCATCAAGCAGAAGAACTCGACCCGCAACCCGCGCTCGACCGTAGCGACCGCGACTGAGATCTACGACTACATGCGCCTCCTCTACGCACGTTGCGGAACGGTCCACTGCATCGTCTGCAACGGCGTCGTCAAGCGCGATACTGTCGACGAAATCGCCGAGGCCGTCCTCGCCCTCGGCGAAGGCACCCGCCTGCACGCCCTCTTCCCCGTACAGAGCAGCAGGAACAACCCATCTCGCCACCACCGGAACTGGAGAAAAAGCCTGCGAAGCGCGGCCGCAAACCAAAGGTCGAAAACGCGGAAAAATACTCCGCTCGATGATGCTCTCAAGCAGCGATTAATGGATCTGCGCAAGCGAGGTTTCAACCGCCTCTACCAGAACGGAAAAATCTATGAGTTCTCCACTCCAGAATCGCTGCTTGAGATCAACTTTGCGCTGCCCGTCTTCGCTCTCGTCGACCGCATCGTGGTCAACGCCGACAATCGCGCCCGCATCGTCGACGCCGCAGAAATCGGCTACCGCGAATCCGGCGAAATCCTCTACGAAATCGTTCCCCGCGATAGTGAAGTTACCGAGCGGGAGCGCCTGCGCTTCTCCGCACGCCTTCGAGTGCAAGACCTGCCATCGCGTCTACCGCGAGCCCGAGCCACGCCTCTTCTCCTTCAACAATCCCTTCGGTGCCTGCCCGCGCTGCCAGGGCTTTGGCAACACCATCGACTTCGACCTCGATCTCATCATTCCCGACAAGTCGAAAACACTCGAAGACGGCGCTATCGACCCCTGGAATCGACCCGAAGTATCGCCCCTACTTCACTGAACTGAAGAAGGCCGCAAAGCAGCATGGCATTCCGATGGACATCGCCCTGGTACGATCTCGAACCCGACCAGCAGGCCTTCGTCCTCGACGGCCGCCATGGATTCCTCGGCGTCCACGGCTTCTTCGCCTTCCTCGAACGCAAGAAGTACAAGCTGCATGTCCGAGTGATGCTCAGCAAGTATCGCGGCTATGCGCTCTGTCCCGAATGCAAAGGCCAGCGCCTGCGAGCTGAAGCCCGCGCCGTCCGCATTGGCGGCAGGAACATCTGCGATGCCGCAGCGCTCACCATTTCCGACGCTAACCGCTTCTTCGGGGGACTCGAGCTCACACCCATGCACGAAGAGATCGCCGGAAGCATCCTGCACGAGATCCAGCAGCGCCTGCACTTCCTCGACGCCGTCGGCCTCGACTACCTCACGCTCGACCGCCTCGCCTCCACGCTCTCTGGCGGCGAATCGCAGCGCATCCAATTGGCAACCTCGCTCGGCTCGCAACTCGTGGGCGCGCTTTACGTGCTCGACGAGCCGTCTATCGGCCTGCACACCCGCGATACCGCCAAGCTCATCCGCATCCTCAACGACCTCCGCGACCTCGGCAACACCATCCTCGTCGTCGAGCACGACCCCGACGTGATCCGCTCCGCCGACTACCTCCTCGACCTCGGTCCCGGAGCCGGCGAATTCGGTGGCCGCGTCCTCGCCGCCGGAACCATCGAAGAGGTGGAACGCAACCCTGATTCCATCACCGGCCGCTACCTCAACGGACAGCTCACCATTCCCGTTCCCACCCGCCGCCGCGAACCCGCGAAAGGAATGGCTCAAGCTACGCGGAGCGCGCAGCCACAACCTCAAGGGCATCGACGTCGAAATCCCGCTGAACATGCTCGTCTGCATCACCGGCGTCTCCGGCTCCGGCAAGTCCACGCTCGTCCACGACGTCCTCTACCGCGCCGTAGCGCATGCAACTGGGCAAGGGCGAGGGGGCCGACCCGACCAACCTGTACAAAGATCTGAAGGGTGTCGAGCGTCTGAACGACATCGTCCTCGTCGACCAGAACCCCATTGGACGCACCCCGCGCTCGAATCCGGTGACCTACATCAAGGCCTTCGATGCCATCCGTGAGCTCTTTGCTACGCAGCCCGAAGCCCAGCGCCGCAGCTACGCCGCCGGGCACTTCTCTTTCAACGTCCCCGGCGGACGCTGCGACGTCTGCGAAGGCGATGGCACCGTCACCGTCGAGATGCAGTTCCTCGCCGACGTGGAGCTGCCCTGCGAGGAATGCCGCGGGACGCGCTACAAGGCCAGCGTCCTCGAGATCAAGTACAAGGGCAAGAGCATCAACGAGGTGCTTGAACCTCACCGTGAAGGAAGCTCTGCGCTTCTTCGTTGGTCAGTCCAAGATTCTCGATAAGCTGGCCGTCCTAGACGAAGTCGGCCTCGGCTATGTCCGCCTTGGCCAATCGGCAACCACGCTTTCCGGTGGCGAAGCCCAACGCGTGAAGCTAGCCGCGCATCTGGCCACTGTCCGTTCAACCGGTGTCGTCGCGAAGAAGGGTGGCAGCCGCGTCCTCTACGTCCTTGACGAGCCTACGACCGGCCTCCACTTCGACGATGTCAGCAAGCTCCTCACCGCCTTCCGCAAGCTGATCGACGGCGGCGGCTCGCTGCTCGTCATCGAGCACAACCTCGACGTGATCAAGTCGGCAGATTGGGTCATCGACCTCGGCCCCGAGGGCGGCGGGAAAGGCGGCCAGGTCGTAGCCACCGGCACCCCCGAGCAGATCACCCAGAACGAGCTATCCCATACCGGCTATTGGCTGTCCAAGGTACTGACACAACGTCGCGAATCCTCACCCGAACGCGAGCCCCTGCACGAAGCGGAGAACGAAGTAGCTGTATGAAATCTGCCGTAAATTATCTTGCAATACTGGGCCTCGCCTCCGCTCTGCTCGCGGCTCATGCTCAATCAGCGCCACAACCTCCCGGAACCAGCATCGACGAGCCGTCCCACGCCACCTCTGCCAGATCAAGTGATGACCCGCTGTCGCAAGCGGAAGCAGCCATCGAGACGAAGGATTTCCTCAATGCAAGGACCCTTCTCAACACGTATCTCTCCGCACATACCCACGACGCTCGCGCGCTCTTCGACCGCGGCTACGTGGAAGACGCGCTGGACCACGACGACGCAGCCGCAAGCTACTACCAGAAAGCCATCGCCGCCGATCCCAAACAGTTCGAGTCGCGTCTGGCGCTGGGCTTAATCCTGGCTCGCCAGGGTAAGCAGCAGGAAGCCCGCGAACAGCTTCTGGCCGCATCCCAGCTGGAACCCCAGCCGCCGAATCCCAATGCTAAGGCTCAGGCTCTCCGCGCGTTGGCTCAACTTGATCGCTCTACGAATCCGGATGCGGCAAAACAGGAACTTCTGCAGGCTCTCTCACTAAGCCCGGAAACCCCAGCCGATCTGCTCCTCACCGGAGAGATCGCTGAAGCCGAAGGTGACGAAGTAAACGCGGAAACAGCATACCGCCGGGCTCTGAACCAGCAGCCGGAATCCTCCGCCGCAACCGCCGGGCTCGTTCACGTTCTCATTGCCCAGAAGAAATACGCTGACGCCGAACCATTGATCAAATCCGCGTTAATCCGCGATCCCGACGATCCTGCTCTCAATACCCAGCTCGCCATCGTTCTAAACGCAGAAGGCAAACAGAATGAATCGGTTAGCGCTCTTGAAAAGCTGCACGACAAGCAGCCCGGGAATGCATCGATCAGTACCATGCTGGCCGACGCTTACACGCAATCCGGAGCTGCCGAGAAAGCCGATCTACTTTACGTTCAGCTGCTCAAATCCTCGCCGGATGATCCGGCGCTGTTGACCGATCGTGGGGAAAACCTGATTCGGCAGCAGCGATACCCCGAAGCCGTAGCTGTTTTGCAGCGGGCCGTAAACCTGAAACCCGACAATGCGGCCGCCTGGAGCAGCCTTGCCTTTGCAGCTTCCGAGTCGCATCAATACCAGCTCGTATTGGATTCTCTTTCCGCGCGATCAAAATATCTCGAAGAAACTCCGGCTACCTACTTCCTTTGGGCAACGGCATACGATAATCTACATCACACAAAGGAAGCAGCCGATTACTACCATCGGTTCTTGACCGCTTCCAATGGCAGGTTCCCCGACCAGGAGTGGCAGGCTAAACATCGGCTGGTCACACTTGGCAAATAGTAGCCGATAACGTTCCCGTGGCACCCGAAGGAGGTGACCCATGAGGTTCGTAGCACTAGCAGCCGCAACCGTTTTACTCATTCCTTGCACACACGCTTACGGCGCCAATGAAAAGTTTCCCGATCCCCAGGCTCTTCTACTACTCGAAGCGAAAGCAAATCAGGCATCTCCCAAAGAGCAGTGCTTCCTCTATGCGGAAATTGTCCACGATATGACAGAGATCGCCGGGCAGGAAATGTCTTCCGGCGATATCCGGCATGCTTCCGAAACGTTGAAGGCGGTGCAGGCCTACGCTCAGAAGATCCATATGGGCATGGCAGAGGACACACGGAAACTGAAGAATGCGGAAATCCTGATGCGCCACACCGCATTTCGCCTGAACGAGATACTCCACAACTCTTCCCTGGAAGATCGGCCAACGCTTGAATCCACGCTGAAACAGCTCGACCAGGTACAGTCCGAGCTGATGATGCAGGTTTTCAGGCACTAACTGTGCGGTTCACTCGTATCGGACAAATCTACGAAATGGCGAACTTGGGAATGTCTGCGCCCGCAACTTCAGGTTTAATCACTGGAATATCGCTCTTCACATAGCCCACTTTGCCTGCGGCGATCTCGTCCTGCGCTATCTTGCATGCTTTGCGTGAACGGGAATCGACCAGTGGCTGCGAACCGTTTTGCAGTTGACGGGCACGGCGTGCGGCTACAAGAACATACCGGAAGTTGCTATCAAACGACTGCTCCAAACTCATTGACTCATCCTCCAAATCAAGCGCTGCAAATCTGGTGTCTAAATCTTTGCCGTTTCCGGATCGAGCAGTCCAAAAGCGGTGAGCACAGGCCGAACTCGATCACCCGCATTCTCCTGCCTGCAGCTTTCCGCCACCTTCACCAGCCTCACCGCATCCTGACCGGCATCATATCCCTCGCGGTGAATGCGTTCGCTGGCAACAATGGCTGAAAGCTCTTCTTCAGCTCGAGCAAGAATATCGTTGACGAGAATATAACTGTATTCGCGGTAATTCTCAATCTCCTGCCTTGCCTCGGCCAGCCGGCGTTGGATAACCTCTTTCTCTACCCCACCTTCCGCCCGGCTGCGGTTGCGCAGGCGGGTGGCCAGAATATCGGGAGCCGGCGGCATGACAAAAATACTGACCGCGTCCGGCAGTTTTTCCCGCACCTGTGCCGCGCCCTGCACATCGATATCGAGCAGCAGATCTTTGCCGTGTGCCTGAGCATCTGCGAGCGAACGGCGGGCCGTTCCGTAGTAGTTGCCAAAGACCTCGGCATGTTCCAGAAATTCATCGTCGCTTACCATGCGTTCGAATTCTTCCCGCGTGGTGAAGTGGTATTCGCGGCCTTCTTCTTCAGAGCCGCGCGGCGCGCGCGTGGTGTAGGAAACGGAGAACTCCAGATTGCCCACAAGTGAGCGAAGCTGGTTGACCAGCGTCGATTTGCCCGAGCCTGAAGGCGCTGAAATGATGAACAGAATTCCTGCCAAGAGTCTTTCCTTATATATGGTGATCTTTATGCGCATTATTCAAGGTTCTGCACTTGTTCGCGCGCCTTTTCAATCTCTGCTTTCATGCCCAGCCCAATTCGGTAATGCGCGTTCCATTACCCGAGAGCCCGCTCGGTTTTTGAAAGCAGCGTGTTGGCCTCGCGGTTCATCTCCTGCAGCAGGAAATCGAGCTTCTTGCCGATCTCTCCACCCTGATCGATCAGAGAATAAATGGGCGATATGCGTGCGCATCCGGGCAATCTCTTCTTCGACATCGCTGCGTTCGGCCAGCATGGCTGCCTCCTGCAGTACGCGGTCCTTATCGAGATTCCCGTTCAGCAGCTCCGATAATCTCTGGCTGACACGTTCAAAGTAGACCTTCTGTACATCGTGTCGCATCTCAGCGACCTCGTCGACAAAACCGCTGAGGCGGTCAAGCCCCTTGCGCAATTCCTCGGCAAGAGATTTCCCTTCTGCCGCGCGCATCGATTCAGCGCGTCGATCAGCGGCCGAAATACGTGCCATCACCGATTCCTCGAGGGTCTGCACTTCCTCCTCCGAATTGCGCGAATCGCCGGTCAAGCACTCCCGGCAGACGAAAGATGGCATTCAGATCGGGCTGCTGCTCAAGTATGTTGCTCCGCGGCGGTGCGAAAGGCAGCGACGTAAGCGGCTGCACAATTCTTCATCGTACTGCGCTTCCATCTTTGCGCTGCGATCGATCGAAAGCGAGACTTCCACGTGCCCGCGCACAATTTCTCCTTCAGCAGCTTTGCGCAGTCGCATCTCCAGCGACTCGGTGCCCGCCGGGCATGCGCATATGCAGATCGAGAAAGCGATGATTGACGCTCTTAAGGCTGAGTGTGTAGCCGAGCGATGTCGTTGATGCGTCCCGAGACACGGGCAAAACCGGTCATCGAATAGACGGGCAGTCGATTCGCGGCGCTCTTTTTTGCTGAAGGCTACGGCTCTCTTTCTTCTGGGTCATAGTTCAGTTTTGCCGATATCACGCTTCGGCGAATTCCGGCAGCATCCATAAATTGCACTGGTACAGCCTCTGATAGGTCGGAGAGAGTGCATCAGCTCCTCGTGAGAGCCGATGGCGGTGATGCGTCCGTCCTCCAGCACCGCGATGCGTGTTGCTCGGCGTACGGTCGAGAGCCGATGCGCGATCACCACAACCGTGCGGCCCGGCATCAGATTGCTGAGAGCCGCCTGCACCAGCGATTCGCTTTCGGAATCGAGAGCAGAGGTGGCTTCGTCCAGGATGAGCACAGGCGCATTTTTAACCAGCGCCCGGGCAATAGCCAGACGTTGGCGCTCTCCACCCGAGAGCCGAAAACCCTTCTCGCCGATCACGGTGTCATAGCCTTCCGGCAGCCGCATGATAAAGTCATGCGCCAGCGCCGCCTGCGCCGCATCCTGCACTGCGCTGGATGGGAACATCGGGCTGTGCCGTAGGCGATGTTGTTGCGCACGGTGTCGTTGAAGAGAATCGTTTCCTGCGTGACCTTGCCAATCTGGTCGCGCAGCGAGCGCATGCTCACATCGCGCAGGTCGTGTCCGTCGATCAGGATGCGCCCGGAGGGACATCGAAGAAGCGTGGAATCAGGTTCACCAGTGTGGATTTGCCTGCCCCGCTGGGACCAACCAGCGCGACTACTTCACCAGCGTGAATCTCCAGATTGATGTCGTGCAGGACGTGCTTTTCGCCTTCTTCATCGCTATAGGCGAAGCCGACATTTTCGAACCGGATGGAATCGTGGAAACCCTTGAGCGACATATGCGCGGTGTTTCTCCATCAGGTCATCCTGATCGTCCATGAAAGCAAAGATCGCCGAGATGCGCCCAGTGCCTGTTGAAAGTTGTTATAGAAAATGGCGAAACTTGCGCACCGGATCGTACAGTTTGAAGAACAGCGATGATGAAGGCGAAGAAGGCTCCTTCCGTCATGCGCTCGACTGTGGATCTGTTGCGTCCGACCAGCAGCAAAAGGCAATCGCGATCGCGCCGATCGAATCCATCAGCGGCGAACTGATGGCCTGAGCGCGCACGGAACGCAGATTCGCCTCGAAGAGCCGCTTGGCGGCCTCTTGAAAGCGCATCATCTCCCAGAACTCCATGTTGAAGGCTTTGACGATGCGGTTGCCGGTGATGGTCTCATGCAGAATGTTCTGGATTTCGGCCAGTTTGTCCTGCCCTTTGCGCGTGGTCTGGCGCACATCGCGGCCGATGCGGCGTGCTGAGCCAATCACGATCGGGACAAAAATCAGCAGCGCCCAGCGCGAGCTTGCCGCCAAAGTGGATCACAACCCAATCGTGAAGATCAAGTGAAGAACTGCTGCAGGAATTCCGACAGAACCGGATGACATGGCATACTGCACTCGCTCAATGTCATTGATGAGAGTCGAAAGCATGCGTGCCGGTAGCATGCTTTTGAAAAAAGGAAACCGAGCGCCGCAGAACGGCTTCGTACAGATCGTCGCGCAGGTCGGTGATCATACCGAAGCCTGCATAATTCACCAGATAGGTTCCGGCGTAATCGCAGATACTCTTCAGCAAAGTCGAAACAACCAGCGCGAAAGCAACGACGGCCCAAACGTTGTGGATGTAATGAGGGACGAGCTGTTGCAAAGTGAATTGGTAATGTGAGCCGGGAATCTTATAAAGCGTGACCTGCGGACTCACTCCGCTCGGATGCAGCACATGGTCGAAGATTGGTTGCACCAGCAGGACGCGAAAGGCATCCAGTAATCCGACGGCCGCCATCAGTACCACGGCCACCAGCGCCTGCCACCAATAGTGACGCAAGTAGTAGAGCAGACGCAGAATGCGCTTCATCTAGAAATCCTGCAAGTCTGCCATCGATCCGCCATCAGTCTATTTTACCGTTTTAGCGAGGCATATCGCGATGCACTGTCTTCACGCGATAGCCCTCTTTCCCAAGTCTCTTGCTGATTTCTTCTGCGATCATCACCGACCGGTGCTGACCGCCGGTGCAGCCAAAGGCAATGGTCAGATAGCTCTTACCCTCGTGGATGTAGTGTGGCAGCAGGTAAAGTAAGAGACCTGTGACGCGATCCAGAAATTCGCGCGTCTGCGGGAATCGATTCAGGTAAGCAACGAGTTTCGGGTGCTTTCCCGTGAGAGGCCGGAACTCAGGCTTGAAATGAGGGTTCGGAAGAAACCGTACATCGAAAACGAGATCGGCTTCCAGCGGCACTCCATTCTTATATCCGAAACTGAGCGCCGAGATCAGTAGATCTTTTCCGCTGCTCCCGCTCGCGAACTTGGCCTGTACGTGTTGACGGAGTTCGTGCACGTTGAAATTCGACGTGTCGATGATCACATCGGCGACATCGCGAATCGGACTCAGTAATTTGCGCTCGGATTCGATTGCGCGCCCAACTCGGTCTCCCCGTCCCAGCGGATGCGGGCGGCGCGTCTCGGAAAAACGCCGCAGCAGTGCTGCATTCGACGCTTCAAGATAGACAACAGTCGTTGTGAGCGTTCGCTGGATTTGCTTCAAAATGGCCGGAAATCGCTCAAGTCCCTGCCCTTCACGCACATCTACAACCAGCGCTGCGCGGGTCGTCGTCACGGATTCGCCGATCAGCTCAGCAAATCGCGGCACAAGCTCAATCGGCATATTATCGACTGCGTAATATCCCAGATCTTCAAATGCCTTTAGGGCAGAGAGTTTGCCCGATCCGGAAAGCCCGGTAATGATGACAAGAGACCGCGCCTCGTCCGCATTATGTGCAGTCGCTGATTTCGCCTTCTTCGTTTTACCTGGAAGTCTGGGCGCAGCTTTTCGGGGCATGCGCCCATCCTAGCATTTCGGTCTGAGGATAAGAGAGTTCCAAGCCGCGGTTACGGCGCCTCAATCAGTTCCATCTTGCCATCGCGCTTGCGGTGCAGGACCTTTACATTTCCCTGGTGATCGCGAAAGACGAAGACCTCCCGGTCGCGGAATTCTGCTTCTTTTACCGCCTCTTCCAGCGTCATCGGGCGCAACGCAACGGAATCGGCCGAGCGCACGACATGCGGCTCCTGAATCGGGACCTTCGCAGGAAAAGAATGGACCGTAACCGGCATTACCTGCTTTGTCCGTCCATGCCCATTCGCTTTTTTCTCAGCCGTTTCCGACCCTGATTCTTCTTCTTTCGATATCGGCGCACGTGCGGCAGCGCGCTTTGGGCGAGCCAGCGATGGCTCTGCCGCGGTTTTCTCCTCTTTGGGCAGACGTTTTTTCGACCGAAGCTTCTTTTTACAGCGAATCGCTTGCGTCTCCGCTTTTTCCAGTGCGCCGCGCAGAGCTGTCTCCAGGCTCGTCGACTCCGATGTGGCGACAATGTTGTGCAGACGCGTCTTGATAGTGACTTCAGCCTGCTGCCTGTATTTTTCGGCAGTCAGAACAATATGAGCGCCCGTTGTCTTACCCAGGATCTTCGCGATACGCTCAAGCGATTCTTCAGCGATCGTGCGTAATATGCGGGTAACGGTCACCTGCCTGCCTGTGTACTCTACCTGCATGGTGAAAGCTCCCTTCTTAAGGAGGTCCCTCGCCAAACTCCAGCGAAGATCAGTGATTGTACATTAACCGCGAACGCGGCGCTGATGAGTGCTTGGAATCCGCATGTCTTCCCGGTACTTCGCAACTGTCCTGCGCGTAACATCGATCCCCTGCGACTGCAGTACGCTTGCGATCAGATCATCGGTAAGCGGCTTGCGTGGGTCTTCATCTTCGATAAGCTTCTTCACTTTTCGCTTTAACAACATGAGAGGCGTGCTCGATCCCTCCGGGCCATTAACACCCTCCGAGAAAAAGAACCGCAGCTCATACACTCCTTGCGGCGTGTGTACATATTTGTTGGATACAGCACGGCTCACTGTGGATGGATGGACGCCGATCTCTTCCGCAACTTCCTTGATCATCATGGGCTTCATTGAGTCGACGCCCCTTTCAAGGAACTCCACCTGCCGCCGTACGATCGCTTCGCATGTGCGCAGAATGGTATTTTTTCGCTGTTCGATGTTCCGCATCAGCTGAATCGCCGACCGATAACGCTCTTTTACGTAGTCTTTGACTTCCTTTTCCGTGCCATCTTGCGTAATCATCTTGCGATAGCCCTGATTCAGGCGCAGGGTCGGAAGATCTTCCTCATCCATCACCACCACGTATTCGTCGCCGCGCTTTACAAACGCCACATCGGGCTCAATCAGCCGCGCGTCTTCCCGGTTATAGCGCTGTCCGGGTCGCGGATCGAGCGTGCGGATAAAATCTACGGCATGTTGAGCCTCTTCCTGTGTTCGGCCCAGCGCTTTTGAAAGTTCTCGAAGGTCGCGTCGCTGCAGCAGTGACAAATGCTTATCGACAATACACCGGGCAGTTTCAAACACATTCACCCGCTCCGCGCCCTTTGCATCTTTGGCAAAACCATTCGTATGCGCATCGGTCGCTTCATGCGCCGGCTCATCGCTCAACAGCAATTCTGTCGTAGCCAAATCACTTTCACCGTTGGTATAGGTGGAGTGCTTCTGGCGCTCATAGATCAGCTCAAACTCACGTTGTTGCGCTTCAATCTGCACCAGCAGGCATTCCCGCAGGTCCCTGGTTGCCACGCCCACCGGATCAAGATGCTGCACCACCTTGAGCGCTGCCGCCAGGTGTCCTCTGGCGCGCTCTGCAAGAGCAACCGGTATCTCCGCAACCTCAACACGTCCGGGATCCGGAATCGGCTGCCCAATCGCCGGTTCCGGTACCAGCTGTTCCCGCAGATATCCTTCAAGTAGTTCCTCATTAGTTGATGTTAAATATCCATCTTCATTGAGGTTACCGACAATGTATTCTGCGGCGTCTCGAATGGCGGGAGTCAGGGTCAGTGAACCGATCTGCCAGCAGAGATGATCTGTGAGTGTGCTGGGCTGGGAAAGAAAATTCTCAATCGAAGGCTTTTCCGTAATCTCAAAGCTGTTCGGGGTACGAAAGCCGGGATCGAGATAGTCCTGAAAATAGGAGCCAAAATCGATTTCGTCGAAAGGATCTGTTTTTTCGCGGGCGCTGTCTGCCTGCTGTGCTTCCACGGGACGATCGAGCATCTCCTGCCGGCCAGCCACGTCATCCAGGAGGGGAACGTTCTCTTCAAGCTCTTCCAGGATAGGATTCTCAGCGATCTCCGCCTGAATCATTTCCTTCAGCTCCAGCTTGTTCAGCGCCAGCACGCTGACCATCTGCATCAGGCCAGGCGTCAATATCTGCCGCTGAGAGACTTTCAAGCTGAGTTTCGGTTGAAGTAGCGCCATTCCTGCCTGCTTACGAAATCGTTAACAAATCTAGGGAATTTGACCTTAGTCTACACGTATACATAGACGGTCAAACAGCTTTAGGGTTCCGTCTTGAAAGCTGGTTCCTTTAACTTCGGTCTCCGGAAAAACCTGCTGTTATTTTTAATTCAACGAGAAACCTTCGCCCAGATAGACCCGCCGGACCTCCGGATCGTTACCCAGCTGCTCCGGCGTCCCATCACGGAAGATACGTCCTTCGTTGATGATGTAGGCGCGGTCCGTGACCGAGAGCGTCTCGCGAACGTTATGATCTGTAATTAACACCCCGATGCCGCTTGCTTTCAGGTCATAAATAATTTCCTGCAGGTCGAGTACCGCAATGGGATCGATTCCTGAAAAGGGTTCGTCCAGCAGGATGAAGGAAGGTTGGATACAAAGGCAGCGGGCAATTTCCACGCGGCGGCGCTCTCCTCCGGAAAGCGCATACCCTCTCGTCTTGCGGATATGCCCAAGATTCAGCTGGTCAATAAGTTTTTCCGTGCGCGCGTGGCGTGTCTCCGCGGAAACCGACTGCACTTCGAGGACAGCCAGGATATTTTCTTCTACAGTCAGCTTGCGGAAGACCGAGGGCTCCTGCGGCAGATAACTAATCCCGTATTGCCGCGCGCGCAAATACATTGGGACGCGCGAAATGTCCGCGCCATCGGCAAGAATGCGCCCGGAATCCGGAGACACCAGACCGACAATCATGTAGAAACTGGTTGTTTTTCCCGCGCCGTTAGGTCCAAGCAGTCCGACGACTTCACCTTGCGAAATCTCCAGGCTTACACCCCGGACCACCTGCCGGCCTTTGTAGGACTTCCCGATCTCGTCGGTCGAAAGCTTTTGCATCTATTTCGGGGCACGCGTCTTAGTGACTGCGGCTGACTGCCCTCCGCTCACCTCGACGCTATCATCCTGGTCATTGAAAATCAACGCGGCTCCAGTAGTTGTTCCTCGTGCGGCATCAGAAATCCGCGGCGGATTCGCCGCCGTTCCTGTCAGTACATACCGTCCGTCCGCCGCCGTATAGACCAGCCGCTCGCCTTCGCCCTTTCTCCCCGGCTGCGTCAGCACTACATTGCCCTTGGCAATGATCTTGTCGATTTGTGAAGAAGCACCCGTATGCGATAGTCCACTCGGCTGGTTTTGCGCCTTCGTCTGAGCCACAGGATGAAGAAGGAATTGCGTCTCATCGGAACGAATCGTCCCATCTGGGGCCGTTGCGATCACGTCTCCTCCGAAGTCTCCGCGTCTCTCCTTATCCGAATAAACAAGCGTGTTGCTTTTTACTCGAATGACGCTTTCCTTCCGCTTCGCTCCCATGGACGAGGCAATCGTCGTATCGACGCGGGCCTTACCATCGCTCTCCCCATGGGCCTTGAGCGTCTGCTGCGTGCGCGATAACTCAATCACCGGCGCCGAAACGGCATTTGCGCTCTCCCACATCCGCGCCTGCCCGCGGAAAATGCTGTCGCCGCTGGCATGCTGCAGGTCTGCTTCCTCAGCGACAATATGGACCGGTCCCTGGTCGCCGAACATCGAGCCGGCCGGGACGTTCTGCTGATTCCCTTCGCGGAGATACGTTGCCTTTACGCCTCCCTTTGCCCTGGCGTCGCCGCTGTCGCGGTGATATTCAACCGTCTGTGCCGTCAGATCGATCACGCCATTGTTGATCCTCGGCTCGCCCGTAAGATGCAGCACCTGGTCCCCCTCATGGTATTCGGCGCGATTCGCCGTCGCATGCAAAGGAAGCTGCGCATTGCCGTTAGCAGGCTTTGCTGTCTTCGCCGGAGTCTGCGTCAGAGAGACATTCCCCTCCTGCACGGCGGTCTCGATTTGTGATGCCTGCACAGTCGACGTCGCATGCGCCCGCGCAGGAGCCGGACTCTGGTTTTGCGGCGTAAACGTAATGTGAAGCGTATCTCCCGTGCTTATATTCGTAGCCCCGTCCTGCGCCAGATCCACAATTTTGGTGTGGCCCGAGCCATCCAATTGTTGAATGGTGCGACCATTGCCCAGCGTCGCCAGCAACTGATCTGCACTGATGGTCGTACTCTCCTCCCGTCCTTTGGACGGAATCGCCCGTAGAGTCGCAACTGCATTTCCCGTGGCCAGAGCTTTCTGCGCCACAGCCTTTTTATCCGGACCGGTTTTGAAATCGATATCGAGCTTCGACGCCTGCACCTGTCGCGTTGCCGAACCGTGCGAATCGCCGGCCAGCTTCAACTGCTGGTCAACGAAACTGACCGCATCGCGGAACTGGGCGTGCCGGATCGCGGCTTCCGGACCGAAAGTAAGCGTGCCCTCCACAGCATTGCCATGCATGCTCTGCGCGTCGTCCTTAGCGATGAAGTTCACGCCGCCGCCCATGACTGCCTGCATCGGCTGACTCTTTTCATTGAGAGCTACATTTGCCGTCTGCGAAGTGGCCTGCGCTCCGTCGTCAAGCACCGTGTGTACATTGCCCTTTGCATCGATGCGTTCCGCGGAACCGTCCTGACGAAAATAAACAACCGCCTGCTCTGCCGTACTCCGCTCATTGCGGAACTCGGTCTCAGCATTCAAAAGAAATGCCTGCCGCGAGTCGCGTAGCAACTGCGCATGGCTGGCATGCACGGTGGCTGGCTCTCCGTCGGAGCTGGTCGTCAGCTCAACCTGTTTATCCAGGACCAGAACACCCTGCTTGGAATCGAACGTCGCGCCGACCGCTTTCCCGGCAGCTTTCGGCAGCTGGAACTCGACCGGCTGATCGGTCGTCGCGATTCCTGTCTTCTGACTGAAAACCAGGCCTTTTGCTTTTACATGGATCGTGTTTTTCTCTGCCTGCTCCCCATCTCTTGCCTGCCGGCCTGCGGATTGCAGCGGGGCCTGCAAATCGATCTGCACTTCGCCTTTGGCGGAAGCAATGCCGTTGTTCTGGTCGTAATCAAAGTCGCTTCCATACACTCGATCTTCGCGGTCCGTTCCCGGAGGTCCGTAAAGAGTGATCCCCACGTCATGGAGAACCGCATGCCCATTGCCCTTGAACTGCACCAGCTTCGAGGCATGAATGGTGAAGATCGTATGCCCTTTTTCCGACTGCGAGTAGGTATAGCCATTCGCCGTCTGCTGAATGTTCATCCCCAGCCGCCCGGGCAAATCTTTGGTGAAATGCCGGATGCGATAACGGGCATAGATCAGGAAGCCGCCAAGAACCGCCATCAGCAGACACGCCAGCCCTACGATCAGCAGCCGCAGCCTCTTGATGGTGATGCGCATCAGTTGATTATCTCAGTAAGTCAGCAGTTTGCATTGGCGAGAATTCAGGCTGACCAGCTTACGCCGCAGCACGGTGACTTGCTGACTCGCTGCGTTCAATTCACCTGCTGCAACCGCGCAATCAGCTTTTGTGCCAGGCTCTCGCCAGACTCCGACCACAGCAGCCGTGATGAGATGCCGCAATGCTGCTGTACTCCGTTGGTGAAATCCACCAGCATCTGCACATTCTGTTTCACGTGCTCCGCAGCCTCGGCGTCCAGATCCACGCCTTCTTGCAGAAACGGCGTATCCGTCCCGAAATCGATGCGAATCTGCCCATTCTGCTCATACGAGCCTTCATCGAATTCCGGGCCATATCCGATGATTCGCACGGTACGCGGCTCCTTGCGCCAGATTGGATCCAGATCGCCCGCCTGCTCCTGCCACCACAGCTCCCAGGTCAGTTCGAACTCGTAAGCAAAGTCATCGTGCAGCAGCTCCAGGGCAGCCGGCACAGCTAGTTCCGGCGCAGCAACTTCCGATTCGTCGTCATCATAGACGCGCTGATAGGCGGGAGCCTCATTCCACGAAATAGGATAGGCGTTCACGCCCTTGATCAATCCCGAGCCGCCCACAATGCTGAACTGCCGTATGACACCCAGCAACGCGGGCCCAAGCGAAGTCAGCCGGAAATTTGGATACCACAGGCTTAAATACAGTTGATCTGCCATTTCTCCATTTTAGATGGCCTCGGCCCGCAGAAGACTCATTCCGCCCTGAGCGCCTTTATTGGATCGACACGCGAAGCGCGCCGCGCCGGCAGATAACTCGCCGCCAGCATTACCAGAATCAGGCTGAACCCGGCGAAGCAATAGAGCCAGAGGGGCGCTCCGAACAGGTTCAGGTCATTAGTCCGCAATATCTTGAAGATCATCCACGCAAGCCCAAGGCCCGCGAACAGCCCTCCGGCAACCAGCGTGCCGACCTGTCGCAAAACCAGCTTCGAAATATTCCCCTTGTCCGCGCCCAATGCTATGCGTATTCCGATTTCGCGCGTCCGCTGCCCCACTGCGAACGCCAGCACGCCATAAAGCCCAATCGCCGCAAGTGCCAGCGCCAATCCGCCCATAACCGAAGCCAGCAACGCCATCAGAGCAGTCTCAAAAATGGATGCGCGGATGTGCTCATCCATCGGCTCAAAATCGGGTATGGGCAAATCCCGATCGAGCCGATGCAGCAACGAATGCAGCGTTCCAGCCAATGCTGCCGGATCGCCGCTGGTCCGCACATAGAAGCTTGCGGGATGAGAACCGCGCGACTTGCCGTCTGCGCTGTAGGTTTGATCGTAAGGAAGATAAATAAAAGACAGCTTCGAGATGCTCTCCAGCTTTTTAGACCGAATCGATGGAACGACGCCCACAACCTGGATATCCGTCTTCACATTTCCCGAACCAAAACCAAACTGCGCGCCTATCGCCTTTTGTACATTACCGCCGAAATAACGCTTTACAAATGTCTCGTCGACAATGGCCACTTTGGGAGACGCCAGTGTGTCTTGTGCATGAAATTCGCGCCCGGCCAGCAACGGAACCTGCACAGTGGAGAAAAAGCCAGGGCTGATCCCATCGGTGTTGGAATCCGAGTTGTTTTGGGGATTCGCATCGCCTTTGACGGTGATGTTGCTGCCGTTAGAATTGCCGGTCAGCAGTCCATTCAACGCATAGTCAACGCTGCTCACTCCGGGCTCACGCAGAATTTCGTTCTGCAGCCTCTCGTACTCCTCTTTCACCTGCGGATCACTCTTACCGAGAGCAGACGCATCCACGCGAAACGTAAGCACGTGGCTTGTCGCAAATCCCGGATCGACATGACGAAGCTGGTAAAGATTCCAGGAGAGCACCGCCGCTCCGATCAGAAGCACAAGGCTCAGCGCCGTCTCGGCGCTCACAAATAGATTCCGCAGCCAGCCGCCACTACCCGTCACCGAACCCGATTGCCCATGCAGCGCCCGCATCAGGTTCACCTGCATACTCAGCAGCGCCGGAGCAATGCTGAAAAGCAGGCTCGTCATCACACCCGCAGCGATGCAGAAAGCGATCACCTTCCAGTCCATCGGTGCATCGAGTACATCGCGTAGATAATTTGTCGCCGGAATGGAATGAATGAGAAGTTTGAAGCTGAGCCAGCCCAGAGCCACTCCGGCCACAGCGCCAATGAGCCCCAGCAACAAGCCTTCCGCAATCACCTGCTGAAAGATGCGCCAGCGGCTGGCGCCAAGCGCTCCGCGCACCGCCAGTTCCGCATGCTTTCGCGCAGCCTTCACCAGCAGCAGGTTTGCTACATTCACGCACGCAATCAGCAGCACCACCAGCGCCATGCCCTCCAGCACCTTCAGCGGCTCGCCCAGCATCTCCTCCAAAACGGGCACGCCTCGCGCTCCACTGCGCAGCGAGAGATGCGTCTTGAGCCAGTCTTCCTTGTCCCCGATGTGGTGATCTTCAGTCTTGAGCACTTCCTTGCGCCAGTTCCACCAGAGCACATTGAGTTGCGTTTCCGCCAGTTTGCGCGACGTTCCCGCCGGTAGACGTCCCACCAGCACTGCCCACACAAACAGCGGATCGGTCAGTCGATCGTGGTCGCTTTGGATTACAGCCTCTTCCATCGATAGAGGCAGAAACACCGCCGGATGCTCATCATCGAGCAAGCCGCTGTGCCGCACAATGCCTACAATCGTGAACGGCGTCCCATTGATCTTTACCACCTGGTTCAGAATGGCCGAATCACTGCCGAGCTTGCTCTTCCAGTAGTCCTCGCTCATAACGGCCACGGGATTGCCCGCATGAAAGACATCGTCCGCTGGCGTAAGCAGACGTCCCAGAACCAGGCGGAGCCTCATCACGCTGAAGTAGTTTCCCGTCACCAGCTGCATGTTGACGCGGTCTGCGTCTTTCGCAGTGACCAGGTTGGCGGATCCGGGAACCGCGGCAGCTAAATCGTCAAGCGTGCGGTTGTTGTCATGCAGATACTTGTATGCAGGATAGGAAAAATACAGATGAAAATCTCCTCCCTGCGTACTCAGCGAACCCGTCTCGTATTTTGAATGCTCTTCCAGCATCACCAGCTCGCCCGGTTTCTGCACCGGCATGGTGTGCAACAGCACCTTGCTGAAGACGGTGAAGACGGCTGCATTCACGCCAATTCCCAGCGCCAGCGTCAGCACCGCCGTCAACGCAAAGCCGGGAGACTTCCTCAAGTGCCGAAATGCGTGACGAAGATCGTTCCAGATAGTACTCACGAAAACCCTCTATTCAGTTCTCAGCGCCTGCATGGGTTCAATCGAAGCCGCTCGACGCGCCGGTAACAGCGCCGCCAGTGAAGCAACGATACTAATCATCACAATGCCGCCGAAATACACCAGAGGATCAGCGGGTGAAACCCCGAACAGCTGTTCCCGCAGCGTACGCGTCAACAGAAACGCCAGCGGCAGCGTCACCAGAATAGTTCCGGCAGCAAGCAACAGCACCTCGCGCAGAATCAACTTGGCCACCATAGACCGCTGCGCTCCCAGGGCCATGCGAATCCCAATCTCGCGCGTCCGTTGCGCCGTCGAATACGCCAGCACGCCATACAGCCCGATCCCCGCCAGCAGGGCCGCCAGCGCCCCAAAAATAGAAGCCAGCAGAGCAATCGTCCTCTCTGTGCTGATGGAGTCGTCAATCTGATTCTGCATCGTGCGCAGATCATCCACGATCAGCTTCGCATCGATCCGCTGCACAGAGGCGCGTATCTCATTCGAAGTGGCGTCGGGAGCCTGCCACGTCCGCAAATAAAAGCTCAGAAATGTTGGCTGCTCGCCCTGCACAAAAGGCCGGTATACCGTCGGCCGAATCTCGTCGCGCAGGGACGAATGTTTCGCGTCCCGCACAACGCCGACAATGGCCGTGTCCGTCACCGGGCGATTACTGCGTTGAACATGATGTCCAATCGCATTCGTCGGCGATCCAAAATACTTCCGGGCAAACATCTCATTCACCACTGCCACTTTCTGTGCCCCCGCCACATCGGCCTTGGTAAACCCGCGCCCAACCAGCAGCGGAATGCCCATCGCCGAAAAATAATTCAGGCTCACCCACGGCACCTCGGCCTCCACCTCTTCATCCGGCTTCGGGGTGTACCCAGCGATGTCCATGCTGCCGTTAATCTCATCGCCCGCCAACTCAGGATCATTGGTAGCACCCACGCCGCGCACCCCAGGCAGTGCAGAGAGCGCATCGAGCACCCGCAACTCGACAGCCGCCACAGAATCACCCTGATACCCTGCCATCTCCGGAGAGAGATCGAACTTCAGTAAATGATCCGTCGCAAATCCGGCATTCACCGCACGCAGGTTCTGAATCGTGCGCATGAAGAGCCCCGCGCCCACCAGCAGCAACAGGCTGAAGCCAATCTGCAGAGCCACGCAACTTCTGCGGAATTGCAGCGACGCTGTTGTGCCCGTGCCAGTCTGCTGTTTGAGCGACTCGACGAGGTTGGGCTTCAGAAATTGAAGAGCCGGCGCAAGACTGAACACCACGCTGACCAGCAATGTTGTAATCAGCGCAAAAAACAGAATGTCCGGATTGAGGCTTGCCGAAAAAGGCGTATCCGGCATCGTCGAGGTCAACCACGCAATCAGCCCGCGCACCATCTGCGGCGCAATCAAAAGGCCAAACGCCGCTCCGCCCAGACCAAGCAACAACCCTTCGGTCAGCAACTGCAGTACAACATCCCGCGTGGTTGCCCCGAGCGCATACCGCATCGAGAATTCGCGCACCCGGCCCGCAGCACGTACCAATAGCAGGCTCGCCATGTTCACGGCCGCCATCGCGACTACCAGCAGCACCATGCCCATCAGGATCTTCAGCGGCACTTCCACGCTTTCGCGCATTGGCGAGAAACCCTTCGCCGCGTCCGCAACAGTCATATGCGATGTGGTTACAAATTTCTCCCGCGCACGCGCCGATTGGTCGTGCAGATTCTTGAATTCCATATCGCGCAGCGAAGTCCACACTGGATTCAACCCCGCTTCCGCCTGCTTCGTCGATCTGCCCGCTGGTAAACGCCCGATAATCTTGAGCCAGATCAGGCGCCTGTCCGTCAGGTCATCCATCGGCGCGATGCTCTTCTCCATGGTCATCGGCATGAAGACGCGCGGACGATCTCCCCACACCACGCTTTCGAAACCCGGTGCAGCTACGCCCAGCACCGTGAACGGTGTCCCGTTCAGAGCAACCGCCTGTCCAACGATGGTCGGGTCCTCGTTGAATCGCCGCTTCCAGTAATCGAAGCTCAGCACCACAACTGGATTCGCGCCCGGAGTCGTCTCATCGCTACTTGCAAACAGTCGGCCAACTGCAGGCCGCACGCCCAGCACGTCAAAATAATTCCCGCTTACGATTTCCACGGGAACAGCCTCAGCGCTGTTGTGCCAGCTCACGCCGGCACTGGATGCGGCAGTCGCAATCAGACCGTCGAAGACGGAAGTCTTATCCCGCAGATCGCGATACATGGGATAAGAAAAGTAAGGATGCGCACCATCATGGTCGCCACCCTGTTCGTGGACATGCCCGACGTTGTCGCCGGAAGACCGCAGCAGCACCAGTTCCTGTGGATTCTTCACCGGCAGGCTGCGCAGCAGCGCCTGGTCGAAGAGCGTAAAGATCGCCGTGCTCGCGCCAATCCCCAGCGCCAGTGTCATCACCGCCATAATCGTAAACCCCGGAGACTTCTTCAACTGCCGCACCGCATATCGCAAATTACCCAGCATATGTCACTCCATCCGTTACAAATTATTGGGCGCGCAACGCCTGCATCGGTTCCACGTTCGCCGCCTTTTGTGATGGCGACACCGCGGCGAGCAGAGCTGCCAGCGCTAAAAGTAAAGTTGCTCCCAGCAGAATCAGCGGGCTCCACGGCTTCACGTAAAAGAGCTGGCTGGCCATCGCATGACCGGCTCCAATCGACGCCGGAATGCCAATCGCCAGACCAATCCCTACCTGCAGAAATGCCCCGCGCAGAACCATCTTCACAACGGACAAACGATCCGCCCCAAGCGCCATGCGGATGCCGATCTCGTTGGTCCGCCGCTCGACTGTATAAGCAGTCACGCCATACAACCCAATCGCAGCCAGCACCAGCGCCAGGCCGCCGAAGAGCGATGTCAGCTTTGCAATCAGACCCTGCTGTGAAAAATCCACGCTGAGAGCCTCGTCATAGCTCTTCATGTCTTGCACGGCCAGATTCGGGTTGATCTCGGCCAGCGCGCGCCGCACCTGCAGTTCTAGTCCGGGAGGATTTCCGGGCGCCCACAACACAATGTTGCCCAGATAATGCGAGCGCGTCTCGCCATTGATCTCCGACGGCGTGTCCCACTGAATAAACTGCGTTTCCGGCCTGAAGAACATAGGCGCGATCGGTTTCTCCATATTCCACGATACGTAGCGCACATCCGCCGCAACCCCGACGACTTCGAAATCCCCGGCGTGCTTCATCTCGGCCTCGCCGAAGTGTTTGCCCAGAGGATTCTCGCCTTTGAAGAACTTCTTTGCGAATGCCTCATTGATGACCGCGACCTGTCGTGAAGAAGCCGTGTCTTCCTCTGTGATCGGCCGCCCCATGATCATCTTGCTTCCGATCGTGTCGAAGAATCCGGGCATCACGCGTACGTCATTCGATGAAGAGTCCTCGCCTTCGTGCGGCTCGGGCTTACCCTCGACCCGTATGGAAGTGTTCCAGTTGTTGGCGCTCATAGGCGCCCACTGGGCAATGCCAACACTTCGCACTCCGGGAATACGACTTAACCTCTCCTGCATGCTCTCAAAAAGGTTCTCAAGCTGGTTCACCTGGTAGCCGGCCTGCAGCGGATCGATCCACGCAATGTAGCGATCTTTCGTTTCAAAGCCAAAGTTCTGATGCTCCATATTGCGCAGGCTCTGCGCCAGCATCACCGCCGCGCTCACCAGTACCAGTGAAAGCGCCGCCTGCGTCACAACCAGCGCCTTCTGTGGCAGCGAGGTCTTGCCGGCGACCGAACGGCTCGCGCCCCTCATGGCATCCAGCGGCTCGGCATGCGAGCTCACCCACGCTGGCGCAACCCCGAAGCAGATTCCCGTCACCAATGACACGCCCAGCGCAAACAACAGCACCGGCAGCGACGGCGACGCTTCGATCGGCACATGGACGGCAGTGTTGGTAACGACAAGCCGCAGTATCATGCTCGTTCCCGCATACGCGATCAGCAGCCCCGCTGTCCCGCCCAGGATGCTCAGCAGCACGCTCTCCACCAGTGCCTTCTGCACCATCCGTATGCGCGACGCGCCCAGGGCCAGCCTCACTGAGGTCTGCTGCCTGTTTGCCATGCCGCGCGCCAGCAGCAGGTTGGCAAGGTTGGCGCAGGCGATCAACAGCACACACCCTGCCGCTATGAACAGCAGCACCAGGCTGTCATGATATTGCTGCCTCATCGACGTCACGCCGGCACCCCCCGGTGTAAGGTGCAGCGCTTGCTTCGGCAGAAATTCCTTCTCCGGCCGCTCCATGTCTGCCAGATGGCTTATCTGCCATTCCCGCAGCTCCAGCTTCAGCTGCGCTTCGAGCGCCTTCGGATCCGTGCCGGGGCGCACCCTGCCGATGATATCCAGCCAGTTTAGATTGGGCCCTTTGAGCAAGGAGCTTGCTCCCTGAAGGTAAGGCTCGCTGGCCAGCGGCATCCAGAAATCCGGGACCCCCCAGCTTCTCAGTTCAGCGCCGAAGAACCCCGGGGGAGCAATCCCTACTACCGTGAACGGCTTGCTGTTGATCTGGAAGGTTGCCCCAATTACCGATGGATCACTGCCGTATTTTGACTGCCATACGTGATAACTCATCACCGCAACCGGTGGCGCGCCTTCGCGATCATCGCTGTCCGTCAAAACCCGGCCTGCCCAGGCGTTCATCCCAAAGGTACGGAAGTAGTTCCCGGAGACAAACTGCCCAAGCCTCGCTTCCGCAGGCTGTTGGCTGCCTGCACGTCGTACGCCCACTCCCGAAGAGCCCTCCTCGAACGCAGCGAGGTCAGCAAAAGCCGGGGTGTGGTCCCGGAAGTGCTTATAAAGCTCGTAATTAAAGATCGAAAACTCTTCCCACTGCGTAAACCCGCCCCACATGCAGCAGTGAATCTTATCGCCGATGCGATACAGCTCCTCCGGCTTCGTAACCGGCAGAGATTTCAGCAGGACGGCATGGACCAGAGTAAAGATGGCCGTGGTCGCGCCGATGCCGAGCGCCAGCGTCAGGACAGCGGTGATGGTAAATCCCGGCGACTTAACCAGCTGCCGTAACGCATAACGCAGATCGGCAATGATCGATAGCATGAGCGCACACCCCCGCGGAAACATCAGCAAGCGTTCTGCCATCCCGCCAGACGGGCCAAGCTGCTCAATTTACACGATGTTTCATGCTGCGCTCTTGAATCAGGCCAACGTGGCGTTGTCCGGAATCGCGCATGGCCGTTCGGAAGCGGACACTCTTTTATGCTTCGAAGTCCAGTTCCAAAGGCTCAATCAAAGGCATCAGCCAGCTCAGCAGCTTTTTGTGGATAGGATTCTGACCATAAGCCTCAAAACTGGGCTTATCGGAAAACTTCATCACGCCGCCAAACGTGTACCCCTGCCCGCGCGGCGACTCATTCCGTCCCACGTGTGTTTCCAGCAGCCCGGGAATATGTCCTTGAAAGGCGCGAATGTCCGTCCCCGCACGATCGATCTGCTCTTCCGTCACACCCTGTTTCCAGCGAAAAACGAAGCAATGAATATACATATGCCACATCTTAAAGCACGCCCGCAAACTGTTACTCTGGAGTCAACCCGACAACAGAAATTCACCTCCGGAATGAAACAACGGTAAAGGCGTGCCCGACCAGACCGACTACCACAATTGGAAGCCGAAGCATAACCCCTGGCTGGTTGCGCTCACGGTAACGCTCGCCACTTTCATGGAGGTACTCGACACTTCCATCGCCAACGTAGCCCTGCCGCACATGGCCGGATCGCTCGGCGCCAGCCAGGAAGAAGCTACCTGGGTGCTCACCAGCTATCTGGTCTCGAGCGCCATCGTGCTGCCTATCTCTGGCTGGTTGGCTACGCGCTATCGGGCGCAAGCGCTTCTACATGACCTGCGTCGTCATGTTCACGGTCTGCTCGTTTTTGTGCGGAATCGCGCCAGTCGCTGCCCATGCTGATCATCGCTCGCATTTTGCAAGGCGTTGGCGGCGGTGGCCTCGCCCCCAGTGAACAGGCCATCCTCGCCGATACCTTCCCCGTCAGCAAACGCGGTCAGGCCTTCGCCGTTTACGGAATGGCCGTAGTGGTCGCACCCGCCATCGGTCCCACTCTCGGCGGCTGGATCACCGACAATTTCACCTGGCACTGGATCTTCTTCATCAATATCCCCGTCGGGATTCTGTCCATCTTCCTCAGCCATCGCATGGTCGAAGACCCGCCATACCTGCAGGAACAGCGCAAGAAGGCCGGCGGCATCGACACGATGGGTCTCGGCCTCATCACCATCGGCGTCGGCTGCCTCGAATTCGTCCTCGACAAAGGTCAGGAAAAAGACTGGTTCGGAGATGCGAAGATTACGACCTTCTTTATCCTCGCCATGTGCACCCTGGTCGCCTTCGTAATCTGGGAGTGGAACCACCCCGACCCCATCGTCGATCTCAAGCTGCTCAAGAACCGCAACTTTGGCACGGCCATCTTTCTTCAATTCATTCTCGGAATGGTCCTCTTCGGCTCAACCGTGCTCATTCCGCAGTTTCTTCAGGTGCTGATGGGCTATACCGCCGAGCGCGCCGGCATGGCTCTCTCGCCCGGAGGCTTCATTCTGATGCTCATGATGCCCATCGCGGGACGCCTCATCGGCAAGATGGACGCGCGTCTGCTCGTCTCCATCGGATATGCCATCACCGCCTTGGGCTTATACAACCTCACCCGCCTTGATCTTGAAACCGACTTCACCAGCATTATTCTCTGGCGTATGTTCCAGGTCAGCGGGCTCGCCTTCGTCTTTATCCCCATCAGCACCCTGAACTACGTCGGCGTCCCCTTTAACAAGAACAACCAGATCTCCAGCTTCTCCAACTTCGCACGCAACCTCGGCGGCAGCGTAGGGACTGCCCTGCTTACAACATTCATTCAGCGAACCCAGCAGATGCATCAATCCGTTCTTGGAGCGAACGTCGTCCCCGGAAGCCCGCGCTACTCCCAGTTCATCGAGAACACGAAACACTCTCTAATGCAGCTCGGCCAAAGCTCAGATCAGGCTGCGCAGACGGCCGTAGGCCATGCCTACCAGATGCTCGTGCAGCAATCCTCCATGCTCAGTTACATGAATGCTTTCTGGTGGCTCAGTGTCATCATCGCCTGCCTCATCCCGCTGCCCTTCATCATGCGCAAGCCGCCAGCTATGAGAAAACCGCCCGAAGAAGCCATGGGGCATTAACCAGCATCCTTTCCAAAATAAATTGTCATCCTGAGCGAATCGCAACAGGCGGGGTGGCCCTCCTGTTGCGTAGTTTGCGAAAGGGTGGGGACCCCGAACCTCAATCAGCAATCGAAATATCCCGCCAACTGCCGTATTATCTTTCCTGCATCCAAACATAAAGCACGTTCAGCGGAGGAATCTGAATTGGGCAAAAGCATGGTCCCAAGGCGGTTGTTTTTCACCAAAGGCGTTGGCAAACATAAAGAACGCCTCACCTCCTTCGAATTGGCACTGCGCGACGCCGGCATCGCCGCGCAGAATCTCGTCCGCGTCTCGTCGATCTTTCCGCCGCAAGCCAAACTCGTCACGCGCAAGGAAGGCTTGAAGTATCTTTATCCCGGCGAAGTCGTCTTCGCAGTGGTCGCTGAAAACTCGACCCGCGAACCGCACCGCCTGGTCGCATCGAGCATCGGTGTCGCCATTCCCAGCGACCGCAACACCTACGGCTACCTCAGCGAGCACCACAGCTTTGGCGAAACCGAAGAGCAGGCCGGAGAATACGCCGAAGAGCTGGCAGCCGAGATGCTCGCCACCACCCTCGACGTCGACTTCGACCCCGACAAAAGCTGGGACGAGAAAAAGGAAATCTACCGCATCTCCAACAAGATTGTCCGCACCGCCAACGTCACCCAATCCGCCATAGGTGACAAGTACGGACGCTGGACGACCACCATCGCTGCAGCAATCCTGATTTTTGAATAAAATCAGGGATGAAGCGTATCTAATCTGTTGTAAAGAAACTAAGGCGCGGGCCTAGGCCTGCGCCTTCTTCTTGCGGTTAAGAATTGTCATCCTGACACTGACTCTGAGTGCAGCGATGAGGAAGCGGAAGGATCTGCTTTTCTTTTGCTCATTTGGAAATGATTTTGAAGTGGCTCTAACCTGAGCAGTGTATAAGCTCAGTTTTTGGGTAGAAACACCGGGCTTTAGCCCGGTGAATAACGCAGCAAAAACATAGGGCCTTTAGGCCCGAGACTTGAAAACTATGCCGTCCAATCCAAATTACCGAATCGGCCTCGTGCAGATGTCCTGCTCGCCTGACCCTGAAGCGAATCTCGACAAAGCCGCAGACCGCGTTCGCGAAGCTGCCCGTGAAGGCGCCAACGTCGTCTGCCTGCCTGAGCTCTTCCGCTCGCAATACTTCTGCCAGCGCGAAGACATCGCCCTCTTCGACCTCGCCGAGCCCATCCCCGGCCCAAGCACCGAGCGCCTCAGCGCCATCGCCCGCGAAGAAAAAGTCGTCGTCATCGCTTCCCTCTTCGAGCGCCGCGCCGCCGGCCTCTACCACAACACCGCCGCCATCTTGCAGCAGGACGGCTCGCTCGCAGGCCTCTATCGCAAGATGCACATCCCCGACGACCCGCTCTACTATGAGAAGTTCTACTTCACCCCCGGCGATCTCGGCTTCAAAGCATTCGACACGGCCGTCGGAAAAATCGGTACCCTCGTCTGCTGGGACCAGTGGTATCCCGAAGGCGCGCGCATCACTGCGCTGCAAGGCGCAAACGTCCTCTTCTACCCCACCGCCATCGGCTGGCATCCGTCCGAGAAAGAAGAATTCGGCACCGCGCAGTATGAAGCCTGGCAGATCATCCAGCGAGCCCACGCCATTGCCAACGGCGTCTTCGTCGGATCAGTCAACCGCGTCGGACATGAGCAGGGCGATGTGCGCGGCAACCGTGTCGAAGGCCCGGGCCTCGAATTCTGGGGCGGTTCCTTCATCGCCGATCCCTTCGGCCGCATCATCGCCAAGGCATCCCACGACAAAGAAGAAATCCTCATCGGCGAAGTAAGCATCCGCGCCATGGAAGACGTGCGCCGCAACTGGCCCTTCCTGCGTGACCGCCGCATCGACGCCTATCAGCCGATCGTGAACCGCTTCCTCGACGCAACAACGTTGGAGAAGTAGTCTCTCCAACGCTGTCATCCTGAGCGCAGCGCCGTAGGCGCGGAGTCGAAGGACCCGCACGAACAAAGTTCGTGCGAGGCCTTGCTTTGCAAGGCCCGCTTTTTAAGCGTCAAGCAGCACGGAAAACGGGTGCCCCATCCTTTCGCGCACTTTACGAAAAGGGTGGGAAAGCAAAAGCAAACTGGCCGGACAGCGAGCGATGATGGAAGGAAAAGCAAATGCAGGACACGCCGAGAGATCACAACTACCGCATGCCCGCCGAATGGCACCCGCACACCGCCACCTGGATCGCATGGCCGCATAACGCCGACGACTGGCCCGGCAAATTACAGGCCATTCCCTGGGTCTACGCCGACATCGTCCGCCACCTCTCCCGCGTCGAGAATGTGCACATCCTCGTCAACGATGCAGCCGCCGCAAAACGCGCTGACGGAATCCTGAAGCGCGCAGGCGCAAACATCTCTCGCGTCTACTTCCACCAGTGGCCCACCGACCGCGTCTGGACACGCGACTCCGGCCCCATCTTCATCAAGAACGAGACCTCGACCGCCATCACCAACTGGAAATTCAACGCCTGGGCCAAGTACGACAACTGGCAACTCGACAACGAAATCCCCGACCACGTCGCCAGGGAACTCTGCCTCCAACAGTGGACTCCAACGATTGGCGACCATCGCATCGTACTCGAAGGCGGCTCCATCGATGTGAATGGAGCAGGCACCCTCATCACCACGGAAGAATGCCTCCTTAGCACCGTCCAGCAACGCAACCCCGGCATCAGCCGTGAGCAACTGGAAAAAGTCTTCTACGACTATCTGGGAATCGATCAAGTCCTCTGGATGAACCGCGGCATCGCCGGCGACGACACCCACGGCCACGTCGACGACATCACTCGCTTCGTCAGTGAGAACACCATCGTCACCGTCACCGAGCCCAACACCAGTGACGACAACCACCTGCCGCTCGCAGAAAACCTCGACCGCCTCAAATCAGCCCGCAACCTGAAGGGCAAGCCCTTCAACATCGTCGAACTGCCCATGCCGTCGCCGGTAATCTTCGAAGGCAAGCGCCTGCCCGCAAGCTATGGCAACTTCTACATCGCCAACAATCTCGTCCTCGTTCCAACCTTCAACGACGCGAACGACCGCAAAGCCCTCAGCATCCTCGCCGACCTCCTCCCCACGCGCGAGGTCATCGGCATTCACTGCGGCGATTTCATCTGGGGACTGGGCGCGCTGCACTGCATGACGCAACAGCAACCGGCATAACATCGCTACCCTCTCACAAATGTCATCCTGAGCGCAGCGCGTCTAGCAACACAAAAAACGGGTGCCCGTCCTTTCGCGTAGATTGCGAAAGGACGGGAAGGCAGGAAGGCCTACTTTGAAGGGGCCTGAATCCCATATTTTTCCCTCAGAAACAGCCGCACGGTGCGCGGAACAGCTCCCGCAATTTCCTGCCAGGCAAGTAACTTCAACCTACAACGAAAATCGTAAGAGCGGACCGTGCGCAACACCTCAAACCAGCACTCGATCAAATCCGACCTGCGACCATCGCACAAGAGCACAAATGAGCAGCCCGACGCATACGCTGCCAGCACCCCGCGAATTAGCTGATAGCCGCGGACCACATTTCCAGTCGCAGGCATCGCATCCACATCGAACACCGAATCAAGATCGCGATACCGAGACACCAAGCGTCGCGGTGCCGCTTGAAACCCGGTCTCCGTAAGCTTCGCTTCCACCAGAAGATCGCCAAGCTTCATATCTACTTCCGTCGCATCCCCTCGCCCATTCATCAGCGGAACACACGGCCTATAACCAAATTCCGGCACGCAGCCGGCCTCAACTCCCAACAATCCACACAAATCAGAGCGCCGCAGTATCCTCGGATAGCAAAAAACATTCATCAGCAAGGCATCTGAGCTGTTCGCGCAATCCAGCTCGCACCGGCTTCGATCCTTTGATCGAGGAACCCACCGCGAACCGGCATAGCTCTTCTTCAATCTCTTTTGCCATGCAGGATGAGCACAAATCGTCCGGTACGATGCCGGAAGAAAATTGCCATGACTTCCCTCGTCATCGCAATAAATCACGCTGGGCGTGGACCCATAGCTCAGCTCATGCTCATGGTGCCGGGCGCGTTCGATATTTCTATAGCTAAGCTCCCGCCGCAACGCGCCACTCGAAATCACGGGCATACTGCGGCCATTATAGGAGAATAAAAAGCGAAAATGTCAGAAATTCTTATTTCAGCGCGCCGATTCTTTACATCACCTTCGGCAGCAGGTTGTCGCGATGGGTAAAGCAGAACTGGACAAACGCGTCTTCCTTCACCACCAGACGCACAGGAAACGGCAGTGCCCCGTGCGCCATCTTGAATACCGATCTCATTTGCTCGTCGTTTTGGGCCAGCGCAATCGCTGCAGGCCCTACCTTTTCCTGAAACACCTGTTGCACCTTGGGCCAGTTTTCCTCAATTTTTTGCTGCGCGCTCGCGTCCAGCTTATCCCGGAAGTTCATGGCAAACTCCTCCCTGGAAAAATTGTGAAAGTTAGCGCCCGAATCGTTTCAGCGGAATTGAGCGGCAAACGCGAAATCATCGGTATCTATACCGGTAATCTCGGGGCCGTGGCACTTGCATGACACCGCGGCAGCCTGCTTAAAGGACAGAAAATCGGCAGCAGGAATTCACTTCGTTTCATTCGCGGCGGTCGGCAACACGAGCAATTGTCCCACCAGCACGGAAAGTCTCTGGATATGCTCTGACAATTCTTCAGCCAGCGACTTTGCGTCGCCGCCGTCGCCCTGTGCCGCCAGATACACAATATTGCTCATGCTCTGCAAGGGATTGTTGATCTTGTGGGCAAGATCGTTCGCCATGGCCGCCGCCGCAGCAGCGCTCGTCTGTTCCATCAGCATCTTCCGTTGCCGTTGCTGTCTTACCCCCATGGCGGCGAACTCGGCGAGCACCTGCATCATGCGGCAGTCGCCCCCGTCGAACGCCTCCGCCCTGCCATGCGCCATAATCCATACCGTGCCGCGAGTCTCGTCCACCTGCCATGGAAGCAGAATGCCGTCCGTCACCGTCGGAGCTTCGACACCCATCAGGTCAAAGAAGCGTTGCGATACGCGAAAAAGTTGTGGCCGTCCCCGCTCCAGGCACAGGCCGCAGGCGCTGGGATAGCGCGGCAGCAGTGCATTCAAAAACGGCGCGTACTTCCCCGCGGTGGCAACCCATTGGTAAAAATTTGCGTCAGTTCCACCCTCTTGCTCCAGGCTGATGCCCGCACTGTCGGCGCCGCACAAATCAACAGCGGCATTCACCAGCTCCTGCAGAATCGTATCGGGATTCTCGACAAACGCATGAGCCAGGCGGTGCATGCCTTCGATCTGCGCCGCAACATCGCGAATGTGCAGTCGCCGTGCAGCAAATGCAGGATCATCCTGAAGGTCGAGCACCTCCAGGCCGATATCTTCCACATTTAATGCGACTCCGCTCACCGCAATCCTTCCACGCTGCAGCATCCTACGCTCTGCGGCATGTCGCGCAGATCTGCAACTGGCTCTTGTCATTCTTGCATTCACTCCGGCAGGACAACAAGCCACAGCATTCAGCGGTGTCCGCATTTGGTTTGGCATCATGCGATGGGAGTGGCATTTTCTGAAATCAGAATGAAATTGCCAGAACCTCATCCTCGACAAGCCGGTAAACACCCGGAGGCGTGTCAAGCCCTTTGCCTGAAACTTTTCTCTAAACCCATGATTCCAAAAGCGAAAAACCAGCGTATATTTGGCGTACTATTTCACAGTATCCGGTAAAATAGAATTAGTAGGAGTGATTTTAAGGCCCGCCGACAGGTGGGCCTTAACTGCTTTTAAAACAGTAATTTGCTGCTAACTCATCAATTATCAATACTTTGCCGCCGAAAGTTTCGCAACCGGGTTAATTTCAAGAATTTAGCGATTTCAGCCCGGGGTGGAGATGCGCCCAGGCATCCCCCGCGATAGGGGCGCCGGGCAGCTAACATAGCCACTATGCAGGATGAAACATTCATGCAGGCCGCGATCGAGGAAGCGCGCCTGGCTGCGGCAGCCGGCGAAGTCCCGATCGGCGCGGTAGCCGTGCTAAACGGCGAGATCATCGCACGCGGACAGAACCGCGTGTTGCGCGATGTGGACCCGACCGCACACGCCGAGATCGTAGCCATGCGCACCGCCGCGCATGTTCTCGGCAATTACCGCCTCCTAGACTGCGAGCTGTACGTAACCCTGGAGCCATGCGCGATGTGCGCCGGAGCAATGGTTCATGCGCGCCTTGCACGATTGATCTACAGCGCGCCTGACCCCAAAGCCGGGGCCATCGTCTCAGTGCTGGAAGTGCTGAATCATCCGAAGCTGAATCACCGGATGCCGGTGGCCTCTGGCATTCTGGCCGAGGATTGCGCCGCGATTCTCAAAGATTTTTTTCGCGCCCGGAGAGAATAAAACCCGAAGCTTCTCTCAATCCCGAGTCAATCCACGGATCATCTCTTCCGCAGCCGGATATTGCCGTATCAACGCTTCCCTTTTCCCGGACTCGTAATCGGCGTAGTCAAAGCCGGGACTGACGGTGCAGCCCAGCAGCGCGAACTTCCCTCCGGGAATCAGCCGCGATCCTTGCCACACATCTTTCGGCACATGCAGCTGCACCTGCTGGCCGGCGCTGAGGTCCTGCCCAAGTACGACGGTCCTGACGCTCCCATCCGGCCGGAGTTGCAGCATCTCCACCGGATCGCCTAGATAGAAATGAAAGATCTCATCGGAAGCGAGGCGGTGTAACTCGGAAAAGGTATGCGGCTCGAGCAGGTAATAGATCGCCGTCCCCGCCGCCCGCTCACCCGGATAGCGATCGGGCAATGCAGTCTTCGGAATGATTTCTTCGGAGCGCCAGGTTTGAATGAACCATCCGCCTTCACACGGATGCGCTTCCAGATGCAGCAGCTTCTTCAATTCATCGGCAGTCACAGGGCCATGATACTGGGAACTCGCGCGCATATGCGGTGTCTATGGTTGCAGGTGTCTCGCTCACCAACTCTCGATTGGTTTGGAGGCACTATGTTCGAAGACAGTCTGGTCGAATCCACCGGGCGCATTCGCACGCGAAGCAAGTACTTTGCTTTAGGCTCGTTTGCGTTGCAGGCGCTCCTTGTTACAGCGCTGGCATTCTATCCGCTTCTGCATCCGGCGACGCTGCCGAAGCAGGCCCTCACGATGCTCTTGACAGCTCCGCCAGTGCCGCCCTCACCGGCAAGTCTGCCGCAGCATGCTGCCGCACCCGCACATCCGCAGGCCATCATGATCGACAACCCGCTCGCGGCTCCCATCCGCATCCCGCAGCCTGTGGAAATGGATGGAAACGATGTGCCGCCTTCGGCAGTCGACACCGGATTCGCCAAAACGGGCGCAGGGACAGACAGCGGATTGTTCAGCACGTTGGCATCGACTCCAACTCCGGTGGTGAAGCCTGCGTCGCCGAAAGGACCAGTCCACGTCTCGTCGGGAGTAGCTACAGGCCAGCTCCTTACGCCGATCCAGCCCCTCTACCCTGCGATCGCCAGAGCAGCGCGGATTCAGGGAACCGTGGTAGTGCAGGCTGTTATCTCAAAAGAGGGAATGATCGAGCACCTGCGCGTTGTCAGTGGCCCTCCAATGTTGCAATCCGCCGCGACGGAGGCCATTCAACGGGCGCGATACCGCCCCTTTATGCTGAACGGCGAGCCGGTTGCCGTCGAGACAACCATCAGCGTCGTCTTTACAATGGGAGGCTGAAGAAAAACCGGGCTGCCAAACTTATGTGCAGCCCGGTATGATGTCTGCAAATGCCACTCCTGCTCTATACCGCGAGATGGTGCCGCGATTGCCGCGAGGCCAAGCGTTTCCTCGACAAACACAATATTCCCTACACCGAAATCGATATCGAATCGACTCCCGGTGCGGCGGAGGATCTCATTCGAAACGTGGGCAGGCGCGCCATTCCTCAGTTTGTAATCGATGGCAGATGGGTGCAGCCGTACCGGCCTGGGTACGGCTTTCTATATGAAGAGATGAGCGAGTTGCTCGGCGTCACAATCTAGGAAACAGACTCGTAGTTTTCCTTCACGGGTTTCCCATTCTGCCGTGAAAACGGAACGCGCAGGCGGCGGACACGCACCTGCTTCGTCTCACGGATATAAGAACGTGCTCGGGCATGCAGCATGTCTTCAAGACGAATCACAGCCACAGGCTTTCCAGTCGCAGATTCGAGTACGGGCATTTCCGTCACGTGGGCTGAGGCCATCCGTTCGGCCACCATGCGCAGTGTTTCACCGGGGTAGGCAAAGACCGCCTCCGGGATGGGAGCGACTTCCAGGGATAGCTCATTCTCGGTCCGCATGACCTGGGCAACAGTGACCGTTTCGAGTGGATCGACACCATATTCACGGCTCAGATGATAACCGCGGCGAGCGAGTCGCTCAGTAAGGATGGAACGCTTCTGGAATAGTACAGTGAAGGTGTGCGCCGCGACAGATGCAGCCAATAGCGGCAGCATAAGCGCATAGTTGTGTGTCAGTTCCATGCTTAAGACAACTGCAGTAAGGGGGCAGCCAATCGCTCCGGAGAGAACAGCCGCCATACCGATCAGAGGCCATCCACCAGTCTCCATAAACGGCAGGCCAAAGCCGGCGAGTGCGCCAAGTGCGCCGCCGATCATTAGCAATGGCGCAAGAATACCGCCCGACGTTCCTGAGCCAAGCGAAAAGGCCCAGATAATACTCTTGACGATGAGCACTCCGGCAATCAACTGCCAGGTCGTATTGCCGCCGATCAGCGACGCGATTACGTCATATCCCGTGCCCAGGGCGCGTGGAAAGATAAGTCCGCCGATGCCAACCACGACACCGCCGATTGCGGGCCACCACATCCAGTGAACCGGCAGATGCTCTTCAAACAGGTCTTCGCTGGCATAGACGGCACGGCTCAGAAGAAGTGCGGCCACTCCGGCAACTACGCCAAGAAGCAGTGCTCCCAGCACTGCGCGCGGCTCGATGACCGGTGCCATGTGAGGCATGGGAAAGAGCGGTCCTGCTCCAAGAAAATATCTGCGGAGTACGCCTGCGGTGGTTGCCGCAATGGCAACCGGAACAAGGCTGCGCGGACGCCACTCAAAGAGCAGCAATTCCACGGCGAGCAGTACAGCAGAGAGCGGTGTTGAAAAAACACCGGCCATGCCGGCCGCCGCTCCGGCAACCAGCAGGGTGGTGCGCTCCGCGTCGCTCAGTTTGAAGAGCTGGCCGAAAAGAGAACCAACCGAGCCCGCAGTCATGATGATGGGACCTTCGGCTCCGAACGGACCACCGGACCCGATGGCGATGGCAGCAGAAAGAGGCTTATAGATAGCTACTTTGCCCGAAACCTTCGCGCCGTTTATCAGGATCGCTTCCAGCGCCTCTGGAATACCGTGACCGCGAATCTTATCGGTGCCGAAGCGCGCCATAACGCCGATCATGAGTCCACCGACGATGGATACAAAGACAGCAAGCCAATGCAGCGTGTTCGCCGCAGGAGAAACGAACTGCCAGCTTAGCCGGTGAAAATAGAAAATGTTGGTGGCAGCATAAATCAGGTGCAGCAGAACATACGCAAGGACGGCTCCGGAGATGCCGATGACCAGAGCGAGTCCGCTCAAGGGAAGCATGCGTGGATCTGCATTAAAATCGCGCAGGTGCGAATGCAGCGGCGCAGGTTGTGTGGTCTTGCTCATTGCCCGGTTTTGCCCTTGATTGTTGAGGATGGCTTGATAATCAGGATGCGGCGCAGCGCGCGAATAAGTTCCGGCCCTGTCTGTTCCAGCTCCTGCATATGGTAGTCAGCCAGTGAAGCAAGAAGCCTTTCTCCCTGCTGTGTCACCCGCAGAAGGATCCGGCGGTGATCGGTTGGATCGGGACAGCGACGAAGCAGCCCCTGCTCCAGCGTGCGATCTACCAACTCCACTGCGCTGTTGTGCTTCAGCAACATGCGCGCCGCAACGTGCGCAATGGTGGGATCGAGCTCCGCTGGCATGCCATACACGCACAGCAGCAACTGATACTGCTGTGGGCGAAGACCGCGGCCTTCAGCTGCCAAATAGCTGAATTGAAGAAACTTACGTAGCTGAAAGCGAAATTCGGCAAGCTTTTGAACCTGCTCAATGCTCACAGCTGGACCGGCAGGAACTTGTGCGGGTGGGGAAACACGCTTCCTATCAGCAAGTGCGCCGGATTTTGCAGTGGCGGTCGGGGACGCCTCCATCACTGGGATCATACATATATCGTAACACGATTCTATCGTATTACGATATATCTGGTTCTGCGGCAATCTCCGGTATGTCATCCGTCCCGGGATCGGCCAGAATCGCCCTGGCATCCTCAGCGTCGACAGCTCGAACCTGCAATTGAAGGGGGCCTAGGCCGGGTTCAAGAATGCGGGCGTTTTCGCCCGAGAGGAAAATTTCGATTCCGGCAGATTCCAGACGAAGCCTTGCCATTTCAGCTTCGAGCGGTTCGGTAAAACTGGCTACTGTTACGACCTCTTCCATGCGTCCCTTTCTTTATCGCAGATGACTCTTGCTAGGATGCGTAAACGATAGAATAAGAAGTTCACCACAAACAGCTTATTCCCCTAAGGAGAATCTCGCGTTGATTGCCCGCTATACACGCCCGCAGATGGGCCAGATCTGGAGTGATGAAAACAAGTACCGCATGTGGCTTGCAGTGGAAACCGCGGCGAGCGAGACGTTGGCCGAGGACAACATCGTTCCTGCCGACGCAGCAAAGGCAATCCGTGAGCGCGGCGATTTCAGCGTTGCGCGTATCCACGAAATTGAAGCTGAAGTAAAACACGATGTGATTGCCTTTACTACCGCTGTTGCTGAAAAGATCGGACCTGAATCGCGATGGCTGCATTACGGACTAACGTCGAACGATGTGGTGGACACGGCGCAGGCGTTGCAGATCAAGGCCGCCTCGGTCTTGATTCGCGAAGATCTGCTGGCTGTGATTGACGTGCTGAAGAAGCGCGCGCTTGAATTCAAGCACACGCCCATAATTGGCCGCACTCATGGCATTCACGCCGAGCCGACAACCTTCGGGCTCAAACTGCTCAACTGGTATGCCGAGATGCGTCGTAATCTGGAACGCTTCGACGCGGCGACGGAGCAGATTCGCATCGGCAAATTGTCGGGAGCCGTAGGAACATTCGGTCATCTCAGCCCGAAGCACGAGGAACGCATCTGTGAAAAGCTCGGCCTTAATCCCGCCCCGGTGGCGACACAGGTGATCCAGCGCGACCGCCACGCGCATTACATTTCTACTCTGGCCATCATTACGGCAACGTTGGATAAGATTGCAGTCGAGATTCGCCATCTGCAGCGGACGGAAGTGCGCGAGGCAGAGGAGTATTTTTCAGAAAAGCAAAAGGGCTCGTCAGCCATGCCTCACAAGCGAAATCCAATTACAACCGAGCAGATCAGTGGACTTGCGCGCGTAGTTCGGGCCAATGCACAGGCGGCGTATGAAAATGTCGCGCTCTGGCATGAACGCGATATCTCCCATTCATCCGTTGAGCGCGTGATCTTTCCGGACTCGACGATTTTGACTGACTATCTGTTGGCGAAGACTGCCGGCCTTATCGAGAAGCTGCTCGTCTACCCGCAGCGCATGCTGAAGAATCTCGAAAGTACAGGTGGGCTGATTTTCAGCGGACAGCTGCTGCTCGACCTGGCTGAAGCGGGGATGCTGCGCGAGGACGCGTATCGTCTGGTGCAAGGACATGCGATGCGCGCGTGGAAAGAGGATCTGATCTTCCGCGATCTCATCAAGACCGATTCCGAGATTACGGCCAGGCTCAGCGCTGAGAATCTGGATCGTACTTTCGATTTGAGCCGGCAGTTGCGGAATGTGGATGCCATCTTCGATCGAGTACTGCACGGGTAAAAAATAGCCACTCCAGGTTTCAACTCTGCTACCATGCTCTCGGCTTTTGTATACAAGGGCCGAGCATGGACGCATTCACGCCAACCACTATCGCCGCTTTGGTTATCGCAGCCAGCTTTGCAGCCGGGCTGAATGTTTATGCCACGCTGCTCACCCTGGGGCTGCTCGCCCACGCTCATTGGATCGACCTGCCCGCTGGGCTCGAGTTGCTCACGAACTGGTGGGTGATCGGCATCAGCGGATTCATGTTTGCGATCGAGTTTGTCGCCGACAAGATTCCGGCATTCGATATGGTCTGGAATGCTCTGCATACCTTTGTCCGCATTCCTGTTGCAGCATTACTTGCGTATCACGCAAGCGCGCAGCTGTCGCCTGAAATGCAGATTTTGGCTGCCGTAGCCGGGGCTGGTATCGCGATGGTAGCGCACGGTTCAAAAACAGCTGTGCGTGCTGCGGTTACCCCAAGTCCAGAACCTTTTTCTAATATTGCCCTCAGCACCGGCGAGGACATGCTGGCTGTAGGTGTTACGTGGCTTGCTACGAAACATCCTTTGCTCGCTGCCGGCATAGCATGCGGCTTTCTGCTGCTCGCTGTCATTACAGTCCACTGGCTGGCAAAGTTCATCCGCAGGGCATGGAACAAGCCCAGCCCAGCCAATGCCGCATGATCCGCTGCACAGATGGTGTAATTTGACTGGAGCACAATGACACGTGAGGCGCTCAATCTGACTGTAGCCATGACGGGAGCCAGCGGCGCGGTCTTTGGCCAACACCTTTTACAGGCACTGGATGTTGACCCGCGAGTTTCGCACGTGCACTTTATTGCCTCGGAAAACGCTCTGCGCGTCCTTGCCGAAGAGCTGCGTTTCAGCGGACGCAATACTCTGGTCGAAAAGCTCCTTGGGCATCCATCCGCCAAAATACAGCAGCATGCCGAATCGGATATTGGCGCGTCGATCGCCAGCGGCAGCTACCCTTCCAATGGAATGATCGTTCTTCCCTGCAGTATGGGAACGCTGGGTGCGATTGCCAACGGGCTGGCGCAAAATCTCATCGAGAGGGCCGCAGATGTCTGCCTGAAAGAACGGCGACTCCTGGTGCTTTGTGTGCGGGAAACTCCTTTCAATAGGATTCATCTCCGCAACATGACGCTCGCCGCTGAGGCGGGAGCCACCATCTTTCCGATGATTCCCACGCTGTATAACCATCCAATCGATTCAACAGAAATGGCAAAACAGTTTGCGGCGCGCGTGCTGTCCCACATCGGGCTGCCGCAACAAGGTGCCTATGTCTGGAAGGGTGATATCTAAGCTCCTGATTTTGCCATCGACGGTGTCGCTTCCATCCAGATGCTCTGTGGCTGTTCCTTAGGTAGAAGTCTGCTCACGTAGTGCAGCAGCAGGTGGGGATTCAATGGCTTTGGCAGAAAGGCGTTGGCGCCTGTCTCGAAGACACGCTCAGTCTCAAGCCGTGCACCCCGCTCTGCAATTACAATGATCGGCATTTGCACAAAAGCTGTCAGCGCCCGCAGACGCTCCACTACCAACAGGCCGCTGCCCGCCGGCAGGCTTAGGTCGACAATCATCAGATCCGGATTTTGCTTGCGCGCCTCTGAAACAGCCGTAACTGCGTCAAACGCAAAAGAAACAGCAACAGGCATCATCAACAGTGTTTTCCTAATTGCATGGCACACTCTGGGATCGCTGTCTACAACCAAAACATGTTTCATCAGGTCTTATCCTCGCGCTATTGCCGTTTCCGTCTTTATCGGTCGACGTGCGCAGAGGACGAGAGTCTTTTTCGTGCTTTATCCTTCAGTTTCTTTGAAACTTCTAAGTCCACTTCTGAAACGCTTTTTCAATGACAGCAACAGTGAACGGTGCGATGCGATATCTGCTATCCGAATTCACTTCCTCGCGACTTAGCCACTGCGCGTCGGCGGCATCGGAAGCGCAACACAATGTGCCACCCTCTACACGGCAGAGGAAGTCCACAAGGACATAGTGAAATTGCACCGCGCCCGATTCGTCGCGAACGATGCGGTCGAAGACTTCGACGATCTGCCCTGCTTCTACTTCGAGACCGGTTTCTTCGAGTACCTCACGCCGTATGCCCTGCTCCAGCGTCTCACCCAACTCGAGCGCGCCTCCGGGTAGGGACCATTCGCCTTTGAGCGGCTCCTGGCCACGCTTGACGAGCAGTACCTGGTTTTCATGGATGACGACCGCTCCCACGCCAACAATCGGAGCTTCTGGATATTCGCGTCGCATCAAATACGCTAGACCTTCAGCGGTCTGCCAAACTCTTCCGCGAAGACGGTGCGAGCGGTGCTGAAGCGCCCACCGTAGAATTTGTCGTTGCCTTTCAGGTGCCCAATCGCGAGGAGAGCTACTACGTGGTAGCTGAGAGGCAGTTTTAATACTTCTCGCACCCTTTCCTGTTCAAAGCCTTCCATTGGGGCTGTATCGTAACCGAGTACTTCCGCCATCAGCATCATGGTGGTGAAACCGATCATGACATGGCGGTTCAGCCACATCGGAAAATCCGGGTGATTTGAAAGATAGTTGGGAATGTTGATTTTGGCCTGTTCCGCATAGTTTTCAGGCATGCCGCCTTCGCGTCCCAAACGGAGCATCTCTTCCAGATCTCCACTGCGCCAGCCGTCCGCGTCACCGCAGGCAACGATCACGGCAGACGCTTCCTCAATCTTGGCCTGATTGAAGCTTGCCCCGCGTAGACGACGTTTCTGCTCTTCAGAACGAACCACGATAAAGCGCCACGGTTGCATGTTGTATCCGCTGGGAGCATGCAGTCCTGCCTCCAGAATTCTCTTCAGGTCTTCATCGGGAATTGGGGAACCATCAAAGCTGGGCGTGGCGCGCCGCTGCGCAATTGCCTGAGACAGGGTTTTCTCCATCACGTTTGCCATCTGTAATGAACTCTTTCTTTCTAAAGTTGCGTGGCAGTCAGTATATGAATGTTACTGAATCTGATTCATCGGCAGCTCAATCGCAAAGGGTCTCTGGTTTTCCGCATCTGCATAGACCCACAGACCATGGAATGCCTCCCGTAATTCGGGATGCCGACTCAGGAGCGCCTTCATGACTTCGAGATTTCGGCTGCGTGTAGCTACTGGATCAGAAACATCGTTTACCTGGTAGTTCACAACAAGATCAAGCCCACCTAACGACCCATCGGTATGAAGATTTGTGATATCGAACGTCTGTCCGTTGGCTTCGATTTTCATTGGTTCTGGATTCGGTAACCCCTCAGGTCGAACGTTGTTCATCTCTTTTTGCAGCTTGTCAAGATTAGGGCTGGAGATAAAATCCACCGGGCTAAGCAGATACACCGCGGTTTGATAGTAGAAATACGCATTCCACTGCTGCCGCTTATTTGCGTATGCACGAGCCTGCGCCCAGTACCAGACGCCATCATGGCCCCCCGCCGTAAGTGGCCGCACAAAAACTCCGGCGAGCTTCCATTGTGTGCTGCCTGTAGGATCGTTCTCCAGGATCATTGAAATCTGTTGTGACTGTCGAACGCCTGATGCATGCACGATTGCGAATGCGTAATCCCCGGCAGGAAGCTGAGGAATGGCAATGTTGATAAGCAACTGCGATCCCGGAACGCTACAGAAAAACTGCGTGTCTACCGGTGACTTGAGATCGGTCGCGCGCAAGCTGTAAATGGACTGTATGTTGAGCGCCGCTCCCTGAATCAGGGGAGAAACAGACTGAATCGTACCTGCGATCGAGTCAAACTGCGTAGCAACGCTGGGGATAGTGCTTGCCTTCAGCGCCGATACATTACCTGACTGGATTTCAGCAGCAAGTCCCTGCACCGCCGTCACATATACCGTCCGCTGCGCCTCGGTCATCTGCGATTGAGTCATGCAGGTGACGGCGCCGGCTGTTCCACCGGCAAGTAAAAGAACGATCAGAGGTAGTGAGCGCCAGCGATTCATACATTGCGATAAACAATTTTTGATGAGCAAATCCAAACCACTGCTAGTCTAGTACATAGAAGTCTGCACGCAGGAAAACCCTGCGCGCCCGTGATAAGGTTTTTGATGCAGTTAAAGACACAAGCCGGGTTCGTCCTTTTTGCTGTTCTTACTGCCACCATAACAGAGGCGCAGGTTGCGCCGCCGCCGCAACAACCCTTGCAACAGCAGCCCTTCCATCGGAATACCTCTGGCGTGAAGCCTTCTGCTATTTCTCAACAGGCTTTACCTCCTTCACCGGCAGCACCTCAGGTCGCATCATCCCTTTTGGACCAACCCGCCAAGCCGGCGCAGGTACGTCTGGGAGAAGGGAAACTCTCTGTAAAAGCAGATAATTCGACCTTATCGGGAATTCTTCACGATATATCGACGAAAACAGGAATGACAGTCGATGGTCTTTCACGGGACCAGCGGATCTTCGGCAGCTACGGACCGTCCGCCCCCAGGGAAGTCTTATCGGCACTCCTGGATGGCCTCGGCTATAACGTGATGATGGTGGGTGCACTCGAGAATGGCGCACCCCGGCAGTTGATGCTTACCCCTCGAACGGGCGCAGCGGTGACCGGCAATCATTCGATGCCGATGGCACAGCAGCAGAACATCAATAACAACAACGGCGATGACGATGATGACGCGAGTCAGGACCAGCAGGACTCCCCACTTCCTCCGCGACCCGAACCGAATCCGCCGGAGGCGAACCAACCGCAGGACCAGCAACAACCCCCAGCGAATCCACAGGTAAAGACCCCGCAACAGATGCTGCAGGAACTGCAACAGTTGCGCCAGCAGCAGCAACAACTACCGCAGCAGGCGAATCCGCAATAAAAAGGGCCGCATATATGCGGCCTTTCTTTCTCTTAGCTTTGCGATAAAACGAAGATAGCTTTATAGACGTGCGATTTCAGGCTTAGGTTGTGGAGCCCGAACTGCATACGAGCGCGCATGTATCTTCAACAACGCAAAGGCCGCCCGGCAAGCTACATAGGCCGCCAGCACCCCAAAAGCGAGCGCGGCTACCGCTGCACAAACCAACATAACCAAATTCAGTGCGTCCTGCATCCCTATTTTCTTTCCCGGCGCCGCTTCTGCGTTCTGTGGTTCTGCGAATTCGCCTGACACACGTTTTCACTACGCGTGTACTTAGTTACGATGCTCATTTTCGCAGAAAACGGGCACACATTGACCCGGTTTTCTGTTGCCAACTAAGATACCTATAGGATTCTTGTTCCAATTCTGAATGGCCGCCAGTGCATTTGCGAGAGTTGTCGCTCTCCGCAACTGCGAGTTTTTCCAGATTTTCACTCTGCATGTCGATCACACACATTACCGTACGCGGAGCGCGCCAGCACAATTTACGCGACATCAGCGTCCAGATTCCCCGTAATACGCTGACCGTCGTCACCGGCCTTTCCGGCTCCGGCAAGTCGTCGCTCGCCTTCGATACCATCTACGCCGAGGGCCAGCGTCGCTATGTAGAGACCTTATCGGCATACGCGCGGCAATTCTTAGATCAAATTGAGCGGCCGGATGTGGACTCGATCGAGGGACTCAGCCCGGCCATATCCATCGAGCAGAAGACAACAAGCCGCAGCCCGCGCTCTACCGTCGGGACGATTACGGAAATCTACGATTATTTGAGATTGCTTTATGCCTCGGTCGGGGTTCCCCATTGTCCCAATTGCGGACGTCCAATCTCTCGCCAGACCCACGAGCAGATCGTGGAGCGTATTTTGTCTCTTTCCCCGGGCGAGAGAGTCACAATTTACGCGCCGGTTGTTCGAGGACGAAAAGGCGAATTCAAAGACCTGCTCGATGAGTTGGACCAACAGGGCTTTCGCGCCCGCATCGATGGTGAGCTGCGCGACCTGGCTGAATCGATCAATCTCGAAAAGCGCAAGAACCACACGATTGAGGCGATCATCGACCGGGTCGTCCTCAAATCCGGAATAGAGAAACGCCTCCAGGAGGCTGTTGTCCGCGCACTGCAGATGGCAAATGGGCTTGTATTGATTGGCGTATCCGGCGGAGGCGAGCAACTCTATTCTTCTTCGATGGCCTGTCCGGATTGCGGCCTCGACATACCGAAGCTTGAACCCCGTAGTTTCTCTTTTAACAGCGCCTACGGTGCCTGCCCTGAATGCCATGGTCTGGGAAGTATCTACGATTTCGATCCGGCAAAGGTGATTTCAGACTGGTCAAAGCCTTTACTCGATGGAGCACTCGGTCCGGGCTCCGCTTCGCAGTATTTGCTGAAGCTGATTCATCTCGCTGCACAGCGCTACAAGATCGACCTGAAAAAGCCCTTTGAACAACTGCCTCAGAAGCAGCAGGAAATCCTGCTCTATGGGCCCGGCAAGGGCGAAGCGCCGCGCACCGGATTCCATGGCATTCTCGCTTACTTGCGTGACGCGGTCGAGGAATCGAAATCCGACACTTACCGCGAGTGGATGCTGAACTACATGTCGGCTTCGATTTGTCCCGTATGCAAAGGCAAGCGTCTGCGTCCGGAATCACTGGCCGTCAAGGTCGGCGGACGTTCCATTGCCGATTTCACGGCATTGGCCCTGCGCCGCGCCGTAGAAGCAGCACGCGAGCTGCAATTTTCACAGCGTGAAGCGCTCATTGCTGAGCGTCTTCGCCGTGAAATCGTGGAGCGGCTGGAGTTTTTGAACGCCGTCGGGCTTGGCTATCTCTCACTCAATCGTAGCGCGGCTACGCTTTCCGGCGGAGAGGGCCAGCGCATTCGACTGGCGACACAGATTGGTTCGCGCCTGCGCGGCGTGCTCTACGTGCTGGATGAGCCCTCCATCGGCCTGCATCAGCGCGACAATCAACGTCTGATCAACGCGCTTGAGTCATTGCGGAATCTGGGAAATACAGTCCTGGTCGTTGAGCATGACGAAGAGACAATTCGTCACGCCGACTATGTGCTCGACCTCGGTCCTGGCGCGGGTAAGCTAGGCGGGCATGTTGTGGCGGAGGGCACGCCGCAGGAGATTATGCAGACTCCCGGTTCGCTGACCGGGCGCTATCTTTCTGGCGAGGTCAGGATTCTGCATCGCTTCGAGCCGCGCTGCGGTGAACGGAAAATGGATCACGGTAGACGGCGCACGCAGCCACAACCTGCAGAATGTAATGGCGAAGTTTCCGCTGGGCGTGATGACTGTGGTGACGGGTGTTTCCGGCTCCGGTAAGAGTACGCTGGTCAACGATATTCTGTATCGCGCCTTGGCGAAGCAGCTATACGGCTCCCGTGAAGAACCCGGCGAACATGGCCGCATCACCGGCTTTGAAAACATCGACAAGGCCATTCGCATCGACCAGTCTCCGATTGGCCGTACACCCCGTTCAAACCCTGCCACATATACTGGCGTTTTTTCCGCAATACGCGACCTCTTCGCCATGCTTCCGGAATCGCGCGAGCGCGGCTACAAGGCTGGCCGCTTTTCTTTCAATGTGGCAGGCGGACGCTGTGAAGCCTGCCAGGGCGAAGGTCAGCGTCGCATCGAGATGAATTTTCTGCCGGATGTCTATGTGCAATGCGAAGTGTGTAATGGCCGCCGTTACAATCAGGAAACCCTGGCAGTCAAGTTTAATGGATACTCGATTGCCGACGTGCTTGACCTCGCAATTGAAGATGCGCTTCCTGTCTTGGCTGATATCCCACAGGTAAGGCAGAAGCTGAGACACTGGTGGACGTGGGGCTTGGCTACATACATCTTGGGCAGGCGGCAACAACCCTTAGCGGCGGCGAAGCGCAGCGCATGAAGCTGGCGCGCGAATTGTCCAAGCGGCAGACGGGACGGACTCTTTATTTGCTCGATGAGCCTACAACCGGGCTTCACTTCGATGATGTGCGCAAGCTGCTTGAAGTGCTGCATCGCCTTACCGACCTTGGGAACACGATTATCATCATCGAGCACAATCTGGATGTGATCCGCAACGCAGACTGGATCATTGACCTGGGACCCGAAGGGGGCGAAGATGGTGGACAGATTATTGCCGAGGGGACGCCAGAGCATGTATCGCGTGTGAGCGGGTCCTATACGGGGGACTTCCTGCGCCGGTACTATACGGAACACAGGATCGTGCCGGAAGTAAGTTCAAACGGTGGTGACGCTCTAAAGCGCCGTAAATCAGCGAAGAAAGCGATGATCCAATGACGCTCGATCCCATCTCGCTGACCCCGGTGCAGCAGGAGAATGCGAACCTTGAGCAACCTCAATCGCGAACTTCGGAATATATGGTGGAGAGCCGCCCAGACGTTTCCGACGTTCCCCATCTGAGCCATGCGATCTTCTTCTTTGTTCTGACGGTGCCAATGCTTTTCATCGGAGAGGCACTGAGTTTGTTTTTGGCGAAGCAGTCGCACCTTTTTGGCAACAAGAGTTATCACGCAATCTTCGAACTCATGGGATCCGATGCAAGGCTTGCGATTCCAGCCCAGGCGCTTACCTATATCTTGACTGCGCTCGCGGCGATTGGTATATTTCCCATGCTTTGGCAGCAATCGTTTTGGCAAGGTATTCATTGGAACGCCGCCGTCGCGCGGATGCGGCTTCTCTGGTTGCTGGCACTCGGGCTGGGTCTTGGGTTTGGCATCTCGTTGCTGGGCAACTACCTGCCCATGCCGAAAGATCCGCCGATCATGCGGACATGATGGGTTCGCCGCTTGGCGCATGGATGATGCTGCTCTTCGGCGTCACTTGTGCGCCCATGCTGAAGAGTTGGCCTTCCGTGGCTTCCTGCTTCCCGGGTTCATCCACGCTTTGCGCTGGCTGATGCAGCGGGAAATTCTTTCGTCCGAAGCGCTCTCGTGGACAACCATTCCCTATCTGTGGTGCTCACGACGATTCCCTTCGCATTACTGCACTCCACGCAAGTCTCGCAGGCCTGGGCTCCGCTGCATGTTGATCGGACTGGTCAGCATCGCACTTTGCGCCGTTCGTCTGCGATTCAGTCCGTCGCAGCCAGCCCGGTTGTTCATGCTGCCTATAACTTCACACTTTTCGCTGGCTTACTGTGCAGACCGAGGATTCCGTCATCTGGATAGATTGAACAGCTAAATGTTAGCTTACCCGCTCTAAACCTCATCGAGTTCTGATTAGCATTCCCCGCAAAGCACGGCCATAAAATCTCCTTCAGACGCAAATATGACAATCTCTTGATATTACAAATATCGCGATGCCCTGCTCCATCTGATCGCACGCCTATCGTTCAAGCTGGGCGAGTTTAAGCTCTCCTCCGGCGGCATCAGCGACTACTACATCGATTGCCGTACCACGACGCTGCATGCAGAGGGAGGACGCTTGACCGGCCTTGCGCTACTCGATTATTCACCATCACAAGCTCAAGCCAGCCGCCGTGGGGGGCCTCACAATGGGCGCAGATCCTATTGTGTCCAATGTGGCAACAGCCAGCGCCTGGTACGCGCAGGAGCATCACGGAGCGGCTTCATCCACGGCTTCCTCGTCCGCAAGGCAGAGAAGGCGCATGGCACCGGGCGCCGCATCGAAGGCTTCTTTGAGAAGGACGCGCCCGTCCTCATCGTGGATGACGTCTGCACCACAGGCGCATCGACCGTAACAGCGATTGAAGCCGCTCGTGAGTCGGGATGAAGGTGATCGGCGTTGCCTGCCTGGTAGAGCGCAGGAGGCCAACGGACGCCCCGCAGTGGAATCAGCCGCGGAAGCCGCACCCTATTATTCGCTCTTCACCGCGGAAGATGTGCGCGCCGCTCACATCCGCCAATTGGCGCTTTAATCGTTCTATCTAAAAACAAAACAGCGAACGGAATCATCCGTTCGCTTAATTTCTGTTTGTATCGGTGCGTATTACCGCTGAGGAGTGTTCACTTGCCCGTCCTGGGGCAAATTGACTGAGCCATTTGCCTGGGCTGAGGTTTGCGTTCCATTCTGATTCCCCATATTGCTGAGCATCTGGATCTCAACCCGGCGATTCTTGGCGCGGCCTGCAGCAGAGCTGTTGGAAGCCACATCTTGGTCCTTGCCGATACCGATCAGATAAAACTTATGCGGCGGAACGTTATATTTTGAAGCCAGGTATTGCACCACAGACTGAGCGCGACGCTGGCTCAGATTGTAGTTATATTCCGCCGGTCCCGTCGAATCCGTTCCACCGGTAATAGCAAGAATGTAGCTTTTCTGCGCGTTAATTGCGACGCAAAATCGTCAAGTTTTTGCTTATCAGTGCGGGTCAGATCAGCCTTATCGAAAGCCGAAGTTCACCTGCGCATCAGCGGTCTGCTTGTAATTGTCCAGATTGCCAACCACGCTTGCGAGTGAGTCTGCACGGTTGACAGCTTCCTGCGCGGACTGGTTTGCCTGCGAGGCTGCGGTACCGGCGTTCTGTGCAGCCTGGTTCGCCTGCTTGGCGCTGTTCTGTGCCTGCGTAATGCCCTGCTGTGCACGCTGGTCTACGTCATGAATGTTCCGGTTATTCGTTGCCGTTGCATCATCCAGTTCGTTCGTCTTTTGAATAACAGGGGTGGTCTGGCTGCGTACATAATTCTTCGTTGTGCATCCAGCGACCAAGAGCAGAGACAGCGCTCCAAGCGCCGAAAGTGTTTGTAAAGATGTAGCACTGATCCGAGTCATACGTTCACTCCGTTTCATTTTGCGTCCCAGGGCGCCGATTTTCGAGACCCTCTGGAACGCATACCTTTCCCTTAACAATGGGAATGAAGTGCAAACCCATTGCCAAAGTGTTTCAGGCTTATGAACTCTCTCTAATTGAATCAGTTACGCAGGATCCTTCACATATTTCATGAATGGATGGAGAGGTCGTCAACCAGGTAGGTTTTACCCGATCTGTGAAAATCAGGATGGGCCGGAACAATCCCGTCAAGGCGAAGAAACAGTAAACTGCTACAAGGATAAAGGATGGATTTACAGGAGAAAATTCGCACATTACCCACGCGTCCCGGTGTGTACCTGTATAAGAACGCTGACGGCGAAGTGATTTACGTGGGTAAAGCCAAGAACTTGCGCTCCCGTGTACGGTCCTATCTTCTGGAAGCTTCGCAGGCGAATGCCAAGACCGGATCGCTCATGCGCGAAGCCGTTGACCTTGATTACATTCTGGTGGACAACGAGCATGAGGCGCTGGCGCTCGAAAACAATCTCATCAAACAGCGCAAGCCCCGCTTCAACATTTTGTTGCGCGATGACAAGACTTATCCATACGTCAAATTAACGCTGGGCGATCGTTACCCAAGGTCTTCGTCACACGGCGCCTGCGCAAAGACGGCAGCGCCTATTATGGGCCTTATTTCCCGGGCAATCTGGCGCATCGCATCGTTGATCTGATCCACCGCAGCTTTCTCATTCCCAGCTGCAAAGTGGACCTCTCGCGCTATCACCCGCGTCCCTGCCTGCAGTACTACATCAAGCGCTGTCTTGGCCCATGTGTCGAGGGTCTGACAACCCCGCAGGCATATCGCGAAGCCGTGCGCGATACCCAGATGTTTCTTGAAGGGCGAACTGCTGAGTTGGGCAAATCGCTGGAAGAGCGCATGCAGGCGGCGCAGCCTCAGGCGAAGAGTTTGAGCTGGCGGCAAAATATCGCGATCTGCTCGCACGGTCGGCGATTTACAGGAAAAACAGCGCATGCGCATCCACAGAAAACGATGATGCGGATGTCTTTGGTTATCACTTTGAGAACAACATGCTGGCGGTCAATCTCTTCCATATGCGCGGCGGCAAGATCGTCGACCGGCGTGAATTCTTCTGGGAAGAATTGCCGGAGATGCTGGGACTTCGGATGAAGAAAATGCGGAGAATCGATCGCGTCCTCGAACCACGGGTTTTGAAGCTGGAGTATTCTTCTCTGCCCTGCTGAAGCAGATCTATATCGACCAGCAATATGTTCCACGCGCTATTTATATACCTGTAGATTTCACTGATCGCGCATCTCTCGCCGATCTTCTGAGTCGAGCAGACGAATCGCAGAATCGAATTGGGTGTTCCGCAGCGCGGTGAAAAGCGCTCGCTCGCCGATCTGGCAGGGCAAAATGCAAAGCAGAGCTTCGATCAGCGCTTCCGCGTGCTTCAGCCGAGTCAGAAGGTCATTCAGGAAGCGCTGCAGGATGTGCTGGTGTTACCCGACTTGCCGCGCCGCATCGAGTGCTTCGATATCTCGCACATTCAGGGCGCTGAAACTGTCGCTTCGATGGTGGTGTGGGAAGACGGCGCAATGAAGAAATCCGACTACCGCAAATTCCAGATCAAAACGGTGGAAGGAGTCGATGATTTTGCTTCCATGCGCGAGGTGGTCACTCGGCGGTATAAACGCGTGACAGAAGAGAGCGAGACGATGCCCAGCCTGATTCTTATTGACGGCGGCCTCGGACAGCTGCACGCGGCTGCGGCTGCTCTCGAAGAATTAGGCTTCACCAGCCAGCCGTTGGCGTCGATCGCTAAGCGAGAGGAAATCATCTACCTCTACGGACAGGAAGATGAGCCGATCGTGCTTGACCGCCGCTCACCCGTACTCCATCTCGTCCAGCGCATACGCGATGAATCACACCGCTTCGCCATCAGTTATCACCGCAAGCGCCGTGAAATGCGCGACCGCGAATCCGAATTGTTGGCCATCCCTGGCGTTGGCGCGCGAACACGGACCCGCCTGCTTGAACATTTCGGCAGCTTGCGCAGCGTGCAGAGCGCTGGACTTGAAGCGCTGACAGCGGTCGTGCCGCGCAAGACGGCAGAGGAAATTTACGCTTACTTTCATGTAGAAACATCCGCAGGATCAGGCCAGCTACCGATACTGAACAACAACCCATAGCCTATTTAGGAACTTTTATCTCAGCCCTGCGTAGTGCATGCTGTATACGCGATGGAAACCATATCTCCGGCACCTGTCCGCGCAAAGCTGCGCTCGATTCTCTTGCTCAGCCTTATCTTCGCTGCCCTCAAACTTGCAATCCAGATCGTCGGCAATATCCTCGCGCAACACGCAGGCTACGGCATCTTCCGCGATGAACTTTACTATCTGGTCTGCGGTCACCATCTCGCCTTTGGCTATGTAGACCAACCTCCGCTCACCGCCCTGCAGGCAAGAATCAGCGAGATACTCTTCGGCCACGATACGATGTGGTCCCTGCGGCTCATCTCGGGAATCGCCGGCGCGGCGAAAGTTTTACTCACCGGCTTACTGGTCTGGGCGCTTGGTGGCGGACGCCGGGCAGCGGCACTCGCTATGCTTGCAGTCATTGCAGCGGGCGTCTATCTCGGTATCGATAGCTATCTTTCGATGAACTCCTTCGATCCGGTCTTCTGGATGCTCTGCGCGCTGGCGCTGATCCGCATCGCGCAATCAGATTCGCCTCGTGAGATTCGGAACTGGTGGGTCGTCCTTGGCCTCACTGCGGGTCTGGCCTTTGAAAATAAGGATTCCGTCGTTTTTTTTCTTGTCGCAATGCTCGTCGCAGTGCTGCTAACGCCGCAGCGCCGCATTCTTGCCAGCCGCTGGTTCGGCGCAGCCGTGCTGCTGATCGTCCTCGTGGCCATGCCGAATTTTCTGTGGCAAGTACACTACCACTTCCCCACGCTCGAATGGCTGCATAATGTACAGGCCACCGGCAAAGATGTAAAACTGCCTCCGCTGCCGTTCATCCTTGGGCAGATCATGATGCTTACGCCGCACAATGTTCTGCTATGGCTCACCGGAGTGCTCTGGTTTCTCTTCGCAAAGCCTGCGCGCAGCCTGCGTTTTTTCGGTATCTTCTACATTCTTTTTCTCGCTCTGATGATGGCGCTGCACGCAAAAGACTATTACCTCGCGCCTGCCTATCCAGTCTTCTTCGCCGCTGGAGCGGTCGCGTGGTTCGCCTGGGCCGCACAGAAGCGGTGGCGCCATACGCTCATTGGCGTGTATGCGGCCGTGCTTGTAGTCGGACTGGTTGCCTTCTTCCCGTTCTCTGTTCCCGTACTGACGCCGCAGCAATGGATTGCTTACGCAGAAAAGCTGCACTTCACTGCGCACGACGCAGAGGTGGAGAAAGACAAACCGCTGCTGCCACAGTTTTTTGCCGACCGCTTCGGCTGGCAGGAGCTTGCCTGGAAAGTTGGGCGCATCTACAACTCGCTGCCTTCACAAGAGCGCGCCGTGACCGGGGTCTTTGCGCAAAACTATGGCGAAGCCGGAGCCGTCGATATCCTTGGACGCAAATATGGATTGCCGCCAGCGATCAGTGGGCACCAGAACTACTGGTTATGGGGTCCGCGCGGTTACACCGGCCAGGAGATGATCGTGATTGTCGACGCGACACCCGAAGAAATGAACCGCTACTACGCCTCGTGCGAAATTGCCGACCGTCTGGACAATCCCTATTCCATGCCTTACGAACGACGGCCCATCTATTTATGCCGTGGCAGAAAGGCAGCATATGAGGCAGACTGGAAGGAACTCAAGCTTTATCACTAGGAGTTCCGTTCGTTGCCCTCAACGCAGGAAGCTACACAAACCCCTGATCTGCCTCGTGTCCTCGGCGCATCGCATGCCACCGCCATTGTTGTAGGAACCATCATCGGCAGCGGCATTTTTCTCGTGCCGCATGAGATGATTCGAGCCGTTGGAAGCTCCGGCCTCCTTTACCTTGCATGGATAGTCGGTGGCATGCTCTCCCTCTTTGGCGCAATGACCTATGCCGAGTTGGGCGCGATGATGCCCTACGCCGGAGGTGAGTATGTCTACATCCGCAATGCGTACGGTAACCTGCCCGCGTTCCTCTACATGTGGACATGGTTCGCGGTCGCCAAGCCCGCCTCTATCGCCAGCGTTACCAGCGGCCTCGCGCGCACGCTTGCTATCTTTGGAGTCTTTGCATGGCTTGAGCAACCGGTCTTTCATGGCTCAACGATTCTCTACTGGTCACAACTCTTCGCCATCGCCGCAACCTGGCTCATCACGGGACTCAACTATCTGGGCATCAAGAAGGCGGCCGACTTCCAATTGAGCTTTACCTGGCTGAAGGGCGTGCTGATTGTCGTCATCGCGACTTTCTGCTTTGCTTCGCACACAGGGTCATTGGCAAATTTCAAGACATCGTTTACTGGAGCGCAGGGGGGCTTCGGAGGCTTCATGGTAGCCATGATCGCCGTGCTCTGGGCTTATGACGGCTGGAATGATCTGACGATGGTTGCCGGCGAGGTAAAACGTCCTGAACGCAGTCTGCCGATTGCGTTGATCGGAGGGCTGTTTATCGTCGGCGCGCTCTACATGGCGACGAACGCGGCAATCCAATACATTCTGCCTGCGACGCAGATCGCAGCATCGCCTCGGCCCGCGGTCGCGGTAATGGCAGTTGTGTCCGGCCATGCAGGAGCGATTCTGGTCTCCGCCGCAATGGCTCTAAGCATATTTGTCACTTTAAACGGCACAATCATGTCGGGAGCAAGGGTGCCCTTTGCAGCCGCACGTGACCGTCTTTTCTTCCGCAGCATCGCGCACATTCATCCGCGGTTTCAGAGCCCGTCAACTTCTCTGATTGTGCAGGCAGTCCTAAGTACACTGCTGCTCCTGGTTGTAGGCCGGTTCCAGCAGCTCTTTGAGTTGGCTATTTTTGCCGAATGGCTTTTTTATATGGTCACGGCCACGACGATTTTTGTGTATCGCAAACGCATGCCGGATGCGCCGCGTCCCTACCGTGTATGGGGATATCCTTTACTTCCGGCTCTCTTCGTCGGCGCGTCGGCTGTACTGCTTTATTTCTCGTACGCCGAAAACCTGCGGAATTCCATGATCGGAACAGCAATTATTCTGGCAGGCATTCCACTGTTCCTGGCCATCAGGCGCCGATATACGCCGGACATACAGACGCACTGAACGCTGGCTCGAGGGTCCGCTCGACTTCAAATCCACCATAATATGGCGGCGAAGCGACGAGAATGGCCCGCAGCGAGGATGACTATTTGTAGCCTAGCTCCTTCTCTGCGCTACTTCCTCATACACCTTAACGTATGCTTCCCCGGGCTTAGTCCAGGAGTAGTCCTGCACCATACCATTGCGCATCAGGGTCTGCCATGCCTCTTTATCGGGATAGACGCTGAGCGCGCGTTGCACAGCTTTCAGGTAGTCGTCGGCATTATATCCATCAAACTTGAATCCGGTGCCCGTGCGTGTTTCGGAATTCCATTCTTCGATTGTGTCGTCAAGCCCTCCGGTTGCTCGAACAACCGGAACGGACCCATATTTGAGGCTGTAGATTTGATTCAATCCACAAGGCTCATAGCGCGATGGCATGAGATAGATGTCCGAACCAGCTTCAACCTTGTGTGCCAGCGTCTCGTCATAGGTAATGCGAACGGAGATCTTTTCCGGGAATCTTTCATGCAGCGAACGGAAAAGGTTCTCGTAGTAAGGCTCTCCTGTTCCCAGTACGACCAGAAAGATATTCTCAAAGGTGAGCCGCTCAATGATCTGCGCCGTAAGGTCAAAACCTTTCTGTGTGGCTAAGCGGGAAACGATACCGAGCACCACCGCGTCTTCTTTTACATGTGAAGCAGCTCCGAAGGCATGCAGTAGATCGCGTTTGCATTCTGCCTTACCGCTCAGGTCCTTGGCTGAATAATGGGCGGCAATTCTGCCGTCCGTTTCCGGATTCCATTTGGCATAGTCCACTCCATTCAGGATGCCGTGCAGATCGGCGGTCCGCTTAGTCAAGGCACCTTCGAGGCCGGAGCCGAACTCCGGCGTCTGAATCTCTTCGGAATACTTGTGACTGACAGTAGTAAGCGCGTCAGAATAGACAATGCCACCCTTCAGAAAGTTGAAGGTATCGTATTCTTCCACCCGGTCCATCGTGAAAATATCCCACGGCAGGAGAAGCCGCTCTGTCGTCACTGGCGGAAACCAGCCTTGATACCCGGCATTATGGATGGTGAGAACTGTACCCGCATTCCGCAGTTGGGGATCGAAATAATAGACAGTTCGCAGATAGACAGAAAGCATGGATGTCTGCCAGTCGTGGACATGAAAAACATCGGGTACCCCAAGCTGCTTGCTCGCTTCCAGCACAGCGCGGCTCAATAGCCCGAAGCGCTCCCAGTTATCGGCATACTCGCCGGTTTGTGTACCATAGATCGCTTCGCGGTCAAAAAGTTCGGCACAATCGATGAAATAAAACTGCACGCCATCGCGTTTTCCGCCATCGATAACGGCGACGAAACGGTTGTAGTACTCAAACGGAATCGTAATGCTGGGAATGGCGACTTTCTTCTCGGGAAAATGACTCTGCACCTGGCGGTAGAAAGGCAAATACACGGTAACCTGATGGCCGCGGCGAACAATCTCTCGTGGAAGTGATCCAATGACATCGGCAAGTCCACCCGTTTTTACAAAAGGCACGCATTCTGACGCGGCAAAAACTATGTGCATATTTGCGATCGCTCCCGTAGTCGTTTCGTATGATGAAGACAGTTAACGTTTCATTTTCACGTGGTGGATGTTGCACTGACCAGTGTAAGCCCGCCCAGGATGACAACTTATATAAGATGCCGCAGAAGGCAAAATTAGGGCAGAACTTTCTTGCCGATCACAGCGCCCGCAGCGGCATTGTCGATGCGCTTGGCGAAATTTCAGAAAAAACTGTCGTCGAGATTGGTCCGGGCAAAGGGGCGATCACTGAAATTCTTGCGCGCAGAGCGCAAAGGTTGATTGCGATCGAGTTGGATCGTGACTTAGCTGCGAGCCTGAAGACGCAATTTACCGGATCGCAGGTAGAGATAATCGAGCAGGACATTCTGACCGTCGATCTGGCTTCACTTCGCCCTGGAATAGAAAAGCTGCTCGTGGTGGGCAATCTCCCTTACTACATCACGTCGGATATTCTGCTGTATCTGTTCAAATACCACGATGCGATTTCGCGCGCGGTGGTGATGATGCAACGCGAAGTTGCCGATCGCGTCGCAGCGGGACCGGGATCGCGTAATTATGGATTACTCTCGGCTACCACCCAACTTTACGCTCGAGTGGAAAAGTTGATGACCTTACCGCCGGCGGCCTTTTCGCCGCAGCCACAGGTGCATTCGAGCGTACTACGCCTTACGTTTGCGCCACGCTTTGAAGAGCTTAGGGTGGATTCCGCGGGATTCATCGCTTTTCTCCGGCAGTGTTTTGCGCAAAAACGCAAGACCTTGCTGAACAATTTGCGCGCCGCCGGGTTTGACTCATCGAGCATTGCGCGGGCAGGGGAAATCGCGGCAATCTCCATGCAATCACGAGCCGAAACACTTCCGCTGGAAAGGATGGCGGAACTGTATCGAAACCTCAAGTGAAGCAAACGATATTTTCAGCCTGCATTCAGACCCAATGTTCGCATAGAAAAGGCTGCCACGCTCGTTTGCGTGGCAGCCTTTCGAAAATCAACCTCAGTGCGGGCGAGCACCCCCGCCTGACGGGGCAGACGGAGCAGCTGCTGGAGACGAGGACATTCGCGGAGCTGACGAGTATGAAGGCGACGACGACGGAGCCGAATAATGTGGCGAACCTCCACCCATGTTACCCCCGCTCGGAGCAGGATGATACACAGGCGGAGCAGCCGTATTTCGCGGCATTGCTGGTGCTGGCGCAATCGTGTTGCGCGGTGCGCCTCCTACAGGCAGAGCCCCCGAACCTTGCGGGTAGGCCGTGCGCACGCCTCCACTAGGCATGGCTCCGGATCTCAACCCGGATTCCGCTGGAGGAACATAGCCCGACGCTGCACGAAAGCTTTCGCCCAACGGACCCGCTGCTCGTGGATGAACTGAGGTCTCAATCGGGTGAAGTGTTTTGCCGTCAAATTTAATCGGCCCGGCAACTGGAGTAATACCCACCGGTGCATGGAGCTGCACATTGCCAGGACCGCGATTCACAGGAACCAGCGCCTGCTGCTGCGGCATGTGAACTGCCCCGCGCGCCGGAGTCACAGGGCGTTTTGGCAGGAGGTAATTCGGTGGAGCGTTCCACACCGTCGTTACCGGATACCAGCCATTTCCGTATGCCCCCCATCCGCAGTTGCCGGGGAACCACATCCAGCCCGGACCGTTAAACCAGTTCCAGCCACCGCAGTGATAGGGCAACCAACCCCATGCGTTTGAAGATATCCAGGTGTAACCGTAGGAAGGATAGTAGCCCCAGTATCCCGAGCCAAAGGGATCCCATCCAGCACCTCCACCGGTAGGCATCCAGCCCATACCGTAGCCTGGCATGTTGTACCAGCTGCCGTAGTAATCCAGATCGCTCCAGCCTGGGTCGTCCGGACTTCCGCTGAGTGCCCGGGCCATTGTCGCCCGCGCTCCCATTTGCGCCAGTTGCTGATCGCGGTCAGAGTTCCACTGGTCCCATGAATCGGCGGCAATATTCTGGGCTACGTCGTAGTTTGCTTCATCTTTCAGATCGAGTGTGGCTGTCTGGCTGGTAAGTAGTTCAAGCCCGCCATCGTTTCCCGTGTCAATATGAGCCGCCCCGCGCATGACAGCGACCTGCGCAGGATTTTGATCGGCGGCAACGCGAAGGATACTGCTCTTGGTAGATGTAACGGTATAGGGTCCAACCTTTACCGAATATTTCCCCCCGCGATTATTGAACTCATAATAGGTAAGCCCGGCGACTGCCTGTATCTGCGTAACTGTACTGCCTTCACTGGTGCGCTGCAGTTGATCGAAAGTAACAGCACTGTTTGGCGTAATCCGGGCAACGCTGCCGTCTTCAAACTGGACTTCTGCGCGCCCATCAGCTCCTGTTTTCAGGTGCATAGCCTGGGTCACAGGCATATTGACATGGGCCTGGTCAAAGACCACTCCATTGTCGTCCAGAATCTGAACCGTGCCTTCTAAATGGCTGATGCGGACGGCGCGGACATTGTTATTGTCCTGCGCATAAATGAGGGAGGTTAGAGCAACTGTGAGCAGTAACTGAAGAACAAGTTGTTTCTGAAGACGTCCTTTGCGTTGAGAATCTGCCGGGTGTCGCATGCGACACCTCCTTCCGGGCCCTTCATTCCCCGCTCTATTAGAACACCAGAACTACGCCAGGGTCGCTATTTTTGGCAAACTTACCGTAACTCAACTTGGACGTGGTTGAAAATGGCAAAGTTGCAGGAATTTTCAGCTGATATTGCCGCTGCTTGCAAGAAGTTGACGCGCGCGAAGGCGAGCCCGCTCAAGCACTTTCTCGTCTGAGGCGATTCCTTCCAGCTGCTGAGCGATGTTCTGGATCTGCTGCGCCCGGCCGGACTTCACCGCATCCTGTAATACTTCCAGCTCAGCATCCAGGCCCAGGCGATTATGTTCGTGCTCAACGGTGAGGCGCTGTCCCTCCTCCAGAGTGAAGGCGACTGCGATGAGGTCGTCGACTGCCTTCATCAGTTGCTGGTCGTGCGACCAGTTGAACGTGCAGGAGCCATTGCCGTCGGTGCCGCTGTACTGCAACGCCTTCTTACCGGTGAAGGCAATTCTTGACTTTGTGCTCTCGCAAGCCACATTAAAATAATTGTGCGCGCGCGCAGTCTTGAAGAGACTGCCGCGTAATGGCTCGCCAATCTTGATATCGGTATCCATCGCTTCCGGGGCAATGCCCTCGCTATCCTGGGCTACCGCGCTTCCGGGTTCAGAATGGAAGTGGCCTGTGCCGTCCTCGTTGATATCGATCACGTAGTTGGCAGGTTGCAGTTTCGGATTCTCGAATACAAAGCGAATGCGCGCCACATTGGTTTGCTGTGCCAGCGCAGAAAAACCCGTAAAGCATAAGAGGACCAGCCCCAGCAAAAGTCTCACCATCGTCTAACGACCAGCCCTTTGCAAAGTAAGTGTTTGTGCCGTGTGCACGTGACAAATGGCAATCGCCAGGGCATCGGCAGCATCGGATGGCTCGGGCGTGATATCCAATTGAAGCAACCGGGTGACCATGAACTGCACCTGTTCTTTTTGCGCTAAACCGTAACCGACTACGGTTGATTTGATAGTGAGAGGCGCGTATTCAGCTACAGAGAGATGAGCGGTGGCTGCGGCAAGCAATGCTACCCCGCGCACCTGGCCAAGCTTGAGCGCCGATTTTGCGTTGACAGAATAAAATACCTCTTCGATAGCGACAACATCGGGCTGGTGAGCGGCAATCAGCGTGTTCAATTCGGCATAGAGGAGTGCCAGACGCTGCGAGAGTGTCTCTTTCTTTGGAAGACGAATACCTCCGCACCCCAGCGAAACGAGATGCGGGTCGCGCTGTCTATCGTCCCATTCAACGACCCCATAGCCGGTGCATTCCGTTCCGCAGTCAATGCCGAAAACTCGCATTGAGGATGAGTTTAGCTGAAGCAGACGGCATACGACAGTATTGGCCTGGTATAGCTGGTTTTACCGCGAAATGCCTTCCAACGGAGAACTGGCCGTCGCGTACAGCTTACGCGGCATTCTGCCCGCCAGATATGCCTGCCGTCCGGCAAGCACGGCATGTTGCATCGCCTCGGCCATCAGGATCGGATTCGATGCCGCTGCGATTGCCGTGTTCATGAGCACGCCATCCGCACCCAGTTCCATGGCTAACGCAGCGTCGGAGGCCGTGCCTACCCCGGCGTCGACAATGAGCGGCACCTCAGTAATCAGTTGGCGGAGAATTTGAAGCGTAGCCCGGTTCTGAATGCCAAGGCCACTCCCTATAGGCGCAGCCAGGGGCATCACAGCAGCCGCGCCAACATCAATCAGGCGTCTCGCAAACACAATGTCGTCAGAGGTATAAGGAAGAACAGTAAAGCCTTCCTTTACTAATGTTCGGGTCGCTTCCAGCGTCGCCTGCACGTCTGGGTAGAGAGTTGCCTGATCGCCAATGACCTCGATCTTCACCCAATCCGACAACCCCACCTCGCGTCCTAGACGCGCTGCGCGAATCGCGTCCTCCGCCGTATAACAGCCCGCCGTATTCGGCAGCAGGAAGTACCGTTGCGGATCGATGTAGTCGAGCAGTGATTCTTTGGAGCGATCGAGGTTGACGCGACGCACTGCTACGGTAACAATCTCCGCTCCTGAGGCTTCTATAGCAGCCTGCGTCTCCGCGCCATTCTTGTACTTGCCAGTGCCGACAATGAGTCGCGATTGAAATGCCTTGCCTGCGATGACGAGAGGTTCCATGGATTTTATTGTAGAGCTTATCGCCCCCGACACTGCCCATAAACGCAACGAAGGCCTGCTGTCAGATTCGACAAAGCGGGCCTTCGATATCGGTGAACTGTTGAGATTGACCTGAGGCACCCTTCGATCTGTGAGTGGGCCTCGGCGAATGATTGTTTGCGGATCGCCAGGTCTAGAGCAAAGGGTGCTCTAAGCCTCAGTCACCTCACGTAGGATCGTGCAACTACTACCATCAGAATTTTTCATAGACTGGATCAACCTCCTTTCCCGTGTACCTGAAACCTTATGCCTCAGCCGCTGAGAAAATCAAGTGCTCACCAGCTATGCCAATAGCCATCCCGCTCGGTGAGCGCAACTTTCACTCCGAAGAGTTCGCGCAACTGTTTAACGGTGATCAATTCCTGCCTCGGTCCATCGGCAACAATTCGTCCCGCGCGCATCATGATAATGCGGTTGATTTCTGGCAGAATATCCGCCAGATGATGCGTCACCATGATGATGCCCGTTCCCTGCTGCGCCACCACGCGCAGGGCGTCTCTCAGTTCGCGCTGCGCGGCCAGGTCGAGTGCATTCGATGGCTCATCGAGCAACAGCATCTCTGGTTTATGCACAAGAGCGCGGGCAATCATAATACGGCGCTGCTCCCCCGCGGACATTTCGCCCACCAGCTTATTGGCCAGATGTGTAGCCTCCATCAGAGCCATTGCTTCCTGCGCGCGATCGCGCATTTCTTCCGTGATATGGAGATTTGGCCAGATAGTGGACGCGGAAAAGAATCCAGCCACGACCACATCCTGGCCTTTGGAAACCGGTGTGCGTTCCCCAGGCAGATCGGCAGACACAACGCCAAGGTATTTGCGCAGCTGGGAGACATCCCAACGTTCGCGGCCCAGCAAACGGCACTGCATCTCAGGAGTAAAGATCGGGTAACACTCGCACATGATGGTCTTGATCAGCGTGGATTTGCCACAACCATTGGGCCCAAGGATTGCCACATGCTCTCCATTGGCAATGGCGAGGTTGATATCGTGGAGCACAATCGCGTCGCCGCGCGCGACGCTAACCTGCTGCATACGCAAAAATTCAGCCGAAGGTTCGAGAGCCAATCTTTATCCTTTCTTAATTGGTATCTTGTTTAGAGTAAATACCAACAATGAATGATTCATCCCTCGTCCCTTTTGAAGCACTGCCTCTTGGCTTTCGCTTTGCTGCCGTGAAGGCTGGAATCAAACCGAGTGGCAAACCCGATTTTGCCATCGCTATGGCCGACGCGCCTGCCAGCGCTGCTGCCATGTTCACCGGTAATCGTGTCGTTGCTGCACCGATCATTGTGGGCCGCAGGCACATGGCCCGCAGCGCTGGGCATGTGCGCGTCGTTGCGGTAAATGCCGGCAATGCAAATTGCGCCACCGGTCAGGTTGGCATTGAAGCCTGCGAAAAAGTCTGCGCAGCGACCGCCGAAATGTTCCATTGCGACGGGCATGAGGTTTTTCCTTCTTCGACGGGAATCATTGGAGTGCCTCTGCCCGCGGAAAAGCCCATTGCCGTACTGTCCGAAGTCGCGGCAAATCTCGGAGCGACACCGGAACATTTCTCGCAATTTGCCCGCGCGATTATGACGACGGACACCAAGCCGAAGGTCGCGCATGCCACTCTGCTGGTGGGAGACAAGCAGGTGCGCATCGCGGGCGTTTGCAAAGGTGCTGGCATGATCCATCCGCAGCTTGTTCCTCATGCCACCATGCTGGTGTATCTGTTTACCGATGCCGTGATTGAGCCCGCACCGCTGAGCGAACTGCTGCAACAAAGTGTCGAGACCAGCTTCAACCGCATCTCCATCGATGGTGACACTTCGACCAACGATACTGTCCTGTTGCTGGCATCCGGTGCAAGTGGCGCTGGAGTCGATGCGGCAAATACACATTTTCTTGCAGCCTTGACTGAAGTCTGCACATCGCTGGCAAAGCAAATAGTCGATGACGGCGAAGGGATTACTCATGTGGTGGAATTGCTGATTGAAGGCGCTGCCAGCGACAAGGATGCTCTGACGGTCGCCAAAGCTATCGCTCATTCCCCTCTTGTAAAGACCGCTTGGGCAGGTAGCGATCCCAATTGGGGCCGTTTAATCGCTGCTGTCGGTTATTCAGGCGCAGCCATCGATCCAGAACGCATCAATATCTGGCTGGGGGAACAACAGATCTGTCAGAACGGAAGCCGCGTCGCTGACTTCAATGAATCCGCAGCGCACGCCTATCTCAAGCAACGGGAATTTATCGTACGACTGGATCTCGCAATAGGCAATGGCAGATGCCGATTCTGGACCACCGATTTGACAGCGGAGTATGTGCATATTAACGCGGACTATTCCACATAGACTTTAGACCCGAAGAGTTCTGTTGCAGATTGGCTGCACTGCAACAGAAAGTGTGCAGAGAGCTAGAGACCGCGCCATTGTTGCGTTTTCGTTTCGTTGAGGCCAGTCTTGCACAGGCTTTTTCACAATTCTGTTGAAAACGGATAGCCCATCGCACATAAAAACACTTTCCAGAGCACGTATTTTACTGAGCTACAATTGGCCGAAGACATGATTGCGAAATCCTCGAAGAAGACATCCGCAGAGAGTGCGCCTGCCCTCATCAGCAACTACAAATTGCAGCAGATTCACGCCGCAATGCTCAAATGTCGCATTCTCGATTCTCATGCGAGAGGCCTCCATAAAGGTTCGGCCTGGCGAGGGAAAGAAGCCATTGCAGTTGGCGTGGCGCTTGACCTTCTGCCGGAGGATACCGTTGTATCTTCATCAGACGCGGCCATGGTCAGTTTTTTGAAAGGCATGTCCCTGTCCTCGATCCTCGGTAAGTCTCATCAGCGTCCTTTACGCGACGTAGCCAGGAAACTCAGGAGCAGCGACGCAGAATCAGCGCAGAGCGCCCTCGCAACCGGAATCGCATTTGCACAAAACGTTAAAGATTCCGGCAATATCACTGTCGCATTCCTTTCCGAAAATCCCGACTCCAGTACATCCGGACGCGAGGCTCTTCTGTTTGCGGCGATGCACAAATTGCCAATCATTTATGTTTACAATGGAAAACCAAACGAGCCGGTCAAACTGTACTCGTATGGTTTCCCGGTCATTCCAGTGGACGGCAACGATGCTGTAGCGGTATACCGCGTCGCTTACGAATGCGCAACAAGAGCGAGACGAGGCGGCGGACCCAGCGCGATTGCGTACGGTTTCTTCTCGGCAAATGGGAACATCACAAAGAGCCAGGATCCCGTCATCAACATAGAAAGATATTTAACGTCCAAAGGTCTTTTCACTGACGAGCGCAGACACGCGACCGCTCGCGCATTCGAGAAAGAGATTGTCCAGGCAAAATCCGTCGCTGAAAAACGCTCGCTTAACCCGGAAATCGAGCGTGCATCGCAACATGTCTTCGTTGTGTAGAATTAGGTTCAGCTTTCTGCGACTAAGCTGCCAGAACAATAAATCGAGCACAATCTTTCTTTCATGAAGCCTGTGCAGGTTACTGACTTGCATCAAACAGCAAGGCAGTGGCTTGTCACGGCTCCTTCGTTCATCTAGCCTTGGAAGTAACACGTTGCATTTGATCGCTCTTTCGCAATCTATACGTGTTGCGAAACGAGGATAGAGACACATAAACCGTTCGAGGTGCGAGTGAAATTTGTCCCTTTGATCTGTTTTTTTGTAGCGCTGGCTTTTCCGCTGCAATCAACGCTTGCCCAGGACAATGCAAACCTGCCGGCCGTTGCTGACACAGGCGCCGATAGTGGAACACCTCAGCAGTCCATTCCCCCCAACTACACACCCGCATCACCGGTCACATATATCAGCGCAGTCGGCTCACCATACATCCCCGTCGACAGCTGGGTCTATCCTGCACTGATCCGTCTCCAGGGACTGGGCTATCTTGATACTGCTTTTCTCGGATTACGCCCCTGGACACGTCTGAGCGTGCTGCGTATGTTGCAGCGAACTGCAGATCAGATCGATTCCGATAGCAATAACGACGAAGCACGCGAAATCTATCTGAGCGTTTTGCATGAGGTTGCTCCCGGGCTTGAAAATAATTTAGATCGTCACACAGCACGCGCTGAATTCGAAAGTGCATACACACAGTTGCGCGGCATTAGCGGGACCCCGCTCCGTGACAGCTTCCATATAGGTCAGACCATCGTCAACGACTATGGACGCCCGTATCAGGAAGGGTTCAACAACTACACAGGCTTCAGCGCGCATAGTGAGTTAGGCCGTTTCTCGCTATATTTTCGTGGCGAATACCAGCATGCTCCCAGCGCAACCGGCTACTCGCCGGCTCTGTTTGCATATCTTTCCAACCTGGACTTAGGGATTCCCGTAGCGACAAATCCTCAACAGGATACAATTCCGCTGGGACCGATTGCCGCCACAAATACCTTCCGTGTGCAGGAAGCAAACATTTCGTACAACATCCTGAATCACGAGATCTCATTCGGCAAAAGCGATCACTGGTGGGCGCCGAATCAAAGTGGAAGTTTTGCCTGGAGCAACAACGCAGAAAACATCTACGCTTTCCAAATTGACCGTACGGAGCCCTTGCGCATTCCCCTTCTTTCCAGATTGACTGGACCATTCCGCTACGACTTTTTTGTCGGCAGCCTTAAGGGACACAGCTATCCCAATTCGCCCTGGGTCCATGCCGAGAAAATCAGTTTCAAGCCCACGGAAAATCTTGAATTCGGCTTCGAGCGTACGGTGATCTGGGGCGGCAAGGACCATGTTCCCATTACAATTCATAGCTTTTTGAAGAGCTTCTTTAGCGTGGTGGCAGCTTCCCCCGAAGAGAAGAACTCTCGTGACGATCCTGGCGCCCGTTTCGGCACATTCGACTTCTCTTATCGACTGCCGTTCATGCGCAAATGGCTCACGCTTTACACTGATTCGCTCGTGCATGACGATCTAAGTCCTATCAGCGCTCCACGCCGCTCAGGATATATGCCCGGGCTTTATCTGTCGCACTTCCCCGGGCTCGAAAAACTGGACCTGCGCGTAGAAGGCGGCACAACAGATACAGTAAGCACGGGCGGTCCCAATTTTCTTTACAACGAGGTCATCCAGAAGCAGGGTTATACGAATAAAGGCTTCATTATGGGAAGCTGGCTCGGACGCCAATCCACGGGCGGACAGGCCTGGATGACCTGGCACCTATCGCCTCAGGAGCAGATTCAGTTCAGCTATCGGACGGCGAAGACACCTCAGGCTTTTCGCGCGCCTGATGGTACTTCGCGCGGATTTATGGCCGGCGGCACAACCCAGAATGACTATCAGTTCAACGTGACCAAGCGTATCCACAAAGACATTGAGATTAATGGCTGGGTGCAGTATGAGCGTTGGGTCGCGCCCGTCTATAAACCCGGAGTTCAAAATGATACAACCGCCGCCGCTCAGATTACCTGGTACCCGCACAAGGAAAAGGTCTTTTAGTTACAAATTCCAGAAAGAACAAAGCCCTCATTCATGAGGGCTTTTGTTCTTTCTATCTCAGAGCTAATTGATTCGTTTCCGCAGGTCGCCTCCGGTCATCTGCTTAGGTTGATCGAGGCCGAGAATTCCTAGAATCGTTGGCGAGAGGTCCCGCAGTGACCCGCCAGGCTTGAGGGTGTAGTCCTTTGCATCATCCGTTACCAGGATAAATGGAACAGGATTGGTCGTGTGCGCGGTGTGCGGACCGCCTGATACAGGATCGACCATCATCTCCGCATTGCCGTGATCGGCAGTAATAAGCAGCGAGCCACCGCTCTGGCGAATCGACTGATAGATACGGCTGAGACAGGCATCCACTGTTTCTACTCCCTTGACGGTCGGCTCCAGTTTGCCCGAGTGCCCAACCATGTCGGCATTGGCAAAATTCACTACCACCAGGTCGAATGCAGTATCTTCCACTGCTTTTACGACTGCATCTGCGATACCGCCTGCGCTCATCTCAGGAGCAAGATCGTATGTAGCCACTTTCTGGGATGGCACCAGCACGCGGTCTTCGCCCGGAAACGGCGTTTCGATTCCCCCGTTGAAGAAATACGTCACATGGGCATACTTCTCTGTCTCCGCAACGCGAAGATTACGAAGGTTCGCCTGGGCTAAAAGATTAGCCAACAGATTCTCCATCGACTCCGGAAGGATAATCATGGGTAGCGTGAAATGTTTGTCGTATTGCGTCATACAGACGTAGTGCAGATTCTTCGGCACCTCGCTGCGCGGGATGGTTTCATCCAGTTCGGCGGCGTTGATCAGCTCGCGGCCATCTTCCTTGGTGAAGTTGCTGTTGCGTCCCAGGACTCGCGTGATCTGCCGCGCGCGATCGGCGCGAAAGTTGAACATGATGCAGACATTCTCATCGCGGATAATTCCGTTGGGATGGCCATCTTCACCCGTCACTACAAACGGAATAATAAATTCGTCCGTTACTCCGTTGTTGTACGATTCCTTAACCCGCGCCACGGGGTCGCGATAGGCTCCGCCTTCAGCACTGCCTTTCACCATCGCATCGAAAGCTTTCTTCTCCCGCTCCCAGCGGCGGTCGCGGTCCATTGCATAATAACGGCCCGAAACGGAAGCGATTTTCCCGACGTTATAGTCGCGCATCTTCTGTTCGAGCTTTGCAAGGTAACCGGCGCCGTTGGTTGGCAACGTATCGCGGCCATCCATGAATGCGTGAACCAGGACGCGCTCGACACCATGTTGTTTAGCTGCTCTCAGCAAAGCGTAAAGATGTTCCTGATGTGAATGCACGCCGCCGTCGGAGAGCAGCCCGAAGAGATGCAGCTGGCGGCCTCCGTCGCGTGCGCGCTTCATCGTATCGCTAATCACGGGGTGCGTGTAGAAATCCCCGCTTGCGATCAGGGCATCGATGCGCGTGATGTCCATCTGCACGATGCGACCGGCGCCGATGTTCAGATGGCCCACTTCGCTGTTGCCCATCTGACCATCGGGCAGACCAACAAAATGGTCTGAGGCGTGGAGTAGCGTGTTCGGGTATTCAGCCAACAGCCTGTCGTAGGTTGGCTTGCGGGCCAGCGCGATCGCATTGTTTTCAACTTGAGGGCGATAGCCCCATCCGTCCAGAATCGTAAGGACCAGTGGCCTTTTGTGAATCGACAATTCGTTCTCCTATGCAGTTAACGCGCTAGTTCTTCTGTGGTGTGCTCGGCGTGGAAGGATTTGGCGGAGTACTGAGCGAAGGCTTTTGCTGCTGGTGCTCCTGCATATATTTCTGCTCCGCTGCTTCAATTTCCGTCTTGTGGCGTGTGATGACATCCTTCGCCGTCTGCTGCGCAACCTGCACTGCTGAACGCTGCATTTCCGTCATCATGTAGGGTTGCGCCGCAATCATGCGCTGGCCGGCGGGCGTCTTGTAAAACTCGATGATTTTGGCAGCATCGTCTGTCGAAATATATTTCGGATAGATCTCTGCCGCATGCGTTTCAAGATCACTATTCTCCAGGCTCTTATCCAGATCGTCGATCACATCCTGTGGAACGTACGGAGGAAATTGGCTGCGGTAAAACTGCATCGCTTGCGCCACAATACGCTTCTTCATTGCAGCAGCGCCGGTAAGTTCCTGCATCTCGCTGATCTGTGCCGCAGTAATTGGATTTGTCGGCGGCTTGATGGCGGGCTCAGCGGAAGCGCCTGGCTGTGCCGTTGGGGATGCGGGCTTGGGAACCGTGGATGTGGCCGGTTGCTGTGCAAAAAGCGTAGCAGAGATGAATGTCGCACAGGCGGCGGCTTGAATGATTCGCATATAGAAACTCCTAAGGGGGATGGCAAAGCAGAGCGCGCGGATCACCGTTTTCTCCGCGCGCATTTTCTTTCGATTCGTTTACTCGCCAAAGTTTACCGCTTCGAGACCGAGGAACTCAGCGGCCTGTCCCAGCTCTTCCTCGATACGTAGCAGTTGGTTGTACTTTGCGATGCGGTCGGTGCGCGAGGCAGAGCCCGTCTTAATTTGTCCTACACCTGTCCCAACGGCCAGATCGGCAATAAACGTATCTTCCGTCTCGCCGCTGCGATGGGAAATGATCGAGGTATAGCCGTAACGGCGACCGAGCGCGATCGCTTCCAGCGTTTCGCTGATCGTGCCGATCTGGTTTACCTTGATGAGGATTGAGTTCGCGACGCCTTCCTCAATCCCACGTTGCAGACGCTCCGTATTGGTCACGAAAAGATCGTCGCCCACAAGTTGCACATGATCGCCAACTAGTTCAGTGAGATACTTCCAGCCCTGCCAGTCATCTTCGGCAAGACCGTCTTCAATTGAGACAATTGGATACTGCCGCGTCCAGTTCTCCCAGAAGCGCGCCATTTCCTCGCTGCTCTTCTGGCTCTTGTCAGACTTCTTGAAGATGTATTTACCCGATTCCTTGTCGTAGAACTCGCTCGATGCAGGATCGAGCGCGATCGCCACGTCTTCGCCCGCCTTGTATCCGGCCAGGTCAATGGCTTCGAGAATTACTTCAACCGCCTCCGTGTTCGATTTGAGAGAAGGGGCGAATCCACCCTCATCGCCAACTGCGGTGTTGTAGCCTTTCTTCTTCAGTACGCCCTTCAAGGTATGAAAGATTTCCGCGCCGCAGCGCAATGCATCGGAAAAGCGCTCAGCACCGACCGGCATAACCATGAACTCCTGAAAGTCCACGTTGTTGTCAGCATGTGCGCCACCGTTGAGGATGTTCATCATCGGCGTCGGCAGGATGGAAGCATTCACGCCGCCAAGATAGCGATACAGCGGCACTTTCAACGCAGTGGCGGAGGCGCGCGCGGCAGCCATCGATACCGCAAGAATTGCATTTGCGCCCAGGCGGCCCTTGTTTGGCGTACCGTCAAGCGAGATCATCGTCGCATCCAGAAGACGTTGATTGGCGGCATCCATGCCGATTAGTTCAGGTGCGAGAATACTCTCGACGTTCTCGACTGCCTGTAAAACGCCCTTGCCCAGGTAGTGGCTCTTATCTCCATCACGCAGCTCAACAGCTTCGTGTTCTCCCGTAGAAGCGCCGCTCGGCACTGCAGCCCGGCCTACTGAGCCATCAGCAAGCACTACGTCTGCTTCAACCGTCGGGTTCCCGCGCGAATCAAGAATCTCGCGCGCATGAATTGCTGCAATTTCTGTCATTTCGTCCCTCGAAATCTGATGTCTTAACCGGTCTTTGAGTTTGGGGCGTCGGTCCACACGAATCGGCTCTCCGGCATAGCCGCCTATGGTGTCTACAAAACCCGACATGCGATGAACTAACCTTCCCTGATGACAATCTGCAGTGGATGTCCTTGAAAAGGATAACAAAGACGCGTCTGTTTCTGCTGGATGGCAATCGATCCACATGCGATTCATCGACTAGTCAGATATTTTTCTCTGCCGCGTCATCCTCCCAGCCATCACAATCTGTTGCCTGTTCTGGTTCGTTAAGGCTATCCGGCTGTGGTCGGACACCATCAATTCGTCTAGTCTTGTTTACAGGCGCGACTGTCTCGCATTTTTCGGGTTTTATGATGTAGCGGGCACCGCGGGAATCAGCCTGTCCCCTTACCGTCATTGCGGAGTGGAATGCCAGGCGGCGATCTACACAGAAGTTTAGCGTGATGGAGTTACACATGAGAAAGAGCGGAAGTTTTCTCGTTCTGATTGCGTTTGCCGGTACACTGCTGGGGTCTGCGGCTTTTGCCCAGCAGACGTCTGCTCAGAACTCCACCGGGGTCTCCAACCCGCCGGCGGACGACACAATTGTCACCAGTCAGGATGAGCCTGTAAATACTCCGGCGGCCAAACCTTCTCCGTCCATTTCTGTGAAACCTGCTACATCTACCTCAGTAGCCGGTTCTCCCACGACAAGCGCTCAAGTTACCGACCCCGACGATGGCATTGTCACATCTCTGCCCTCGGCTGACTCAACCACGCCGACTCCAGGCGCCACTCTTTCAACGCGGCCCTACAATCCAGACGAAGACATTGTCGGCTATGTACCTTCGCCTGCTAATGAACTGGCTGAGGGCACAAACATCCGTGTTCGCCTCATGGATACTCTTTCCACGAAAGAGACCAATTCCGGCGCTGCATTCAAAGCTCAGGTAGCTTCGGACGTTTACAAAGACGGTCGAATCATCATTCCGGCGGGCTCAGAACTGCGCGGGCGAGTCGTCAGCGTGACGCAGGGCCATCATTTCGGTCCATCGGCCACACTGCGTTTGCGCCCCGATCTCATCATTCTTCCTGACGGCACGGCTTATCACCTTTATGGGCAGGTTATTGAGTCAAAGGCGCCAAATACCCGAACCGACAGCGAAGGCGGTATTCAGCCGGCTTCCAATCTGAAAAAAGACGTCATTGAATACGGCGCTGGCGCTGGCACAGGTGCCATTGTCGGCGCAAAGATCGCGGGAGTACATGGAGCGGTGATTGGTTCACTGGTGGGCGCAGGCGTTATTACCGTACATCTCTTGATGCAGCATCCTGAAATTGCAGAAGTGCCGAAGGGTGCTGTTGTCACCTTCAGCCTGACTGAGCCAATGGGCCTGATGCCTACGCGGAATTAGACCTTGCTGTTTCCCGATTCTTAAAAAGGAGCGCTTGAGCGCTCCTTTTTATTGTTTGTCGGCCGGGCGTACACTCCATGCTGAGAGCCTTGATGACTTCTCTTCGCTATGCGCCGCCTCCGCCGCTCGGACACTTCGTACAGTGTTTCTGGTACTGGGAGGGTGTTCCTGAAGGCACTCACACGCACGAGCGGCTCATGCCGAACGGCGAAGCAACCATTGTCTTCAATCTTCTGGATACGCCGATTCGCATTTACCACTCGGACGATGTGAGCCGTTTCAGTACCTATGGGCATGCCGTGCTCTCCGGCGCGCGTACAAATTATTTCGTGATCGACGCGGCTGAACAGGAGAGAGTCATGGGCATCCAGTTCCTTCCTGGAGGATCGTTTCCCTTCTTCCGCGAACCTGCCGATGTCATGGAAAATGCTTCGATCGCCCTTGAAGACCTCTGGCGGGCTCGTGTAGACAAGCTGCGCTCGCGCATGCTGGCTGCATCCAGCCCGGCCGCGATGTTTCAGATCCTTGAGCAGGACCTCCTCTATCAGCTTGCCCGCCCGCTCACTTGGCACCCGGCAGTAGACTATGCGCTTCATCATTTTTGTCTCGTCCCGCACACGACAACAGTAGCGTCGATAACCGGCCGTCTTGGACTCAGCCCACGACACTTTATCCAGCTCTTTCGTCAGCAGGTCGGGGTTACGCCAAAGGCCTTCTGTCGCGTACGCCGCTTCCAGCAGGCCCTCACTACCGTTCACGGAGTAAGACAGGTGGATTGGCTACAGGTTGCATTGGACTGCGGTTACTACGACCAGGCTCATTTCATCCATGATTTCCAGTCGTTCGCCGGAATGACGCCATCTGCCTATCTTGCGGCAGCTACATCGCATCTGAATCACGTGCCGATCGTGTAGGACTGGTAGTCCACGTCAAATTTTTACAATACGTCTATCAGCGAATCGCCGACAATGGTCTGCATCTGGAGGACGAAGCCTCATGTCACAAGTAAAAGCAATCCCCGATGGGTATCGCAGCATTCAGCCTTATCTGCATATCCGCGGCGCAGCAGAAGCAATCGATTTCTACAAGAAGGCATTTGGTGCGACTGAGCGCATGCGCATGCCCCAGAAAGACGGCCGTGTTGGCCATGCGGAAATTCTATTCGGCGACTCCTGCGTTATGCTCGCCGATGAGTTTCCGGAGCAAGGCATTTATAGCCCGAAGCATCTGGGAGGTTCCGCAGTAAGCATCATGCTCTACGTCGAGGATTGTGATGCAGTGTATAACCGAGCCCTGGCAGAGGGCGCAAAAAGCCTGCGCGAGCCCACCGACCAGTTCTATGGTGATCGTACCGCTGGTGTCGAGGACCCATTTGGGTTCCAGTGGTGGCTCGGAACACACGTCAAGGATGTGTCCACGGAAGAAATGCAGGCAGCTATGCAGGAGAAATAGTCCTGCGCCTCACTGGAGATTCACGTCATGACCCCTGAAGATTTTCGCCGCCTCGCGCTCAGCTTCCCGCAAGCCGTGGAAGCTGAGCACATGGACCATCCCGATTTCCGCATAGCTGGGAAGATTTTCGCGACGCTTGCTTATCCCGACAAAACCTACGGCACGGTCAAGCTTCCGCCACTGGATCAGGACAGGTTCGTGCAGGAATGGCCGGAAGTCTTTACTCCCGTTCCCGGTTACTGGGGAAAAAACGGAGCGACGCATGTGCATCTCAGGAAGGCCACGAAGAAAGTGCTGCAGCCTGCCATGGCCTCTGCATGGCGGAATGCGGCGCCGAAGAAGCTCGTAAAGAATTCGCAGCAGGGATAACTCTGACCTCAGCCGCCAACGGTTCGATATGCACTGCCTTTCCAAAACGTGAGTGACTCGGCGATTTTGCAGCTAATGATCCCGATGCATGGTAAATCCGATCGCCATCTGCAGGTTCGCTATAAGTGGGACTCTGTCCCTCATTCCGCGCGCAGGATCTCGGTGGGATCTGTGCGCAGCGCGCGAAGCACGGCGGGCAGTGTCGCAACGAGCACAGTGAGCAGGATGGCACACGTCGGGAAAGCGATCATATCCGCATCGGTTGCTTTGACCTGGTAGAAAAGCGACTGGACATAGCGCGCCGCGCCGAATCCGAGCGCGACGCCCGCGCAGCCTCCGACCGCGATCATCAGGAAGACATCGAGAGTCACGATGCGCACGATGCCGGCACGTGTTGAGCCAATCGCCATGCGGATACCGATCTCACGGCGGCGCTGGAGGACAGAGTAGTTGAGGATGGCGTAGAGTCCGATGCCGGCGAGGAGCAGCGCGACGGCGGCAAAGAAGGCGGCGAGCATGGCGATCAGGCGCTCGCGAATGGTCTGGTCGCGGACCAGATCGAGCTGCGTGGTAACGTTCGAGACGCGAAGGCCGTTGTGGCGCTGCGCGATGAGCTGGCGGAGGGAATCGGCGAGGGCGAGCGGGTTCTGGGTATTGGTGTGAATGGCGAAGGTGGCGAAGCCGGCGGCCTTGGGTGCGGATTGATCGTCGATCTCGTCGAAGGGGACGTAGAAGACGGCGAGGTTGGGCTCACGCAAGTCGTGGTCAGGAACGTCGGGGGTGACGCCGACAATCTTGTTGAGGGGTTGATTGGTACCGCGTGCAAAGGTGCGGCCGATCGGGTCCTGGCCGGGGAAAAAAGTCCTGACGAAGGTTTCGTTGACGATGGCGGCTCCCGGCGAGGTGTCTGCAGGGCGAAAGTCGCGGCCGGAAACCAGGGGAATCTTCATCGTCGAGAGCCAGCTAGGGGAAATGTTCAGGAAGAAGGCGGGAGTCGGACTGGGAGGCGCGCCGTTGATGGAAATGTCACTGTTTATCCTGATGCGTCCAAGAAGGGGCCAGCTCGAGATGGCGACCGAGTCGACGCCCGGGGCAGCACGGAGGGCCTCGGCAGTTTGATTCCAGACGACGGGGAGCTGGCCTTTGCCGGCAACGGTTTCGAGCAGAAGCAGACGGTCGGTGGAGAAACCGAGAGGGCGGTCCTGCAGGCGCTGGAAGGACGCGACGAAGAGCGAAGACAGAAAGAGAGTGAGGAAACAGAAAGCGACCTGAACAGCGATGGCTCCTCGCATGAGACGGCGTGGTGAGTACGGATCTTCACCACCTTTGAGGGCGGTAACGGGCCGGACGGCAGAGGCACGGAGAGCAGGAAGCAAACCAAGCAATAGAACGACGAGGATAATGAGCCCGAAGCCGAAGAGAAGCACACGCCAGTCAGCTGAAAGGGCGAGGCGCGCTGGGTTGTCGGGCGGATTGATGAGGCTGAGCACGAAGGGCGCCGACCACACCGCAAAGAATGCGCCAAGGCCGGAAGCCATGAGGGCGAGCAGCGCGCTCTGGGCCAGGATGAGCTGAACGAGGCGACGACGCCCGGCGCCGATCGAGATTCGGAGAGCCATCTCCTGGGCGCGAGCGGCCGCCTGGGCGGTCATCATGTTGGCGACGTTGACGCAGGCGATGAGCAGGACGAGTGCGGCCAGGAGACCGAGGACGACGAGTAATCGGCGATATTCCGTCTGGAGCGCGGAGATGCCGGCCCCGGCGGGTTGGAAGAGAAGCTTCTGATTGAGAAAGCGGTCGATGTCCGCTTTGGTCTCGCCGCGGAAGCACGTGGAACACGCGCTTCCAAAGGCGCGGTTGACGGCGAAGAGGTGCTGGCGCAGTTGTTCGAGATCGTTGGCCGGATTGACGCCGGATTTCACCATCAGGAAGGTGCGGTGCCAGGGCATGCTTTCCTCGGTGGCGGCCCTGTTCATGCTGAGCGGCAGAAAGATGTCGGTAACCGTTCCTTTTTCGACTCCAGTGAAATCACGAGGGCCGACGCCAATGATTTGGAAATTCTGGTCCCCGATGTGGAGCGAGCCGCCGAGGACGTTGGGATCGCGGCCGAAGCGGTGATTCCAGTAGTCCCAGGAGAGGACCGCATAGGGAGCGGCGCCCGGGGCGCGGTCATCGGCGGTGACGATCAGGCGGCCGAGTACAGGCTCAAGGCCGAAGAGCGGGAACATGTTGCCGGAGACATAAACGACGTGGGCCTTCTCCACGTCGTCGCCGGTGGACCAGGTGATATCCGTGCGGTCGGCATCGCTGATGGCGATGAGGTCGGCCTGGTCTTTTACGGCATCGCGCATGAGGTTGAAGTCCGGTGTGGCCCAGTGGTCGTCCTCGAGAGGCTTGCCGTCGAAGCCGGTCTCCTGGTGAGAGAGGACGTAGAGGTCGCTGGAATTGGAGATGGGCAGCGGGCGCCAGAGCAGGGCGTCGATAAGACGGAAGGCGGCGACACAGGAGCCGATGCCGAGAGCGAGGGAAAGCACAGCGGCCACGGACGTGACCTTATTACGGCAGAGCTGCCGCCAGCCGAACCTTACATCGGCGAGAAGCGACTCAAGCCACCCGGCAACACGAATGCTGTGGCTCGCCTCGCGCTGGCGCAGTACTGAACCGAAGATGCCGCGTGCTTCCTCGGGGTCGTGTCCCGAGGCAATGGCTTCTTCAATGTGTGACTGCAGCTCTTCCTCGATCTCGCGATTCAGGCGCTCGCCGTGCACGGCATTCAAGATACGCGACCACAACGACATGTTATGCCTCCCGGAGAACCTGATTGATTGCCAGGCTGACCGACTGCCAGCGAGACTCTTCCATGCCCAGCTGCTTCTTGCCAGCGGCGGTCAGTTCGTAGATCCGGGCGCGGCGACCGGTGTCTTTTTTGATCCATTCCGCGCGAATCCAGCCCGCTTCCTCCATCCGATGCAGCGCGGGATAGAGCGAGCCCTGCTCTGCGCGCAGAACTTCGCCGGATGTACTGGCGATGGCAGACATGATGGCGTATCCGTGAAGCCGCGGGCGCCGCGACAATATTTTGAGTACGAGCAAATCGAGTGAACCTTGCAGGGCATCGGTCTTGGACATAGTCAGATGTCTTTGTATAGATATCTGACTATAAAGTCAAGACGCGCTCATCTCATGCAAACAGGCGAGGCACTCATGGAACGGGTGGGGAAGGCAGGAATTCCAGACTTCTCGTCGAGCTGATCTTCTCGGCATCCTCCCTTCGACCGCTGAGGTCCGTTTTCCTTCCGCTGGTTTGTCAAGAGCAAAAAATCTTTCTTAAACCCGTATGTTATTCATTATAAAGAGAATAAACTTTACTTAACTTGGCGTACTTTCCTCATCCGCCAGCTATAATAGAAATAGGAGCTGTAAAAAGGCCGCCTTCACGAAGGCGGCCTTTCTGTTGGACGGATAATCCCTTAAGAATCAAATAGATGCCGATAACATTAATGGATTCATACAGTTAGCGCCATCTCCATAAAACTGGCTTATTTTCAATAATTTGCTGACCAGGGGGTATGCGCCCCGAAGCTCCTGCCCTGAAGCTATGGAACGGTTCAGACCTGCGGGACTTTGGGTACCTGTTCCAGCAGCCGCTTCCAGGTTTTCTGGTTGCGGCGAAAGCTCTTCTTCAAAGCTTCGAGAATACGCTCAAAGTCGGTGTGACCGTGCAGACGGTTCCATGCGGGATTCTTGGCAAACCATGGATAATTTTCGTTTCCTAGATAGATCGCCCGTCGGAGCCAGTGCAACGCTTCGCTTTCATCTCCTTCAACCGCAAAGTAGGTGGCAAGGCGATATGCCATTTCGCTGTCGGCTTCAGCAGCGGAGAGGGAATCTTCCGTAATCAATGAGACAGCACGTTCCCGGTCGCCCATCTGGACATAGCACATTGCCAGGGTTGGATAAGCGATACGCATGCTGTCATCGTCGCGAATGACCGCTTCAAGCATTTCGACGGCCTGGTGCAAATCTCCCTGGCGCATCCGTTGATACGCCACTGAAGTCCGCAGCAGAGGATGCTTCGGCTCCAGCGTTAGGCCCTTTTCCAGTTCCTCGTCTGCCAGTTCAAGTTGGTTTTGATACTGATAGACGCGCGCCCGGTGGTTATAGATAACAGGAGCATTGGAGGGATTCAATTTCAGCGACTGATTGAATTGATCGAGCGCCTCTTCGTAGACGCCATCCATGCGCAGCGTCATTCCAGCTACGAGATGCACGTTCCAATCGTTGGACGCAGTGCGCAGCAAATGTTCAATCCCATGCCGCGCGCTCTCTTTTTCGCCGCGTGAAAGCAGCATGTAAACGCGATAGAGATTTGCTTCGACTGAGCCACGATCGAGGTCGAGCGCCTGGTCAAAAGCGCGACGGGCTGCTATCACATGCATATGCCCGCCGAATCCATGCCTTACGTATTGCAAATGAGTAATGCCGAGGCCGCTCCATGCTGGCGCGAATAATGCATTGCTCTGCACGACGCGATCGAACAGCTCGCGCGCGCGGTCAAGATCTGACTTGCTGCCCGTGCGCTGCATAAAGGATGACAGCATGGCGCGTGCCTGCAGGTATTCTTCGGAAATTTCTTCGGTGAGCGTTGTCCTGGGAGCACCGCTTCGATCGTTGGTCTGGGTCAGCTGCCCAATTCCCTGAAGCGACGCAAAGACCTCGTTGCAGATTTCCGTTTGCACCGCCACCAGGTCGAACGACGGTACGCTGATCGCACCCCCGCCGCTGACACTCTGCCCGGAAATATCGAGCAATTGCCAGTTCAGATCGAACCCCTTTTCCGAACGCATGAAGTTCCCGGTCAGCACCCAGCGCACCAGTAGCTTCTGACCCACTTCGAGAGGATCAAGCTGTGCAAGAGGAAGGCGCATTAGCGCGCTCGTAGGCCGGACAACAAGCGATGACATGCGCGAGATTCTTGCCGCAATGGCATCCGCGAGCGCAAACCCATAGAGTGGAGTGACTTCAGATGGACCAAAATTCTTGAATGGCAGAACGACGATCGTACTCTGCTTGGTCTGCGTATCTGCCGACTCCCGGAAACGTTCGGCCAGCATGGAAAGCAGGCCAGTTGTCCGCTTCTCATCCTCAGGAGCAGATACCGGTAAGTGTGCCGCAGCCTCACCTGGAATAATCCCCGTTTCAATCTGAAGCGCCTTCATGATGGTCTTCAGCGCTTCGCGCACTTCCGCTGCACTGGCATAGCGCTCCGCTGGATTCTTTTCGAGGCAGCACAAAATTACCGAGCTAAGTTCAGCCGGCACGTCGGGGCAGCACTGATCGAGCGATGGCGGATCGACAAACTGGATAGCGCGAATACTCTGGAACTCATCAGCGTCAGGCCGCGCAAAGGGGTGACGCCCGCTCACGAGTTCGTAAAGAATGACACCGAGCGCCCAGATATCGCTCTGCACGCTGCTCTGTCCCGTAACGAATTGCTCCGGCGCCATGTACCCGATAGTCCCGCCGCGCGCAGTGTAGGTCGCGGCAACTGGTCCTGGCTTTCTACGCGATGATTTTGAAGGATCAAATTCTGCTTCCTCTGGGTTCAGCCTCCGCGCCAGGCCGAAGTCAAGAATCTTCACCAGACCGCCATCGGTCAGAATTGCATTTGCAGGCTTCAGATCGCGATGGAAGATGCCCAGCAAGTGAGCAGCACTCAAACCATCAGCGATCTGGATTCCAACCGAAAGCGTGAGCTGCATACTTGCGGGTCCCTTGGCAATAATCTTGTCCAGGGACTGGCCAGGTACATATTGCATCACGATGTAGGCTTCTTCTCCCTCTTCGCCCACTTCGTAGATGGCGCAGACATTGGGATGCTCGATCGCAGAAGCCATGCGCGCTTCGCGCAAAACCGTAGTGCGCATCTGCTCCAATGTCAATGCGCCGCGCTTCAGAATCTTGAGAACGACCGGGCGCATCAGAAGCGTGTCATTAGCCAGATAAACTACGCCACTGCCACCCGCGCCCAAACGTCGGATCAGCTCATAGTGCTCTATCGTGCGATGCTTCATCTATTGCTAGTTTAGCTGCTTGAGCGTTGCAGGAGTGTAAAGTCACACGACGCCATTCTCCATTTCTCTTCCAAAAAGGAACATGATGCTGAGTCAGACTGAACTTATTTCCTCATCCAGATTTCCATTCCACAACGGCGGCGTCACGGTGATGCTCGACCCCTGAAAAAGGCAGGCTACGTTAAACGTGAAAGAAATCCAGTCGACCGGCGCGGCATCCTCGTTCACTTAGACCTGAAGAAATTACAGAAGATGAACGCGTACTATGAGGAAATCAATGAACAACTCGAGGCGTTCTTGTCCGGGATGCCTGTGTCGAGATCGCGCGCGCGAATCGTGTACGCACTTAAGATGCTTTTTCAGCAGAGTAGGACGGAAACTGTATTCGTTGCCTTAAGACCGGCCAGTGAAAATCAGTGCCCCATGCCACGCCCGCCAAGCGGACGCGACGTCCCTTCGACCGGCTGTGCAGTGGCATGCTTATCGCTGGCACGCCCAAGCAGGAACATTATCAACCCAAAGGCGAGCATCACCAATCCCCAGATAAGATTGATGTTCATTCCTGCGGAACGCTCATAAATGACGCTGCCGCGTGTTAAAAATCCGAAGAGGCTCATGATTGCGCCCACGATCAGGAACATCAGGCCCATTGGGATTCGCAGATCGAGATTCATATTTGTTCCCTCCTCGGTTCGTTAGCGGAAGATCAGGTTCAATGCGATAAGCAGCGCAATGAGGCCGACGGCAATCACTTTCGGCCGCGCATACCAGGCCATGTGGTGTTCCACTGGCTTAGGCGTGAGGGAATACACCAACCCTACTAATTCGCCCTCGGGACGCGGTTTCGTCATCAGGCTGATGATCACGGTCAGAAGAAAGTTGACTGAAAATGCCCAGATAGCTGTCCAGAAATTCTGCGCCATTTCACTGGGATAAGAATGAACCACTGCAATCCATCCCCCGTGGATGCCTGGATGCGCATCGGTTGGCAGAGTCAACCCATGATGCAGGATCGCCGCCACGGTGCCGCTCACAAGACCTGAAAAAGCTGCATGCCCGGTGGTTCGCTTCCAGAACATGCCTAGCAGGAATGTAGCAAATAGCGGCGCGTTCACGAAGGAGAACACGAGCTGCAGCGTATCCATGATGTTGTTAAAAGAAGTAGCCGCATATGCTGTCGCCATCGACAGCAATATGCCCCCGACGGTAGCCCATCGACCCATCTTCAGGTAATGCGAGTCGCTCGCATTCTTGCGGATATAAGACTGGTACAAATCGTAGGTCCACACAGTATTGAAAGCCGTCACGTTCCCCGCCATGCCAGACATGAAGCTCGCCAGGAGCGCCGTCAGCCCAAGCCCCAGAATGCCCGTCGGGAAATAAAACAGGAGCATGTTCGGAATAGCGAGATCATAGTCGAGCAGCGGTTTGCCCTGCTCATCTGTCATAACCTTGCCGGTGACTGGATTTACTTTGGCCGGAATCAGACCTTTGTTGTATTTCGTTGGGTCAGAGAGATCGTTCGCCGCCGTCTTTGTGGCCGGAGCATTCAGCGTAGGTGCCGATTGCAGCATTGCGTGCTGCGTGATCGTGGGCGTGGCAATGGCGATCAACCCAGGCAGAATCACCAGGAATGGGAAGAACATTTTCGGGATTGCTGCAATCAGCGGAACGCGCCGTGCTGATTCTTCGGAATCCGATGCCATCGCCGTTTGTATGACCAGAAAATCCGTACACCAGTAACCAAAGGAAAGAACAAAAGCTAGGCCCATTGAGAGCCCAAACCACTCCACCCCCAGAGGATTGGTGTGCGGATTCGTCATGCCCCGCCAGGAATGGGTATACGCTACCGGCAGCGCGGCCTTTAACCCGTTCCACCCTCCAACGTTTTTCAGCCCCACCCAAACCAGCGGCAGGAATCCGGCAACAATCAGGAAGAACTGCAAAACCTCGTTGTAAATGGCGCTGGTAAGGCCGCCAAGAAAGATGTACCCCAGAACAATGACTGCGGAAATAATGATGGCAAAGTGGAAGATCCAGCCCAGCGGGAGGTTGAACTTCAAAAACACTGAGTCAAATACATGCAGCGTCTGAATGAGACGCGCCATGGCATACATTGAGATTCCGGAAGAAAACACCGTCATCACGGCAAACGAGCAGGCATTGTAAGCCCGTGTCTTTTCATCGAAGCGCAGCCGCAGAAACTCCGGGACCGAGCGCGCCTTTGAACCGTAATAAAAGGGCATCATGAAGACGCCGACGAAGATCATCGCAGGGATGGCGCCAATCCAATAGAAGTGGCTGGTAGCAATGCCATACTTCGCACCGGATGCGCCCATGCCGATCACTTCCTGCGCACCTAGATTGGCCGAGATGAAAGCCAGTCCACATATCCACGCCGGGAGAGAGCGGCCTGCCTGGAAGAAATCTTTGCTCGTCCGCATAAAGCGCTTGAGTGCAAAGCCAATGCCAAGCACAAAAGCGAAATACAGCAGCATGATCAGCCAGTCAATGTATGTCAGGTTCACGTAGTTTTAACTACATCCCTTCCCAGAAATTTGATCTCCCTGTCGCCGTTCCGGCGCGTGCTTCAAGGCACTGCATCGAGCTCTGAATAGCCTCTGAACGATGTGCGCACAGTGAAGTCTCTACCGCAATGTACGCGCTTTCATTGCAGTCGTCCAGCAAAAGAAAGGTCGCAACGAAAGCCCCTACCGCAGGAACAGGGCAGGCTCTTCGGCTCGAGATCGTTCAGTAAAATGGAGAATCTCCCGCTAATTTATTGCAGATGTTTCGCAAAGAACTCGGCACCGGCCGAATATGCTGCCAGCCAATCCCGGTGTAGCAGGAAATCATGGATCTCATCAGGGAAGATGAGTTCCTCAACGTCCACTTTTTGCTTGCGCAGCGCCTCCGCCAATTGCACAGTCTGCGAAAACTGGACGTTGCGGTCGTCATCCCCTTGAATGAGTAATACTGGCGAGCGCCAGGTGTTCATTGACGATAGCGGGGAAGATAGCCACGCTGTGCGGGCAGCTTCAGGATCGGCTGCGGGGTCATAGGCCGGAAGCCAATTTCCCAGTTCCAGGTTCCAGTCGTGTACTCCGTGCAGATCGACTCCGACAGCAAACATGTCTGAAGCCCGGGCGAGGGCGAGTGCTGTAAGATAGCCGCCATAACTGCCGCCCCAGACGCCAATATGCACCGCATCGACATCCGTGCGCCCTCTCAGATACAGCCCTGCGCCCAATACATCGTTAAATTCGCTGGCTCCCGTTGCTCCATAGTTGAGTGCCTCGCGGAATTCTTCGCCATATCCAATACCGCTACGATAGTTCACCGACAGCACGATGCATCCCCGGCTCGCCAGATACTGGTTCATCCCATAGGCATTGGAGTAATACTCCATCGGATGCCAGCCGAGCAGCATTTGGCGTCTAGATCCGCCGTGGAAGAAGACGATCGCCGGGTGTGTGCGGACGTTCCCGCCACTTTTTGGCAGGAAGAGTTGTCCATGGATACGCATTCCGTCTGCCGAAGAGAAAATCACCTGCTGCGGTACGACAAAACTGGCCGCGGGAAATGTTGTCGGTTCAGCCTGTGGTGCAAGATCGCGCAGTTCGCCGTTGGCACCGATGATCGCCGGTCGTGTCGGTACTCGCGCATCAGAGCGCAAAACAGTGATTTCTCCATCTTTTGAAACGGCAGGCGACGTCTCAATTCCCTCACCATGGGTCAGTTCAATGACACGTCCCGTTGCGGTTTCAAGCTTCCAGATGTGTCTGCGGTCTATATCGTCTTCGTTTGAAGAATAAAAAATGCTCTTGTCGTCGGGCCCTTCCGCAACGCTATCTACTTCAAACTCACCAGGCGTCAGCAGCTTTGCTTCTTCGCGACTTGACCCAACAGAATACAGATGAAGCCAGCCATCGCCCTCCCATGGGAAAATTACGGAGCCGGCGCGGCTCCAATGAAGCTGACTCAGACCTTGCGCTTCGTGAAAGACACTGCCTCGTCCTTCCTTTGCGCGCCATATCTCACGACTTTTGCCGTTTTCAATGTCTGCCACCCGAATCGACCATGGCAAGCCTGTTCTCTTCGGGCCAAAGAGTATCTCGTTCTTGCTATATGGAATCCGCACGAATGCAATGCTCTTGCCGTCAGGTGACCATGTCGGAAAATCATCATGATCTGTACCCGGGTCAAGATAACGCAGCGCCTTTGTATTTGCCGAATACAAACCAATAAAGCTGTGGTCTTCGCGATGGCTGACAAATGCCAGCGCTTTCCCGTCAGGCGACCAGAGCAATGAAGAAGCATTGCCACGCGTGTGCAATATCTGTTCCGGCTTCGCGTTCAAATCTTTCAGTGAAATCGTCCAGATCTGCCCTTTCAAAAGATAGGCGACCCTGTCTCCGTCGGGCGATACCGCAGGCATCCTTCCGGTTGCGAGTTTTCGCGGTTCACCACCCTGCGTCGAGATGACCCAGATTTCCTGATCGACACCTCCTGAAAGAAGCGCGGGGTTGGGCGCCGGACGCTCGGGAAATTCAAAATCTCCGCCACGCACGTAAAGAATGGATTCGGCATCCCGCGCCCATGCAATATCACCAATTTCCACCCCGTCATCGTCGGGATATTTCGTCAATTGCTGAGAATTGTATGTCTTCCCATCAGCGTTTCGGGTCGCCACCCAAAGATTGCGCCGCCCTTGCTGGTTCATTACCCAGGCTAAAGTTCCACCCGCGGGCGCGACAGATAGTTGCGAATTAAAAGGAGCGCTCAACGCCTCATTAAGAGTGAAGCTCTGCGCTGCCAATCCCGTAGAAACAATACAGGACAACAACATAAAAAGCTTGCCGGTAAGAGTCATCTTTATCAATTCCTTGAAGATTCCGAATCATACTATCTGGCTACCTCCAGTTCCGCCAGCGGGTAGACAGTGAGAGCAGGTTGCCGCAGAGTGCTCAGTCACCGTCATGCTGGTGCATGCATGGTTTAGGATAGACTTCAAGTTGGGCTGGCGCTGATATTTCACCGCGTGCTCCCCATCTTCGTTTCTTTGAGATTCACGATTGGTATGCGAGCACTCATTACAGGCGCGGCAGGATTCCTGGCTTCTCATCTAACGGACGCACTTCTCGCTGAGGGATATTCTGTTGTCGGGGTTGACAACCTGTGCACAGGATCGCTGGAAAACCTGAAGCACCTTCAATCCGAGTCGCGTTTCGAATTTCACGAGCATAATATCTGCTCTCCATTCGACTTCGGCAAAGTAGACTACGTTTTCAACTTTGCCTCCCCAGCCAGCCCTGAAGACTACAATCGTCTGGGCATTGAAACGCTTGAAGTCGGAGCCTCAGGCACTCAAAATGCGCTCGAACTTGCGCACAAGCATCAGGCCAAATTTCTTCATGCTTCCACTTCCGAGTGTTATGGCGATCCGGCCGTTCATCCGCAAAAAGAAGACTACTGGGGCAATGTCAACCCTATCGGACCTCGTTCTGTTTACGATGAGGCAAAGCGTTATTCTGAAGCTTTGGTGATGGCCTACCATCGTTATCGTAAGGTAGACACAAGACTCGTCCGCATCTTCAACACTTACGGTCCACGGTTACAGGCTAACGATGGCCGGGTAATCTCGAACTTTATGGTGCAGGCCCTCCAGGGGCACGATCTTACAGTTTACGGAACGGGCAGCCAGACGCGAAGTTTTTGCTATGTCTCCGATGAAGTAGATGGTTTTCTGCGGTTGGCCAGGTCGGCAGAACATCTTCCAATCAACATCGGCAATCCAACCGAGTTAACCATTTTGGATTGTGCGAAGGCGGTGCTCCGCATTACTGGCTCCGCAAGCAAGATTGCTTATAAACCTTTGCCCGAGGACGACCCTACACAGCGCCAGCCCGACATCACTCGTGCAAGGCAGCTCCTCGGATGGGAGCCAAAAATTGATCTGGAAACAGGCCTAAAGCTCAGTCTCGAGTATTTTCGATCCAGACTCGCCTCCTCGATTGCCAGGTAAAGACCGGCTCCGCTAAACGGCCATAAAACGAGGTTTTGCCGGCATTCGTTATAGGCCCCGGCAACCCATGGTCGATTTACTGCATCTTTGTAAAGAATTCGCTACGAATCTCGCGTCACTATGGCATTTACAATTCTTCTGGTCGACGATAATCCTATACAATCCGCGACGCGGGAAGCCATACTTACCCACTCAGGAAACGAAGTTTTTGTCGCCTCAACGGCGAGCCACGCGCTTGCGCTCCTTGAAGAATCTGAGTTGGCGATGTCTGTCAGATTAGTTGTTACCGACCACTTAATGCCGAACATGAACGGCCCGCAATTTGTTGCTAGACTTCGCCAACAGTTTCCGACCCTGCCGGTTCTTGTCCTCAGCGGTCTTCCGGAGGCGGAAGGTGAATATGTAGGGATGGATGTGTTATGTCGTCTAAAGCCAATCGGCCCGGAGGATTTAATCCAGCTGACGCGGTCGCTTTGCGCTAATACCCTGGGCCGCACTGCATAACTAGGTCTCGATCATCAGACTGAATTCAAAGACGTCGTCTTCAAGCAATAATGTAGAAGTTAGCCTCTCAGTTTCCCTCCTCATTTACCTTATACACTCTGCCAGATTAGATTTTTTCCCTTGCAGCACGCGTGAAAATTTGTCACAACTGAAAAGTAATTTCCTCTGGATCGCTGAGCAAATTGGATTGGTCTGCTTGCCTCTTAAAGAGGTTACGAGTATTTTCACTTTATTGCTGTTTTGAGGTCTCAAAACGAGCGAATGAGCAAGAACAAACGTCGCTGTCCAAACTGTGCCAGTGTTGAGATGATCCGCGTGCAACGCCGCGGATTCCTGCAGGAGCGTGTCTATTCGAGACTTGGCTTTTACCCATGGGAATGCCCATTCTGCCGTGAAGTATTTCTAGTGAAGAGTCGAGGGCGCAGCTATCGTAGATCAAGTCCTGACAATGAAAGACACAAATAGATCAAGAGCAGTTCTGCTCTATAACAAGCTGAACAGATTCCCGTTATTCTTCTCCAAAATATTAACTACCTGAATCAATGCGGACTGCTGGGTCTCGGCGGTGCTTAGTTGTGTGGAAATCTGAGCGACGTCTGCCTGCATGAGATTTGTCTGGGTTGCAGTAAGCTACGTTCCCTGAGTCTGCGTGTGGTTCTGTGCTGCCTGAAGTTGTGTTATTGAATTATCGATCGTGACACGCTGCTGACTTACATAGTTCAGTGCTGAGTTTAGAGCCGTCGTGTCTGAAATAGCCGTGGCCGAAGCAGTGCCTGAGGAGAAGTCCGCAACCAGGTTATTGAGCGTTTGCAGAACGTTGTCGGTTGCCCCGCTGAATATCTGGCTGCCCGGAAGATTGGTCTGAATCTTCTGGCCGTTCGGTGTCATAACGAACGACGTCACAGCGTCCCCGTTATAGACAACAGTATTCGGCGTTACTGAGGAGTCCAGGGTAAAGGGCGCTGTCCCCCCTGGCTGCCTGAAAAGATATACCGGTTCATGTACGTGGTGTTCGCAAGAGAGAGCACTTCATCGCGAATACCGGAAAGTTGAGTCGCGATGGATTGCAGGTCGCTTGCATTGTGCGTACCGTTGTTGCCCTCCGTCGCCAGAGAAAGAGCCTGCGTCAGCTGCGAGACAACTCCGCCCAGGGTGGAATCGGTCACCTGCAACATTCCGACTGTTGAGCTTTCCGTTTGAGAAAAACTGTCGTCGAGATTCAGCTGCGAACGCAGCAGAACATTTTCGCCAACGGCTATGGGGTCGTCGCTCAACGAGTTAACGCGTGTGCCGCTTGAAATCTCGCTGGTGAGTTGCTGCTCGATAGCCGAAGTCTGGTCCAAGGATGCTATCGCGCTGCTTATGTAAAGAGGGTCGAATCTCATATCTCAAATCCTTATGCGACGGTCGTCTCTACTCCAAGATTGATTGTCGAAGCCATCACCGTATCAAGGATGGTGAATACCTTGGCGGCGGCCTGATACGCCTGCTGCAGATTTTTAGAGCGCCGCTGCCTCGTCATTCAGGTTTACGGCCGAGAGTGAATCTCGCTGGGTCTGCAATTGTGCCAGCGAAGCCTGCTGCGCGGTGTTTTCAGTCGACACTTGAGACGTCAGGCTACCCAAGGCCGAGACAAAGCTGGCATAGTAACTCGATGGACTGTCGCCCGCAACAATTGGCTGATTCTGCAACTGGAGCATACTTTCGAGATTCGCATCATCCGACGAACCATTGCCTGCCGCAGCAGCAGCGATCTTTGCCGGATCTGTAATCGCTACCGAAATGGAGCTGGCTGCTCCGGACGCAGAAGCAGGAAGATTGAAGATCGGCCCGCCGGCACTCCCATTCGCATCCGAACCGAGAGCGTTCTGGCTGTTCACCGCCGTTCCCAGATCAAAAGCAAGCGTATCGAGCGCGCCTTGCATCTGTGGAATGTCTTGATCTCGGACTGTCAGGATACCGCCCAACTGGCCGCCTCCGGTTGCCAGGCTGTTCGTGATGTCATTGCCCTGATAGTCAGAGATATGCGTGACCCCTCCTGATACGGAGGTGCTCAGTGAAAAGGCCTGTCCCTTTGACACCAGCAGGGCTCCGCTCGACGTCGTGATGGTCAGGCTGTTGTCTTCTGTCGTGGTCGGGTGAATGCCGACGAGTTGAGAAAGCTGTTGAATGTCGTATTGTCTTTGGTCCTCGAGCTCCCCTGCATCTCCGTTGTGGGAAGTCTGTGAGATCTGATCGTTCAGCTGCGCAATTGCTTGCGTCAGAGAGTTCACCTGCGTCACGACTGTTGCGCTCTGATGGTCAAGCGATCCCTGCTCCTGTGTCAGTTGTGAGGATGCGGACTGGAAAGAAGTAGCCAGTGTCGTCGCGGCATTTAACACAGATTGGCGCAAAGAGTTGTCGGCTGGATTCGATTGCAGCTGAGAGAGAGCGCTGAAGAACCCTGAGACGCTCCCTCCTATATCCAGAGAAGAACTGGAAGATGAAGCGGATGCGGATGCGCTGAATATGTTTTGTATCTGCTCAAGAGCCGTCTGCCGCGCATCTGTACCCTGTTGCAGTTGCGTCTGCTGCTGAATACGCTGCTCCAGCACCAGATCGCGCTGCGAAGAGGGTCCCGTCATCGTGACGCCCTGCCCATAGCTGGTGCCATCAATCGTCACCGGATCGTTCGCCTGCCACTCCGGCAACTCATTTGTGTAGCCCGGGGTACTGGCATTTGCCATATTCTGCGCCGTCAGCTTCAGCTCCAGGCTGGAGAGGTCGAGATACCGTTCGAGTGCGTCACTGATTGGAGTCGTAATCTGCATTGCGTTCACCTTTTTGGCTGTCTCTGCCGATAGTTCAGACAGAGATATATTGCGCAGAATTTCATTGCAGAAGATGGGCCACGGCTCACCTTCGCAGATGTGAAAACTCTCAGAAATCCATCGGCTATTCCCCAAATTCGATCTCCCATACATCAATCAGCGGCCGGTCTTCCGCGAGAATCCATGCGCGTTCGAGTACGTGTTCCAGTTCGCGAACGTTCCCCGGCCAGCTATACCCTTCCAGCTTTTTCATCGCTGCCGGAATAATGGTTTTCGTCGGGCTGGTTTCTCCCATCGCGGCAATAAAGTGCTGTATCAATAACGGCAGATCTTCCTTGTGCATCTGCAGAGCGGGCGTACGAATGAGAAAGACCGCGAGACGGTAATAGAGATCGGCGCGGAATACTCCTTCAGCGGCCAGCGTCGCCAGTGAGCGGTGTGTGGCCGCCACAATTCGTACATCAACTCGCACCGGCTCATTTTCACCAACCCGCTGCAGCTCTCCGCACTCGACAAAACGGAGCAGCTTTGCCTGCAGCGACAACGGCATCTCGCTGATTTCATCGAGGAAAAGCGTTCCTCCCTGCGCCGCCTCGATGCGTCCAACCCGCCCCTGCACCGCGCCCGTGAACGCTCCGCGCGTATGGCCAAACAACTCGGCTTCCAACAGTGCTTCCGGGATCGCAGCGCAATTCAGGGCGACAAAAGGACGCGCAGAGCGTGTGCTAAGCCGGTGCAGAGCTCGTGCCACCAGTTCCTTGCCGGTGCCCGTTGGCCCCTGAACCAGCACAGGTGTGCGATGTGGCGCAACCAGGCGAATGCGCCTGCTGACTTCGATCATCGCTCGATGCTGGCCGATGAATTCGGGCAGCCTGCACGCGTAATCGGAAAGCGGTCGCGTCTCCACGCCCAAAGAAGTATCCGTATCAGTATGGGTTACATTTTCCTGCCATGCAGTCGCCAACGCGGGATCCGGCTGTGCCGTTCTGGTCTCCGAAGCTCCTTCAGGCCAGTGAATAACTGGGGCCTTGTTCCAGATCGCACCGTCTCCATCCTGCCCTTGACGCAGCGCATAGAGAATTTCATTCCGACGCGGGCTGCGTGCCGTCGCCTTGCCTGTTCCATCGACGGTCAGGTCGACAAATGGATACAGCCTCTCAAATTCCACAATGAACTCCTGCACTTCGAGGTCAGGCAGCCACGAATCCAGAATCACGGCTTCGGCCGGCGCGGTATCCAGATGCGCCATGGCTTCCGCCCCACCAGCCGCTTCGCGCACCTTCCAGTGCAGCCCGGTCAAAGCTTCTTTTACACGCTGCCGGAACGAGAGATCTGCGCTGGCAAGAACCGCCGTCCGCATCGGAGCCGCCGCTTCGCGTTTCATCACTGGAGTAAAGCTCACCGTACTTGTTTCCTTTCCACAATGGTTTTCAAGCGCGAATGCCTATCGAATATCCCTGCCCGCGCACAGTCTTGATCAGAGGATTCGAGCCGGTGTCCCTCAACTTGCGGCGAAGGTAATTTACATACACGTCCACAATGTTGGCTCCTGCCGTGGGATTTGTGTCCCATACACGCCCCAACAGGTCCGCCCGGGAAATCGACCGTCCGCGTTCGAGAAGCAGGCACTCCAGCAAGGCAAATTCTTTATTGGTGAGTTGCACAGTCTCACCCCGCGCGCTTCACTGAACGATCCACCCGATTCACTTCAAGGTCCTCATACCTCAGCACGATTCCGGCCTCATGCTTGCGCCGCATCAGCGCTCGACAGCGGGCACGTAATTCCTGCAGGGAGAATGGCTTCAGCATGCAATCGTCCGCGCCCAGATCGAGGCACCGGGATCTTCGTTTCCACATCGCTTCTCGCTGTCAGAATCAGAATGGGAAGCTCGTCATTGGCAGCACGAAGAAGCCTCAGGGCTTCGACCCCGTCTCTGCGCGGAAGATTGAGATCGAGAATCGTCAAATCCGGCAACTCGTCAATGAAGAGGTCCACAACCAGGTGACCATCGCCCACCAACGTCACCTGATGTCCATCCGCCTCGAGTCCTCTCCGCAGAAACATCCCCAGCGCGCGGTCATCCTCGGCGATCAACAAACGCATGCTTTGCTCCTTGCTGTATCCACACCTTCGCCTGTCTCACGGTGGAACACAATCAAAGCATGAGGGCAAAATAGTGCCTCGTTCTGAAATGAGAATGGAGAGATGGAATCGTCCCGAAACGGGAGCGAGAGAAAACAAACGCATCAATTGGGCTTGACGCATCCGTCAAAACGCCCACAACGGAAACTTGTAGCCTCTCGGTAAATTTTCCGCTCACAAAAATACTCACGATTCGCTTTTTATTCGCTACAATACTTCCATGGCGGTGACTCGGCGGCAAAAAGAAGTGCTGGATTTCATCTCTGGCTTTGTGCAACGCAACGGCTACTCGCCTTCTTTTGAAGAAATCGCGCGTGGCCTCGACCTTAAGTCGCTGGCCACGGTGCACAAGCACATCACCAACCTGCAGAATAAAGGGCTGCTGCAGAGGGCGCATAACCGCAGCCGGTCGATTGACGTCATGCCGCCTCGCAGCAAGACAAGATCTGCCGAGCGTTTGCCGCTCATGGGCCGCATCGCTGCAGGTTTTCCTGTAGAAGCTTCTGAGAATGCTGAAAGCATCTCTCTCACTGATATCATCGGCAATCGCGACGTATTTGTTCTTCAGGTGCGGGGTGACTCCATGCGCGATGAGCATATTCTCGATGGCGATTATGTGCTCATCGAAAGAACACGCACTGCCCGCGAAGGCGAGATCATCGTGGCGCTGGTGAACGGTACAGAAACTACGCTGAAACGCTATTACATCGAAGGCTCGATGATTCGCCTGCAGCCTTCAAACCTGGAAATGGATCCGATCTTCGTGCCTGCCGGACAGGTAGCCATTCAGGGACGCGCGCTCGGCGTGTTGCGTAAATACACATAACAACACACAGCAAAAAACCCGGCAAACGCCGGGCTCTTGCTCCACCAAAAATCTTCTGTTACTCGATCACGCGTGAGATACTGCGTGCAATTGTGTCTTTCGGAACATAACCGACAATCTGGTCTGCGACCTTCCCGCCCTTGAAGAGGAGCAGCGCAGGAATGCCCCGAATCCCATAGCGCATCGGAGTAGCCTGGTTGCGATCCACGTCCATCTTCACCACCTTCAATTTGCCGCTGTATTCGGAAGCGACCTCATCGACGATAGGCGACAACGCCTTACATGGTCCGCACCATGCAGCCCAGAAATCAACCAGAACAGGCTGATCCGACTGAAGCACCTCCTGCTCAAAGCTCGCATCGTTTACCTCTACCACTGCCAGACCTGCCATGCTCCTCCTTCGTAATCTTTTCGGCTCAATGCTATGCCGAAATCACTACATTGGATGATAAATGGTGCGGGAAAGTCGCAATAGCACTTTTGCTCGATCGGACGGGAAAGAAGGGGAGAATTTCCTTCCAAAAGTAAGAGCGCCCGGACTCACGCAAATGAGTCACGGGCGCTAGAGCAGCCCTCCCCCAGAACTGCCCACGGATGCGAAATTAACTGTTCGCTCGCCCACTGTAAAGAAAACTTAGGTAATACAAAAGTAACTTCGAATCAAAGAGTTGTACTCGCCGACTAGCCAACCTGGCAGACGGCCGGCTCAGGTCGAAGACTGCATTCCAGTATCTCCACCTGCTCGTCATTCGTGCGCCGCAGTATCAACTCTTTAGTGGAATCGATACCAACTTTCGGTTGTACCAGCAGAAGAACGGATGGGCCGGCTCCGCTGAGAGTCACACTCAGGATGTCTCCCTTGCCGGAAAGCGGTAATAGCTGCTTCAGCAAAGGGCACACCTCAGCGCGATAGGGCTGGTGCAGCCTGTCCTCGACCGCTGTCGCCAGCAATTCTCCATGTCCCGTAGCAAAAGCGGCAGTAAGCAACGCTACCCTCTGCAGATTGGCCACAACATCGGCGCGGCTGAATGTCTCGGGAACCACCTTGCGGGAGAGCGTCGTCGCCAGCGGCTTTTGCGGCATCACAACCAGCGCTTGCCACTGTGCGCGAGGTGTCAGTGAAATGGCCTCTACTTCTTCACCTCGCCAGCAGGCTACGGTGAATCCCCCAAGCCAGCAAGCGGCCGTATTGTCCGGGTGGCCTTCTAGGCGCGAAGCTTCCGTCAGGATGCGCCCTCGATCCCACCCAAGCCGTCCAAAATGTGAGGCAAGCGCGACGCCTGCCAACCGTGTTGCGGCGGAAGAGCCGCAGCCCATGCCCAGCGGAATCCCATTACGCACCTCAAGTGCCAATGGCACTTCCACTGCACGTTGCTGTTGCAGAATTGTTTTGTAGGTATGCAGCAGCAGGTTCCTATCCAGGGCGCTGCATACGTCTGTGTTGCGTCCGGTGGCGCGGATGGAATATTGCTTCGCGGGTATAGCTTCGACATCAAGATACAGAGTCAGCGCCAGAGCGAGCGCATCGAATCCTGGCCCCAAATTGGCCGAAGTCGCAGGAAGACGCAGTTGAAGGCGCTCTTGATTCATCGCGCAGCGGCCCTTTCCAGTTCCTTCAGCACCTGATCCACCGACGCATCAAGCTCTAGGGCATTGCGCCGCGTCACCTCAATCTCAGGACGAAGTCCGTTGATTTCTTCGGGCTTCAACAGATCGCCGCGATGGTAGGCGATTGTGTAATCGGAATCCTTCAACGTGTGTCCCGTCAGCAGCAACACCACTCTCTCGCTGGATTGCACTTTGCCCTGCTGCACAAGTTTCTTCAGGCCGGCAAGGGTTACAGCGGAAGCGGGTTCGCAGCCAATGCCTTCCGCGCCGATCTCTGCCTTCGCCAGCGCAATCTCTGCTTCGCTCGCCTGCTCGCAATAACCACCCGTCTGCTGGAGAATACGCACGGCCTTCTTCCACGATGCAGGGTTGCCGATGCGAATCGCTGTCGCCCGGGTCTGCGCTTCTACCGGCTGCAACGTCTCGCCCCCGCTTTGCTGCAGGCTGCGATAGAGCGGATTGGCGCCCGATGCCTGGATGACGGAAATCTTCGGCAACCGGCTCGTCAGCCCAAGATGCTTCATCTCAAGAAATGCCTTGCCCAGCGCCGAACTGTTCGCCAAATTACCGCCGGGTACGATGAGATGATCGGGAACCTCCCAATCGAACGCTTCAGCCATTTCCAGTGCCGGCGTCTTCTGTCCTTCCAGACGATAAGGATTCACGGAATTCAGCAAATAGATCGGAGCGCGCTTTACTACCTCGCTCAACACGCGAACGCAGCCATCGAAGTCGGTACGCAGTTGCAGAGTAAGCGCTCCATAATCCATCGCCTGCGACAGTTTGCCCCATGCGATCTTTCCCTCTGGAATCAGCACCAGACTCCGCATGCCTGCGCGCGCCGCGTAAGCAGCCATCGCAGCCGATGTATTGCCTGTCGAAGCGCAGGCGACCCAGTCAAAGCCAAGCTCGTGCGCTACCGAAAGCGCAGTTGTCATTCCGGCGTCTTTGAATGAACCGGTTGGATTCATCCCCTGATGCTTGGCAAAGAGCTGCTCGATGCCGGTTGCTTCCGCAATCTTTTGCAGCTGATAGAGCGGCGTGTTCCCTTCACGCAACGAGACAATGTTTGTTTCGTCCCGCAGAATGTGCAGCATCTCGCGAAAGCGCCATACACCGCTCTGGTCGGCTTCGGCATTGGAACAGCAACGCTCTTTCCACAGCCAGCGCATGGCGCTTGCGTTGGGCTTGCGAATCTCCGCCATGCCCGCGCTCCATGAGGGATAAATCACCTCATAGAGGTCGCCGCACTCCGCACAGCGAAAACTTTCTTTCAATTCACGCTGTTCAATGACACGCGCGCATCCGGTGCAACGCAATTGATGGCCAGAATTTTCCATGAATACTGTTAGCCTAGCATCCACGAACAAAGACACGAAAAAGGCATGCCCTTGGATAACAACGAATACGTTGCTTCGTGTTTGAAGGCAGGGTATTCACGTCTAGTTTCTGAGACGTGGGGATTCGCCGCACCCGTTGGGTTGTTGAAAACCTGTCAAGACCCCTGTCCTGAAGAAAATCTGCAACCCACACATTCCAAACAGAAAAATTCTGCGCTACTTTGGCATAGTATTATTGCCAAAATTGCTAAACTAAATATAGAGAGAGAAAACAAACCCATCTGACCGGTGGGTCTTTCTTTTCGACGAACGAATGCACGTAACCCCCAATGAAGACAGGAATTTAGAAAAATACCCGGGGGAGGGTACGCTGCCCATTGGCCGCAACAACAGCATGAGTTGTCCTCCTGAGCGGAGCGAAATCCGAAGGACCTGCTTTTTCTCCGTAGCTGGCCAAATCCATTCCAAAATCAACGAATAGTCGCTTGCTGTTCTGTCGATACAGCCTACCGCTGAATGGAATCTCGTAAAACGATAGAGATTCGTCTCACCTTAAGCCTCCTTCCCGGGAATATCGTATAAAATCGTCGCATGGCGTCGCTGCTCACTCCGCGAGAAGCCGCACTGCGACTCGGTATCTCCTACCCAACCGTCAAGCAGTGGCTCTATCACGGAAAGATCAAAGCGGTAAAAACTCCGGGCGGACACTACCGTATTCCCGAAGGGGAACTGGATAGCCTGCTGCACAAAGCTAAGCGCCCCGAGACGCCAAAGCGGGAGATGATGCGGACCCTGAGCGGGCGTAACCAGTTGGTGGGCCGCATCGTTGAAATCAAGATCGACGGACTGTTAGCACAGGTCAAGCTCTCGATCGGCGGACAGATTATTAATTCCATCATTACCGCCGAAGCGGCGAGAGAAATGCACCTCCAGGTTGGAGAAACCGTTGCCGCACTGATCAAATCGACCGAGGTCATGGTGCTTCGTGTATAAGGTTCTACTGTTTCTGCTCTTTGCTCCGCTCGCAGCAGCACAGACGCTGCGTCTGGCCGCAGCCGCCGATTTGCAGCCGGTACTGCCGCCCATCCTCGCAGAATTTGAAAACCAGACCCACATTCGAGTTGATGCTTCCTATCAATCGTCGGCAAATTTGACAACACAGATTCAGAATGGCGCGCCATTCGACCTGTTTATGGCAGCGGACCTTACTTTTCCCCAGCGCGTGATTTCCGAAGGCCTGGCAGATGCCGACAAACCGATTCCCTATGCACGCGGTACTCTTGTCCTCTGGACCCGCAACGATTCCCCATTCCGCCAGCTTTCGGTTGAGACACTGCGAGATCCCGCACTAAAAACCCTTGCCATCGCGAATGCCGCACACGCCCCTTACGGGCGAGCTGCCGAATCATCGCTCAAGAGCCTCGGCCTCTATGATCAGCTCAAGACAAAGCTGGTCATCGCGGAAAATATTGCGCAGACAGCGCAATACGTAGACTCAGGCAACGCGCAGGCGGGACTTATTTCTCTCACATCTGCTCTTTCAGAACGACTGCGGGCAAACGGGCACTATGTTCCTATGCCGCGTGATTCCTATCCACCAATCCTGCAAGGCGCTGTCATTCTAAAAAATTCTTCGGACCGAACCGCAGCGCACCGGCTGCTCGATTTCCTGATGTCACCACCGGTGCAGAAGGAACTCGCCGCCCGCGGCCTCGAGCCGGCTCACTAATGGATACTCAGACTCTCTGGCTCACGCTTAAGCTTGCTGCCGTTACAACGTTCCTGCTGCTGTGTATCGCAGTTCCGCTCTCTCACTGGCTCGTATTTGGCAAGGCGCGATGGAAGAGCGTTATTGAGGCGGCTGCAACGCTGCCCTTGCTACTGCCCCCCACGGTTCTTGGCTTCTACCTCCTTGTTCTGCTGGGACCGCGCACTGCTGTTGGACGGTTGTTGATTCACCTTGTTGGCCATCCGGTCGCTTTTTCATTTAGCGGCCTCGTTATTGGCTCAATGATCTATAGCCTGCCGTTCGCGGTCCAGCCCATCACCAGTGGCTTCGCGGCCGTCGCGACCGAGGTTCTCGATGCCGCTACTCTTCTCGGTGCAAACCGGCTCCGAGTTTTAATCGACCTGCTGCTTCCATTGGCACGAGGTTCCATCTTTACGGCGGCCGTGCTGTGCTTCACGCACACCGTCGGTGAATTCGGCGTCGTCCTCATGATTGGGGGCGACATTCCCGGCGCAACGCGCACTCTGTCTATTGCCATGTACGATCAGGTACAGGACTTCCGCTACGGCGAGGCAAGCCATACTGCCCTTCTGCTGCTCACCGTCTCATTGCTGGCTCTGATTCTCGTCTACGGCTGGGGAAAGAAGGCGTGGCGTGCCTGACACTCTATTTCTCACAGTAGAAATACAGCACTTTATCGGCTCATTCGATCTGCACGCCGACTTCAGCTTGACTTCACCGTGGACTGTCCTCTTCGGCCCGTCCGGCGCGGGAAAGAGCACAATACTCCGCACAATTGCCGGTCTCATTCAGCCACAAAACGGCAAAATCGCCATGCAGAATCGCATTCTTCTGGATACAAAACGGGGTATGTCGATCCGCGCAGGCAAGCGAAGAATTGGCTATGTCACCCAGCAGCCAGCGCTCTTTCCGCACATGACAGTCAGCCGGAACGTGGCCTTCGGGCTTCACAATCTCTCACCAGTCGAGCGCAATCGAAGCGTTCATGAAATGCTCCGTCTCTTCCGCGTGGAGTTGCTGGCAGAACGTCTCCCCGGAGAACTGTCAGGCGGCGAATATCAGCGTGTTGCCTTGGCTCGCGCGCTGGCTCCCGAACCGAAATTGCTGATGCTTGACGAGCCCTTCTCCGGGCTGGACGCCGAGTTGAAAGAGTCTATTCTCAGCGAATTGACTGTCTGGTTGGCAACACGCGAAGTGCCGGCTCTTTACGTCTCGCATGATCTTGCCGAAGCCTATCAAACGGCTGCTGAGGTCATTGTCGTTGAGAAAGGCAGGCTGGAAGTTCAGGGTCCCGTACAACAGGTGCTCGCACAACGCCGAGAGCGATTGCTGCGGCAGTTAGGAGTCTTTAACCGACCCATATCGGTTCCGGTTCCAGATGAATCGCAAATTTCTCCGCGACCTTAGCGATGATTGCATCTCTCAACACCGCAATGTCGGCTGAGGAAGCACCGTCACGGTTGATGAGCGCGAGGGTGTGCTTGCTGGAAATCCCTGCCCGACCAAATGCAGACCCTTTGTGAAAACCGGCCTGATCGAGCAGCCATGCGGCAGGAACCTTTATATGCCCCTCTCCTGCGGGATAATGTGGCACACCCGCGGAATCCGCCTTCGCCAAGATTTGCGCAAAATGGTCCGATGAAATAACTGGATTCTTGAAGAAGCTCCCAGCGCTGCGGCAGTCCGGATCACCGGGTACAAGCAGCATCCCTTTCTGACGGCGGATTTCACGGACCGCCGCGCTGACCTCGGTCAATGTTGGGGAGGAACTTTTATCTTTAAAGTATCGCTTCAAATCTGTATAGGAAATTACTGCAGCAACGCCGCTTCTCAACTCGTACTCAACTCGCGTCACAACATAATGGCCTCGATGAGATGTATTAAAAATGCTGCATCGATACGCAAACCCGCACTCTGATGCGCCAACCTCCACATAACGCATCGTCTGTAAATCAAGCGCCCGGACACTGCGAATGGTCTCAGAGATCTCCTGTCCATAAGCTCCAACGTTCTGCACAGGAGTTCCGCCAACGCTTCCAGGAATTCCGGCCAGGCACTCGATTCCACCACAATTCTCGCCCACTGCGATGTTTACAAATGCATCCCAATCTTCACCCGCAGCTGCGGAAAATAATGTTGCACTTTCGCGGCTACGCTGCTCGACTCCCTTTAAGGAAATGTGCAATACCACCCCGGGAAATCCGTCATCGCTGACCAGTAGATTGCTTCCGCCTCCTAATACAAAAAGCGGCACATTTTGCTCCTTAGCAAAATTGACAGCCTCCAGGACCTGGTTTTCTGTTGACGCTTCGACGAACCAGCGCGCTGGACCGCCAATGCCGAACGTCGTGTATGGAGCGAGGAGAACCTGTTCTAAAACCTGCATCAGCTTCAAGATATATCAGCAACAACTTCCAGGGCTGGCGCGAGGGTCACTGCCTTCGTACAATAGAAGTGCCGGGCTTCGTCCAGGCGGGAGGAATAAAGCGAATGTACCCAGAAATTATGGTTATACCTATGCGTGAAGAATTGACCCGCGCAGGAATTAAGGAAGCACGGACGGCAGAAGAAGTGGATGCCGCGCTGGCAAAGCCCGGCACGACGATGGTTGTCGTCAATTCAATTTGTGGGTGTGCTGCTGGTAAGATGCGACCCGGCGTCCGTCTGGCACTTCAGAACGCTACGGTTCCGGATCAGGCGATCACGGTATTTGCTGGACAAGATCGCGAAGCCACCGAACGCGCACGTTCCTATTTTGAAGGTAATCCCCCAACCTCACCGGCGATCGCCATTTTTCGCGACGGAAAACTTGCGTACTTGATGCAGCGCTTCATCATCGAGAACAATACTGCTCAGGGCATTGCCCAGGAACTCGCCCGCGCCTTCAACGAACTATGCGCCAAAGCCACTGCATAACCTTTACTACCCTATGATGAGAAGCCCGGCGAATGCCGGGCTTTTTCATCTCCAATTCGGATTCAATCTGTTCCGGTAGGCACAACGAAGTCGACCCCAGCTTGACAGTTCGTTTGTTCCGTGGCCGGAACATCAAGCGTATCGAGTGCAATTTCTTGCCTCTTGCCAGACGCAGCGTCATCGAGAATGTAGAGTGTCACCCTCGTCATTGCATAGTTGTGAATCTGCTGGGAATGCCCATCTTTGAAGACCAGGGTGACCGCAGCCTGTGGAAGCGGCTCTACAGGACCGGGCGGAGGAGGCGGCACGTCCTGCGCTTGCTCCATTTGATCGGGGTTCGGCTCTGGCTGATAGTCATCGCCGCTTTCAGCCTGCTCCTGAGCAGGATATGCAGTGGACTGATCGCCTGCATATGAGCTATCTGGATAATCCCAATAAGAATTCAGTAGTCCCGGCACTAGGTAAGTGGAACGGGCGTAGAAGTATGGCTGATAAGGCTGCCTGTAGCGGGAGATACGATATCGTTGTTGGCCGTAATGTCGATCAGGAATAGGAGAGGAATGCAAATTTCCGTAAGACGAGCGCAGAGATTGATTTCCGGCATATCGATCAGGCATGCTCCAGTGATATTGCGGTGCTGCACCTAAATTACGCTGGGGCATAACAGGAGCAGGTGAGAAATGAGGCCCCGCGGTGAATCCTCCGCCGATATGCGGTGGCGCGAACCCACGTGAGGGAGAAAAGCCGCCTGCATGTCCCGTGGAAACTGCCCGCTGAGCAATGGCAGGAACAATCGTCATTCCAGTTATAAGAGATGCAGTCAGCAGCCAGCGCATACTCACCTCCGACTCTTTATTAGACGCCCTTTGATTGCACATCGTTCGAAAAAATGCTGACTCCAGTTCCATCCTACAAAGCCGTGGCTGCTATTTGCCTGACTCTAGCAAGTGGACGGCCGCCCGCATGGCTCTCGCTGTGAGCATTTGCTTCGTATGCCGAAAGTCTTCCCATGGATCGTGTTTGAGGCGTTCCTTCCAAGTATCGAAATTCGCCACAGCAAACTTTGTCGGATTACCTTTACGCAATTCCTGCCATGACATTGGGACCGCCACACGCACACCTTTCCTTCCGCGTGGCGAATAAGGGGCTACAGCTGTTGATCCTCTGTCGTTGCGCAGATAATCGAGAAAAATGCGCCCTACGCGCGCGGACTTGGTCATCTTAATGAGATATCTGTCGGGACGGGCGGCTTCGAGTGCACTCGCAACATTCCGACTGAAGTCCTTTACTTCGGTCCATTCGTGCTTTGCCTGGATCGGAGCAACAACATGCAGCCCTTTCCCGCCAGTCGACTTAACGAATGATACAAGCCCTAGTTCCTTTAACACATCCCGCACTTCGCCTGCGCTTTCAGCCAGAGTTTTCCATTCAATCGCTGGGTCAGGGTCAAGATCGAAGATGATCTGGTCGGGGGTCTCCAAGGAGTCGTTCCGCGATCCCCAAGGATGGATTTCAAGCACGCCCATCTGTGCGAGTCCCACCAGTCCTTCCTGAGTCGAAACAGTGATGTACTCTTCCGAGCCTCCCCCTTTCTTATTTGGCACCGATACACTCTCAATTCCCCTTGAGACTCCCTGTCCCGCGTGCTTTTGGAAAAAGCATGGCTTACCGATCCCTTCCGGACAACGAACGATGCTCAGAGGCCGTCCTGCAATATACGGCAACAGATGATCAGCCACTTCAAAGTAATATTCAGCAAGTTGACGCTTCGCGAGCTTTGTCTCTTCATCCAGTATCTTGTCCGGATGTGTCAACCGTAGTTCTCCAATTACCCCCGCCGACTTATTAATCGGTTTCTCTGCAGGGGTGGCCCGCGGTTTTTCTCTTTTGCCACGGGTGAGCTTTGGCATGACAACAGGTTCCTCACGGCGAATTTCTTTAGCAATTTTGTCTTCGCGCAAGCCCTGGAAAGAAGCCTGTCTGACACGATGATCGCCAGTCCAGGTCGCGAACTGCACCTCTGCCACCAGTTCCGGGTTAACCCAGACAGCGTCCTTCTTCTCGTCGGCGGCAAGCTCTCCAAACGGCGATTTGGCCTGCTGCAATTCTTCGAGACGTTTCCTCAGCGTTTTTTGTGTGGCCTGCGTAAAACCCGTTCCTGTCCGCCCCGCATAGGCGAGTTTGCCGTCCTGGTAATAGCCGAGCAGCAGCGATCCGATGCCGTGGCCTCCCTTCCCAGGCAGCGTAAAGCCACCAATGACAAATTCCTGCTGATGGATGCACTTCGCTTTCAACCATGTCTTGTTACGTCCCGAAGTGTATTTCGAAGTGGCCAACTTTGAGACAATGCCCTCAGCTCCCAACTTGCAGGCGTTTCTGAATGTTTCTGCCCCGCGCCCTCGAATGTGAACGCTGTAACGCAGGATGCTGTCATCCCCTAACTCTCCCAATAAACCTTCAAGAATTGCCTTGCGCTTATCGAGTTCCAGGCCGCGCAGATTGTGTCCGTCAAGGTGAAGAAGATCGAAGACGAAATAAGTGAGGTCTGCATGCTTCTCGTCTTGAAAAGCGGCTTGCAGATCAGCAAAACTTGTCTTGCCCGAGGAGTCCAACACAACAACTTCACCATCGACCAGAGCACTCTTCACCGGCAATCTTGCCGCTATTTTGGAGATATCCGGCATGCGATTTGTCCAGTCAAGGCCCTTGCGAGTATTAATAACGGTCCGGCGCTCTCCTGCTTTCAATTGGTTGATGTGGAGCTGGATGCGATACCCATCGAGCTTCAGCTCGTGCAGCCAGTCGTCACCCTCTGGAGGAATGGAGACCTCTGTTGCCAGATGCGGGGAGATAAAGTCCGGCATTTCCTCTTTGGGTATTCGATTTAATGCACCGGTACGATCGGGGGCGACGATTTCCTTCGCCTTTTCCTTACCAAACTGCAATTTTCTTTGGGCAAGACGCGAAAGGTTGCGTTTCTTAGTTTCCTTCGATTGCCAGACGTGGTCTTCCTGCGAGCCAATTGCTTCCAGGTCACGGCCGGTAACTACGCTGTCCGGTTCGCTCTCGGTAACTGACTCTTCATCTGCGCTTCGCTCGTACTCGTCATGCTCTTTGATAAGCAACCAATTTGGCTTGGCCTCGCGTGCGGCCCGGCCGCCCATGCGAACGAGCGTCCATTTCCCTTTTAATTTCTGTCCGTGCAGAACGAACTTCAGTCGACCAGTTTTGAAACCCTCATCCGCATTGCTTTGAGGCTCCCATGTGCCCTGGTCCCAGACCATGACTGTGCCGCCGCCATACTGGCCTTTGGGAATAGTCCCTTCAAAACCACCGTATTCCATGGGATGGTCTTCCACCTGCACAGCGAGCCTTTTATCGCCCGAGTAGTAGCTCGGCCCTTTGGCAACTGCCCAGCTTTTCAACACACCTTGCCATCCAAGGCGAAAATCGTAATGAAGCCGTGTCGCTGCATGCTTTTGAATCACAAACGGCAGCTCAGCGGCATTTTCCATTTGTCCAATGCCGCTTGGCTCGGC
>CAVTVL010000018.1:0-415072 GCA_963738095.1 Terriglobales bacterium
GCGCAGTTTAGATGTCTGTCGCGAACTGTGCGGAGCCAAATCCGGACATAGGGGAGCGATGGCGGGACGAGAGGCCGTCGGGGCGAGAAAACGGGTTGAAGGAGAAGGCCGCATAGCTTCCTCAAGAAGAGTCTAAAGCTGCGCTGAGAAGCTCAACTGCGAAAGAACGTGCGACGACGTGCATGGTTCCGTATTTGCACTGCGGGCATGAGCGGCTGAGCGCAGACATCTGTTGTTCTGTCAGCAACGAGCCTGGATCCACCGCGGTAGTGCAGAGATGGAGTCTGCAGAGGGCAAGCGCCTGACGGCGGTTGCGGTTGGCAAGCAATCCGAAGTGGCGGATCTTGACGAAGCCGGCAGGCAGGACATGGAGCAGGAAGCGGCGGATGAACTCGACCGCATCGAGTTCCATAACGCTGCTTCGGTTGTTGTGGCGGGAGTCCCGCCAGCGGAAGCGCACCCGCCCGTTCTCGAGGCTGAGGAGCCTTCCGTTGGAGATCGCCACCCGGTGCGTGTAGCGGGCCAGGTACTTCAGGACATGTTCGGGTCCGCCGAACGGAGGCTTGGAGTAGACCACCCACTCTGTTCGGCGCAGACCACCAAGGAGCGTGTGAAATGCGCGTGGCGTAGAGAGTTCAGCCAGCTTGCCGGGGAAGCATAGTTCGCTGCGCCGATAGCTCTGCTTGAGGAAGGCGAGCAGCTTGCCGCGGAACATGCGGCTGAGCACGCGCACCGGGAGGAAGAACCCGTGACGTCTGGTTGGGATCCAGCAGGAGTTATTAAAAGCCAGTCCGCCGGTGGGAACGAGGCAGTGCAGGTGTGGATGGTGTCTCAAGTTCTGCGACCAGGTATGCAGCACGGCCAGCACACCGATGCGCGCACCGAGATGGCGTGGATCGGCAGCGATCTTGAGCAGCGTCTCGGAAGCTGCCCGAAACAGCAGGGTGTAGAAGAGCCTCTGGTTGCGCAATGCGAGCGGCGCCAGTTGTTCGGGTACGGTGAAGACCACATGGGCGTAGGGCACCGGCAGCAGACTTCCAGCCTGCTTGAGGAGCCAGCGATCGCGTGCTGAAGACTGACACTTGGGACAGTGCCGGTTGCGGCATGAGTCGTACGCGACGGTCTCATAGCTGCAGCGATCGCATCGTTCGAGATGAGTGCCCAGCGCGGCCGTGCGGCACAGGCCGATATCGCGCAGCACCTTCCGCTGCTGGTCCGACAGAGCATGGCCCCAGCGCTGAAGGAACTCTTGTTGATGTGCGTGGAAGACATCGGCCACTTCGAGCCGATGTCCACTCATGCGGTTCTGTTCCCTCCCTGAGTGTGGACGTTCCGAATAGGCAGACCGTCAAGCGGACTCGCCGTGGCATGCAGGCGGGCTTCGGAAACGTGCAGGTAGCGGGAGGTAGTCTCCAGGTCGCGGTGACCGAGCAGAAGCTGGATGCTGCGCAGATCGGTGCCCGCATCGAGCAGATGGGAAGCGAAGGAGTGACGCAGCACATGCGGGCTGAGCGGTTTAGAAATGCCCAGTTGTTCGCGCAGCTTCTGACAGGTCACACGCACTGTGTTGGCCTTCAAAGGCTGACCCGGCTCCTCGCCGGGAAAGAGCCAGTCGGTGGGCTTGCGCCAGCGCCAGTAAAGGCGCAGCAACTCCAGCAGCTTGGGCGACAGCATGACCTGGCGCGGGAACTTGCCCTTGCCCTCGCGGATGTGGATGATCATCCGTTTGCTGTCGATATCGCTGACCTTCAGATCCAGCGCTTCCTGACAGCGAAGGCCAGCGCTGTAGTACAGGGCCAGCAGCGCGCGGTGCTTGGTGTTCATCGACGCATCGAGCAGGGCGCAGACTTCCTCACGGCTCCAGACCGTGGGCAGCTTGCGGCGCACCTTGGGCTTGATGATCTCCTGATCGAACCAGGTCTGCTTCAGCGTCCGCATGTAAAGGAACTTCAGCGCCGACCGGGCTCCCTGAATGGTTCCCCAGGCAAGCTTCCGATCGTTGAGCAGATACAGCAGGAAAGTGCGAACATGCTCCGGGCCAAGCTGATCGGGTGACTTGTGGAAATACCTTGCGAACTCAGCAACAATCTCGGTGTAGCGACGAATCGTGCGTTCGGAAAAGTTGCGCAGCCGGAGATCTTCCTGCATGCGCTGGCGTAGATGTGTCATGGACACCTCCTTGGGTGTCCAACACTCTATCCAAATGTCACAGAAGCATAACCTCCCGCGCTAGCGGGTTAGTGCAAATCACCCATCCGCTCATTGAGGATGGAACGCTGAGCACGCGACAAACAGCGTAGTATTGAAAATCACACTGGGCTGGCTGGGCTAGTTTCGTCGTAATTTATTGATATGTAAATACTAAGCTAGTGGCGGAGGGAGAGGGATTCGAACCCCCGTAGCCCTTTCGGGCTAAGCGGTTTTCAAGACCGCCTGTTTCAACCGCTCACACATCCCTCCGCGAGTGGCGTGCTTTCGTTATTTCATTGTACGACGGTCGTTGCCAGGCTTTGATTGCGGCAACCGGAAACAATTCTGGTCCTGCCGACGGCTCAGGGACATCTTGTTACCAGCATTGGTCGCCAGCGGACCGGAACAGCCATTTCCGCGTACGATATGACAATAGGCTGAGGCCAGCCGCCGATGGCGGCGGAAGATTTTCATGAATCCAGTCGCAACGCGAATTTCATCCAGAGCTGCCTTTGAAAGGACGTTGGCCAGCGCCAAACGCACCATGCTCCTGAGCGAGATCGTGCTGCTGGCGATCGACAGCTTCCGCGCGAGCAAAGTGCGCTTCATGCTCACAGCACTGGGCATGGTGATTGGCTCGGCGTCTCTTATTCTGGTCGTCACCATTGGGCTAACCGGCAAGCAATACATTTTGAATCTGCTGCAGAGCATCGGCACCAACATGGTGTACATCGAGTACTCGGGCGGCGGCACCGGCTCGGTGAATAATTTCCAGAATGATTATCTGACGCGTGAAGACGAGCGGGCCGTGGATGAGCGGGTGCCTGCGGTGATGTATTCCTCCCCGATGCTGGAGATGCATGATCGCATCAGCATCAACGGACTTGAAAAAGAGCTGCTGGTGCTGGGCGTCAGCCCGCAATACCGGCAGGTACGAAATCTGAAGGTGGTTTCCGGACGCTTTTTCGACGATCAGGACGAGATCAGCCACACCAAGGTTGCCGTTGTCACCCAAGTCTTCGCGCAGGAAATGTTCGGCGGCCAGGATGCTGCAATCAACCAGAGTTTTCAGCTCAGCGGCATTCCTTTTACGATTATTGGAACTTTCAAAGAGAGCGTGGATACTTTCGGGCAATCGGAGATCGCCGATCAGACGATTCTCATTCCATATTCTGTCGCGCGCTACTTTACCGGAACTGACAATGTGAAGCAGATCTTTTTCACGATTCGCGATAAAATGACGTGGAAGAGGCGTCACGCCAGATCGTTCAGGTGGTGGGTTCGCGCCATCTGAAGAATTCCGTTTACAAAGCGAGTACGCTGACCGAACTTTTGACGACAGCCGCTCTGGTCGCGAATGCAATGACCATCATTCTTTCGCTCGTCACCGCGGTCACACTTGCCGTAGGCGGCGTGGGCATCATGAACATCATGCTGGCGACGGTACGCTCACGCATTCGCGAGATTGGCATTCGCAAAGCGCTGGGCGCGACGGCTCGTGAGATCAAGCTTCAGTTTTTGATCGAAGCAATTTTTATTTCTCTCAGCGGCGGCATCGTAGGAACCATAGTCGGTCTTGCTGTTCCCGTATCGATACGTATTTTTACCGACTATCAAATCCCGATCCGGGTCTGGTCCGTCATCATCGCGCTCGCTACATCCACGCTCGTCGGCGTCATCTTCGGAACGCTACCGGCGAACCGTGCGGCGCAGCTCGATCCGGTCGAATCGCTCAAATACGAATAGTGAGAAATTTCACATAACGGCCGGCGTTCCTCGATCTGACCGCCGACCGTTTGTGGGCTACTTGACTTGTGTGTTCGCCGGAATGACGGCCACTGCCATCTGCAGCTGTGTGCCGCCGTCAAGGTGGACATTCCTTTTCTTTGCCGTGAATGTACCGGAGTTCGACTGATGAATATCGCTCTGCAGCTGAACGCCCGGAACACCGCCCTGCTGCGCTGATTGCTGCGAGGGTTCCTGTATGCCAGACGATGGCATGCTGGCGGCAGGCCGCGGTTGAGACGACTGCATGCCTCCACCCCCACCGCCGCTGGAAGAGGGGGCAGGTGAGCTGCTGGCCATGGATGGACTCGCGGCAGAACTCTCGGCCTGGTTCATCATCGCATTTGCGGGCAGAGCAATCTGCATGATGGTTGCCTTGATGGCAAGCTGCTGGCCATTCTTCAGCTGAGCTTTATCGAATGTCACCTGAATCGAAGAGTCCCCCCTGTTTTCAGAGGGCTGTACCTGATCCACATGACCCAGCAGCTCTGTATTCTTGGGCAATTCCATTGAATCGGGGACTTTTACATCTTCCTGCAGCTTTGCGGTGACCGCGTCACCTTGCTTTATCTTCTTTGTATCGATAGTCTTATCCAGGGCTGCCCGCGCAGCCACCATCTGAATATTCTTTGCAGACGCACTGTCGGTTGCGGCGTCGGATGCATCCTGGGCATGTCCTGCTACCGGACATGCCACAAAAATGAGCGCCGCAGCGAGAATCCCTGCCTTTTGTAATCCCTTCATGGGCAGTCTCCTTTTCCCAAGGTTATTACAGATGGGAACACAGGCGGGGCGCTCTGCGTTGCCTCGCCGTAGAGAGCAATTGCCTAATTGCTGGTAAACTATAGAGAGAACCAAGGTCCAGCTGCCCTGCCTGTATGTCCAGCCAAGCAGCACTCCGCGAAACTTTCAGAGCATTCAAGAAGAGAAGAGGAAATCTGCGCCCATGAGCACCACGATCCGCAACGTCGCCATCATCGCCCACGTCGACCATGGCAAAACCACGCTCGTGGACGCTATGCTGCGCCAGGCCGGAACTTTCCGGGCCAATGAAGCCGTCGCCGAGCGCGTGATGGACTCTAACGATCTTGAGCGTGAGCGCGGCATCACGATTCTCGCCAAGAATACGGCGATTTTCTACCAGGATTCGAAGATCAACATCGTCGATACGCCGGGCCACGCAGACTTCGGCGGGGAAGTGGAACGCGCGCTCAAGATGGTCGATGGCGTGATTCTGCTGGTCGATGCTTCAGAAGGACCACTGCCGCAAACGCGCTATGTTCTTTCCAAAGCGCTCGAAGCCCGGCTACAACCGATTCTCGTCATCAATAAGATCGATCGCCCCGACGCTCGCCCGCAGGAAGTGCTCAACGAGGTCTACGATCTCTTCATCGATCTCGATGCGACTGAAGACCAGCTCGATTTCCCGGTACTCTACACAAACGGCAAGCTTGGTCTTGCCAGCACTGAAATCGCTACACCGGGAACGGACCTGCAACCGCTTTTTAAAACGATCGTCAACACCATTCCACCCGCAAGCGGCGACGCGGACGGAGCGCTGCAGATCCTGGTGACGAACCTGGACTACTCGGATTACCTTGGCCGTCTTGCTATTGCGCGCGTCTTCAACGGCACGCTGCGCACCGGCGACGAGGTGAATATCTCCAAGCGCGATGGCTCGCTGCAAAAAACGCGCATCACAAAGCTCTTCAGCTTCGCCGGACTGAAGCGTGTCGACATCGAAGTTACGGAGATCGGCGACATCGTCGCCATCGCCGGCGTTGAAGGCATCACCATCGGCGAGACCATCACGGGAGTCGAGAACCCCGCGCCGCTGCCGGCCATCATTATTGACGAGCCGACGATTGCAATGCAGTTCTCCATTAATAACTCTCCTTTCGTAGGACGCGAAGGGCAGTTTGTGACTTCGCGCAACCTGCGCGACCGCCTGGATAAAGAGCTGCTGACGAATGTCTCGATCCGCGTCGAAGATACGGGTAGCCCGGATAGTTTCAAAGTGCTGGGCCGCGGCGAACTGCAACTCGCCATCCTCATCGAGATGATGCGGCGCGAAGGCTTCGAACTGATGGTTGGCCGTCCCGAGATCGTCACGCGCACCATTGACGGCAAGGTAATGGAACCGGTCGAACATCTCACCATCGACATTCCCGACGCTTTCGTCGGTACGGTGATCGAACGCCTTGGGCCTAGAAAGGGCGAGATGACCAAGATGCACAACCATGGTTCAGGCCGCGTGCGCCTTGAGTTCCGTGTACCCAGCCGTGGCCTCATCGGATTACGCAGCGAAATGTTGACGGAAACACGCGGCACGATCGTGATGAATTCGCTCTTTGACGGATACATTCCCTACCAGGGAGAGATTCCGCAGCGTCTTACCGGTGCGTTGATCTCAGATCGCGCAGGAACCATCACTGCCTATGCTCTCGACAGCCTGCAGGACCGTGGTGTGCTCTTTGTACAGCCCGGCGTGGAGGCATACGAGGGGATGGTCGTCGGCGAGCATTCTCGCGACAACGATCTCGACGTGAATGCTGTGCGGGAAAAGAAGCTGACCAACATGCGCGCCTCCAGCGCCGATGATGCGATCCGTCTTGCGCCGCCGCGCCTGCTGAATCTTGAACAGGCCATCGAATTCATCGCGGATGATGAACTGGTCGAGGTGACGCCGAAATCGCTGCGCCTGCGCAAAAAGATTCTGCAGGCGAATCGACGTCCCAAGCGCTACGCCATACCGACGGCATAGTTGCAGTTGAATGTAGAGTTCGCGTTACAAATCCCTTATTGTGACGCGAACGCATCGATCCTTCGACGTGTGGCCTGAGTTCGGTGCTCTGCTTGTGTTACTGTTTTGGAAAGAGCAATTTGGGCTAGTCCTTTCATTTCGCTGCCCACATAAACGCATGTCGCATCAGCCGAACCTGTTTTCGTCTAACGCATCCCACGGCTCGGCCGAACCCGCTCCGAAACCTGCGCCACAATTACTGGTAAAGCAACACCGGACGCCGACATGGCTGCGCCGGCTCGATCTCTTTATGCGGGTCATTGTGAGGCTCTACCTGGGCCTGTTAGTGGTGGCATTGCCGTGGACGCATCTTTGGGATGAGAATCATCTTTTCACCGTCTTTCCGCAGATCGCGTGGCTGGCTGCGAACGGGGTGGTACGCGGCATCGTCTCAGGACTAGGACTGTTAAATATCTGGATCGCCGTGAGCGATGCGATCGAATACCGTGAACCTTAAAAATGCCTGACAAGAATCCCTCCCCACTGACGAGCGCCGCGCTCGCTTATGAAAACCCGGCATTCCTGAACAGCCCGGAAGGGCGCATCATCCGCATCCTCTCTGAGTATTCTGAGCCGTTAGCGCGCTTTCGCCGCGAACGCATTCAGGACACCGTGGTCTTTTTCGGCTCAGCCCGTTTTCGCGCGCTGGATGAGGCATGCAAGGACCTCGAACTGCTGGAGAATACAGGCTCGCAGCAGCCTGCTCCCGAAGAAGAGCAGCCAGCCAGCGAACCGGAACTCGAAGAAGGAACCACCAGCGAGCTGAGACTGCACCGAGCAGAAGCAGCTGTAGAAATGGCGCAATATTACGAAGACGCGCGCCGGCTCGCCTACATGCTCACGGAGTGGAGCAAGACGCTCAAATCGAGGCGGCACCGCTTCGTTGTGACATCAGGCGGAGGCCCCGGCATTATGGAAGCGGCCAACCGCGGAGCGCAGGACGCCGGCGGCAAAACAATCGGCCTGAATATCAAGCTGCCGTTCGAGCAAGCGCCGAACCCTTACGTTACGCCATCGCTCAATTTCGAGTTTCATTACTTCTTCATGCGCAAGTACTGGTTCGCCTACCTGGCCAAGGCGCTGGTCGTCTTCCCGGGCGGCTTTGGCACGCTGGACGAGATGTTTGAGCTGCTGACGCTGGCGCAGACGCAGAAGCTGGCAAAGAAAATTACGGTCGTCGTCTATGGCTCGGACTACTGGCAGAGCGTCCTGAATCTCGACGTGTTGGTGAACAAAGGGGCCATCTCACCGCGAGACCGCCACCTCTTCCAATTCGCGAATACTCCGGAAGAGGCGTTTGCGATTCTCAAGGACGGCTTGACGCTGAATCATCTTGTGACTGAACCGCCGCCTGTCGATCCGGATGACGAAAACGCGCTGCGCCCGGAGATTGCCAAGACACGCCGCTAGCACGAGCCTCGCACACTAAATCCTGCCGAGTTTTTGAGCGATCGTTGCGATGACTCCACCTAAGGTCGTCCCAAGAAAGGTGAGGGTAATCTCCGTTGGCAGCTTAGCCCGCACATTCAACCAGGCCAACGTAATCACGAGAATCGCACTGAAGGCGAGTATTCCCATAACTATCCCCTCTTTCGCGCTCCTGTAGTATTTGCGTCAGCCAGGATGGCGTCCTCTCATTTCGTTCCTTGTCGTTTTCATGATCTGACATTCGATACCGACCAAAGCCTGCCTGATGAAACTGAGGTTCGGACTCTTCCTCTTCTTCCATCCGGAGGGGCGGAATCAAAGCATCCATTTCAGCCATGTCTCCTCCAATCAGGTGCCGGGCGCTTCAGCCTCAGGGATGTCGTCACCTGCCGGAAGAATACGCCGCAAACTACATTCTTATTCACTGAAAATTCATGGCATTTCTGCGCCATTCTGCCCCGGACAGAAATGCCATAGCAGATACCACTCAGCTGGGTGATCAATAACACCCAAGGTTCCCCGCCGGAATTTGACTTTCCTTTTTTGCGCCCGTAATGCCGCGTTCATTGTGCATCCCGATACTGGAGCCGGGAGCAGAAGAACCGGAAGCCACGCTACATGAACATGTTGTGCAGCAGAGGAGGCGAAATGAGTGGATTACGGCGCATCTCGTATCTTTGGAAAAATCCTGAGGCCAGCCGAGAGTATGCGACTGGCGTTTCCCTGCACAGCCACACCAACCAGTCGAAAGAGACACTGGACTTCCTGGCCAATCTCGGCGCCCAGTACCGCCTGCTTCGGCCGGTTCTGCGCGAGGCGGAGCGCCGCTCGCGCGAGCGGCACAACATGCCTGTCAACTATGCTGCCGCATATTGGACGCCGCCGCTTACTCCGCGCCTGGCATTCGATCTCGAGAGCAGACAGATACAGAACAAGCTGGGGCTGATGCCGCTGGTTTCGATTACCGATCACGACAATATCAACGCCCCGATGCTGCTGCGGACGGTCGCCTCGGCGCGGCATATTCCCGTATCCGTGGAATGGAGCGCGCCGTTCGGAGGCGACCAGGCCTTTCACCTCGGCATTCACAATCTGCCCAGCGAAAGCGGCGACCTGTGGATGAAGGCCTTTGAGGAATATACGGCAAACCCGGATGAGGGCAGGCTGACGGAAATTCTGGCCGCCCTGCATGCACTGCCGAATGTTTTGATCGTCTTCAACCACCCGATGTGGGACCTTTATCTGATTGGCGACGCAAAGCACCGGCAGCGAGTGCAAGCCTTCATGGAGAAGAATCATGAATTCATGCATACGCTGGAGTTGAACGGTCTGCGTCACTGGGAGGAAAATCGCGCGGTGAAGAAGCTGGCGCTGCAGTGGAACAAACTGCTCATCTCAGGAGGCGACCGTCACGGAGTGGAACCGAATGCGAACATCAACCTCTCACATGCGGCCACATTCACGGAATTCGTGCACGAGGTTCGTTATGAGGGCCGGAGCCACGTTCTCTTTATGCCGCAATACGCAGAACCGTGGAAGCATCGCCTGCTGGAATCGACGCTCGACGCGATCCGCGACTATCCGGAATTTCCCCAGGGCTCGCGGCATTGGGACGAGCGCGTCTTTCACCCGGACCACAGTGGCATTGTCCGTCCGCTGCGCGAACTGTGGCCTGATCGCGAGGCACCAGCGTACCTAAGTCTTGCCATCAAAGCGGTGCGGCTGATGGGCAGCCGGCCGGTGGCTGGGGGCTTGCGCATGGCGTGGAACGAGTCACGCGAGCTGCGGTTTGCTCTCGGCGAAGAAGCGTTTTAGGACTCTTCCACCCGTTACGGCAAAAACTGATATCTGGTTCGGCACGCGCGAATATCTGAAGAATAACTGCGCTACTGTTGCAGCACCTCTACCGTTTGCGCTACGCGCAGGATCACAGCTTCATCGAAATGCTTGCCGAGAATCTGCAGGCCGATGGGCAGGCGATCCTGCGACTTTCCGCTCGGGACGGAGAGGCCGCAGATTCCGGCCAGGCTGGCCGTGACCGTATAGATATCTGCCAGGTACATCGACACAGGATCGTCAACTTTTTCGCCGAGCTTGAAAGCCGGAGTGGGAGCGGTCGGCGTGAGAATTGCGTCAACTTCGGCGAACGCTTTCAGGAAGTCTTCTGTGAGCAGGCGGCGGACCTGCTGGGCTTTCTTGTAATACGCATCGTAATAGCCGGCGCTAAGCGCGTATGTTCCGAGCATGATGCGGCGCTTGACCTCGGCGCCGAATCCGCCATCGCGTGAGCGCCGGTACATGACCGATAACGTATCGGAGTCCTTCGCGCGGAAACCATAACGCACGCCGTCAAAGCGGGCGAGGTTTGCGCTGGCTTCGGCTGTCGCGATGAGGTAGTACGTGGGAATTGCGTAGCGCGTGTGCGGCAGCGAAATCGGCTTGATGGTGGCTCCGGCGGCGCGCAGCTGATCGATGCTTTTCTCTACTGCTGCGCGGACTTCCGGGTCGAGACCTTCGGCGAAGTATTCGGTGGGAACACCGAGGCTGAGTCCGGCCACACCTTTGTCGATGTCCGCTGTGTAGTCGGGTACGGGTAGCGGCGATGAGGTTGCGTCCATCGGATCATGTCCGGCAATGACGCCAAGAACGGTTGCGGCATCACGCACTTTGGCCGTGAATGGTCCGACGCGGTCGAGCGATGAGGCGAATGCAATCAGGCCGTAACGTGAGACGCGTCCATAGGTTGGCAGAATGCCCACCACTCCGCAGAACGACGCGGGCTGGCGAATGGAACCGCCTGTGTCCGTGCCCAGCGTGGCAACTGCCATGCCCGCGGCCACGGCTGCGGCTGAACCGCCGCTGGAGCCTCCGGGTACCCGATCGAGGGCGTGAGGATTGTGTACCGGTCCATAGGCCGAGTTTTCATTCGACGAGCCCATGGCAAACTCGTCGCAGTTGAGCTTACCCAGCACGATCGCTCCGGCGTCTTCGAGTTTCCTGACCGCCGTTGCCGTATAAGGAGCGCGATAGCCTTCGAGAATCCTGGAGCCTGCTGTAGCCTGCAAGCCCTCGATGGTCAGCACATCTTTAATCCCCACGGGAACGCCTGCAAGGACAGGGAGCGATTCACCTTTGGTGGCAAGACCGTCGATACGAGCTGCCTGTTCGAGCGCTCGCTCGCGATTGGTGGAAAGGTATGCGTGAATTTCCGGATCGCGGGCCTCGATCTGATGAAAACAGGCCTCGGTAATGGCGGCTGCATTGCGCGCGCCCGATTCGAGGGAGCTGCGAATATCGCCGATAGAAAGCGGCTTTGTCTCTGCTGTTTCGACTGTCATGGACTACCGTTCAATCACTTTAGGAACTTTGAAGAATATGCCGTCCGTCTCCGGTGCGCCTGCCATAACGCGTTCGCGGTCAAGGCAGGGACGAACCTCATCGGGGCGCAGAACTGTTATGGTCTGGCTGCCGGCGATCACTTCGCTGACCTGAGCCATGGGTGGAACCGCCGAGGTATCCAGCTCATTCAATTGCGATACATGCCCGAGAATTGCATTTAGATCGCGCAACATATGCGTCTCTTCTTCAGCCGACAATTCCAGACTGGCCAGCTCCGCTACCCGGCGGACGTCTTCTACAGATACTGTTCCGGATTCACCCATAACCGACACACATTTCCCATCTAAAGGAGGCTAAAGAATGCCTCCTGTTAAAAAGTATAGCGACAAGACAGGGCTTAGGCTAAGACGAGAGATATTTATGCGTGTTCGGGAAATTCGACCACAGGCGAAGGCGGGCTGCTGTTGGAGAGACATGCCGTTGTAGTGCACCAGAGTAATCCGAGATCTGTCCACCATGTCGCCCACTGCATATACTCCCAGTCCAGCTTTGCCTTAAGGGGCTTAATGGTGCGGGCGTAAAAGAGATCGAGATCCTGCTCGGGGATATGGCGCAACAGCTCCTCTTCGCAGCGAAATGCGAGCGTGGCCGCGCCAGTGATGCCGGGCCGAAACGGCATGTGCAGGCTTTCATGATGCGGAAGCTTAGGGCGGGGACCGATAAAGCTCATGTCTCCTTTGATGACATTGATAAACTGCGGCAATTCATCAAGCTTGAACTTGCGGAGCAGCGATCCAATACCCGTGATTCTGGAATCGCCCTGGACTGTGATGCAAGGGCCATTCTCGGCCTCGGCGATCATTGTTCTGAACTTATAGATAGTAAACAATGTGCCCCACCGGCCCATTCTCTTCTGACGAAAGAAGATGGGTCCGGGTGAACTGATCGCAATTACCAGCCCGATGAGCACCATGAGTGGGAAAAAGACTAGGAGGCCGGTACTTGCGCAGATCAGATCAAAGAGCCGCTTGCCATCCGAGAGACTCCACGCCTCGTCTTCCAATGCTTGAAATGTGACGGCACGGTTATAAACCGTGCCAGAAACAGCATGCAACTTTGTTGCATCGCTCACAGTTTCAGAACGTTTCTCCATGCTGCCGGCAGGGCGAGGGTGCAAAGGAACGGAGGATGAGTTCATTTGGTATCGGTCCTGATAGAGCAAGCTACAGTGTATACAAGTCCCGTAATGATTCAAGCCAATTTGAATCAATCTATAAATAAGTTCTTCGGCTGTTACGTAAGCTTACTTAGACCCAGAATGAAACGATTTAGCCCGATTCGCAAGATCCAGTGACAGCAGAGAGGCCCAAACAACTTAGTAACAATATGATACGCACAAGTTGGAACCAATCTGATTACCACGGGCTTTCCGGGGGTCGCGCTGGTACAAGTAACTTCTTTTCTTAGACCAGGTTAACACTCAAAAAGTTGCGTCTAATCAATTTTACAGATGAAAGCGCATCCATGAAAGCGGGTTATGTTCATAAGAAATTAAATTATTCAGCTAAATCAAATTAAATCACACTGATTGCCGCAACTCCGAGGGCTAACTGTGAGAATAATTGTGACCAATCCAACAATCCGCGCAAAGCTGTCGGCCGGAACGTTTTCTCCGGCACGATGACCGTGTCGCCGGGATTCATGTGCGCTGATTCAAACGTGTTTCCCCATACTCCATTGGTGGCCGTCTTGCTGAGAACCGACCCATCAGCGCGAATGATAAAGATATGCTTCTTATCGGCATCGCGGCCCGGGCCGCCAGCCATTTTAAGATAATCCCCTACACGACGATTAGCTATATACATGAATGAGTTCTGGTCATAGACCGCTCCTACCACGTTCACCGTTGCGGGAGCCGGGGGAACCATAAAAACGTCCCCATCTTCGAGCGAGAGGTCTGGCAGGCTGTCAATGCCAGTACTATCCGGGTGGACCTGCAACACAACACGTCCGGTAGCACGCAACTGATGCAGACGGTTCAACAGCTCACGCGAGCTTGTGGATGCCGCATTTGCGCTGGCAACGTCCTGAGCGGAAACTGAGGAGGCTACTCCGGCAATAGCGCCGCGCTGAATCTCCAGTTCCAGATTCTGCACGTATTCATCGATGCGCTGCTGCTGTAATACACGCGTCGATTCGCGGGTAAATTCTGACCCGTAGAGATATGCACTGGGCGACAGGCCACCGGCACGCTCGATAAGTTGCCGCAGCGTCTCGCCGAGATGCACGCTGTAGATTCCTGAATTAATAAATTCACCTTCAAGCCGCACGAATTTCGTTTGCTGGGCAACGGGAACCCGGATATCGGCCTGCGAGAAGACAGTCACAACGTCGTCCGGTTGTAACGTCAAATTTTGCGATGGATCATGCCCAAGGACCAGCTTGCCCAAATTAAAGGGGATCAGCGAAGTCTTGAGGGTTTCCGGATCTGTACGGTCGATGACCGCGTAATTCCAGTCAATCTCCGGAGCAGACATCTTTACATCATTCTTTCTGACGGCGGCTTCGGTGTTTTGCGTGATGACCTGAGCCTGCCTTCCGGCTAGGCTACCGTTGCTGGCCAGTTGTGAGGGATTCAGCCCACCATTTGCCGACGAAGTCTGATCCGGCAATTGTTGCTGGGTGGAAGCGGCAGACGCAGATGTTCCACTCATATCCGTCGTTGGCTGCTGCTGTCCATTCGCCGATGGAAGGACGGTATATTGCTGCTCTCCCTGCAGATAGACATTTCCCTGGGCATAGGGGTATTGATTCACGACGGACTTTTGCTGATTGATTTGCGATGTGGCGGTCTGTCCCTCGGTACCTTGCGGATTCACAAAAACATATTGGCCGTTGGGCAGCCGCTGCACTCGATTCTGCAACTGCCACTGCTGGTAGGCCTGCTGTGATTGCAGGTCAATTGAATTTGAAGGCTGAAATTGAACCGGTCCAGCGACGTAGGGTTGGAACTCCGGGGTTGGCAGACCGAGCTGGGCGCGTCTCCAGTAGTAGTCGCGCGTCATCAACGCATCCCGGTCCGGAATCAGATCGCTCAGCTTCATCCCCTCGTGCCAGGCAAAGTGTCCCGGGTTGGCAGTATTTCCGCGCAGCGTTACAGTCTTCTGGTACCGGGGCACGATAGAAAGCACACGCAGCAAATCCCCATCGCGCAACGTTGTCCCCATACCTGCTGCATCGAATGCGACTTCCATCGCTTCCCGCGCGTGGTGGTCCTGAATGCGCTCGATAGAGATTCTTGCTTCCGAGGCGGTAGTTGAAGCGCCGCCAGCGTCAGCAAGCAGCTGCTGAATGGTGGTGTTCTCGTCCCGCAACTCATAGATTCCAGCGCGGCGTACGCTACCCATCAGCGCCACCTGTGGACCCGCCGGAGGAATGACGATGACGTCGCCCGACAACAGCTGTGTATCCTTTGATTTGTCGCCATTGACCAGCAGATCGTAGAGATCAAAGTCTGTGATCGTCTTTCCCTGGCGCTTGAGCAGGATATGCCGCAGCGACCCCTGAGTGGATGGGCCGCCTGAGGCAAAGAGGGCATTTACCAGAGTGCTCAGCGAGCTGACAGTGTAGGAGCCGGCACGGCGCGCGTGACCCACGACAAATATCTGGATAGAGCGAAGCTGTCCAGCGTCGACAGTAAGATCAAAATTGCGGTAGACGCGGCCAATCTCTGAGCGCAGGTGTTGATCGAGGGACGAAAAAGGCAGCCCGGAGACGTGAATCGCGCCCACCTGTGGCAGATAGACAGACCCGGAACGGTCGACGCGCACATCAGCATTGAAATTTACCTGTCCCCAGACGCGAATGCGAAGCTCATCGTCAGGGCCAACAATATAGTCCGGCGTAACCGGAATCTGTTCCACCGGGGCAAAGGTAGAAGGCACGTTGCGAAAGAGGCTCGCGCCAAAAATCGGCAGCACTTGGCCTGTTGTCCCGGCGACAAATTTCTGGAATTCAGTCAGCGGCTCAGGCGGCGCAGGAACGGTGCTGGGCTGCAGATTACGGTTTCCGTTTGCTGTTGGATTTGTGGTGTTCCCGAGATCGGTGTAAGTCCGGGTATTGAACGGAGCGCCAGTGGGAACGTTCCTTTCACCGGTCTGCCCGTAATTTCCAGCCTGGCCATAGTTACCAAGCCCGTACTGGCCTTGCTGGCTCAGGTCCGAACCGCAGCCAGCAGACATTGCGTTCATGGGATCGGAGCAGTCGGTGTTCTGGCTCTGCGTTGAATCGCCAGTAGTGCTCTGGGTATGCGCGTAGGGCATGGCTGCCAGCAAGAAAAAGAAAAGTGAAAGAGCCAGTCGCTTACGCATAACGCATGCAGTATCAGCGAGGATTCGCTGTCAACTGCGTATCTACTCCTCGATGCATCAAAATTGCCACTTACGAATGAAGCAGGGCACTCCTTGCAGTGTAGAGCCTTCGGGCATTTGAAGGAAACATGTGGGACCTACAGTGTTACGGGAAACTGGCGGCTTATCCACTACATGCACAACCACTTTCACCACGCTTCCAAGCTTACTGCACTGTCAAGGTGACAGGCACAACTCTTTCCAGCCCGGGAATGGATGCGGTGATATTCACCGTGTAGACGCCGGATGGTGTACCTGGGCCACCAGGCGGCGGTGGCGTTGGATTCCCGCCTCCGGTTGCGCTCAGGCCATGGGCAACAGCAGAAAAGCTACGGTAAGGACAGCGACGAGGCAAACAAACCACGAACGCGGCAGCCGCTTGCGTCTTCGGAGGCCAAAAAGAGCAGCCGGCAGCAACGTGGCCAGTGCGAAGCTTGTTTTGCGCCAGTGATCGAAGAACGTATTCGCAGAGGAACTGGTGTTTGCTGACACGGTTGTGACCGTCACGGTTGCTTTTCCCGTTCCTCCGTTAGCCACGGACAGCGTGACTGGATTCACAGTACAGGTTGCATTCTGGGGAACGCCGGTGCACCCCATGGTCAATGTGGGTGCCGATCCGTTCACCGGAGCAACCTGGAGGGCGTAGGTTGCTGTCTGCCCGCTCACGATCACAGCCGAGGGGGAGCCAGTTACGACAAGCTGGAAATCTTCGCCTGAGCCGGAGAGAGCAACATTTAGAGAACTGGACAGATTTGTAGCGTCCACCGTTAAGATCCGCTGCGCTGGCCCGCCCGCGACGGGGTAAATGTCACATCGATATAGCAGGAGCTTTGCGTGTTCAACGCCTGATCGGAGACACAGTTGCTGCCGGCAATCGCATAGTCTCCATTCACAGCGAATGCCAGACCCGTCAGAGCAGAGCCGCCATTGTTGGTCAACACGACCCGCTGGGGAGTGCTGGTAGTGTTGATGGCCTGCTGCCCGAAGTTCAGCGGGGTGGGCAGCACAGAGACTTGGGGTGGCGCCACTCCGGTCCCGGATAGCGAGGCTGTTTGTGCACCCAGTTGAGTATTCAGGGCCAGAACACCGCTCTCCGGACCAACTTTCGAAGGCACAAAGACGACGGAGATTGCGCAACTTGCATGGCCGACGAGGTAGGAGCCGCAGTTGTTCTGCGCAGTAAAGTCACCGCTAACGGTAATTGCAATGTCCGTCAATGAAGCATCGCCATTGTTGGTCAGCAACACCTGCTGCGGTCCGCTCTTCGTCCCAACCGTCTGCGGCGCTGAAAAATTGAGGTTGGCGCCGGAAAGGATCGCGGTTGCCGGAGCCTGTCCGTTGCCGGAAAGCTGCACCGTCTGCGTTCCCGCCTCATCGCTGACGGAAAAGACGCCGGCCCGGCCGCCCGCAGCTGTCGGGTTGAACGCGATGGAGACGGTGCAGCCGGAATCTGGCGCGAGGGATGCACCGCAAGTGTTGGCGCTGATCTGGAAATCGCCCGTGATCGTCGGCGGCTGCAGGCCTACATTGATGCCACCTGTGTTCGAAATCGTAATATTCCGCGATGCGACCGGAACCCCGACCAGCGAATTTCCAAAATCGAGGCTGGTGGGCGACAGAATGATATTCCCTGCCGCCAGACCTGTCCCGGAGAGCGATGCTGTTATCTGACCTGTAGGGAGATTGCCGAATACGGTCAGAACTCCGTCAAGCGCGCCCGTCGTTGCAGGGGCGAAGCGCACCTGAACGGTGCAGGTGCCACCGGTAGCAAGTGGCTGCGTGCAGTTGTTCTGCTGCACGAAATTCAGATCGGCAGTGATATTGGCGACTGTAAAAATTACTGTGCCGGTATTTGTGACCGTGACCGCCTGTGAGCTGCCGACCGTATTTACAGCCTGGCTTGCAAATGAAAGCGTTGCGGGAGTGAGCGTTGCCGCCGCCTGTGGTACGCCCGCTGTTAGAAGGGAGATCTGCCAGAGTCCCCTGCCGTATGTGGCAGGGCGCAGAAGCGATGTATTCAGGTAATTGAAGGCCTGCAGTTGCGTGACCGGGGCACCGGGCAATCCGGTGCCAAACACACTCCAACAGTTCTGCGAGCTATCCGTACACAGGTTGATGTTGCGCGTCACGTAGACGCCTGTGTCGAGCGCCACGTAAACCGTGTTCGCGTCGTTAGGATCCACCACGATACTGTTTGCCGGGGCATCGGGCAGATTGGCTGCAATCGTAATCCAGTGAGCTCCGCCATCCACGGAACGGTACACCAGTGACCCGTTCGTGCTGGCGGTGATAAAACCCTGCAGAGTAACGTAGAGCGTATTTCCGGTGTTGTCGTGCGGATCGACATAGATGCTTGAGATATCGAACCCTCCAGCATTGAAACCTGCCAGGGAACTATTGAGCACTGGAGCATTGGACAGATCGCTCCATGATGGAGTGATTCCCGCGGTTCCACTTACGGATGCGCCGTAGACATGTCCGGCCACCGTTGCGCCGCCATCCACCCTACCTGCCATGCCCGCGTATATCTTCTCGTTCATGCCTGGAGGATCAGCGGGGCTGCCGGATGCCGCAAGGGACCGAAGCTGTGCATTGCCGCTGCAGTAAGAGTTCTGGATGGTATCGAGCATCGGGCTGATGACGTTGGCTGTGCTCCATGCCGCACCATTGTCTGCCGGACCGCGCCAGAGGCGGCATGTTCCGATGATCAGGTTCGCAGAATTCTGCGGATCGAGGATCCACGGCACGATGCCTGCAAGACCATAGCTGTCATTGTCCACCTGCGCGCTGCCGATGACTGGCGATCCGAAATCCGATTTGTTGCACGCTGTGCCTTGCGTGCACAGATTGATATCGACCGGAGCGGCAGAAGTGGCGTACCAGTTCTGAGGATTCGCCGGGTCGATAGCGTTGGCATCACCTTCTCCGTCAAGTATCTGCGCCCAGGCGCCAGAACCGACTTGCGGAGCGGCCGTGCCAAAAGCGCCCATCGCCGCCATCCATACATTCTGATTCTGCGGATGCTGCGAGAAGCTTTCCACTTCAGCAAGTGAACCGATGCCACCATTGAGATTCTGAAAATGCACTGCGTCATCGCTTGAGCAGACCGTCTGCTGCTGGCCTGCATCGTCCGTCGTGCGCCACAAGCCGCCGTCGTTGCCGAAGTAGATCAGACCGTTTGCGCCGAAGGTCGCATCGAAAGTATGCTGCGACGGCGCGACCTGCGCGGCGGCGCAGTTATCGACGTTCGTCGTGTTGCGCCACGCACAGCTGTTTGCCAAGCTGCAGCGAAAGATGTCTCTGGTCCCGACAAACAACAGAGTGTCCTGCTGCGAAGGCACCGCCACGAGCGACAAATCGTAATCGCCCTGCGGAAGATTCGTACCTCCTCCAGTGTCGATGGCGGTGTCCGCAATACGATTCGTAAATGTAACTGTCGCGGATACACATCCGTTTGTACCCGCCGAACATTTGTCTTGCCACAGTCCCTGATCGCTGTTGGTGTTGTCGACGGTTATTGCAAACAGATCTCCTGACACGGGCTGCGAAGCAATGGTTCCACGGAAGATAGGATAGGCGCTTGAGCCAATACTGTTCGGGTTTGCCGGGCATTGCGCGGGAAGGAGATTTGCTCCCGGCTGGTTATCCAGGCGCGTCCAGGTCACACCATCAAGCGATTTATAGTAGCCGTGATAGCGCACTGCGGCATAGAAGCGCTGCCGTACCGGATTCCACGTCACTGAAGTTGCCGAGTTGCCGGGATCGCTGGTGGAAGCGGTTTGCGCGGACTGAATGATCTGCGCCGTGCCGTCTTCTATCGCCGCAAGCCGCCAGGTCTGGCCCGCATCGCTCGAATAGTACAGTCCGGCGAAGCTGCTGTCGCTGGTTGCGCGGACTGCGTTTCCCTCTTCCGATGTAGCCACAGCAGCGACGACCAGCTGCGGATTGACGCTGCTCCAGGCAAAGCCCGCAAATCCCATCCCGCGGAAAGAGAACCCGCGCACGGAGCCATAATATCCGTCTATCGAGTTGGGGATGAGACACCACGTATTGCCGTGATCGGTGGAGCGGAGAATGCCTGTGCCGTAATAGGAGTCGAGCGCATCGTTGGGATCTCCAGTGCCGGCGAGAATGACGCCGGTGCCGCCGGGCTGAACGGTGAGTACTCCAATACTGAGCGAGGCAAGTGGCGGGGTGCTGCAGCCGCTCGAAACGGGCAAGGCGTCAGTCAGCGGAGCAAATTTGACGGACCCAGACTGCCCCGCTGCATTGGTTGACTTCCAGACGCCACCGCCAGTGCTGCCGACGTAGACTGTATTGCCGCTGCTGTCCGATGGATCGACGGCGATGCTGGTGACGCGTCCGGTGATGAGGCCGAAGCGGCTGGTGTCGACGGCGGACGGACCGATTGATGTCCAGGGCGCACTTAACGGTGTGGTACCGCTGTCGTTAGCCGAAGCTTTGAGCCATTCATGCTGAGCGCGGGCTTTTTGCAATAGCTCTGCCGGGCTTTGTAAATTGCGGTGGCCGAGATGAAGACTGCGCTGCGCGAGAAAACGATCGGCGCGCGCTGCCGCGCGTTTTTGGGGAATAAGTTTCGCCGCAGGAGCGACCATAGAGGCCCAGAAGGCCAGCTGCCACCAGCGAATTGTTGTCATGTGCCCCTGGTCCGCGCATACGAGGAAAAGCGCTTCTGCGCCATAGACGGGGACGCAGAAGCGTTCCAATGATGCTGCATGGTTGCGGAAAGTGGCTTCATTATGCGTGAAGACTCGACGAACGCAAAGTTACTTTGGTTCGAGGCATAACGGCTCAATTCATTCGTCACCCGCCCAGTTTCCAACCGCAACATTCTCGATGTAGCGTTTGGAATTGAACTTCTTTCCCGTGGATGCGCCGGACATGTAGCGAATTGTGCCGAAGATGGAACGTTCGAACCAGGGACGGTCATGCACTCCGGCTATTGCCCAGGCGATACCCGCGTATCCATTCGGATCGCGTCCGTCGAGTTCGTACTTATCGTTGAGGATGACGGCATACTCGTAAGCGCGCGCAGGATTGGGTGACCATTCCAGAATCTTCTTCGCCCAGTACATGCGCAGGTAGTTGTGCATCCATCCGTATTTCACCATCTGCGTCTGAGCTGTGTTCCACAGCTCATCGTAGGTTCTCGACTGCTCCAACTCTTCCAGCGTGTACTCGGGGCTGCGTTTGTCGCGGGCATGCTCGCGCAGAGTTTTCTGCGCCCATGCAGGCGCGCATTCCAGAGTGTCGTAGTCGGGAACGTATTTGACGAAGTTGACGGAAATTTCGCGCCATCCGATCAACTCATTGATATAGGCGTCGTATGCCGCTTTTGCTGCTTTGCCTTCTTCAACTGCCCCCTGCGCAACGAGAGCAATGGTGAGGGGGCTTATGTGACCAAAGTGTAGATAAGGAGACATCCGGCTGGTGCCAGCAGACTCGGGATGGTTGCGCCTGGTTTCATATGCGTGAAGATGATCGTGCGCAAAATCCTTAAGCTGCCTGAGTGCCGCGTGCGTGCCGCCTGTGAAATTGTCCACAGGCCCGACCGTACGATCGAAGTTTTTCCAGCCCTTCGTCACGTCATCGCGTACGTGAAACGACTCGAAATGCGTTGGACGCTTCCAGCCGTTTTGCGCTTTCGTTCCGGGAAGCGGCGAGAGATATTTTGGCAGCTCAGCATAGAGCTTCCGCTTCATGATGTGCAGCGCATACTGGTGTTTGGGAAAGAGTTTGGACGGCACCACGACATCTGCATCCACCGTGAGAAAGGGCAGTTGCAGGCGCTTCGCGAGAACTCTGCGCCAACGCTCAGGCTCGCGGCAGGGATTTTCATCTCCGACGAGGAGAGCCGCGCCAACTTCCTGTAAAAATTTCTCCAGCTGATTATCCGGTGGACGCCGCACAATGAACGACACGTTGCGTCCGGCGAGATCCTCTTCGATATCCGGCATGCCCTGATTCAGGAATGTGTAGTGGCGCAGGTTGGCATGCGGGAAGTTCGCAATGATGGAAAAGAAGGCAATGACGGGAAGGCCCAGTTCATTGCCAAGAGCAATTGCCAGATCGAGTGCTGGATTGTCGAGGCCACGCTGCGCGCGCTGCATCCAGTAGACGACACACTTGCCATCCTTGAGCGGTTCACCGGCACGGCGTATGGTAACGCGCGGATCGTTGGCATACGGATGGAACAGTTCGGATAGGCCGGCGGTGAGATTCATGCCTCTGCTGTGAGTAGATGCCTGATTTTGCCAATCCAACCCGCAAAAGCAAAACGGCGGCTCATGGCCGCCGTTCAAGCCGAAACAGACTGGCTACCAGAGTCCCCAAGCGCGGCTCATGTAGTCAGTCAGCGTCATGGTAATGAGGACGAGAAAAGTGAAGAATCCAGCGGCGACGGTCAGCTTCGTCAGACGCGAACTATATTTGACGTGCATGAAGAAGAGAATGACCAGCACCGCCTTAATGCAGGCGATGGCGATGGCGACAATAGGATTGAAAATGCCCAGCTCGAGATAGGAAGCAGCCACCGTGAGCCCTGTGCCCACAAGCAGAGTCCCAAAAATTACACCGTAAATCTTCGGGCTGACAATATGCTCTTCGTGATGTGTCGGCTCAGTATCGAGTTCTTCGTGACGCGTATGTTCTGACATCGATTCAATCCTCACTGGTGACGGCTGATCAGGTACAGCAATGGGAAAAGGAAGATCCACACAATATCGACAAAGTGCCAGTACAGACCGAAGTTTTCTATCGTCGTCATGTGGCCGTGCGTATACGCTCCGCCCCATGCTCGCACCACCAAAACAAGCAGGATTGAGATACCGATGACCATGTGGAGCGCATGCATGCCGGTCATGGCGAAGTAGAGCGAAAAGTAAACCTGGGTCTTCTCCGCCATGTCGAGTGGCAGCGCCGGTTCAGAGTCCGTAGGATGCGTAAAGTCCTGGACACTGAAGTTCAAGCCAGGGACGTGGTGCTTTTCCCATTTCTCATGATATTCATCGGCCTTGATCCCGAGGAATATGCCGCCGAGCACGATGGTAGCCAACAACCAGCCCACCAGGGCTGTGCGTCGCTTCATCTCAGCGCTGTAGACACCCATTGCCATCGTAAAGCTGGAGCAGATCAGAACAGCGGTGTTGATGGTGCCCAGCACAATCGACAATTGATGGCTGCCCACGACAAACGCGGGATAGTACCAGTTGCGATAGATGAGATATGCGGCAAACATGCCCCCGAAAAACATGATTTCGGTCAGCAGAAAGAGCCACATGCCGAAGCTTGCAGTCTCGCGCTGCTGCTCCACCGTCGCAAAGTGGTGGCGGAGATATGGCGGATGCGCGCCCTCATCGTGCCCGTGAACTGGCTGGGTTGCGATCGCTTGACTATCCAACGGTCTGCACCTCGTGTTCGGTCTGGTGTGCAAGCCACTCGTAGTCGTATGCCTCGTGGTCTACGATTGGCGTTTCAATAAAGTTTTCCGTCAGCGGCGGGGATTGAATCTGCCACTCGAGTCCGGTCGCCTGCCAGGGATTCGGCCCGGCAATCTTGCCGTACTTGAGCGACCAGGTGAGGTAGAGCATCGGCAACAGATATCCGATGCCAAGCACCGTCGCTCCGGCTGTCGACAGAACGTTCAGCACCTGAAATTCAGGAGGGTAAGCGGCGTAGCGGCGTGGCATACCCAGGTAGCCCACGATGAACTGCGGGAAGAAGGTCAGGTTGAATCCGATGAAGGTGGTGAGCGCGGCCAGCTTGGACGATCGCCTCCGGATACATGCGCCCGGTCATCTTCGGCCACCAGAAGTGGATGCCGGAAAGGAATGCCATCAGCATGCCGCCGACCATGACAAAGTGGAAGTGCGCGACGATGAAGTACGTCTCGGTCAGGTGGATGTCCATGCCCAGCGAGCCGAGGAATACGCCGGTCAAACCGCCGATGGTGAAGAGTCCCATGAAGCCGAAAGCGTAGAGCATCGGCGTCTCGAAGGTGATGGAGCCTTTGTAAAGCGTCGCTGCCCAGTTGAAGATTTTGATCGCGGAAGGCACGGCAACCAGCATCGTCAGCAGGGAGAAGACCAGCGCCGAGTAGTTGGACACACCCATGATGAACATGTGATGTTCCCAGACAAAGAACCCGAAAACCGCGATGGCCACGGAGGAGAATGCAACCGCTGTATATCCGAAGACACGCTTGCGCGAAAAGGTGCTGATGACTTCAGAGATCACACCCATCCCGGGAAGAATCATGATGTAGACAGCGGGATGCGAATAGAACCAGAACAAATGCTGGAAGAGGAGGGGATCGCCGCCCTTGGCTGGATCGAAGACGCCGATGCCGATGGCGCGCTCGAGGATAACCAGCACCAGCGAGATGGCCAGTACCGGAGTGCCGAGCACCATGAGAATCGAAGCGGCATAGTGCGACCATACGAACAGCGGCAGGCGGAACCATGTCATTCCCGGCGCGCGCATGCGGTGGATGGTGACGATAAAGTTCAAGCCGGTAAAGATGGAACTGAACCCGGCTATGAAGACCGCCAGCCCTGCAGTGATGACGTGCGTATTAAGGTAGTGGGTGCTGAGCGGCGTGGTGAACGTCCAACCGGTGTCGACACCGCCGAGGGTCATAGCGGCCAGCATGAAAATTCCGCCGCCCACATACAGGTACCAGCTCAGTAGATTGATCTTCGGAAATGCCAGATCTTTCGCGCCTACCATGATCGGGATCACAAAATTGCCGATGGTAGCAGGAACCGACGGCACCAGGAAGAGAAAGACCATGATGATGCCATGCATGGTGAACACCCGGTTATAGGTGTCCGTAGCCATCAGGTCCGATTGCGGCGTCAAAAGCTCAAGGCGGATCAGTCCGGCCATCGCGCCGCCGATGAAGAAGAAGAAAGTAATCGAGATCAGATAGAGGATCGCGATGCGCTTGTGGTCGCCCGTAAGCAGCCAGCTCTTCAACCCATACTCACTGTTCAGATACGACCTCTTGGGGAGACTCGCCGTCTCCTGTGGAGGAAGCTTCACGATTGTTGCTGTGCTCATTGCTTCACCACCCCCTGCCCGGCCGCTGGTGCAACGGTCTGGACCTGGTTCGTAGTCAGCGTCTGCTGGATACGGTAATTAGAGTTTAGGTTCTTAATATATTCGACAAGGTCAATCAAACCTTCTTCGCTGATCTGTCCCTGGTAGGTCGGCATGATCGGCGCGTATCCGGCAACCTGGTGCATGGTCGGATTCAGGATCGAGTCGCGCAGGAAGGCGTCATCCACAGTCACGAATGATCCATTGGTCATTTGCACCTTGCCGCCATAGACCTGCGCGAGACTGGGACCATGCGCATCGGCACTCCCTGAATGGCAGGAGTTGCAACCGAGGCTGGCGAAGAGACGCTCGCCATTCTGTGCAAGCGATGCTCCGCTGGTCGATCCGGCAGTCCATCTTTCATAGTCATCCGGCGTCATGACGACGATTTCACCGATCATCGACGAGTGCAGGGTGCCACAGTATTGCGTGCAGAAGAGATGGTAAGTGCCCACCTGTGTCGGTTCAAACCACACGGTGGAGTATCGGCCCGGAATCACCTCGCGCTTTACACGGAAAGCGGGAATGGAGAAGCTGTGGAATACATCCTGCGAAATCATAGTGAGCTGCACCGGCCCGGTTGACGGGAATGTGCAGAGCGTTGATCTCATGCTGTCCGCCCGGGTGCTCGGCCTTCCACATCCACTGCTTGCCAACGATGTAGATGTTCATGGCGTTGGTGGGCGGGTTGTAGATGCGGAAGTACAGCAGCGCGCCCCAGACGAAAGTGACCATGAAAAGGGCGAGCGGAATGATGGTCCAGGTGGCCTCAAGCAGTGTTGAGCCTTCGATCTGTGTTGCTTCCGGGTTCCTTTCCTTGCGATACAGGACCGAGAACAACACGATGAGCAGCACGACGACCGCCATGCCCACCATGGAGATCAGGATCAGGAAGAAATAAAGCGCGTCCGTTTGGGGCGCAATCCTGGAAGCCTCCGGTGGAAACAGCGCGAAGTGCGTGAGCCAATTTACGAGAAACTGCCAAAGTACTGGACTGATGAAATGCATCGTTCCCTTTTATCCGATCACGTTTTTCCAGTTTGGTAGCGGCATGGCTTTCTTTTGCTTCAAGTCACGCCGGAACATCATCACCATGAAGCCGCCAAGCCATAACATCGTTATCAGGCACCCCAGCTGCACGATGCGCGCAATCACCAGGCTGTGCCGGTTCAGCAAAGGATCGTAGTGATAGCAATAGGTCAGAATTGTATCGACCGGCGAACCGATCCTGTTTCCTGACGCTTCCACTAATCCAAGCCGTAAATCTTTCGGCGAATACTCCACGCCGAGGTAATACTGCGAAAGCCTTCCATCCGGCGTTATCAGCTCAATGGCGCTCGCATGCGCGAACTGCGTCATCTTGCCGTCCGGACCGGGAACGCGCACATAGCCAAAACCCGTGGCGGAAGCAAGCGCATTGATCGCAGGCTGCTCCCCGGTAAGGAAGTGCCATCCATTCGCGGTTTCCGGGTGGCCATAACGTTTCAGGTAAAAGGCCTTCTTCTTCGCCGCAATCTCCGGCGTCTCACTGGGATCGATGCTCACAACGATGAGATTGAAATCCTTGCCCGGCTTGAACTTCACCATCTCAAGGGCGCCGACTAATCCGTCCAGCTCTTCAGAACAGAGCATGGGGCAGTTGTAATAGACCAGAGCCAGAATTGCCGGGCGCTGGCCGAAGTAATCGCCCAGGTGGATTGCTTTGCCGGTTTCGTCGCGAAATTCTCCATCGAGCGGGATGGGTTTGTTCAGCCGCTGCACGATGGCGACTTTATTCAGCACAGAGGGCAGATGATCGCTCGCCGGCTCGCCCATCTGCTTGTCGCCGTAGCTTGAAACCTGCGCCGATGCCGCGAAGACGGTGAGCATGAGCCCGGCCGCGAGGGCAAGCGCCCCTTTTGCCGTTCTGCTGTTCCGAATTTTGCTCGCTGTCTGCATCTGTTTGTATGCTAATCCGCTTTTTGAGGCGACACACGGCCCCCCGCGCTGCCCTTAGTTATTGTTCGCCTTGGTTGAAGCCTGTTCCCCCGGCGCTTTTGACCCTTCGCGCAGCGCCTGCTCATAAGCGGTAGGGGCAAAGCCATCGGTCAGCGGCGCCTGAACGGAAATGGCGCTGTCGCCGGCCATCAGCTGCTCGGCCTGCTGCGGCTGCTGTTCTACGGGCAGCCCGTGCTGGGCAATCAACTCCATCGCGCGGTCAATCGGAATACGGACGGTGCCCTTGGAGCGGTCAACCCAGCTGTAGTTGTCCAGCAGCAGATCTTCGCGGGCATGCAGATCAGCAGTATCCTGATTGCCGTCATCCCTCTGCAGACGCGGCGTCGGGAAAGCCTGCGTCATCTGCTTTAGCTGCTGTTGCTGCATGGCCGCGCTCGACTCCATGTTGCGCAGCTTGCCAGACGGGTAATTCGCCTGGTTCCACTGGTTCGGCGGGCCATCGCGTTTCACCAGAGCATTGTTGATGACCTTGCCCATGCCGAAGCAGAAGACGAAAAAGACGCCGACGGAAATTGCCAGACCGATCAGGAAGACCATGATCCCCTGAACGCTTACGTCTGTAACTTCATAGCCTTCGCGGACAGAACCGGGCTTGTTATGCGACTCGTGTTCGTTATGCGTGGGCATGTTCGGCCTCCAGAATCTCCTCCACATGCGGATCGTTGGTCGGCGACCAATGGCCGCGTTTTCAGTTGCGAGAAGTAGTACCACATCCAGAAAGCAATCAATGCTACCGGCACGGCAGCGTACTCCAGAATGCCGAAGCTGAAGTGCAGGTTGCGCTGGCCGCATCCTCGAAGTTCGGCTCAATCAGCCAGAACATATCCCAGCAGCGGGCAAAAATCATGATCAGCAGACCACAATCAGGCGCTCTTGTTGCGCTTCAGGTCGCGGGAGAGCAGCAGCGTGAAGGGAATGCAGCCAGTGAAAGACGAAATCCAGTGTTGCGATCACGCCCCAGCCGCCGCGGATGCGATCCAGGTACCAGGGAATTTCTTCCGGCGAGTTGCCCGACCAGATAATCAGGAACTGGGCGAAGGCCAGGTAGATATTCAGCATGACAAAGGCGAAGGCAGAGCTTGCCCAGGTCGTGCTGCTCGGTCTTGCGCAGGACCGTCTTGATCGGCTGGGCTTTCGAAAGGCGGATCACGGTGATGATGACCAGCGCCAGCACTCCATAGCCTGGCCGACCAGGAACATGCAACCCGTAGACCGACGAGTACCATGTCGGGTCGAGCGACATAACCCAGTCGATCGCGCAAACAGTCATGCGTGATGGAATAGATCACGACGCCGAAGCCGCTGAGGTTCTCGAACCTCACCTGCCAAGAAGCGAACATTGGGTTGCGGATCGGCATCGCGCTGCAAGACCCAGCGGTTGAGCAGAAACATGTATAGAAACCAGATGCGCGAAGACAGAACGCACTGAATCCACACACTCGTCGGATGTTGAGCATCGGCTGCTTGCAGGCGATGGCGTGCGCCTGCTCATGCGTGATCAGGTGCTGCCTGAGAGCATGCTTCCGCGGATCCGGATACTGCGCCCACAGATACAGCTTCTTACGTGATGAAAATGCCGATCGGGAAGAAACATGAACGAAGACCAGCGGCAGGCAGACGCGACATTGCCTCCAGCGGACGGCGCAGCAGCAGGCCCCATTTGCCGCCGCACAGATACTGCACCATCAGCAGCGCCAGGCCGCCCACGGCAGAAGCCCCAGCAGATGATGAAGCCGAGCAGATACGAGCGCAGCAGGTGGTTCGATGCCGTCGTGGTCGACGAAAGCCGCCAGGATGCCAGATGACCGACAGAACGGCAAACACAGCGCCCACAACCAAGCGCCCTGCGCCGCCAGCCATTGACAGCAGGCGGGGCGGTCAGGTCGGCGGGCAACGTATTTGCGTGATGTCCGTGAGCCATGTCGTTCCTGATCCTTATTTCTTAGGCTCTGCGGCGCGTTGTCTCGCCTCTGGTCGCGCTGTACCGCTGTCTGGCTCGCTCATAGCGGGATTCAGGTATTTTCTGCTGGAGCCATCCGGCAACATTGCCCTGACTGGGTCGGCGGCGCGCTGGACATCGCAGTCAGCCGGCAGGGCCAGGGCTGAGCAAAGACTCGCGGAAGTCCCTGCTGCTCGGCAATATCTTTCAGATTCTGTACCTGCGTCCCCTGCGGAACATCGGATTCTTTCGCATTCTGGCTCAACTGCAGTGCGCGGATATAGGCCGCGACCGCCCAGCGGTCAGCCGGCGTGAGCTGGGCCGAATAGTCCGGCATGGCCCCGTAGCCATTGGTCATCACGTAAAAGTAGTGACCCAACGGCTCGGCCAGAGCCGCGCATCGTGAAGTTGCCGGCAGGCTTATAACCGCGCTGCACGATCATTCCGGCGCCGTTGCCCACGCGCGAATGGCAGGGCGTGCAATAGATGTTGAAGCGTTCCTGGCCCGCGCTCAAGCACCTGCATCGTCGACGGGAAAGGGCATCGTGTCCGCTTCCTTGCCGTTCGATCAGGCCGGTGTAGAAGAAGCTGTCTTCGCTGCAATTGTCCGCGCGCGACGGTGTGCTCGACCTGCGGCCGGACCGAGCGGCCATCGGCAAAGAAGGTGTGCCGCGCTGGGGAACGAATTTTGGCTGGTCGTGCATGTCCTGGCGGCAGCCGGTCATCAGCGCAATGGCTGCCAGGGCGCTCAAGGTCAGAACCCCTTGACCACGCCATTGACGAAGCCGCAATGGGGACCCGATCTTCCACCAGGTGCGGATTCGGTTCATGGTCTTAATACTCCACCTCCACCACCGAGACCGGGCCGAAGCCTTCCAGAAAGCCGCGCGATTCCAGCCAGATCGAATTTCGGATCGGTCGACCTCCAGGCAAAGAAAGAACTTGTCCGAAGTGGCGCCGCTGCGGAAATTGGGCGCGTTGAACAGCGGATGATAGAGCTGCGGCAAGCCCACAGGGCCAGCATGCCAAAGCTGCCGAAAGCCCGGCCCAGAGAATGGTCCACTCATACGCCGGAACAATAAAGGCCGGCCAGGAAAAGAGCGGGCGTCCCGCAATATTCAGCGGATAGGCCAAGACCGAGATCCAGGTCTCCATCAGAAACATGGCCGCCACCCCATGCAGGCCGCCAACCAGGCAGATCAGAGGAACGTAATTGCGATGGAATCCGATGGCTTCCGCCGCTTCTTCAACCGGATACGGGGTGTAGCAGTCCATGCCGCCGCCAGCCGGAGTCGTAAGCGGCTTGGCCGCCCCACCAGTTCGCTCGGCGTATCGAACTCCGCCAGTAATCCGTAAATTCCTTCTCGTATCAGGCATTAGTCACCTGCCTCCGGCAGCGTTCCGGCTTTTGGATGAATCCTTGGCCTGAGGCAGCAGCATGCGCAGCTCAGACATGGGAATCATTGGCAGGAAGCGAATGAAGAGGAAGAACAGGGCCGTAAACAAGCCCAGCGTTCCGATAAAGGTGCAGTAGTCCCAGCGCGTCGCGCTGTATGTGCCCCAGGAAGAGGGCAGGAAATCGCGGTCAGGCTGGTCACGATGATGACGAAGCGCTCAAACCACATGCCCGTATTGACGATCAGGGACATGATGAACATCGAGCCGGGTTCACCCGGAACTTGCGCAGCCACAACAACTGCGGGAGGGCGATGTTGCAGGTGATCAGCACCCAGTACGACCAGCCCATGGGACCGAACATGCGGTTCCACATCATGAAGTATTCCCAGTGGCTGGCGGAATACCAGGCCATGAAGACTTCCATCGCATAGCCGTAGGCGACGATCAGGCCGGTGGCCAGCATGACCTTGCCCATATTGTCGATGTGGCGGATGGTGATGAGGTCTTCCAGGTGATAGAACTTGCGGATCGGAATCGGCCAGCGTGATCACCATGGCGAAGCCGGAGTAAATGGCGCCGGCGACAAAGTAGGGCGGGAAGATGGTCGTATGCCAGCCGGGCAGGAGCGCCACGGCGAAATCGAAGCTGATGACGGTATGCACCGAAAGCACCAGAGGCGTCGCCAGACCCGCCAACAACAGCGAGGCGGTCTCATAGCGCACCCAGTGCCGTACCGAGCCGCGCCAGCCGAGCGACAGCCAGCCATAGACGAACTGGCCAACCTTCGCTTGCGCGCGATCGCGCAAGGTTGCCAGATCGGGAATCATGCCGATGTACCAGAAGACGACGGAGATCGTGGCGTATGTCGAAACCGCGAAGACGTCCCAGAGCAGCGGGGAGCGGAACTGCGGCCACACGTTCATCGAGCTGGGATAGGGAAAGAGCCAGTACCCCAGCCATGGGCGTCCGACGTGAATCAGCGGGAACATGCCGGCGCAGACTACGGCAAAGATGGTCATGGCTTCGGCGAAGCGGTTGATCGAGTTGCGCCAGCTCTGCTTGAAGAGCAGCAGGATCGCCGAGATCAGCGTTCCGGCGTGGCCGATACCGATCCACCACACGAAGTTGATGATGGCGAAGCCCCAGCCACCGGCTGTGTCGAGGCCCCAGATACCGACGCCCTTGCAGGAACAGCCAGGTGACCGCAATCAAGCAGCAGATCGCACCACGCGCCGGCCAGCATGAAGCCGAAGAACCATCCCAGCGGCGTATGGCTGGTGAGCACGATGCGCGAGATCTTCTCGGTAACCGACTTGAAGGTGTGTCCGGGCGCGATGACCCGGATATTCGCCTGTGTTCGGATCCAGCATCGGATCGTTTACTGGTAATTCTGGTTTGGTCGCCATGCTCCGCTAACCTTTCAGCCGTTCTCAGGCGCGTGCTAGCGCCTTCGGCCAATTCCGGGTTCGGGTTGAATACTTCCGCAACATAGGTCGTGCGCGGGCGCGTATTGATGTCCGCCAGCACGCCGTAGTTGCGCTGCTGCTCTTTGAGCTTGCGTACTTTGCTGGCGTCGGTCGTTGATATTGCCGAAGACGATCGCATCGGTCGGGCAGGCCTGCTGGCAGGCGGTCACAATTTCACCATCGCGAATCTCGCGATTTTCCTTGTCCGCCTGCGATCTTGGCCGCATTGATTCTCTGCGATGCAGTAGCTGCACTTTTCCATCACGCCGCGGCTGCGGACCGTCACATCCGGGTTGCGCATCAGCTTCAGGCTCTCCGTCTCGAAATCGGAGAAGAGCAGGAAGTTGAAGCGGCGCACCTTGTATGGGCAGTTGTTGGAGCAGTAGCGGGTGCCCACGCAGCGGTTGTAGACCATCATGTTGAGGCCTTCCGGCGAGTGAACCGTGGCGCCCACCGGGCAAACCTGCTCGCAGGGAGCGTTTTCGCAATGCTGGCAGGTCATGGGCTGGAAGTGTGCGCGCGGCGCATCCAGATCGCCTTCGAAGTACGTATCGATGCGCAGCCACTGCATGATGCGGCCGACCTGCACCTGATGCTTGCCCACGACTGCAATATTGTTTTCCGCGTAGCAACTCACGATGCAGGCATTGCAGCCGACACAGGAATTCATGTCGATCGACATGCCCCAGGCGTTTTTGTCATAGCGATAGGCCGGGAACATGCTCGTCGTTCGTCTCCGGATCTTCGCGGCCTTCGCCCTCATGCGCGAAATTCGGGTTCTGCTTGAACTCGTCGAGCGTGGCATAGCGGATGATGCCGCGGTCGATTGCCTCGTTACCTTCGAGCGAATGCGTTCCGCTGCCGTCACCGCCATGCGAGACCGCACGATGGTCGATGTAGTGGCTCTTGGTAATGGCGAACTCGTAGGTGTCGCCGGTCTTGCGCAATTGCGCTCCAGTCACAAATAACGGAGCATCAGAGCTGCGAACCGCGTAAGCGTCAAAGCCAAAGCCGCTGCCTACCCGTCCTGCGCGGCTGCGCGCCCTGTCCTAGAGTCAGCGCGATGGAATTGTCAGGATGGCCCGGGACAGCGAAGACCGGGGCCAGCACCTTGAGGCCGTTGATGCTGATCTCAATGACATCGTGCTCGGCGAGCCCGCTTTGTTCAGCGTGCGCGTAGCTCATCTGCGCCGCGTTGTCCCAGGAGAGATTCGTTACCGGGCGTGGCAGCTCCTGCAGCCAGCCCACGTTTGCGAAACGGCCGTCGTACAGGTTGTAGATCGGGACGGAAGACGATCTCCAATGCATCGTGACGGCGCGGGAAGATTCTGTCCGACATCCAGACGCCTTAGCCGCTGCGCCTTCGGCTGGAAGGCCGTATCCGCGAGGAAGCCATCGTGAAGTACCTTGCGCCAGTTGAATTCGAAGTCGCCCTTCGCCGAAAGGGCCGGCTTCCAATGTCTCGCGCACAGCTTCATAGGCCGAAAGGTCTGGCTTGTCGAGCATTGCCTGCATGATCTCATGCGCGGTGTGGCCGCCGTACAGAGGATCGATCATGGGCTGGACGATCGAAACCGTGCCGTCATAGGCGCGCGCGTCCGACCAGCTTTCAAGATAATGCGCGCTGTTGACGTGCCAGTGCGCGAGTTGCGCCGTCTCGTTTACATGCGAGCCCAGATGAACGATGGTCTTGACGCCTTGCCCAGCGCAGATTCAAATTTCAGATCGGCAGGCGTCGGCATAGACCGGATTCGCATTCAGAATCACCAGCCATTCCACTTTGCCTGCATTCATATCGGCAACCAGCGACTTCAGATCGTCGGTCTGAATCGACGGCAGCGGATTCACCGTCTCGGTATAGACGACCGTTTTGCCGACATTGCCGAGCGCTTCGTTGATGGCGATGGCAGCCAGATGCACCTGCGCCGATTGCTGCTCGCCGGGAATGACCACGCATTTGCCCGCATTTGCCTTCAGATCTTTGGCAACAGCGGCGAGGAACTTCTTCGCGTCGTCCGACCAGTTGTAGCCTGCCGGAGCCGTTCCCGATCCGACCGCCGCTGCCAGAGCGGCAGCAAATGGAGCAACCTCGCTCGCGCGGATGGCCAGCCGATGTTCCGCCTTGAAGCCGGTCGTGGTCGTCCAGCTTTCGACCACATAGAGGCGGTTCATCTCCATCGTGCCGTCAAGCCTGCGCCGGTTGGCGTAGTCGCGAGCCAGCTTGTGAAAGCCCGGCTGCACTGCGCCGGAGAGAAAATCGGCATCGAGCGAAAGAATGACATCGGCAGCATCAAGCTTGTACTGCGCATCCACGATACTCACCAAAAGCGGCCTTGGATGCCGCATAGGCTGAATCGCGGTTGACCGCTTCGTATTGCATCCACTTCGCGTTGGGGAAAGACTGCCTGCGCCTTCTTCCACTGCGCAGCCAGGGTCGGCGAGGTAACCGTCCCGCTCAGAAAGTAGACGCCCGTTCCACCTGAAGACTTCTTGTCGGCCAGCGTCGATCGCCACGCAGCCTGGAAAGCCGCCCAGGTGCGCGTTTCTCCGCGATAAACGATATGCTGCGAGCGGTCTGGATCGTACAGATCGAGCAGTGTCGCCTGCGTCAGCGGATCGGAGCCGCCCTTGTTATACGGATGTTCCGGATTGCCGTCGACCTTGATCGGGCGGAAGGCATCGCTCTTGACCAGCAGCGGAACCGCGCCGGTTGGGAAGGGAAACGCCGTAGCGAAATACATCGGCTTGCCCAGAAGCAGATCTTCGGGTGCTTTGACGTAGGGATAGATCGGCTTCATCAGGCTGCTTGGTGCAACCGGAGAGGCCGGCCAGCGCCAACGATGCGCCCGCCACTTTAAGAAATCCGCGCCGCGAAACCGGATCGATCCATTCCGATGCCTGCTGAGGAAACTCGCGGCTCAGCATCTCGCCGAAAGTCCGGCTTATCGGCTAGCTCGTCCAGGCTGCGCCAGTACTTTTTGCCCGTCTTGCCGCTCAGCTTTCCCGGACCTCTTCGAGCGTCAGGCCCATCGGGCTTTTTCTGCCCCTGGGTCTCAAGCTTTACCAGTCCGTTTTCGCCTGCTTCGTTCTTGCTCATCGCTTGATCGTGTTTCTCGCCTTCCGCGGCCGTAAGAATCTGTTTCGTCAATCATCGATGGCAGACCTCGCAGCTCGACAGCTCACGCGGCGTGCGGATGTGATACTGCCCTTCCAGAAATTTACCCATCTCGTCCTGACTGGTGAACTTCTGATAATTCAGCACCGCCGGAACAGCACATGCCGCTGCGTCGCTGGCCGCCTGGCCATGCAGACCGACCGGCAGCATGTGCAGCGAAGCCACCTGACCGCGCCGTACCGGGCTCGGATTCGTCTGGGTGCAGGTCACATCCTGCGCGGTCGGCGTACCTTCCTTCGACGGCCTGCTTGACGCGCGCACCATACCGGGTTCAGGTCGCTCGGACCCTTCCACGCCATGTTGTAAATCTCGCTTGTGGGGCGAAGATTCTTGCCAGGATTGCGATGGCAGTTCAGGCACCACTCCATCTGCAGCGTGTTCTGCTGGTACATAATCGGCATCTCGATCCACACGGCCATGGCAGCTGGAGCAACCGATGCCTTTGTTTACATGAATCTCATGGCTGAAATAAACAAAATCGGGAAGGTCGTGCACTTTGGTCCACGGAATCGATTCGCCCGTCGCCCAGCTTGTCCGTACCGGCTCCAGCAAATCGGCGTTGGTCCAGATCTGCGCATGGCAATTCATGCAGGTCTTGGTCGGCGGAATTCCCGCATAGCTCGACTTCTCGACCGAAGTATGGCAGTACTGGCACTGCATCCCCAGCCCCTGCACATGGTGCTTGTGGCTGAACGGTACCGGCTGGTCGGCGCGCTGACCCTGGCGGGTCACCCACGGTGACCTTTGCAGCTGATCCAGCGTCACACCTAAGGCGATGACGATCAATCCCGTCAAGACCAGGCTCATCCGTGCAAGCGCGTTCGAGCTGCGGTCAAAAATCTGCGCCATGAATGCGTTCCTGCTTCCTCGAATCCCTAAGTGATGGAGGGGTTTAGCATTGGTTGACAACCCGGCAATTCGCTACGCCGGACATAGGCTTTTCAAATGAAGAGATCACTATAGTGGCAAATAGGATTATCGGCAAGTCGGGCGACCGCTCTGCGAAACTTTTGTAAGCTTTTTCCCCATTCGAGTGAACGACTTGCCCACAATTGGGAAGCTCGCAGTGCGCGGTACCCTCCGGCTGGAAAAGGGCGGCCCCATCGGGATACAGATTGCAAACCCACGCCCTTCTCTATAATCATCTCCCAGCACATGAAGCGTTTCCTTTTTCCCATTCTAGGACTCTGGCTGCTCCTCTATGGCTCATTCGCACTCGTGCGTCCACCGTTGCTCGACGATGCGGACGCTCTGCATGCCGAGGTTGCGCGGGAGATGCTCTCCACGCATGATCGGGTCACGCTCCATGTCAACGGCATTCGTTATCTTGAAAAGCCCCCGCTGCTTTATTGGAGCGTCGCCGCCAGCTTCAAGGTATTCCGCGAGCACGACTGGGCGGCCCGTCTCCCGCTTGCGCTCTATGCGCTGGCGTTGTTTCTTGCGATCTTCGTGCTCGGGCGCAGGCTCTTTGTGTCGCCGCAGGCCGGCTTCTATGCAGCGCTCTGTTTGCTGACCGCGAGCGGCATCTTCGGTTTTACGCGCATTCTTCTTCCCGATGTCATCCTCTGCCTGTGGGTTTCTCTCGCGATGTACTTCTTCTGGAAATCGCTGGATGAAACTTCTTCACAGCTGATGACGGCAGTCGGATCGGCATCTGCTGTGCGCTGGGCGTGCTGACGAAGGGTATCGCCGGCGTTCTCTTTCCTCTGGCCATCGTTTTTGTCTACCTGCTCGTCACGCGGAACCTGCGGCACCTGCTGCGCTGGCATCCCGTCGCCGGTCCGGTTACGTTTCTGATCGTCGCGCTGCCCTGGCATATTCTTGCTGCTCTCAGAAATCCGGCAATCGGCAATCCGGCAGGAGAGATTCCAACTACGGGCAACGTACATGGCTTCCTGTGGGTTTATTTCGTCCATGAGCATTTCCTGCGCTATCTAGGCCGGAGCACGCCTCACGATTTCGATTCGGTGCCCCTGCTGCTCTTCTGGCTGCTGCTGCTTGCGTTTATCGCTCCGTGGTGCATCTTTGCGCTCACAGCTCTGGCACGCCTGCGCTGGACGCGGGTCTTCCGACGCGAGGAGCTCGACCCTCGCGAGCACCCGCTGCTTCTGCTGGCCATTTGGGCTGCGGTGGTCATGATCTTTTTCAGCTACCCGGCCCGGCGCGAGTACTATGTGCTGCCTGCGCTGCCGCCTCTGGCGCTGTTAGCTGGATACTGGTTCGCCGGAGACGAGACCGCGCCTTCAGCGGCGGGGAAGATCGTTGCCTGGATCCTGTTCATCGCAGGCATTTTTGCCGCAATCGCCTCGGCCGTCTTCGCCATTCACTACAAGCCCCTGCCCATCGGTACGGATGTAACGCAGGTGCTGCAGGAAGTGACGCGCAGTCACCGACTCTTCTTCGGACATTTCTTTGACCTGACACGCCGTGCCCTGGGCGCATTTCGCATGCCGCTCTGCATCACCACAGCCGCGCTGCTCGTCGGCATCACCGCGAATCTCTGTTTCCGGCTCAAGGCGAAAGCGCGCATGGCAAACTGCTTCCTCATCGGTACGGTCGCCGCCTTCCTCATTGCGGCTCACCTGGCGCTGAACACGCTCTCCCCCGCGCTCTCATCGCAGATTCTGGCCAACGCCATCAAGCCGGAGATCGACAACGACGACGTGATTGTGGTCAACGGCCGCTACGAACGCGCATCTTCTCTGGCCTTTTATCTTGAGCGCCAGGTCACGCTTCTCAATGGCCGCACTTCCGCCCTATGGTATGGCTCCTTCTTTCCTGATTCGCCGCAGGTCTTCATCGACAACACCTCGCTCATCCAGCTCTGGAGCGGCCACAACCGCGTCTTTCTCTGGACGCCGCTCGATCAGGTGCCGCATTTGCCCGATCCGATATTTCTCATTGGTCGCAGCGGCGGAAAAGAGATCCTCAGCAACCAGCCCAGTTCGCACGGCGCTGAATTCTAGCTCGACTTAGCTTTGAAGCTCTAGATAGTGCTCGACGATTGGGAACGGATCGTAGAACTTGTGCAGCAGGTTTTTCCAATCGGCATATCGCTGCGATCCGCGAAACCCGACAGTATGGTCTTCGAGCGTCTGCCATTGCACCATGAGCAGGTAGCGGCTCGGCTTTTCAACACACACGCGCAGCTCGTGCGAGATATAGCCAGCGGACGCGGCAATCAGGGGACCTGCGGTGCGGAATGCCTCCTCAAACGCAGGCTGCATCGACGGAATCACATCGAGAACGGCAACTTCCAGAACCATTTCAACCCTCAATCCAGGCGCTCAAGCCTGCCATCCTTCAGTGCAAATCTGTTGCCCCGCCACCAAACCGTGTTTCCCGCATAACTCCATACCCACACAAAGAGCGCCACCATATCGCGAGGCAGTAGCAGCCACAGATCGCGCAGGACCTGCATGTCGCGCAGACTCCCACGCCAATCGCCAGAGCAAGTGTTACTCGCGCCGCGCAAATCAGGCTCAACAGCGCAAGACTCGAAAGACTTGCGCCTGCAGCAACCAGATTGAGGACAGCCCACGGCAATCCAAAAGTGAAAGCGACGCCGGCATAGCCCCACTTGCGCGCATCGCGCATGCCCCGCGCCCAGCGCAGCTGATGTGCAAGAAACTCCCGAAAGCTATAAGCCGGAATTGTTGTCTCGACCACTTCATCCATCAACTCTACACGTAGCCTTTGCCTGCAATACGCGCGCCGAATTCGTAATCATCAGCCAAAAAATCGGCCAGCGGCACGAGTCCGCCGATAGCATCGAGCGCGGCGCGTGACATGGCGAGCGTTGAACCCAGCCCGAAACGAATACCACCCTCCAGCTTGCGCGCCGTCAGTACTCCGGCGGCAAAATCAGTCGAGATGCCGAGCGCTTCCATCCTCGACCGAGCGTCCCATGCGAGCGCCCACGATAAAGCGCCGTCACCATGCCAACTTTCTCGTCCATAAACGGGGCCATCACCCGTGCGAGGTAGTGAGATGAAACTTTGATGTCGCTGTCATTGATGACAATGTGGCTGTAACTCGCTTGGGAAACCATCTGCGCCAGGTTGCTGACCTTGCCGTTTGTGCCCAGCACCTCCGGGGTCAAAACATCAGCCGGATAGCGACGTGAGGAAACTCGGTCTTCAGCTGCTCGATGGCGGCCATGGAGGGATCATCCATGCTGCTGACACCGAAGAGCATCTCGTACTCTCCCGCATATTGCTGGCGGCAGTGGCTGGCAAAGCTTGCATACATATCATGATCGAAACCCTTCAGGGATTTCAGAATACTGACCGCGAGGATGGAATGCAGCGGCGTCCGGACGCTTGCGGCGCACGAATCGCGCGCGCTCCACAAGGCCGCGAAGTAGATAGCCAAGCCCGCACAGGGCAAGAATGGTCGTGATGCCTTCGACGATAACGGCGAGCATGAATGCTCAGTGATAGCGCGGCAGGCTCCCGGTTCAGATAAAAGCTAATTGAGTGCTGGCTGCACACAAGAATCTTGAAACTATGCCCTGTGCCCCGCGCTCTATTCGTAACGCAGTGCTTCGATGGGATCGAGGTTCGCGGCCTTCCACGCCGGGTAAATGCCGAATACCAGGCCGATCATGCATGAAACAGTAAAGCCGATGATCGCCCATGTGCTTGACATGGACGCTGGCAAGCACCCACCAGCAACGGATCAGCAATGTTAAAATGCCTCCGGCAACAATGCCGATAACTCCTCCCAGCGCACAAAGCGTAATCGCTTCAATGGTGAATTGCAGCAGAATATTGCGCTTGGTTGCGCCGATAGCTTTGCGCACGCCAATTTCCTTGGTGCGCTCGGTAACCGAAACCAGCATGATATTCATGACGCCAACGCCACCGACCATCAAGCCGACACTGGAAACCGCGACCATGAAAATAGCAAGTCCGCCGGTGAGCTGTTTCCACAAACGAGCCAGGGAATCGGGCGAGAAAACCTCAAAGTTGTCCGGCTGTTCACACGCACTTTGCGGCGGCGGCGGAGCAGTTCGCGTAGCTTCATCCTCCACCAGACTGCGGTTCTTCTGGTCGTCGTATTTCACGCTGACCCAGACTCCGCTCTTCACCGCATCCTCGGGATGCAGCGTCATGAACGTGCCGATAGGGAAGGTCGCCATGTTGTCTTCCTGATTGCGCCCTCCGCCAAAGACCTGCTTGCGCTTGCTGAAAACCCCGATCACGGTAAAGACGTTCCCTTCAATCTGCTACGTCTTTGTTCACAGCGCTGTCATTGCCAAAGAGGCTTTGGCCGTGTCATAGCCAAGAATCACCACATTGGCGCGCCGCTCAGCTTCATCTTCGGTAAACATGCGGCCCTCAATCAATCCCAGATCGGCGACATCGGCCACCTGGGTCGTATCGCCCTGCAGCATCACTCCCTGCGCCTTTTTATTACCGTACTTTACGCCGATGACACCCTGCCTGGAAGATAGGGTTCACGTGACGCACGCCTCCATCCACAGCCACTACATGAGGCAGCGTCCGCAGCGCAGCCACGTCATCGAACGTGAGCTTCTTGCGCGACAGCTGTTCTGCCGTTGGCCTCACACCGATGACCGGCATATGGAAGACCCAGAGCACATTGGTCCCCAGCGAATTGACCCAGTTCTGCACGTTATTATCGAGGCCGCTGATGATCGAGGAAATCGTAATGACCGTGGCTACACCAATCACAATACCGAGAATCGTTAGCCCGGAGCGCAGCTTATTGGAGCGCAGCGTATCGAGCGCCATTCGAACTGCTTCGCGTGAGTCAGCAAGTCTCATCTCGATCGTCCCTTTCCTACAGCTCCGACCGCAACGCCACGATGGGGTCGAGCATGGCAGCCTTGCGCGCCGGATACACGCCAAAGAAAATGCCGACGCCTGCGGAAACAAACAGGGCCAGCAGCACAGACCAGATTTGAATGTCGGACGGGAAGCCGATCGCGAACGTTACCAGCTTGGCCACGCCCGAGCCACAGATGACGCCAATGGCTCCGCCGATCAGCGACATGGTTGCCGATTCGATAAGAAACTGCAGCAGGATATCGGTATATCGCGCGCCCAGAGCCTTGCGTACGCCAATCTCCCGGGTACGCTCCGACACGCTGACCAGCATGATGTTCATGATGACAATGCCGCCGACCACGAGCGAGATCGAAGCAATCCCGATCACGACGTAAAGAAACGTCGAGCTGATGCTGGTCCACAGACCCACGAATGTCGCATTGGTATCCAGCGAAAAGCTGTCTTCCGCCCCGGGAGCGTCATGGCGCCGCGAACGCAGAATTGCACGCGCCTCGTCGGATGCGCGATCAAGCGCTGGCCCCACAGATCCGGCCTTGATGTAGATCACGATGCTTGAATTTGTCCCGTATTTTCGCTGGTATGTCGTGATGGGGACGGAGACGTAGTTATCCTGACTTTGCCCCAGGGTCTTGCCCTGTCGCTCGCCCACGCCAATGATGGTGTAGGGCTCGCCATCGACGCGAATTTCCTTGCCCAGCGGGTCGGTCCCCGGCATCAGGTTATCGACGATGTCATACCCGACAATGGCCGTATGCGTGGCATATTCCTCGTCGGAAGGGGTAAAGCTGCGCCCGAGAACGACATTCAGGTTGGACATGGCGGGCATGTTCCAGCTCCAGCCGCGAATGCCGGTGTCGGTGCTTGAATGCGAGCCGTAGACGACCTTGCCCGTGGTCGCCTGCAGCGAGCCTACATCGGCGCAGGATTTGCAAAGCGCATGGATCGCCTCATAATCCTCCAGATGAATGTCTTTCCGCCGCTGGTATTTTTCGTATTCTTCGTAGCTGAAGATGACCGCCGGCTGCTTGCTCAGGGTAAAGACATCCGCCCCGTAGCCGTAGACCTTGGTCGCCACGTACTTGTTGACGCCGTTCGTCAGAGTAATAACGGCAATCACCGATGCCACACCGATAACCACGCCAATCAGCGTGAGCACAGAACGAAGCTTGTTCGCCCAGAGCGATTGCAGCGCGATCTTGATAGCCTCAAAAAATTCCATAGCGAACGATCCAGCGTGGTAACGGAAGAGTAATGCTCCTAAGAATACGCCACCTTAGGGCGCTCAAGACACACTTTCGCCGTGCGGAGAAGGATACGTGATGAGTGGAAGGTTTGTTCCCCTGAACGGATACGTCTTTGACCGCTGAAGAGCCTACTGAAGCGGCAGCCCGATCCCATTCGGAGATATCCGCTCCGCCACGGGCCGCTGGGCAAACTCGCGCTCGATGCGCTCGTTAATGCCTGCCTGGGCAAATTCGGCCGCGACACGGATTCCGTTATAGATTGCCCGCTCATTCGACGAGCCGTGGCCGATGATGCAGACCCCGCGCACGCCGAGCAGCGGCGCTCCTCCATACTCGGAGGGATCGAGTCTCTTCTTGAACGCATTGAAGGCCTTGCGGGACAGCAGCGCGCCCACCTGGGCCGTCACCGTCGTATTCAGTGACTGCTTCAGCATGTCGCGGACCAGCTTTGTCAGCCCTTCTGAGGTCTTCAAAGCCACGTTGCCGACAAATCCATCGCAGACGACCACGTCAGCATGGCCGTTATAGATATCGCGGCCTTCCACATTGCCGATGAAATTGATAGGAAGCAGCTTCAAGAGCGGCGACGTTTCGCTGGTCAACTCGTTGCCCTTGCCCTCTTCTTCACCAATGGAAAGCAGGCCAACGCGCGGACGCGAAATTTTCAGCACGCTGCGCGCATACATCTCACCCATTACGGCGAACTGTTCAAGGTTTTGCGGCTTGCAATCGACATTCGCGCCTACATCCAGCAGGACGCAGGGTGAGCCGGCCGTGGTGGGCATGACCATGGCCAGAGCAGGGCGATCGACGCCCGGCAGAGCGCCGAGCACCATCTTTGCCGTAGCCATCGCGGCTCCGGTATTGCCGGCGCTAAAAAATCCGGCTACTTTCTTTTCTCGAACCAGGCGCAGGCCGACGCGCATCGAGCTATCCCGCTTGGCGCGGACCGCGTGCGCAGCTTTTTCATCCATGCCAATGCGTTCGCTGGCATGAATGACGTCGATGGGCAGCCGCTCACCGTCCAGATACTCGTGAAGCAATGGACGCAGACGCTCCTGCGGACCCACCAGAGACACGCGCACAGGCAGGGTACGGCAGGCGAGAATAGCTCCACGAATCTCCGGCTCAGGCGCCTTGTCGGCGCCCATAGCATCGAGAGCGATCTGGGTTAGCATCGGTTGGCTGGACTAACTGGCTTCCTTCACTTCGAGTACTTCGCGGCCCTTGTATGTGCCGCACTTGGGGCAGGCATGATGAGGCAGCTTGCGCTCATGGCAGTTCGGGCATTCGGAGACACCAGTGGCAGTCAGCGCATCGTGTGCGCGGCGCTTGGAAGTACGGGCCTTGGAGTGGCGCCGCTTTGGATTCGGCATTGCTGATTCCTTTCAATCGACAACCGGCCGCGCTCATGACCGAGGCAGGCAAATGGTTGTTTCCTTAAAACTTACGACTTGCTCCGGCTGCCGAGATCTGCCAAGGCTGTCCACCGCGGATCAACAGATGCCGTATCGCAGGTACAGGCTTCAGAGTTCAGATCCTGTCCGCAGCGCGGACAAAGTCCTTTGCAGTCCTGGCGGCATAACGTTCTCGCGGGCAGGGATAAAAGCACCTGCTCCCGCAGCACGTCTTCGAGCACAAGGCCGCTCTTTTGATAATAACCGATTTCCGTCTCGTCTGTGGTAATGGAATGCTCGGAAGGGCCCTGATCGACCCCCAAAGGGCGAAAAATGAGGTCGAAATCGCCTTTCAGGGCGTGTTCGACGGGCTGCAGACACCGGGCGCAGGCCGCTTCTACCTTGCCCTGATACTTCGCCCGCAGACGGATATCCGGCACCACCTCACGCGGGCCGCGATGCTCCTCAATCAACTCAGCACGCCCGGATACTTCCAGCGGCGTTGTCTGACGAGCTTCTTCGCCGTAGTCGATCTCGCCCGGAGCAAGGGAAACGTCAAATGCGAGCGGCTCCCGCTCAAGATCGGGAATGGTAATCAGCATGGCAAGCCTCACAGTTTTCGGGAAGGTGTATTTCAAGGGTAAGGACGGAAGCCTCGCGGGTCAAATAGCAGACTTCCGCAGCTTGGACACACTTTCATTGCGAATATATCGCAATTGGAGGATCCGTAAGGTTTGCGCGGTTGCTTGCTGGATGCCCGTTTTGTCTCCGAACAATCTCTGTTCAGGGAACAAAAACAAGCATGCCTTCGCCTGGATTTGAGCAGCAGGAAATGCAAGACAGGACCGGGCGCGAAAGTTCACAATGGAATCCCCCGTTGAATCATTGAGGTATTCCTATGTTTCGTTCCGGGCTCACTGCGTTGTTCGCACTTATCCTCACTGTCGGCGCCTCCCTCGGTCAGTCCAGCAGTCCTGCGGCTCATCCGCCCGTTCCGCCCTCATGGCCGCTGAGGCCCGGCGAGAGTCCTCCGGCAAATAATGGCGCTCCGCTCGATTCGATCGAACGCATGCGCCGTGAGGCAATCAAGCAGGCGAATGAGAAGCGCCAGAAGCAGGTTGTCTCCGATACCGATAAGCTGCTGCAGCTGGCTACGGAATTAAAAGAGGAAATCGGCAAAATGAACGCTGACACGCTCTCCGCGCAGACCATCAAGAAGACGCAGGAGATTGAAAAATTAGCCAGGAACGTAAGAAAAAATCTGATGCCTGTAACCCAATAAGAAAGAAGGGAAGTATCGGAGCTTATCGGATTGCTTTGCACATAGAGCACCGGTACTGGCGATGATCCTTCTACTGGCCCCCTCTACAATGAAACAGTGACTCGCACCCGTGCCACGCTTCTCGCCGCAATTGTCGCTGTAGCCGTCTTTTGCCTCAGCTGGATTTTCTGGCAAGTGCGGTCGAAGGCGTCCTCGCCTGTCTCCGCGGCTTCAACCACAAGCCCGGCCACCGCATCCAGCATCCCCGATGACCTCAACCCCACTACGGTCTATGCCCATAACATACGTCTGCGCAAGGGTCCGACCTTTCGCGTCTATATCCGATGGATTCGCGGAGAAATGCTGCGTACTCGCCAGGCCAATCCATCCTTCGACGATCCCGACTCCTTCGTCCTGCAAATTCAGAAGGGCGTCATTCGCGTCAATATTGGCGATATTGCCAATTACCTCAACACAAGCTCGCCAGCCGACGCCCCGCTCAAAAATATCTCGATTCAACCCGACGGCGATCAACTCAAAGTCCAAGGTACCGCTCATAAAGTCCTTCCGATTCCCGTAGAGCTGGAGGGCCGGCTCTCAAGCGTCCCCGACGGCCGCGTTCAATTCCACGTCACAAAGCTGAACGCGTTAAAGATTCCGTTGAAGGGCCTCCTCGGAGGCCTGCACATCCAACTCTCCGACCTGGTCCACGTAACCAACATGCCCGGCATCCAGGTTGCGGGAAACGATGTTATCTTCGACACCGAGAAGGTGCTTCCTCCACCTCATATCCGGGGTCAACTCACCGCCGTCAACGTGAAGCCTCCGGATATCGAAGTCATTTACGGAAACGCACCCAATGATGACGCGCAGCTCGCCAAGTGGCACAACTTCCTTCGACTCAGCGGGGGGACGCTCGACTTCGGCAAGCTCACCATGCATCACGTCGATCTCACCATGATCGATGCTTCTCAGGACCCATGGTTCGATCTCGATCTGGTCAACTATCAGGCCCAGGTCATCAACGGCACAACCCGCATGACTCCCCAGGCCGGGCTGGAGATTTTTATGCCCGATGTTGACGAGAAGGCTCAGGCAAAAACCGCGCAAAGTATCTCTCTGGAATGGCTGAAAGATCGTAACCGCTCGCTCCCGCCGGATATTCCAGTCAGCAAATAGCACGTTTCAGCCAGGCAATTTCAAACTACGCCAGCCGCCGGAAACAAATAGCCGGATGCCGGCAACGCCTGCCGCACCTGCGTCGATGCAACCGCGAGCGTTTCGGTCATTGACTCCGCCCAGCGCGAACACCGGCATCGGGTTAGCGACGCGGCAGGCTTCGGCGAGTGCCTGCACTCCCTGTCCCGGAATCGTCTCGCACCGCAACCGCTTTTCGAATACTGGCGCGAATACAGCCAGGGTCGCGCCCTGATCGCGGGCGCGTTCCATTTCCGAAATCGTATGGCAGGAAGTGCTGATGATCGGATCGAGCACGGCTCTGCTCATGGCCGCCCGAGCATCAGCGATGGCGGAACCGGAATGGTCTGCGGTCAGGTGGACGCCGTTGCAGCCTGTCTCTGCCGCCATCGATGGAGGACCGTTTAAAAGAACACGCGTGTGGTCGCCGACCGACCGCACCGCACGGACAACCCGGTTGGCGAGATCGGCCAGATCAGTCGCAGCAAGATCTTTTTCCCGAATCTGTACATAATCCACGCCTCCCGCAGCCCACACCACAGTCTGCTCAATCAGTTCCCTGTGGCTCGAAAAGAGCCCGCGGTCGGTAATGGCGTAAACTTGCACTATTCAGAGTGTAGTGCGGGGCAACGGGCCATACCTGAGATCGCTTTCCGGAAGTGAAGACCCAAAAGCGCACGGGATTCATCAAATCGCAAGACACATTTGCACAAACTTGCTGGCAGCGGAGTTACAGTATGTGTTGCGCTTAGAAACTTAAGAGCTGCGAAAACCTTAAAGAACATCGACCGCGGACTCCCTCATGGACACATACGATTTGCTCGTCATTGGTTCTGGCCCTGCCGGGCAACGCGCCGCTATCTCCGCTGAAGAAGGGAAAACGCGTTGCGCTGGTGGAAATGCGCAGCTCGTCGGCGGTGTTTGCGTCAATACCGGCACCATTCCCAGCAAGACCATGCGCGAAGCCGTCCTGCACCTTTCCGGCTACAACTACCGCTCGATCTACGGCATGAACTACCGCGTCAAGGAAAAGATCACCATGGCGGATCTCGCCTTCCGCGTGCAGCACGTGATCAAGACAGAAATCGACGTGACCGAAGCGCAGCTTTCGCGCAATGGCATCGACGTGCTCCACGGCGTGGCCAGTTTCGTCGACCCCACCCACGTGCGAGTCGACCACGCGCGGTGGACACCACGCTACGAGGCGGAAAACATCATCATCGCCACCGGCACCAAGCCTGCCAGCGTCGCCCAAGGTTCCCATCAACGGCAAGCACCATCGTCAACAGCGATCAGATTCTCGAGCTGCCCAAGCTGCCGCAAGATCGCTGATCGTGGTAGGCGGCGGCGTCATCGGCGTCGAATACACCTGCATGTTCGCCGCGCTCGGCGTGCGCGTGACACTGATGGAGAAAGCGGCCCAAGCTGCTGGAGTTTGCCGACCAGGAAATCGTGGAAGCGCTCAGCTACCACCTGCGCGACAGCCGCGTGACCATGCGTCTGGCCGAAGAGGTGGAGAGCGTTGAAGAGCTGCCGGACGGCACCGTCGTCGCCAATCTCGAAAGCAAGAAGCGCATCTCCGGCGACGCCTTGCTCTATGCCGTTGGCCGGCAGGGCAATGTTGACGAGCTGAACCTGGCTGCTGCCGGCATCGAAGCCGATTCGCGCGGCCGCATTCCCGTCGACAAGGACTTTCGCACCAAGGTCCCGACATATCTTCGCCGTCGGCGACGTCATCGGTTTTCCCAGCCTGGCCTCGGTTTCGATGGAGCAGGGCCGCATCGCCGTCGCGCGCGCCTTCGGCAACGAGCGCGGGCACTCGAATCCCAGCTTCTACCCTTACGGCATCTACACCATTCCGGAAATCTCCTTCATCGGCAAAACCGAAGAGCAACTCACCGAAGAAGACGTGCCCTACGAAGTGGGCGTCGCTTATTATCGCGAGATCGCGCGCGGCCAGATTCGCGGCGATACGACCGGCCGCCTGAAGATCGATCTTTCATCGCGAAACCCGGCAATGCTCGGCGTGCACATCATCGGCGAAGGCGCCAGCCGAACTGGTGCACATCGGGCAGGCCGTCATGGCGCTCAGCGGCACGGTGGACTACTTCATCGATACGGTATTCAATTATCCCACGCTGGCCGAGTGCTATAAGGCTGCCGCTTTCAACGGCATCAATCGGCTGGCTCGCTTCGAATGACGGCTGAGGAATAGAGAGGGCGCATGGCGAAGACCATCGGCGTTGTCATGACTGAGGCAATCCGGTGCGGGGCTCATTGAAGACCACAAGCTCGTCGGGCACATCTGCGCTGCTTCCCGGAGAATCCGGACGAACACGAGCGGCCTCCTCGAGGATCCCGTCGGATGACTCTGAGCGAGAGTATCTGCGATCGAGATCGGCTCTGATTCCCAGAAGGCACACAGTTGACGCAATCGGTGTCGCCATGCCCGGGATCATCCGCAATGGCATTGTCGAGGACTCGCCCAACCTTCCCAGCTCAAGGGCGCGCATGTGGCCGAGACGTGCGCGTCAGGCTTCGCGGCGCACGGTATCGAGTGCCGCGTCAGAATCTTCAACGACGCCGACGCAGTCGCTGCCGGATTGGCGGCGTCACGGGCCAGCTCGATCGCCTGATCCGCGTCTGGACGATCGGCAATGGTATCGGCTTTGGCCGCTATCCCTATGCCGAAGGCTCTGGGAGGGCGGCCATATCGTCGTCACTCTCGATCCCAAAGAGAATTATTGCGGTTGCGGCGGAAAAGGGCACCTGGAAGGCATCATGGGCCACCGCGCGATGCGCCTGCGCTTCCTCGATATGGAACCGGAAGAGGTTTTGCCGCTGCCAAAAAAGGCGACAAGCGCTGCATGGAGTTCGTCCACCTGCTGGCATCGCGCACTAGCGCAGCCACGGCCACTTCAGATCCACCTCGAGGGCCCGGGCAAGTTTTACTTCACCGGCCGCGACATCCAGCGGCTCGATATCACCTGTTGAAGCAGTATCTCTAGGAAATGGTGAAGATGAGCCCGCTGCAGAGCTATACGCTCGAGGTCATGCCGGAAGACCCGGCCATCGGCATCATCGGCGCCGGAGCCGCAGCCGAGCAGTCGGCAAGGGCGTAGGGCTTCATCAGCCACCTGTACTTCTCGCGGCACAATGCAGCCGCAGGCACTCCCGCGCACGCCAATACGGTTCGAGGGTAATCTGGCTTGAAAGTGAAACCGACAGCTGTTGTTGGCTGCCTGCCGGCGCCGCGCTCGCGTTTTAGCATTGTTGATTCTGGCCGCAATCCTGGTGCAGGCGAGACGCAGATGCAGATCGGCTTTCACGCCTGCCACGACCTATGCCTGGCGGAAGCTACCGATAGCTTCGCTGATAGGTGCGGGTGATGCGGTCGTGCCAGCCCAGATGGTCTTCATCAAAGAACGCCCACAGGAAACCGAGGCCTAGTGGCATCGCCGACAGAAGCAGCGCCCCTACACGATAACGCATGGCCTTGCGCGTCGGGTTTTCATCGTCGAAGGTGCAAAGCGCGACCCTGGCATAGCGCATGCCCGGGGTTGCGTCGAGATACGAGAAAAACAGCCACTCATAGAGCACAAACAGTCCGAACAGGGCAAGACCGGCGCCTGCAAGGGCGGCCTTTCCCGTTGGAGGATGCGCAGTACAGGCGACAAAAACCAGCACAAAAAGCAGAAAAGCCACCATCACCAGCGAGGCGTCCACGATAGCCGCCATCACGCGGTCACCGATGGAGGCAATCTGCAGCGGAAGCTCGAAGAGTGGCCGGCAGTTCTCGCTCGCTGCCCCCACAGGCGCGTAGAATTCTTCTCGCGGCTTGGCATCGAGACGGATCGAGTGCCATTCCGGCAGCACGGCATCGACTACCGCCTCTTTTGAAATTGTCTCCGGCTCGACTTCAAAGATGCGCAACTGCGATCCATCCGGCGCGGTCGCGTCTTCGCGCAGAGGGCCTTCCGCCAGCCGCGGACGTGCTTTCCGGGTGGCAATCAGCTCGCGCGGAAATTCGATCAGCTTTGCCGGCAATGGCTGCGCCGGAGCGACGGTTGCCTCTTCAAATGGATCGACGATCTCGGTAATCAGCGGGCGGCGCATCTCCGCAGATGGCTCACTCTTTGGCGGCTCTAGTGCAGCTGTGTTCGAATGGAAAGATGCAGTGGGCTCAGCCTGCTCGCTCATCTCCAATCCTGCAAGTACCGCCTGCGTAGCTGCGTGCGCATGTGCTGCTGCTTCTGCCGCTGCCTCCGCTGCGCGAGCCGCTTCAGCCTGCGCGGCCAACATTTCGCTATAGGTGGGCGCTTTGGCATAGCGCTGGGCTACACGCGCGGCAACGCTGGTTGCCTGTGGCGTGTCACGCCCCGACGTATTCTCAAAACCGGATTCAAAGCCTGGCAGCGCAGATTGGCCGTCGGGTGTGCGGGTACGGCGGGTGCGATGCGCGGCCAGCCGGGCGTTCACTTCGTCTTTCCAGGAAGCGGGTGCGCTGGCGGCAGATTCAAATTGCAGGCTCGACGTCGATGTGCTCAATGGAGTTCCCCGTATTTCTTTGGATGCTCCCCTATCCATGCCGGATCGGGTGCATCCTTTCTCATGTATTCGAAGACCGGAGGCAGCGGAGACACGCACAGCACGCCGATAGGAGCATCTCCAACGGTGGCGAGCCATCGAGTTGTCATACACCAGAGCAGCGGCGCTTTCTCTCCTTTAAGGCGACTCCAAAATCGCATGCTGGAGCCCTGTTATGCTGAGATTGCCCGTCGTGATGAGAGCCCGCATCTTTTTATGTATCACGCTGTTGTACCTCTGTCATCCGCAGCTTTGGCCGCAGGCAGTAACGAAGCAGCTTCCTCCGCCCGCGGAGGGAACCAGCGCAGGCGTAAATTCGCTTCCCGACGATCCCATCACATCCTCTGACATTCCCGTTGCGAAGGTTGTGCCCGCGCCACCGTCCGGCGTCCCCGTCGAGATCCATGCGGATACGCAGCGCGAGCAGAACAATGTCTACACGCTGATCGGCAATGTCCTCATCCTTTACCGCGACTACACGGTGCAGGCAGACAGGATGACCTACAACCGGGAGACGGGCGACGTGACGGCAGAAGGCCACCTGATCGTCGACGGCAGCCCGGACAACGAACACATCACGGCGACGCACGGAGAGATGAACCTCGACGCGGATACAGCGCATTTCTACGATGTGGTGGGCACGCTCGGCGTCTCCGCTGGGCCGCATAACCGGATGGTCTTCACCTCGCCGAACCCCTTCGCCATCACCGGACGCGAAGTCATCAAGCTTGGCACTGGCCGCTACAAGGTGATTGACGGAAGCATGACCTCCTGCCGCCTGCCCAAGCCCGACTGGCGGCTGCTTTCCAAAGAGATCAACCTGGCCAATGGAACCGCGAGCGCCCACAACATCTGGTTCCAGCTGCTGAACGTGCCGTTGCTTTATCTGCCTTACGTCACACATCCGGTCGGCGAAGAAACGCGCAGCTCCGGAATCCTGCTGCCGATCGTCGGGAACAGCACCACCAAGGGCTTCATTCTGGGAGAAGAAGTTTATTTCGCTTTGAGCCGCAACTCCGATCTCACATTAGGCGCGGAATATTTTTCCAAGCGCGGCTTCTCGCCCATGGGCATGTTTCGTTATCGCGGTTTCGGCGAGGATTTCCTGAACGTGCGCTTCCACTCCCTGCTCGACCGGCTGCCCGGGACTGAGAACCAGGGCGGCACCGATCTCCTGGTCGATGGCCGGCGCGACTGGAGCCGGTATACACGCGCCGTCGTCGATACCGAATATCTCAGCTCCTACGCCTACCGTCAGGCGTTTGAAGAAAACTACGCCATTGCCATCAACTCTGAAGTCAAATCGCAGCTCTTTGGCGTGCACGCCCTGAACGGCTTCGCTGAAAGCCTCCGCTTCGACCGCTACCAGAGCTTCCAGAACAACACCACCAATGCGGAAATCCGCATTCTGCATCTGCCGGCATTGCAATTCGAAGGCGAAGACCACTATCTCGGAAATAGCCCTCTGATGTGGGGCGGCATCGCCTCAGTTGCGGCGCTGTCGCGCTCCGAGCCCGCGAACGATATAAATACCGCAACATTCAAAGCTAGTGTGGTTCCGCGCGTCGATCTCTATCCGCACCTCGCCCTGCCATTTTCCGCGGGCGGGTGGACCTTTCGTCCGGAAGTCGCCATACGCGATACGTTCTACGGTAAGAGTCAGAACCCTGCGCCGCTTGGAGTCGTCCCCAGCGAGCGCGACGCCAGCGTGAACCGCAAGGATTTTGAAGCCGGCATCGACCTTCGTCCACCTGCAATCGAACGCGACTTTACCGCGCCCTGGCTGGTGCATCTGTTTGGCGGCGACCTGCGCCACGCCATCGAGCCGGACTTTCAATACCACTACGTCTCAGGCATCGACAATTTCGATTCCGTGCTGCGCTTCGACGATGTGGACATCGCCAGCGACACCAGCGAGCTCGACTATTCCTTGACGCAGCGCCTCTTCCTGCGCCACCTCCATCCGCACCCCTGCAAGGGTGACGAAGCACTCGGCCCGGAGGATCTTTGCGGCGGCGGGACCGTCGACTGGCTCAGCTGGCAACTGGCGCAGAAGTATTTCTTCAACACGGACTTCGGCGGCGCGGTTACAAGCGGCACCCGTAACGTGCTGGCTACGTCGCTCGACTTGACCGGAGTGGCCTTCCTGACCGGCCCCCGCACCTTTTCTCCCGTGATATCACGCTTGAGTATGCGGACTTCCTCAGCCACAAATTTGGAATGGGACCTCGATTACGATTCGCGATTAGGACGCATCACTGCCAGCAATGTATATGCGGAATACAAAAAAGGCGACTATGCCTTCTCTGCAGGCGATTTCCATCTGAACGCCCCTGAAGCCCCAAACGCGCCATCGTCGACGCAGACAACGCCGGTCACCAATGCCACCTCAAACTACAACCAACTACGCTTCTCCGCCAGTTATGGGGCTGTTACCAAGGCTGGCGCTAGTTTGGGAACGAGCATCGGCTACGACTTTGTCCAGAATCAACTGCAATATGGCGCGGGACAGGCAGCTTACAACTGGGACTGCTGCGGCTTGAGCTTTGAAGTGCGCCGTTACTCGCTCGGAGCCGTCCGCGACGATACCCAATACCTCTACAGCTTTACTCTGGCTGGAGTGGGCTCCGCCGGTAGCCTGCGCCGCGCTGCGCGCATCTTCTAAGCTGTGCCCTCGTCTTCCGGAAGAGCGCATGGATGAGATAATCAGGAGACAGACTTCTCCCACCGGAGAAAGGTGGTTTTCTTGGTTCGAACCCGGTTTTTCTTTGGCTGCCTGTTTGTGCTTTTAGCAGCCGGCTGCAAGGCGCAGGACTCTCCTATCAGCCCAAAAGTCGATCGCCGCATCGAGATTCTCGTGCGCTCGCAGCTCAATGTCCCTCAGGACTGGCATGTCAACGTAGGCGCGCGCACCAAGAGCGACATCGCGGGGTTTGATACCCTACCAATCACTTTTACATCGTCAACCGATCCAACGAAAAAGCAAACGCTGAGTTTCCTCCTCTCCAGGGATGGCAACACGCTCGCGAGGCTCTCCAGGTGGGATATCAGCAAAGATCCTTCTGAGCTGATCTCGACCGACAACCGGCCGGTGCGCGGCAATCCGCAGGCAAAGGTTACGATTATCAATTTTGACGACCTCGAGTGCCCGTATTGTGCGCGCATGCATGCGCAGCTTTTTCCCGACACGCTGGATCGATACAAAAACCAGATCAAGATCGTCTACAAGGATTACCCGCTCATCGAGATTCATCCCTGGGCTCTCCGGGCTTCGATTGACGCTAACTGCCTCGCTGCACAGAACCCGGCTGCTTACTGGAACTACGTCGACTATCTGCACACGCATGGCGACGATGTGACTGGCCCCCAGCGCGATCCGGTGAAATCGGCGGCGACACTCGACAAGCTCGCGCGCGACGAAGGCCAGCACAGCAAGCTCGACACCGGGAAGCTCGACGCCTGCCTCGCTAAGCAGGACGATTCTGTCGTACGTGCTTCCCTGAAGGAAGGCGATGCGCTCGGCGTCGATGGTACGCCGACACTCTTCATCAATGGCGAGCGACTTTCCGGAGCTGTTCCGGAATCGCAGGTCTGGCTGGCAATTGATCGCGCATTGAAAGCCGAAGGCGTAACGCCGCCGCCGGAACCGAATCCATCATCACCGGCCAGCGATGTAAAGAGTCCGGGCGGTCGGTGAGTGGCGACTTTTCAGCAATGAACGCGGAGATTATTCTGAATAGACTGGCGAGTGCGATCGCCGCGCTCCCAAGGAGATACGTGTTGCAACCTTTATTGAACGGCAACTCCCTTTACCAGGCGTTGAAGTTTCCCCGGAAGATAGCTTTCATAGGAGTGGCTGCCCTTTGCTTTGTCGGCGTCGCCGGCTGCCGCCGCTCCCATGGGCCGGATGTCGTAGCCACAGTCAATGGCAAGCCCATCATGCGTGCGGAAGTGGAGCAGCTTTACCAGAGCAATCTCGGCGAGTCGCAGCAGCACCCTTCGAAGGAACAGGCGGACATCGTTCGCCTGAACGTTCTTCGCAATCTCATCGACGAAGAAATCCTCATGGAGCGTGCTGCAAAGCTGAACCTGACTGCGACCGACGAAGAAGTCGACAATCAGATCAACGAATTGAAAGCGCCTTTCACCCAGGAAGAGTTCAACAAGAAACTGGCGGACAGCCATCGCACGCTCGACGACCTGAAGCGCCAGATTCGCCGCTCGAAGACCGAGGACAAGCTTCTCAACAAAGAGATCAACTCGAAGATTAATATTTCGGACTCAGACATCACTGCGTATTACAACGCGCACAAGGCCGAATTCAACCTGATCGAACCGATGTATCACCTGGCCCAGATCATGGTGACCTCGATCCCCCTGCCGCCTCAGCAGCAGAGCATCAATCTGCAGAACAGCAAGGCAGCCAACGATGCTGAGGCAAAGAAAAAAATCGAAACGCTGCACAATCGCCTGGAGAGCGGCGAAGACTTCGGCCTGCTCGCGCAGAACTTCTCTGAACGTCCGGACACGGCCTCAAATGGCGGCGATATGGGCTTTGTCTCCGAGTCGAACCTGCATGCCAGCATCGACGTCTACAACGAGATCGCAAAACTCAGGCCGGGCCAGATCACCGGCATCATGCCCGTTTACGACAACCAGCATAAGACAGTCGGCTATGCGATCTACAAGCTGATCGACATGCAGGCTGCCGGTCAGCGCGAGTTGAACGACCCGCGTGTGCAGCAGACCATTCGCGGCCAGTTGCGCGACGCCCGCTCGCAGTTGCTCCGGAATGCCTATCTGGAAATGTTGCGCGACGAAGCCCGTGTAGAGAACTTCTTCGCTGAAGACATCTTCAAAAATGGCGCGCAATGACAAGCTGGTAAAAAATCGGATGCCCCATCCTGAGCCGAGCGAAGGATGGGGTTTTTATTTGTTTGTAAATCAAGAAAGCGAGATCGCATATGACCCGCTACGGCATCCTGGGCTTCGGCCATCACGCCATCAAACGGTTGCTGCCTGCATTTGCCGGCGCACATGCTTCTACCCTGACTGGTATGTGGCGGCGCGATCCGGCAAAGGCTCAGGCGAACGCGAGCGAGTACAACATCCCTCGCGTCTTCTCTTCGGCGGAAGAACTTTGCGCCTCTCCGGAAGTCGACGCGGTCTTCATCGTCTCACCCGACTCGCTGCATCTGCCGCACGTTTTGCTCGCGGCGCAGCACGGTAAGTCAGTCCTGTGCGAAAAGCCTCTGGCGATGAATGCCGGCGAAACCGAAAAGATGTTGTTCGCGACGCGAGCCGCAGGCGTCGTCTTCGGCGTGGCGCAGAACATGCGCTACAACGCCAGCGCGCAGCTCATGCGTGAGTGGATCGCAGAAGGCCGCATCGGTCAGCCCCTGCTCGCGCACTCGCAATTCTGCTACGACGCCGACCGCAGCCCACGCACATGGATCTATGACCCATCGCTCGCGATGGGCGGTCCCATTGGCGACGTCGCGATTCATTGCCTCGATGCCTTACGCTATCTCCTCGCAACCGACATTACCGAGGTCAGCACCCTTGCGCATAAGGATGCGCAATCAGGCGCTGTTGAATCCCATGCCGTCATCAATATGGCATTCGGCAACGGCGCGATGGGCGCCGTCTCGGTGACTACGCGTGGTTCCTACCGTTCGCTCATCGAGGTGACAGGCGAGAGCGGCGTCATCCTCTGCGAAAACGGAATGACTGTCGAACACCCCGTCGATGTCGTCTTGTACAGGCAGGACAAAGTTGCAGCGCACCAGCGCGTCTCCAATGATGACGCCTACAGCCGCATGCTCGACGGCTTCTCCGCCGCTGTCGAAGGGCGCGGAACATATCTTGCCCCCGGTGAAGACGGCTTGCATAACCAACGCGTGCTCGACGCAGCTTACAAAAGCTGGCACACCGGGAATCGCCAGAAAATTGATTAGCTCAGATCGATTTCAATTTCAGAGATAGACCGCCATTCGGACGACCAACCGGCTGGGGTCAAAATGACGGCCTGATTCCTGCTTAAAACGAGAAGGTGATCTCTCCCGTTATCGCGCGCGGTGTTACATAGTGCGTGCCACTGAAGGTTGAGAGAAAGTTATACAGTGCATACTTATTCGTGACGTTCACAGCCGTAACGGAGCCGCCCATTTATACCTGTCGCCGCTGAAGATGTTATCTTCCCCGAGCGAAGCATCGAAGAGATTCCGGGGCTGAATGCGCGGCGGATTATTGTCATCGTTTTCTGTGCCTGGAGCCGGAACGCTCACCAGGTTGGAAGTCAGCCCGTTCGCATCGCAGGTGGAGAATCCCGCTGATGGCGTGGCGCGCACGCCATCGCAGGCGAGACCGGCCTGAACCTGCTGATCCGCTGTCAGACTGCTCAAGTCGATTCCCGGCTGTCCGTTTGGCAATGTGATGCCGCCGACGGGCTGTTGGGATCGGTCACGTTGTAGCAGGGAACTGACCCGGCAACCAGACCGCTGTCGTAGCGCCAGTTAAAGCCCAGCCATGGGCCCCGATGAATCGGCAGGCTTGATACTGCAAATGCGTTGTCTCGTTGTATCGCTCGTCATGATCGATGCGGAAGGGATAACCACCCTGCACCGGCCGTAGCGCCCGCTCCGGCAGTCTGCGGCGGAAAGAACCGCGCAGCTACTGAAGACATCACAACGAACGCTGAGAAGTTGTGATAGTTAGGAACATCGGCGCGCAGCACAAAACCCGGAATCTTGGAGTTATGCCAATCGATGGGAAAGTAATAGGAGTGTTCCCCAGCACGCTGAAGTCGAAAGCATTGTGCGTGTACTTCCAGATGTAGTCTCCGCTGACGACCACATAACTTTCCAAAAGCCTGCTGGAAGCCTGCGTGGAACTCATTGCGATATCCCGGTTGCAGGTTGCCCGAAACGCCCGGCGAGCAGAGAAGAAGCGGCGACAGCACGACATTTCCGCATCCTTCGCTGGAGAGCACCAGATTCTCATTGAATGGCGTTTCCAGCGTGCGCGCATACGAGACACGCAGCACAGTGTTGGTTGGCTTGATGCTGTAAGCGATGCCCAGCGCGTGGTTCTGCCTGGCGAGCCGATGGTCAGGCCGTTATACAAATCGCCGCGTATGCCCAGATTGAAAAGCCAGTTCCCAGCCTTGATCTGGTCTTCCGCATACAGAGCCAGCTCTTTCACATCGGTGTGGCCAAAATAGCTATAGAGTCCGCCGCCACGAGTGAGATCGAACGGCAACAGAACAGGATTGAACGGCGTCAATGTCAAATTTGGATTGGAGCCGTCGTTCGGTTGCAATCCAGCCGCTGCGCATTGTGACGGATCGCTGAATCCCTTGACAGGGTTTCCGATGGCATCGAGGCAAGGCGAATTGAAGGTAGGCGCGACGATGCCAAGCGAGTCGTTCTCTCTCAGGAAGGTATGCTCATACACAGCTCCCACCTTGATGTTGTTGATCCCTTTTACATACGAATAATCCGAATGAACGCCGGCATTGGTCAGCGTGCGATATTGGCCGATGGTCTGGTTCTGCAGATTCGGCGGCCCAAGGTCCGCGAGTGGATTGCCGCTCGGATAGTAGTTGTAAGCGTCTCTCGCGGACATATGGCGCCAAAATTGAAAACCGCATTCGAGCCGATCACGCGCGTGTACGTTGGCGCGATGTCGAATGTCTCAATCTTGGAGCGTTGATCCGTATTGCCCAGGTTGCTGCCGAACTGATCGAGCACATTCAGGTTGTCATAGGCATTCGGCGTTTGAAACCAGGAACGGCTGTAGTTCAGATTCAGATGAATCGAATCTGCAGGCGTGAATTGATAATCCACGCGGTCGAAAATGTTCTGCTCGTTGCCCTTGTCGTGGAACACTACAAACTCCGGCGGATCGAGAAAGCGTCCCGTATTCAGTCCATCCATCTCGAAAAAGTTTCCCCAGTTATCACCGCCGTAACCGAGGTCGATGGACCCGGTAGCCGATCCAAAGGACCCGTATGAACTCGAAATGCTGCCGGTAGGCTTGTACGTCCCTGGCCGGAACGCGTCGTCACGTTGATCATCAGGCTGGTCTTGCCGCCATACTCTGCTGGCGGCGCGCCAGAGATCACCTCGAGAGACTGAATGGAATTGGACGGGAATCTGGTTGGAGAAGACTTTGCTCTGCTGGTCGGTAATGGGTTGACCGTCGACAGAAAATGAATTCGATGCGTGATCTCCCAATCCATGAAAGAGTCCGTTCGAATCCGCCGCCACTCCGGGAGAGGCCAGCGTCACGAGCGAACTGACTGACGAAGACTGGCTCTCCAGTGGCAATTTCTGAAATAAGCCCCGATCGATATCCGTATGCATCGTCGAATCGTTCTCGACCAGATCTTCGCCTGTAACGACGACGGTGTTGCTTGCCTGGCCTACCTGCAGCGTGATGTTCGCAGTGATCGGCACAACGGATACTACATCCACATCCTGGGAAGCGCCGTTGAAGCCGGAGATCGAAACGGTGAGGTGATACGGATTGAGAGGAACGTTGGGGAATTGAAAATGACCGGTTTTATCCGTCATTACAGTCCGCTCGTACTCGCTGACCGGATTGTGAATGGAGACTGTAGCTCCGGGCACCACGGCACCTGTCGGGTCAGTCACTGTGCCGCTGACTGTGCCGGAATTGCCGGAAGACTGGGCAAGAAGTATGCTGGAAAAGAAAACCAGCGCGAAAAGAAAAATCAATGCAACGCCACGCGAGAACGTGCGCATACGCAACCTCCAAAAAACCTGTTGCTGTACCTGACGAGAAGCTGATTAAGCGAAAGTCAGGGATACAGGCGGAGGCCGGTTGGCGAGCTTGTGGAGGAATTTCTGGCGGGGCCGCTCCAGAGTCTTTTGCGGAGCGACGCGTTGTACCGGCTGAATAGAAACCGCGGCTGTTACCAGCGCAACGGTTTGCACCACATGGTGCGCCGTGTTGCAAAGCGAACAGCCTTCGTGATCTACCAGCCCGGCATGCGTGTGCGCAACCTGAATGAAGCCGGTCAGCAGGACAAGCGCAATGCAGAATATTCCAAGCCAACCGGCCAGGGATAACTGCAGAGACTTTTTGCCGCTGAAGACACGCATGTTGGGTTGACTATAAAGCAGAACCATCCGGTACGCAAAACAACCGCAGCTGAAAGAACGTATCGGAAGCCGCGCAGAAGCGCACTAATCGTCACAAAACACAGATGTTCAAGTAATCACGTACCGCTTCAGTGCCACATTTTTTTGATTGCCCTGAAATCACTTCGCCGGAAGAATTGAAATAGCTATTCAATCACTGCCAGCACATCGCCGGCACCCACTGTGTCACCCGGCTTGACACGGACCTGAACCACCTTGCCGGCCTTGGGCGATTTCAATTCGTTCTGCATTTTCATTGCCTCGATCACCACAACGCCCTGATGCGCTTCAACTGCGTCCCCGATGCCGGCCAGCACGCGCACCACCCGTCCCGGCATGGGTGCAGTTACGGATTTCGGCCCCTCTGCTCCGCCATGCCGGCTGCGGCGCGACTTGAGTGAGCGCGGATCGTCGACGCGATAGAGCAGCCGCTTGCCTCCAAGATAAATCGCCGACCCTTCCGCGCTCTCTTCGAGTACGCAGCGATACGCCTCCCCGCCGATGTGCAGTGAAAGTACTCCGGGCCGAAGGATCTGTGCCGTGATATCGACCGCTGGTTCGCCATCGATGATTGCGCGATATTGCCCATCATCCTGACCCTGCGTCAGCTCAATCTCTCGCAATTCGCCATTCATCTCGATCTGGAACTTCATGCGCCCAGACCCTCGCGCCGTGCTGTCTGTTTCCAACCGTCGCCATCGGCCTTAGCCCCGCTCTGATTGGCGCCATCGCGTCCATTGCCATTTGCCGGCCGCATACTCTCAAAGAGCGCAGCGGCAATGAACGCAGCGGCGTCCGCGCCGCTCGCAACTTCATCTGCTTCGCGTTTCATTGCAAGCAGCCGGTCAAGATAACCTGTGTCGATGCGCGCTGCCTTGAAATCGGCATCGCTCAGAATGCGGCGAAAGAGTCCAAGGTTTGACCGGATGCCGCCAATCACATACTCGTCCAGCGCGCGCAGCAGACGCGCAATAGCTGCGTCGCGCGTCGGCGCATGCGCAATCAGTTTTGAAAGCATCGGATCATAATCCAATGGCACAGTCCAGCCTTCGTAGATGCCCGAGTCCTCGCGAATGCCTGGCCCGCCCGGCTGCAGCAGACGCGTGATCTTTCCCGGCGACGGGAAGAATCCATTCTCCGGATCCTCAGCGTAAATGCGGCACTCCATTGCATGGCCTCGTAGTCGAATATCTTCTTGCCTGAAGGGCAGCGGCTCGCCCTGCGCAATATGAATTTGCAAATGAACTAGATCGAGCCCCGTGACCAGCTCCGTGACCGGATGCTCGACCTGCAGGCGCGTGTTCATTTCAAGGAAATAAAAATTCCGGCTTTCATCTACGAGGAATTCAATCGTGCCCGCGTTCGTATACCCGGCGGATTTCGCGAGACGCACGGCAGCTTCTCCCATCCGCTTGCGCAGGTCTTCGTCCACCACCGCGGAAGGAGCTTCTTCGATGACCTTCTGATGACGCCGCTGTACTGAACACTCGCGCTCGCCCAGCGAGACGCAATTGCCGTGCTCGTCTGCCAGGATTTGAATTTCGATATGCCGGGGACGCTCGATCAGCTTTTCGAGGTATACCTCACCTGATCCGAAGGCTCTCTCCGCCTCACTGGACGCGGCACTGAATGCAACGCTCAGGTCGTCTTTAGAGAAGATGGCGCGCATCCCTTTACCGCCGCCTCCGGCTGCTGCCTTCAACATCACCGGATAGCCGATTTCAGCGGCAACGGCGTATGCCTCATCCAGCGAATCCAATCCCTTCACCGAGCCCGGCGTTCGCGGCATGCCGGCAGCATCGGCCGCCTGTCGTGCTCGTGTCTTGGAACCGAGAGCGCGCATAGCGTTTGCCGGCGGCCCGATAAATTTAATGTCTGCTTCCTGGCAGGCTTGCGCGAAGTCTGCATTTTCCGAGAGAAACCCGTAGCCGGGATGAATTGCCTGCGCGCCTGTCCGGCGGGCAATATCGAGGATCAAATCACCGCGCAGATAAGACTCTGTTGCCGGTGCAGGCCCGAGACGATAGGCCTCGTCTGCTTCAAGCACATGCGGAGCTGCACGATCCGCGTCGGAGTAGACGGCGACGGTGGCGATTCCGAGTTCGCGGCAGGCGCGCAGAATGCGGAGCGCGATCTCGCCGCGGTTAGCGATCAGAACTTTACGGATGGGTATGCAAGTCTTCAACACGGCAAAGTGGATTCTAAATGGAAAAGCCCTCGATCGACCGAGGGCTTTCCACTAGGATGGCAACGCTTTACTTCATGGTGCCGTTATTGTCCAGAACGATACCGCCCGGCCCCTTGTTCTTCTTCTCTTCGTTGGCCTTGCGAGTACCCATGGCCTTGTCGCGCCATTGACCTGCCTGGTCCAGATCTTCCTTGCGGGCCTGGTCGTTGCCGCATTCCAGATCGGCCTTACGGCGGTACATCAGGTTCATATAGGCCATGGCGTCGTCATAGTTCGGACGGATGTCCAGCGCCTTCTGCAAATATTGCAGGCCTTCGTTTACGATCGGAGTGTTTTGCTCCAGCAGCTTCTGGCACACAGGCTTCGGCATTTTCGGGTTGCCGTCACCGGCATCCTGCATACCGACACCGGAGAGCGCCTGAACAGCGTTCTTATGAGCAACACCCCAGTCGATAACGCCGATGGTGTAGGCAGCTTCCGCATCCTGCGGATCCACTGCAAGCACCTTCTGCTGCCATTGCTTGGCGTCATCGAACTTGTCCGTCTGGAAGTACAGTCCGGCGATGCCTTTGAGGCTGCTGATATCCTTGGGGTCTTTATCCAAAACCTGCTGGAATTGCTGAATCGCCAGATTCGCGTTCTTCAGGTTTTCAGGAGTAGTCAGGTCGGGAACAACCTGCTGCGCGTACGCGGTCGCTAGATAGAGGCGCGCCATGGGCAGGCTGGGATCGAGATTCACCGCACTCTGGAAATGGTTGATTGCCTCTTCGTACCTGGCATTTTTATAGGCCGCTACTCCCTTGTTCAATTGGTCGCGGGCCTTGAGGCGGTTGCACCCGGTCACCATGGTCAGCATCGCCAGGAACGCGGCTGCCACTACCGGAATACGTGCGATTCGATTCATTCTGTCTCTCATCTCCTCTGATCGCCAGCTTACGCCCGATACAGCGAAAACAGAATTGCCATTCTTAAGAATCCACTTCTTCAGAAAAGGCTTCCTGAGAAGTCATGATTCCGCATGGGCCCTCGACAGGCACATGAATTCTGCTCTTGCTCCAAACCGCGTATAGCATTGGGATGCATCAGTAAAGTCTCTGCGCAGTGATTGTAATTGGTTTCTGCCGTATGGCAAATCTATGTTTGGCGAGCCCATTAGCCGGATATGGACGAGAGGGACCGCAGACAGCGGGAAAAGCGGGCCTATTGGCCCGCTGCAATCTTCAGGAGTAATCAATCCGATGTGGTCGACGCCCACACCGTGTGCCATGTCAACCACCTCGGCCACGGTCGTAAAGTTCAGATCTGGATCACCCTTAATGAACATTACCTTCTCGGCGCGTGCTGCATAGATTCCGTCGAGACGGGTGCGAAGGTCGTTCTTCGCCACATTATCCTGGTTAATCATGTACGACGGAGTACCGCCATGGCTCGACAGAATCGACACGACAATGGTGCGATCGTTCGGCTGTTGCTGATTCGGGTTCTTGGGCGGCTGTGGAACCAGCGCATCCAGGCCCTTTGGCGTAACTGGCACAATGACCATGAAGATGATCAACAGCACCAGCAGCACGTCGATCAAAGGGGTAACGTTGATATCGGCATTGAGTCCGTTTGTCCCAGTGCCGCTTGACATAGCCATAAGTCAGTTCCTCATTTCTCCGATGCGTTGCGATTCCGCCCTTGCTTGCTATTCTCCACCGGCAGCAGGCTGACGGTTTTCTGTGCCCTGACGCTGCTCTGTCAGCAAGCCGACTTCCTCTACACCAGTCGTACGCACGGCATCGATTGCATCCATGACCGTGCCATAATGCGCGCGCGCATCAGCACGGAAATAAACCATTTTGTTCGTCTTGTTCTGCAGCATGTCGCTGACTTTAGAACCGAGATCGTCCATGGTAACCCGATCCTGTCCCAGAAAAATCTGGCTGTCGCGGGTCACGGCTACGACGACGGCGTCTTCGTGGTCGGCATCCGGCATCGCCGTCGGGTTATCCGTCTGCGCCAACTCCACGTTCACCTTATTCTGGAGCATGGGTGTGATGACCATGAAGATGATCAGCAGCACCAGCATGACGTCCACCATCGGCGTGACGTTGATGTTCGAGTTGACCTTTTTGCCTTCGTCTCTTTTTACTAATGCCATTCCTGTACTCCCCTGAATTGGGCTTTCAGATCGGGTTTCCTCAAATGTTGCGGCCCCGGTTTCCTGAAACCGCTGGAGTGAGGCGTTTTATATTCGCCCCACTCCGAAGCGCAAGGATTCCCGCTGCCGAGTGCGCAATTGCCGCTTAGCGGCGATTGCCCTGCTTGAGAAAGTAATCGATCAGCTCGCTCGAAGAGTTGTCCATTTCAACGTCAAACGCTTCCACCTTGTTGGTGAAATAGTTGAACGTCATAACGGCCGGGATGGCGACCAGCAGGCCCATGGCGGTTGTCACCAGCGCCTCTGAGATACCGCCGGCAACTGCGCCGATGCCCGAAGTTTTCTGTGTCGCGATCTGACGGAACGCGTTCAAGATACCAACGACTGTTCCGAACAGTCCGATAAACGGCGCTGTGGAACCGATGGTGGCCAGACCGCCAAGACCCCTCTTCAGCTTTGCGTGGACGATTGCTTCGGCCCGCTCCAGTGCGCGCTTGGAAGACTCAATCTGGTCCTCGGTCACAGAGCCGCCGCTGCCGTAGTTGCGAAACTCCTGCAGTCCGGCTGTAACCACTTCGGCCAGGTGCGACTTCTTGTTGCGATCCGCGACCTTCACAGCCTCGTCCAGCTTGCCTTCCTTCAACGCACCGGCAACGCGGGGAGCGAATTCACGCGACTGCTTACGGGCTGCGCTGAAATAGAGCCAGCGATCGATGATCACGGCCAGCGACCAGATCGACATGATGAACAGGATGAGAACAACAGACCGGGCGAGCCAGCCCATATTGTTCCAGAGGTCGAGTGGACTGAAGCCGACCGTTTGATCCTGGAAAAAGGCCAGCGAAGTTGGGTGAATAATTCCTTGTGTTAGATGAGCGAGAATCACTTGAATCTTTCCTCCTGAGGAGTTTTCTTCTTTAGGAAAAAACCTGCGCGAAAAACCTGCGTGGCTGCCTGCGGTTTACCTCTCCAACGGTCTTCTGCCAGAGAGGCCGGATGATGAATGACGGGCATCAACCGCCGAGGTTGAAGACCACGTTGACCTGCGTTTCCACCTCTACCGGCTCACCATTGAGCAGATAAGGTTTATACCGCCAGGACCTCACTGCGTCCATGGCCGACTGTTGCAACATAGGCGGACCACTGACGACGTGAAGATTTGTAATTGAGCCGGATTTGGAAATCGTCGCCTGCAATACGACAGTTCCTTGGATGCGAGCTGCCTTGGCAATGGCCGGGTATTGCGGCATTGTTTTTACCAGAAGGTTGCCCTGCATCACGCCCGACGATACAGCAATCTTCTTCGGCGGGGCCGCTTTCACCACCGGCGCAGGTCCATTACCGATACCACCGAGCACGCCGCCGAGTACGCCGCCTGCTGAACCGCCGCCCATGCCTTCCATTCCAGCGACGCCAGCTGCGCTCGGAGCTGCCTCTTCCTTCACCATCTTGATTTCTTTAGGAATCTTCGTCGGCGCAGTCAGCTGGTTGTTCAGCATTTCCGAGACAACCTTTACGTGAACAGGCGCCTGTGGAGGCGGGGGGGGCGGTGGAGGTGGCGGTGGGGGTGGCGCAACCAGCAGGGTGGCCATCGCCGCTTTCGGCAGTGCCTCCGGATAAATGAGCGGTACCAGGATCATCGCAGCGAGAATCGATCCATTCAGAACAAAACCGACAATCGTGAAGTACTTGCTCTTGGTCTTGATCCTGCCGCCTGATTCCATCAAGGCATCTTCAAACATGGCCTTACCTCTTCCAAGAAAGAACTTGTTACCACCTATTGACACCAGAAGGGTGTTCGTTTGTTCCCGGTTGCCCGGACTTTTTTAGAGCGGGTCAGAAATATTGAAAAAAGCCGAGTGAAGAAGCTATATCACACCCGGCCCATATCTGGAAACGTTACACCCGCGCTTTTTTCGCTGCAGGCAAAACGGCTGCCTTGCCACGCCCCTGACGCCATTCCTGATAGGCAACCAGCATCGGCGCCGCCACCGCAATCGATGAATAGGTGCCGATCAATATGCCCACCACCAGCGCAAATGAGAAGCCATGAAGCACTTCGCCGCCGAACAGATAGAGCGAGAGCACCGTCAGAAAGGTCAATCCCGAGGTCAGCACCGTCCGGCTCAGCGTCTGATTGATGCTTCGATTGACGACATCGGCAAGAGGCTCTCGCCGCGTCATCCGCAGGTTTTCGCGGATACGATCGAAGACCACGATCGTATCGTTCATCGAATAACCAACCAGCGTCAGGATGGCTGCGATGACCGTCAGCGAAATTTCTTTATCGGCGAGGCTGAAGGCTCCGACCGTGATCAGCGTGTCATGGAAAACCGCAACGACTGCCGCCACGCCATAAATCAACTCGAAACGGAACCAGAGATACACCAGCATCCCCGCCAGCGAATACAGCGTCGCCAGCAGTGCGTGCTTCTTCAACTGCGCGCCCACCTGCGGGCCCACGATCTCAACATTGCGAATCGTAAAGCCAGAGAGATACGCATCCTGCTTCAACTCCGTCAGAACCGCGGGAGTCGTCACACTCGCCAGATGATCGATCGAATCGATCAGTCCACCGCGCGTATTGCGGTAGTTGAAAATGGCCGCGGCCTGTTGCGCATAGTGCTGCTGGGCAATGTCGCTCACGCCCTGGTGCTCCGGATCTTTCTGCGCCAGCCATTGCGCCAGCGTGTCCTGCCCCACGTTGTCCAGATCTATCTTGCCCGGTCCTGCCCCACTGTTGGCCGTGTAGTTGGCCTCAAGCGTTTGCAGGATGGTTGCGCGGCCTTCGTCCAGAGATGCCTCATTCGCTTTCTGCGCCAGCGAGATGATGACCTCGTTGCCTCCCGACTGGCCCTCGGTGATGCTCTGGATGCGTACATCTTTTAACCCGGCCTTGTCCGCCGCAGCGCGGATGTGATCGACATTCGGCTGCTGATCGAACTTCACCCGGACGACCGTGCCGCCACGGAAGTCGACATCCTGCGGCAAACCATGCCAGAAAAGTAGCGAGAGCACGCCCGCCACGCTGAAGATCAGCGAAAAGGCGAGGAAATACCACTTCTTTCCCAGCCAATCGATTTTTACGTCATGAAACAGTTCCACGGATTTCCGCCTGCTCCTAAATTTCTTTCATTCCCCACACCCGCAATTCAGAATTGTCATCCTGAGCGGAACGAAGGATCAGCTTTTCCATACCCGGCACATCACAAGATGTGTGCCGGTTAAATCGAAATCGGCTCGCCCCGCAGCTTCTTGTTCAAATGCGAGTCAAAAATCACACGCGATACAAACACCGCTGTAAACAGGTTGGCCAGCAAACCAAATGTCAGAGTCACGGCAAAACCGCGCACCGGCCCGGTTCCGAAGATAAACAAAATCGCCGCCGAAACGATGGTCGTCACGTGCGTGTCGACGATCGTCGTCCATGCATGCGCAAATCCCTGATCGACCGCCGCTGCCGGCGACTTGCCGGCACGCAGTTCTTCGCGGATGCGCTCAAAGATCAGCACGTTTGAGTCGACGCCCATGCCGATCGTCAGGATCACGCCGGCAATTCCCGGCAGAGTCAGGACTGATCCGGTATAGCCCATGAACCCAAGCAGGATCACCAGGTTCAGAAAGAGTGCCAGGTCGGCGTTGATGCCCGCGCCGCGATAATAAACGAGCATGAAGATCATCACCGCCATCATGCCCACAACGGAAGCCAGCACGCCGTGGCGGATCGAGTCCGCGCCCAGCGATGGCCCGACTGTGCTCTCCTGCAGATAATGAATCGACGCAGGCAGGGCGCCTGTCCGCAGCAGCATCGACAGGTCCTTCGCCTGCTGCTCGGTGATGCCGCCGCCGGAGATCGTTCCCTGGTCGCGGATGGTGTCGTGGATGTTTGCTACTTCATGAATCTTGTTATCCAGAACCACGCAGAGCGGCTTGCCCTTGTTCGCAGTCGTGAAATCTGCGAAGTGATTACCCGCCGCCGCTGTCAGATAAAAAACTACTTCCGGCTCATTTGTATTCTGGTTCCGCGATGGCTGCGCGTCGCGAATGTCCGTTCCGGCCACTTCCGGAGCGCGCTTGATCTGATACACCTGATCGCCAGCGGGAGATACCCCCGGAGCGGTATGCAGCAGCAGCGAGTCGTAGGGAACCGTGCCCCCCAGCGCCTGCAAAGCTGCCTGCTCATCCGACCATGGTCCGCCCTGCACCAGGTGCAGTTCGAGCCGCGCCGTCGACTGGATCACGTCCTTCACGCGCGCAGGATCGTCCACGCCCGGTAACTCCACCAGAATCTGGTCGGTACCCAGGTTATAGGGCGCAATGATCGGCTCGTTCACGCCAAGTGAATCCACGCGCGTGCGGATAACTTCGATCGCCTGCTCCAGCGTGCGCTTTTTGAAATCAGCCACAGCGCTTGGCTTCATCGTCAGCGTGAAAGTATTATTTGCGCCCGATGCAACGTCATACTGGTTGCTGTAGCGCTGGTTCAGCACTGTGCGAATGTCGCTGGTGCGGTCCGGCGGAGCGCCCGCAATCAGAATCGTATCCGGGTGCGCGCTGTCCGGTATCACCGAGCCAACCGTGATGCCGTTCTGCTGCATATCCGTCTGAATATGCGCGGCGTCATTCGTCGTCGCGGCATTCACCGCTTCGTCCGTCATCACCTGCAGTATCAGGTGTGTGCCGCCCTTCAGGTCGAGGCCCAGGTTAATGCGGCTGAGCAACGCCTGCTTCAGCGCCGTTCCGCTGAAGCCTTTGGGAATGCCAATGATGCCAAGGACACAGACAGCCAGCACCGCGAAAATCAGAATAGTTTTTTGAGTGAGATTCTTACGCATGAGTATTCAAATCGAGAGCAGGGGCTACTTTGGGGCCTCGTCCGTGGTTACGGAAGCGATGGAGCTCTTTACCACTTCCAGCTTGATATTATCCGGCGGCACGCGCAATTGAATCGCGTCCTCCTTGATCGACATAATCGTCCCGCGGAAGCCGCCCGTCGTCGTGACCTTGTCGCCCGGCTTCAGATCGTTGAGCATCTGCTGCCACTTCTTCTGCTTATTTTGATTGGGGCGGATGAGCAGCAGGTAAAAAACCGCAATGATGACCACGAAGGGCAGAAATGAGACCAACCCCGGAGGAAGTGCGGCGGCCGCCAGCAATATTGAGTTCAACGTGCAATCCTTTTCGTTGCGCGGGTTTGCGTGCCGCGCGTGGAGCAAATAGTTTGTATCCGCGGAAGGGATTTGGACAGCGCCAACGTCTCCATTGCATGAAGACGGCTGCAGTTTCCTTCAGGAACACAGGCCCGGATCCGCCCGCCTGTGACGCTGCAGCCAATGTTTCAGGCGCATAAATACAGGCCAAAAATGCCGGAAGGGTCCTGGCTGATAGCTTTTCAGCATGGAATGGTTTATGTCAAGGAGAGAGCTTGACGGCAGCAGGAAACAACTTTCGAGCCAGCTCGTAATCATGGAAGAGTTTTAGGGCCCGCCAGGGCACTCGAACTGAGCCGCTACGAGGAGACAGACGTCTCGCATTCGCTGTTGATCGATGGAGATAGGGATGGAAATTTACGATGACGAGCTCGAGAAGTTCGAAGCCGAGGGTGCTGCGCCGCTGCCCGCCGCAGAGGATCAGGGCTGCATAGAGCACGAGGGGGCCCGGATCTGGTACGCCACCTTCGGCTCCGGCGCGCCTGTGATTCTGCTGCATGGCGGCCTGGGCCATAGTGGCAATTGGGGCTATCAGGTTCCGGCACTGGTCAGGAACGGCTACCGTGCAGTTTCGATCGATAGCCGTGGGCATGGCCACAGCACGCGCGACTCTCGACCCTATACATATGAACTGATGGCCTCCGATGTCCTCGCGGTCATGGATACGTTGCATCTCGAAAGGGCGGCTCTGGTGGGCTGGAGCGACGGAGCATGCACCGCCTTAATACTCGCCGCGAAAGCTACCGCGCGCGTTGCGGGCGTGTTCTTCTTTGCCTGCAATATGGACCCCAGCGGCGTTAAGCCGTTTGAAGCCACGCCAGCTTTGGACCGGTGCTTCGCCCGGCACACCAGGGACTATACAGAGCTGTCAGCGACACCGGACGACTTCAAGGACTTCGTCGCGGCCGTTACCTTGATGCAGCAGACGCAGCCCAACTACTCCGCGCACGATCTCGCGAAGATCAGCGTGCCCGTCTTGATCGTACAAAGCGAGCACGATGAATTCATCCGGCCCGAACACGCCGAACATCTCGCCCGAAGCATTCCGAACGCGGAATTGGTTGTCCTGAACGGCGTGAGCCATTTCGCACCCCTGCAGCGACCCGAACAATTTAACGCCGCCATCCTCGCATTTCTGGGCAAAGTTCTATCGTGAGGAAATATATCCGGCGTGCAAAGGTATGCGTCCCTGGGCTCCGAGCAAACGTCGTCTATGCAAATCTGAAAACCTGTTGCATGGCCTCATCGTCGTTAGGTGTCGATGCGCGCAGTATCGCCCAACTCGCATGTAATCTGTGATGAACGAAACAATCTACCCAGCTTGCATCATTCCCGAATGGAAGAAAGGTTTTCCCGTGCCCTCCTTTCCTCTCTCGCTCCGCGGTCTCAGCCTTCGGCTGCTGCTCCCGGCGATATGCCTCTTTTTCTGCGCGTCGGCTCCGGCGCAGACCACTCCGTCCACGTACGACCCGCGCCTCACCTTCGCACCGCTGACCTTGCCCGATCCGATCAACACCTACCGTTCCAGCAACGGGGCGCCCGGCCCTAACTACTGGCAAAACGAGGCGAGTTACGAATTGCACGCCGACCTCGACACGGCGGCGAAGCAGCTTCGCACTACGGAGACCATCACTTACACCAACAACAGTCCGGACACGCTGCCCAGCTTGTGGCTGCAACTCGAGCAAAACATTTATCGCAAAGATTCCCGGGCACGCATCGTCTCGGGCGGAATGGCCCGCAGGCGCAGAAACAACCCCGACGCCACTCCGGCAGACACCTCGACCGAGGGCTATATCTTCGACTCCATCGAGATCGAATCCGGCAAGCAGGCCACCAAAGCCGACTACATTATCAGCGACACGCGCATGCAGATACGATTGCAACAGCCGCTGAAGGGCCACGGCGGCCAGCTGAAAATTCACATCCAGTACCACTACCAGATCCCCGGCGTATGGGGCGGCCGCACCTCGTGGGGCATGTCGAAACAGGGCGAGATATATGACATGGCGCAGTGGTATCCGCGCATGTGCGTCTATGACGATCTCCGCGGCTGGGATACGCTGCCCTACCTCGGCAGCGAGTTTTATCTCGAATATGGCAACTTCGACTACTACGTCACCGTGCCCTCCGACATGATCGTCGCCGGCTCGGGCGAACTGGTAAATCCGAAAGAGGTGCTCACCAAAACCAGATCGACCGGCTGGAGCAGGCGCGCAACAGCGACAAGACCGTGCTGATCCGGACGCCGGACGAAGTCAGCGATCCCGCCAGCCGCCCAAAACAGAGCGGCACGCTGACCTGGCACTTCCACATGGACAACACCCGCGATGTCGCATGGAGCGCCATCGCCGGTCTTCATCTGGGATGCCGCGCGGATCAACCTTCCCGACGGCAAAAAGCCCTGGCCATGAGCGTCTATCCGCCGGAGAGCGTCGGGCCCGACGCCTGGGACCGATCAACCGAATACGTAAAGGACACCGTCGAGCACTTCTCGAAACAGTGGTATCCCTATCCCTATCCCGCAGCCATCAACGTAGCCGGCTTCTCCACCGGCATGGAATATCCCGGCATCGTCTTCGACGGCATTACCGACAAGGGCAAGAGCTGTTCTGGGTGACGGCGCATGAGATCGGGCACAACTGGTTTCCCATGATCGTCGGATCGAACGAGCGTCGCAATGCCTTCATGGATGAAGGCTTCAATACCTTCATCGACATCGATGAGTCCGACGCACTTACGCGAACGGCAAGTATGGCCCCAAGCGCGATTCGCGAATACTCCGCCAGGCGGCGAGCCGCCGGACACGATCCTGAAAGTGCTCGACGACCCTGCCGCTCCCGATCCTGCTGATGCCGGCCGATGCGCTACGGCTCGCAGACTCGGCCATCCGGTGAGCTACTTCAAAGGCGCGTACGGCATGGTGCTGCTGCGCGAGCAGATCCTCGGGCCCGAGCGCTTCGACTGGGCTTTCCGCAAGTACATCCGCGACTGGGCGTACAAGCATCCCTCGCCCGTCCGACTTCTTCCGCGAGATGGAGAGCGAAGGCGGCGAAGACCTCGGCTGGTTCTGGCGCGGCTGGTACATGAACAACTGGAAATACGACGTAGCCGTGGACAAGATTGAAGGTTCGGTGCGGTGACTCTCAGCAATCGCGGCCAGCTCGTATTGCCCACCACCGTCGAAGTCACCTTCACCGACGGCACCAAAATCCGCACAAAGCTGCCCGTCGAAACCTGGATGTCGAAGGGCACTTACGTCTGGACACTTGAGAACAAGACCCCCATCGCCTCTGTCGTAGTAGATCCAGACCACGTATTACCGGACGACGACCGCAGCAACAACGAGAAAAAGCGCAGTAAGAAGGACTGGGAGAACGCGAAGAATGATCCTGTAGCCGCATCACTTAATGGCTGCAGGATGCGCGCTGTCCTTTTTCGGTCGGCTGACACGAATGAAACACTGGACCACCCACACCAGCACCACCGCCATGCCGGCCAATAACAGCGTGATTCCATCCGACGGTGACCCCGGAGTCAGGTAGTCTGCCATCTCATAGAAGATCAGAGTTAGAGCGATACTGCACAAAAGAAAAATCGCTGTCTTTTTCATCGCCCGCGCCAGTCTTATTCAAAAACTGCAATGCTCAAGATAATAAGAGTAGACGGAAGAATACCCTGGCAGGCCGCAGATTGAGAAGCATTCATTGTGAATACGTAAAAATTAATCTGCATTGGGCCCGGAAAAGGCAAACGCCAGGAGCACGTGCTCTGTTGCGGCACGAACCCTGGCGTCTCCATCTTTCAGGCCTGCAATCCCCTCCCCCAAGGAAATCGCCTGCCCGAAAACCAATAAGCAACCCTTACATCGGCAGCCCGTTATACGAATCGACATACGGGCGCAGTTGATCGACAACCACCTCAAGCGGTGTTGCCTCCCCCGCCTGCACCTTCAGCCGCGGATCGCTCACGATCGGCATCAGCACGATGCGCGTCTCCACATGCCGTCCGACAAAATACATGTTGAATGCCGGAATCCGCACGGCGAAATATCTTCGGGTTCTGCCTGTACGTAGCCAGCCGCTTCACAATATCGGCATTGCCGAAGCTCGAAGGCTCGTAGCCCTGTTCTTTGTGAACGATCGTGACCCCGGTGCGGACGCTGCCGCTCACCGTCACCGGATAGAGTGTCTCCGCGCTGGGCGTCAGCAGACTGTTCGGGTCCTCACCGGCCTGATAAGCTCTTCAACTTTTCGAGGCCAAGGTTAAAGACTTCCATCGGTTGTCCAAGCTGAGCCTGCTTCACTTCGTCCAGGGTTTGAAAACCAAGGGTTTTGTAATTCTGTGCGTTAACCAGCTTCTGCAACACGCCAATGGCGTTTGTTGCCGCCTCCTGAGGTTGTTGGGCCGGAGGCTTCGGCTCGCTCTTGTGTGGTGAACATCCCATCATCAGGAAGACGCAGAATGTCAGAAAAATGGCTCGCATGCTACTGTCCTCCTGTGTAAGTGATGTTGTAATAGTAGTTCCAGTGCGAATCTCACCCCGCTCCGCCCACGTATTTGTCATAGGTATAGATTTCCTGTACTCCTCCCGTAGGGGGCCAGGGGTTGTTCACGCTCACATAGTTCGTGCCGTCGATCGATACATATCCGGTAGCGACCATCATGTGGCCTCCGCCGCTGTTCCAGTGCCAGGAAAAGGCTAAGGGCTTCTTCGCGCAATAAATCTGACTTTGAATCTGCGCCCAGGTCAACGGCGCGTCCGACGTCGTATCGGCTTTGAAATTGTATTTCTCGTACTCGGGCCAGCCGCCATTCACACACGCCGTCGGCGCCGGGGAATTGCAGCAGTCGCTGTGTCCGAAGCGCTTGTTCGCCTCGTCGCATTGCTGCACGTTCGAAGCCGGGTGCAGGTAATTCATCGTCATCTGGCCGCTCGCTGCCCAGCACCACATGTTGGTCTGCTGCCCATTCAAGGCAACCGGCACCGATCCGATATTGGCAGGATTGCAGCAGCCCGCAAGTAATCCGGCTAGCAGAAGACCGCCAGCCAATCTATGGCTCCTCACGATCTGTCATCCTCCTCGGAAAATATTGCGGCCCGCATGCATCCGCTTGCAGATACGCTGCCAGCAGCTTCCAGCCGGGTGGCTAATCAGTAGTGCGGGGGGAGACACGAACGTTTCACAGGAAAAATGCTGAGGAGCGAAAGGCAGCTCAAAGACCAGTTGAAGAGCTTCCTTACTGGAGAGTCGACTCGGTCGGCACCGGCGCTCCGAGCAGCGTGACGAACCTTTGTGGTTCGCAGCAGGCTCGTTCCAGCCTTGATAGATCAGCCTGCATTTGCGGGTCCGCCTTGAGCACGCCCAGGGTGGCGTTCAGAATTGAGGCCACTCCTTCATCTTTAGGATGCTCGATACTGTAGTGCATCCATTTGCCCTCCCGCCGGGCGCTCACGATTCCGGCGTTGCGAAGATAGGCAAGATGCCTCGATATCTTCGGCTGGCTCTGCTTGAGGATCTCGACGAAATAGCAGACGCACACCTCTCGCCGATTCATCAGATTGAGCAGCCTCAAGCGCGTAGGGTCGGCAAAGGCGGCAAATAAACGAACCAGGTTGAATGATTCAGGTGGGCGACGCATGATCGTTAATATACGCCTTGACAGATGTGAAATGAAGATAATATATTTGCATGAGCATATATGACGAGGTCGCTGATTATGGAAAATCGAGACATTGTTCAGGAAAAATACGGGTCGATTGCAAGAAGCGTTACGGTAACAGGAGCGAGCGCATGTTGCGATCCGGCAATGCGTTGCTGTGATCCCATCACCAAAGATTTATACGGGGATTCTGAAAAAGGGCTTCTGCCGGAAAAGGCCGTACTCGCTTCGCTGGGGTGCGGCAATCCCACTGCTCTCATTGAACTGAAGCCGGGTGAGATTGTTCTCGATCTGGGTTCGGGCGGCGGAATCGACGTGCTGCTGTCCGCCAGGCGCGTTGGACCAACCGGCAAAGCCTATGGGCTGGACATGACCGACGACATGCTGGTGCTTGCCCGCGAGAACCAGCGGCAGGCGGGTGTCACCAACGTCGAGTTCCTGAAAGGCGAGATCGAGAACATTCCCTTGCCTGATAATTCGGTGGACGTCGTAATCTCGAACTGCGTCATCAATCTTTCAGCTGACAAGGCTCGTGTTCTCCGGGAAGCCTTTCGCGTATTGCGCCCCGGAGGCCGCTTCGCCGTCTCTGATGTTGTCGTGCGCGGCGAAGTTCCAGACGCTGTGCGCCAAAGCATGCTGCTCTGGGTCGGCTGTATCGCCGGGGCCTTGGAGGAGTCGGACTATCGCGCCAGGCTGCTCGCCGCAGGTTTTGCCGACATCGATCTTGAGCCGACGCGAACGTATGACATCGAAGACGCCCGCCAGTTTCTCACTGAAGCCGGTATTGCAGTTGACGAGATTGCGCCACAGGTCGAGGGCAGATTCCTGAGTGCATTCATCCGCGCCACCAGGCCTGCCACGCCATGCTGTGAACCAGGATGTTGTGATCCGAATGTAGACGCGGTGAAAGGGTGAGGACGATGGCCACCCCTCACAATGTCCTGTTTCTCTGTACCGGGAACTCCGCCCGCTCCATCATGGCGGAGGCAATCCTGAACCATAAAGGAAGAGGCGTCTTCACCGCATATAGTGCAGGCAGCCATCCGTCAGGGGCTGTGCGGCCCGAGGCTCTGAGACAAATTGAGCTTGCCGGAATTTCGCCTGCCGGGCTGCGCAGCAAGTCCTGGGATGAGTTTGCCGGGCCTGATTCGCCAGCCATGAATTTCGTCTTCACTGTTTGTGACAATGCGGCTAACGAAGTGTGCCCCTATTGGCCGGGCCAGCCGATGACAGCTCACTGGGGCATCCCCGATCCGGCAGCGGTCAAGGGCACAGGAGAAGAGATAGCCCGCGCCTTTCGCGACGCCTTCTCCATCCTTGACCGCCGGATCAGTCTGTTTCTTGCCCTGCCGCTATCGACTCTGGATCAGCTCGCAATTCAAAGAGAAGTCGCGAGCATTGGCCGACAAGGGCTGGATCAGGATTGATTCGGAAGTGCTTCCCCGGCGCCCCCATAACGGGCACCGGAAACGGCAGCTTTGCCCATCGCAGTTCGCAGACTGAACCCCAGTAAGGCCAGCGCCACCAAGCTATGAATGAGCGCCCGCGGATAGAAAATATTCCCGATCCGCACGCCAAACGCAACGACCAAAATGATCCACGCGACGCACCCCGCCGCGCTTACCCACGCCAGCGCATAATCCTGCGGACGGTTGACGCGCAGCAGGTTTACAGCGGCCAGCAGCAGACCTCCAATCCCCGCGCCTTCCGTCCAGAGCAGCATGTCCGGATTCGTATGCAGAAATGCCATCAGGCAGCCTACGCAATGCATCAGGGTTGAAGCCACCAGCAGCGATCCAAAAACGCGATCGACAGTCTTCATAGCTCGCCGGTCGTATGCTCGTTGGCAAACTTCCCAAACAGATCGACGATCTGCCCCCAGCCGCCATCCACGCTCCCGCGCAGTTTCGCGCCGGCGTCTCCATGCCGCTCTAAGTTACGGTGCTCCAGCTCCACCAGTGTCGAAGCACCCGCCTGGGCAATGAACCGCACCTCCACCTCGCTCGCCTTCGCCGGATCGGGATCATATCCCCAGTCCGGCTGCAGATGCCATGAGAGCACTACCTTCGCCGGTGGGTCCCAATCGAGCACCCGTCCCCACTCGCACTCCGAGCCATCTGTCATGCGCTCATACCAGCGCCCGCCCAGTCGTCCCTCAAGAATCGCCGTCTGAAACGGCTGCTTGCCGATGTGGTGCGTCGACGGCCACCACCCGCCAAAGAATTCGGTGAAGATCCTGAACGCTCGCTCCTGCGGAGCATTCACCACGACACTTTTCAAAACGGGTGCCAGAGTCTCAGACTGCATGCGGTTCCTCCCATCGCTCGGCGGCTTCTTTGAATGCGGCCAGAGCGTCACTCCAAAGTTGGTCAAGCTCCCGGCGAAATCGCGCCATTCCCTCCGGATCGACAGCATAGATGCGGCGCGTGCCCACTTTCCGATCGCGCACCAACCCCGCCCGCTTCAGTACCCGCAGGTGTTGCGAAACCGCCGGACGGCTCACCGGGAAGCGCTCAGCCAGCTCACCCACAGCCTGCGGCCGGTCTACCAGCACACTGAAGATGGCAAATCTCGTGGGATCTCCCAGTGCCTCGCATCCGGATTGAAAGTAAGCATCCACTTACCGTAAGTAAAAACTTACAAATTAAGATTTGTCAAGAAAAATTAACAAGAGCGGAAAGTCTCTGCGTTCTCTATGTCCGCAGCCAACCTGAGTGAAGCCTAAGACTGATGAAAATTTTCTTGGCATCTTGGCGTTCTTTAGCTTCCATGACAGTGAAGCGATAATCTATCCCGTATGCCAGAAACCATCGGATTTGTTGGACTCGGAATCATGGGCACCGGAATGGTCCGGAACCTCGTCACTAAGGGCCACACTGTCCGCGTGTGGAACCGGACTGAAAGCAAAGCAGAAGAACTTGCGAAGGTCCTGAAGATCGATCACGCAAAAACCATCGAAGACCTCGCTGCATCCTCATCCATCCTCATGCTCTGCGTCACTAACACCGGCGACGTTGAACAGGTCGTAAGCGAAGCCGCCGCCAGCCTGAAGAAAGGAAGCCTGGTCATCGACTGCAGCACCATCAGCCCCAAGGCCACCGAAGAGATCGCCGCCAGACTCCGCGACCAGGGCATAGGCTTCGTCGACGCCCCCGTATCCGGCGGCAGTGAAGGCGCAGCGCAGGGCACCCTCGCCGTCATGGCCGGAGGAGCCGAAGACGACTTCAACCGCGCCAGGCCCGTCCTTGAAGCCATCGGCACGCGCATCACCCACATGGGTCCTCCTGGCAAAGGCCAGGTCACAAAGCTGTTGAATCAGATTCTCGTTGTCGTCAATATGCTGGCCGTCAGCGAAGCACTGCTATTTGGCGGCGCCGCGCAACTCGATCTCAAGAAAGCCGTCACCGCCGTCGAAGCCGGAGCAGGCGGCAGCTGGATGCTCTCCAAGCGCGGCCCCCAGGTCCTCGATAACTACTGGAAGCCGGGCTTCACCATCGACCTGCAACAGAAAGACGTAGACCTGGTCCTTGAATACGCGGGCGAACTCGGCGTTCCCCTGCTTGCCACCGGCATCATCCGCCAGCTCTATGCGCGTCTGCAGAAAGAAGGCAAGGGTGGCCTCGGCAATCACGCGCTCATCCAGGCATTGGAGCCGCTGCTACCAACCGCAGCTTCACATGGCAGAAAGGAATAACACCCGAATCACGCAGCGTAGAGGGCACGCCAGACCAACGATCCGGATCATCGTTCTCAAGGAGCACCCGCTGGAGAGTTGCGACGAAACTCACGCCGACGGAGCGTGCTCCTTGTGCTCGTCCTTATCGATGTACTTGATGAGTACCACTTCATTACCTTTTTCCGCGTAGATCAGCTCATCCACAAGGTTCTTTGCCAGCAGAACGCCATAGCCGCCAGGACGCATCCCCTCAGCCTCTCGATGTCTCGCATGCTGGAGCGGATCATCCGGTGGATTGTTCGCGGCGGTATCGAGGTTCTCTTTCAGCGAAAAGCCGTCGCCGGGATCCTTGATGCGCCATGCCACCATGTGGCGCGCGCGCAGATACCCAATCTCGACATACCGCGCCGGATCGAACTTTCCCCCATGCTCCATTGCATTCAGCAGGATCTCTCTGAAAGCTATGCCCACTTTCTCCGCTTCCTCATCAGGCAGATCCACAACCTCGCAAATGAACTGCTGCAGGCGATTTGCCGTCGGCATATCGCAGCGTGCCCGAAGTCGTACCCAGGAATCCGTCCCGAAGAGCAATTCAATGCCTTCGTCCCACGCAGGACACTTCGTCGCCAGACGCAGCATCTCCACAAACGTGGTCTTGGAAAACGGCGTGGAAAAATAGCTGAAAGCCCGAGCCCGGATTGCGGCAATCACATCTGCCGGGGTGCTTTCATTCGTCAGAATGATCAGGCGCGTATGCGGCCGGATGAGCCGTATCTTCTGTAGCAGCTCAACATCTTCACGCCCTTTGCTGTGCTCGGCGGTAATCACCAGGTCGAAAGGGCTCTTTTCCACCAGTGCCAGAACTTCGGCACCGTTGCTCGCGCACACTAATTCCCACGTCGACAAAACTTCTGCCACCGCGTCCATAACCATCGGGTCAGAACACTTAACTACCAGCACCTTCCTTTGCGGCTGCTGGTCGGGCTGTATGTCGTCTGTCATGAGAATTGTCGAGTGTTAAAAATACGATCATCATAGCTCATGGCAAGGGCGCCCGGATGCAAACCCGAACTGCACATTAGACGTAATCGAACAGTGACATGAAGCCGAAGTCCATGTGCAATTGTTGATGACAGTGGAAGAGCGTCGCTCCCGGATTGTCGGCGACAAAATCCACCTCAACCTCCTGGTATCCCCCAACCATCACCAGGTCCTTCATCAACCCGCTCATCGTCTGCCCGGCATAACGCGTTACTTCAAATGTATGCCGATGCAGGTGAATCGGATGAATATCGTCGCTCGCATTGCGCATCCTCAGCCGGTATCGCTTGCCTGCATGCAGATGATGCGAAGCTGGCGCCATCATCTGCTTCATCGGATACGCCACCCCATTGATCGTCCAAAGATTGAAGCCGTCCTGGGCTGCGTTCTTTTTCTCGAAAACCATCTCGAACGTCTCATCCGGCTCCGCAGCGCTCGCACCCGCGCGCCCAAAATGCGCGTAGTTCCAGTGAAAAGGCTTCCGCTCAAGCCACAGCGGTTTGCCCTTCGCGCCCGCATACTCCACCACAACGCCCATTCCATGATGACGGTCGTCATTCGACAGATCGCCCATAATCCACACGCCCGGATGGTTCATCTCCACAATCGCCGAAATGCGTTCTGCCGTGCCCAGCCATACGCCCGGCACCCGCACCGGCTTAGGTAGCGGATTTCCGTCCATGGCAACAACGCTCAAGGTGTGTCCCGGCAGTGCCAGGCTGCGAATCTCTCCCGCGCTCCCATTCAACACATGAAAGAGCACCCGCTCGCCCTGCTTCACGCGAATCGGCTCCCCATGCCCCAGCATTTTCCCATTGATCGTGAACGAGTCGTACCCCACCTCAAACCCGTGCGGTGAACCCTGCGCCAGTGACGCGTTCATCGCCCCCTCGCCCCTGTCTTTCAACTCCTTTACTGTTGTGGCCGGCGCAAGAAAGTCCATCGCCATGTCGCCGCCGCGGCTGAACGTCGGTTGAAACTCCTTCAGCGTAAGAAAAACTTCGCGGTCATACGCGCCGGCATTTTCCTTCGGCTCGATATACACCGGACCTACCAGCCCGCTGTACTGTCCCGCACTCAAATCCGCGCCCGCGCGCACATGCGTGTGATAAAAGCGAAGCCCTGCAGGCCGTGGCGTAAACACAATCCGGCGGCTGCCGTGTGCCGGAATAAACGGTGTGCCCTCTTCCGCCGATCCATCCACATCCACCGGAAGCATCTGTCCATGCCAGTGCAGCTGCTCCGGCGTTTCTGTCTCATTGTGAACATCCACCACGACCTGTCGGCCTTCCTTCAAGCGCAGCAGCGGTCCCGGAAACTGCCCGTTATACGTCGTGACCGAAAGAATCCGGTCCTTGGCAATCTCAATCGGCGTCGTGGCAATGGTAAGCGTGTAATCGGCTCGTGCTTCTCCTGTTGCCGATTGCGCCCATAACGAAGTTGGCTGAAGCAGCGCGCTGCCTGCAAACGCCCCCGCGGCTCCCAGAAAATCTCTGCGCGAAAATTGAGATGTCTTCATACATTCAGCGGATTGGATCATGACCGGCGCCATATTTCGATTCTCTTAAGAGAAGAGACTGCCTTCTTATGGAACAGAGGAGCAGCGCCGGAACGCAAGCTCCCAGTCGTTAAAGAGCAGCGAACTCAGCTCCGGCGGAGGCGGCGATTCTCGCGGCGATTCCAGCGGCACAGGATCGATGAATTCAATGCCGCGCTCGCGCAGCGCGCACCGCCACTCCTTTTCCACCCACTCCGAGTTGCGCGCATGGTGTGACCAGAACAAATAAAAAATGTCGCTCGCCGGAATTACCCGCCACAGTTCCCGTTCCCAGTTCTGCCCCGACCGCAGCGATGCCACATCGAGAAAAATCTCCATCTCCGGCACGACTTTGTGGATGCCCTGAATCCGTCCCAGCACCGCATCTCGGTCATCCGACGCATACGACGCAAAGGCTTTTCTGTATCGCACGCCCGAGGATTCCGCCACGCCCGCCGCCGACAGCACAAATGAAATCTTCGCCACCTGAATACCGTTGGCATAGATACGCGCCACGCCGGGAGACTTCCCGCCCTGGCCCAGCGCCGTCAGCGTAACCACAAACGAAACGCTGGTCGATTCGCCTTCCCATGCCATGGTGTCCTCAGGCTCAGCAATCTCCGCGCTCGCAATCGTCACCGGCCCCTTCGTCCGCGCCAGCACATCGCGCACGTTCAGCTCCTCGCGTGCCCGCGCCAGCACCTTTGCCCGCTCCTGTGGCACGTGCGCCCATACAAAAATCTCAAATGGAACCTTCGCAGCCACCACCTGAGGCGCGGCCAGCGTGAATTCCACTTTTTGTGTGTTGGCTGCCACAACAGCGCTGCCACTCGAAGAAACTTGCGCCTGTCCCGAATCCGATGCGGTCTGTGCCCCGCCGAGAGGGAGACGCAACTCACCACCCAGATGTGACGCCTCGGCATGGTACTCCCATCTTTTAGCCCCATCCTTCGGCACAGCAGGTGGAGGCACGGGGGCCGGAGCGGAAGGCACGGGAAACGGAGAGGCACCGCCACCATGTGGAGGCGCGGGAACTCTGGGCAAATCGTCCGGCTCCGCTTCACTTGCCGCCGGAAACCCCAGGTCCTCAAGGCTCAACGATCCGATGAGGGCCGCCAGATTGGCCTCCGCAGTCATCTTTCCCAACAAGGCCTCACGCAGGGCCGAGAGCGCTGGAGCCACATCTCCAAACTTCTCCTCACACACCATTTCAAGCCGATTCAGAGCCAACATGCAGGCATCCAGATCGCGGTTACGTTGTCTGCGAACCTCATTGGAGATCTTCTGGTCCGGTCCCGGCGCTGAAGCTGTTCGCACTGCTTCCGCAAGCCGCGTATCCACCCACTCGAAGACCCGCAGTCGCGCCTCGGTATCCCCGTCTTCAATCTCCGGATACAGCGCCTCCCAGAACTTCTCCGTCAGTCCGCGCAGAGTCTCAAGCCCTTCTCCCAGTCCGGCGAATCCCTCCAGGGCGTACTGCGCCTCGGTCCACCACGCCGCGATCATCAGGTCTTTGCTGCGCTGCTGCAGAATGTTGCGGCAGGTCCGCACAACAAACCGCCACTCTGCGTCAGGGTCGAACTGCTCAGGCTCTCCCGTCTGAAGAAACACTCCTCCCCGTGCCCTCCGTACGCGCGCGCGGATTTCGCTGTAGATCAGGTCGCTTCGCAGATTCATCCCGCTCGGATTGTCTCCGGGAATCGCCTCAAGGATGGTCGCGTCCATGCCGTCTCCCCCGCGCAAACACCAGAAGCCGCCAGTATAAGCAGTCCCAGGCCTGCTCGTTTCGAAAAGCCGCTTAACTTGCACTTATTTGGCCAATTCGGGTAGAAATCTGCGCTTAAACCACTCTGAAAGGCACCCGTCATTCTGAACGGGGCTCGTAGGCGGAGTGAAGAATCTCAGCGACCGCGTGGACTCCGCAAAAAATGTTGTCAAGCCCCCAGAGGCCTTTGTACGAGGCTAACTCCAACAATCGAAAGGAAATATAATTTCAAAAAGTTGGCATAGAATTATGCCCGAATTCGCTATCCTGAATATAGGGACACAAAAATCGTGGCATCTGGGTAATACCCTCGACCGATTACCCCGTAAGTGACTGAAAACACTCAAAACTACCTAACCGCAATGGAATCAATGGCCTGACGGGGGATGATCCCCCGCTATCTGATTGAAAATAAACAAAAAGAAGAAATCAGGCAGGGGGGAGGGGGGACCCGGTAGCGACTGGCTGCCCAGGCTCCAGCCGATCGCGCAGCTTCTGCATGGTGTCGAGATAAAACGCCAGGTTGTGCAGCGTATTCAGCACTGCCGCCAGCGGCTCCTGCGAGGCCATCAGGTGCCGCAGATACGCCCGGCTGTACCGCTGGCAGACCATGCACCCGCAATCCGGATCGAGCGGCCCCTGATCCTCGGCAAAGCGCCGGTTCTTGATATTCAGCCGCCCCTCGGAGGTAAAGAGCAGTCCATGCCGGGCCGCCCGTGTCGGCAGTACGCAGTCCATCATGTCGACGCCCATCTCGGCATACTCGACAATCTCGTCCGGATAGCCTACGCCCATCACATAGCGCGGCTTGTCCTTGGGCAGAAAGGGAAGCGTCTCGACAATGATTTCGCGCGTAAGCTCACGCGGCTCGCCCACGCTCAAACCGCCGATGGCGTAACCGGGAAAGTCCATCTCGCCCAGTCGCTCCGCCGCCTCGCGCCGCAGATCTTTGTACATCCCGCCCTGCACGATGCCGAAGAGACTAGGCATCGCATCGGGAGCGACATCCGAATCTGAGTCCTGTGCCCTGTGCTCTGTGCTCTGTGACGTGCTCTGGTTCCAGGGCCGCTCCGCCTTATGCGCGTCGAAGTGGAGCTTGCTGCGCTCGGCCCAGCGCAGCGTGAGATCGAGCGACTTCCGGGCGCGCGAGTAGTCCGCCGGATACTCCGTGCACTCGTCAAAAGCCATGGCGATGTCGGAGCCAAGCGCGATCTGCACATCCATCGAGTGTTCGGGAGAAAAGAAGTGCGCGCCGCCATCCAGATGCGACCGGAACTGCACACCGTCCTCCGTCACCTTGCGCAGCTCGTTCAGGCTGAAAACCTGAAAGCCGCCCGAGTCGGTAAGGATGGCGCGATGCCAGCTCATGAACCGATGCAGTCCGCCCATCCGCCGAATTAGCTCATGCCCCGGCCGCAGATACAGGTGATACGTATTCCCCAAAATGATCCGCGCACCCAGCTCTTCCAGAAGATGCTGAGGCACGGCTTTCACAGAAGCTACCGTCCCCACCGGCATGAAGACAGGAGTCTCCACCGCCGCATGCGGCAGCGTCATCGTGGCGCGGCGGGCATTGCCGCTGGTTGTATGGACTTGAAACGAAAGAGACACTTAGATGATTGTAACGATTGACCCTGAGGGGGAAGAGCGATACTCTGCTCACGTGACCGCCTCCCGTTTCATCACCGGCTCACGTCCTTCCTTCTGTTGTCGCTAATCCGCGATCACGCACCTCTCCGCGCACATTCTCAGGCTCTCACTCATCCACAATGTTGGAGGTTCTCCCATGAGCAGCGTACTTCCTGAAGTTCTCGACGCCAACGCAAAGTACAGCGCCAGTTTTGGCAATCTCGCCCAGCTCGCCAGGCCCCCGGCCCGCCGCTTCGCCATCCTCACCTGCATGGACGCCCGCCTCGACCCGGCAAAATATGCCGGCCTGTCGGAAGGCGATGCGCATGTCATCCGCAACGCCGGCGGCCGTGCAAGCGATGATGCCATCCGCTCACTCGTCATCAGCTATAAGCTTCTTGGCACAAAAGAATTCTTCGTCATCCATCACACTGAGTGCGGCATGTTGTTCTTTACCAACGAAGCGATGCGAGGACTTCTCGCTTCAAGCCTCGAAACAGCCGAGTTGACCAGCGCGGGATTCCACGATGTAGGCAAGGGACCAGGCTCGCGCGAAGGCGAGTTCATCGAGTGGCTTACAATTCCCCATCAAGAACAGTCCGTAGTCGACGACGTCGAGCGCATTCGCAATCATCCGCTCGTACCGTCCAGCATCCCCATCTACGGCTACGTATACGACGTAAAGAGTGGCCGCCTCATCGAAGTTCCGGAAGCCACCGCAGCGGGACGTGCCCGATGACTCTGCCTGAAAGGAAACGAAAACGGGAATGAAAATCTCGAAGCGGGTTTCAACTTTCCTGACGCTTGCAATCGCGTTCGGCGCTGCAGCAGCGACAATCGATGCGCACTGGAAAGAAGAACTGCAGCAATGGCGCGATCAGCGCGCGCAGAACCTTTCCGCGCCCGATGGATGGCTTACGCTTGTCGGCCTGGAATGGCTGCAGCCCGGCAACAATACCTTCGGCTCCGCAGCCGACAATCGCATCCATCTCAATGCGCAGGTTGCGGATCACCTCGGAATCTTGGAGCTGAAAAGGAACGAAGTCTATCTCTCGTCGCCAGCTTCAAGCCTGCTTGTGAATGGCGCCGCCGCGCGAGCAATAAAGATCGATACCGACGGCCCGACCCCAACTGTGCTGAAAGCTGGAACACTAACCCTGCTCGTCCTCCATCGCGGCGACCGCTACGCTCTCCGCATCAAGGATTCGCAGGCTCCGACGCGCGTCAACTTCCACGGCCTACACTGGTATGCGCCCGATCCGCGCTACCGCATCGAAGCGAAGTGGATTCCATTCTCGTCGCCGCACGAGGAATCGATTCCAACCATCATCGGTACAACTCTGAAACTCCCTGTTCCCGGAATCGCCGAGTTCACAATCGATGGCAAGACCATCCAGCTCGAACCGGTGATCGAAGCGCCCGGAGACAAACAGCTCTTCTTTATCCTGCGAGACACTACGAGCAAAACCACGACCTATGGTGCTGCCCGCTTCCTCTACACCGATTTCCCAGACAACGACCTCGACAAGCCCGGCCATCTGGTACTCGACTTCAACCGCCTGCAGAATCCTCCGTGCGCCTATACGCCATACGCCATACGCCACCTGCCCACTGCCTCCACCGCAGAACAAACTGGCCGTCGTGTTGCCTGTGGGAGAACAGCGGTATTCGCATTGAGACTTGCAAGAGATATAGCAAACAAAAAGAGCGGGAGTTTTCTCCCGCTCTTTTGCTCATAGAACCGACTAAAGCGCCGTAGTCACAGCCTTCACTTCGGTGTAATTGTTCAGTACCTCGGCGCCCATCTCGCGGCCCCAGCCGGATTGTTTGTATCCGCCGAAGGGCAGCGCGGCGTCGAAGACATTATGGCAATTGATCCAGACCGTTCCGGAGCGGATACGCTTCGCCATCTTGTTCGCCGTTGAAATGTCTCGTGTCCAGATGCTGGCAGCAAGACCGTAAGGAGTATCGTTTGCTTCTTTTGCAATGCGGTCCAGATCGGAGTCGCTGTAAGGAATGGCGCAAACCACCGGTCCGAAGATCTCTTCCCGGATGACTTTCATATCCGGATTCGTCTTCGTCAACACGGTTGGTTGTACAAAGTAACCTTTGTCGGCAGCTTTCTTGCCGCCGGCCGTGGCCTTCGCACCTTCTCTCAAGCCGGAATCGATATATCCGGTCACCTTCTGGAATTGCTCTTCGGAAACGAGCGGCCCCATCTCGGTTTTCGGGTCGAGCCCGTTACCCACGCGAATCTTCGACGCGATATCGGAGACCCCTTCGACAACCCTGTCGAAGATACTTTCATGCGCAAAGAGCCGCGATCCGGCGCAGCAGCACTGGCCGTGATTGAAGAAAATGGCTGAGGCGGTTCCCGAGATTGCGCGGTCAATGTCGGCATCCGGGAAGATGATGGCCGGTGACTTGCCACCCAACTCCAGCGTCACTTTCTTCAGGTTGCCGGTAGCAGCCTGCACGATCAGCCTGCCGACCTCGGTGGATCCGGTAAATGCGATCTTGTCAACAAGATCGTGCGCTGCCAAAGGAGCACCCGCGCCCTCGCCGTATCCGGTCAGCACATTCACCACGCCTTCCGGAAAGCCGGCTTCATGAATCAGCTCTGCCAGCCGCAGTCCACTGAGCGGCGTCTGCTCGGCAACCTTCAGAACGACAGTACATCCGGCAGCAAGCGCTGGGCCCAGCTTCCACGCCGCCATCAGCAGCGGGAAGTTCCACGGAATAATCTGCCCAACGACGCCAATTGGTTCGCGCAAGGTGTAGCTCAGATATTCGCCGGGAAAGGAAATGGGGAAGGTATGCCCCATGATCTTGGTCGCCCACCCAGACATGTAGCGGAAGAGATCGACCGCCAGCGGCACGTCAGCGGCACGCGCTACAGCCAGTGGTTTGCCGTTGTCCATCGATTCGATTTCGGCAAACTCTTCCAGATGCTGTTCCAGCAGATCAGCCAGTTTTGAGATCAGCCGTCCGCGTTGTGATGGGCTCATCTTCGACCACGGGCCTTCATCGAAAGCGCGACGCGCGGCCCGTACGGCACGATCCACGTCTTCAGATTCCGCTTCCGGCACGTGTGCCATCACCTCGCCGGTTGCCGGGTTATAAACAGGAAGCGTCTTGCCGGAAGCCGCATTCACAAACTTGCCGTCGATATACATGCGATGTGTCTGCGCAATAAAGTCCGATGTCTTTTTATCGAGGCGGGGATCAAGCGCGATAGTTGCCATAACAAAGCTCCTTGGCGGGACGGCCTGTATGTGACCCGAAAAAGACCGAAACTGCGCCGACGAACACGATACACCCCCGCATGGACCCTGTAAAAGCCCTGGCAGACATCGTGCTTTCAACTTATTGAACCGCAAAGCTTATGTGCCGTCTTGCACAAAATAAACAATCGATCTCTGCTCCTGTCAATCATTGAGGGGGAGCATGACGAAATCGAATGACCTGCTACAAGGCACGATGGACTTATTGATTTTGAAGATTCTGATTGTTGTCCGGCTTTCTGTATGACGTGCCTGCACCGACCCGCTTACCTTTTTGCTGGTTTCGATAATACTGTTCGCTGCGACGCTGCTTGCATGCCTTATTCCTGGCTTCCGTGCAGCTTCTGTCGATCCGATGGATGCATTGCGTCACGAGTAGTCCTATTCGCCGAAGCGCAGGCGCAGCCCAAACCGCGCGACGCGGGGCGTGCCCAGCGTCAGAGTGGGCGTCCTTCCAACTTCAATGGAGCGGTCGAAGAGGTTTTCTGCTGCTGCAAACACCTCTACATGACGCCCGAACTCGCGCGAACCGTAGGCGTCGAGACGGAAATAGCTATGGAGCAGATAGCGATTTGCATCGTCGTCAAACTGCCGTCCGCTAATGCGCCCCTGCAGACTCAGAATGCCGAGATGGCTGTTGGTTACGCGCACCTGGGTTGTGGCCATATTACGCGCAACCTGCGGGATCCAGTTGCCTACAAGCTGGGGCTGCTGCGTGTAACTGGTCACAGTGGCGTCGGCATACTGATAGCCACCGGTGAGTGCGGCCCAGGAAAAAGGATGCGCTTCGTAGTCGACGGAGACACCCCGGCTCTCAATCTGTCCAAGATTTTCGCGCTGCAGCAATGTGGATGTCGGCGTCGTGCTCAGCGTCAGCGCAGTAATGGGCCGGTTCACCCGCGTCCAGAAGTAGCTCACGCGCAGCATCGAATCCCAGCGTGGGAGGTTCGCTTGAAATCCGGTCTCCCATCCTGTTGCGCGCTCCGAACGCAGATTGGGATTCGGCAGAGTTGTTTGCTGGCCAACCTGCCCGGTACGATACAACTCGTTCTGCGTGGGTGCGCGGTATGCGCGAAATCCGGAAGCATTGAGGGCGATGTTCGTTGTAATCCGTCGCGAGACTCCTAGCCGTGGGTCAAAAACCGTTTCGCTGAACGATGGAAAAGTCTTTGTGCCGGTCTGCGTCCACTGCATCGCGTCGAAGTTCGAGAAGTGATCGACGCGTCCGGAAGCGCTCAACGTCCATTTGCCTGGAGTCGCCAGCGCCTCGCCGTAAACTCCAGTCTGCCGTTGCCGGGCCGCCGTGTTTTGGTATCCCCCCGTACCGGAGAAAAGCACTTCGTCATCAGATGCACGCACGTCGTGAGTATCCGCACCTGCGAGTATGACTGCCTTTGCGCCAACCGGTTGCCGCCAATGCATCGCAGCTCCCAGTTCATCGGCGGGATCTTCGGCGTAACGCGTCAGGGTCTCCGACGCGCGGTTCGCCCCGATCGATGAGAACGTCTGCCGGTAATGCTCCGTGCTGCCGTACAGCCGTAGCGTCAGTTGTGACCAGTCAACGCCCGTCGAGTAGCGCCACAATCGTGTGGCATTCTTCTGCAGTGGAGTGCCATTGTCACGTGCTTCATTGAATCCGCTGCCACGTAGAAAGATACGGCCACTGTTATGAATTGCGTATTCGAGATCGATCAATCCATTCTGTGACTGCACATTGTTGGGCTGATCGATGGGGCCGCGCATATCCGGAGCAATCAGCGTATAGCCATCCGTACCCAGAATTCCGCCAGCGAGCAGACCCGCCCAGGATCCGCGCTTCAGCGAGGCCAGCAGACCATTATCAGTTGTGCTTTCCCCGCCATATCCCGTAGTCAGAGCAAAGAGATTGTGCTCTGGCTTGACCGGCAGCACATTGATGACGCCGCCGATCGCGCTCGATCCATACAGATCGGACGCGCCGCCGCGTACAACCTCCACTGAGCGCACGGCCAACTCGGGTATTTCTTCCCAGTGAATCCAGCCACCATAAGGATCGTTCAGCGGAACGTCATCTGAAACAACAAGCGTCCTGCTTGCGGCCGTCGAGCCCAGTCCGCGCAGCGAGATGCCCTGCGATGTTGGATTCGCCACCAGCGAACTCGAGCGCCTGAATAATTCCAGCCCCGGAACCTGGCGCAGCCTGCCATCAAGCGCCGGCACCGCCGCTTCCTGAAGCTGCTGCCGATCAACGACACGAGTACTGGCAGGACTATCCAGTGTGTCCAGCGGAGAACGGTAGGCCGTTACTACAACACGCTCCTGCTGCTTCTGCAGGACTATGCGTTCAGGCAAATCCGGGGAACATGTAACCGTGACAGTATCATATGCAAGAGCGCTGACTCTCACCGTAATTGCAACCGCCGATTCGTTCTGGAAGGTGAAAGCCCCATCATCCCTGGTAATGCCCAGAATCGCGCCATTGGTACTGGCGATCTCCGCGTGAGGGATGCCTGATCCCTGTGCATCGACCACGGTGCCGAAAAAACGCAGCGTCGATTGTTGACCATGACACGGCAATATCACACACAACAACATCAGAGATAGAAGGAGCAAGCGCCCTGGCACTCGTGTATTCATCGGGTGTTCTTATTCTACGGACGAGGCATCAGAATCCGAATGGAGTCTGTGCCATTCGCGCCAGCCTCAGGCAGAGCAGCCAGCAACTCGTGCACCGTTACACGAAGAACCGGGTGCTGCAGCTCCGGAGCAATTTCGGCTAGCGGAGCAAGAACAAAACGCCTCTCAGCAAGAGCAGGATGCGGTAATGAAAGTTCCGGCGTGTTTACAGTCAGGCCATTCACCAGCAACAAATCGAGGTCAAGCGTGCGCGGCCCTTTTGGCCTGCTGCTTTTGCGATCCCGTCCAAAGTGGCGTTCTATTTCAAGGAGTTTTTCGAGCAATGTGTCGGGCGTATCCGCCGTCTGCAAGGCAGCGGCTGCGTTTACAAAAGGCGGCTGTTCAGTAAATCCCACGGGCGCCGTTTCATACAGCGAGGAACGCGCCGTTACTTTACCGATCTGCCCAAGAACACGGAGTGCTGCCTCGATCGTCTCAGCAGGCGTTCCCGCTGGCGAATGAAGGTTCGAACCAAGACCGATATAAGCCGTGTGTATTTCCGCTGGAGACATCGTAAGAGATATACGCAGGAACAGTTTACGATCATCTCTAGAGAATCTCTGATATGCGCATCGCTTTCTTCGGCGGCACATTCGACCCGCCCCATTGCGGACATCTCGCTATTGCCAGGGCGGCGGCCGACCGGCTTTGCCTCGATCGTGTTCTGTTCGCGCCGGTTGGTAGCCAGCCCCTTAAGCAGGATTCATCAGTCGCCAGCTTCGAAGACCGCGTGGCCATGGTGAAACTCGCAGTTGCAGACGATACGCGCTTCGAACTATCGATGGTGGATGCGCCACGCCAGGATGATCGCCCCAACTACACCATTGATACTCTGCAAGGAATTAAAAGCTTTCTTGGCCCTGAAGATCATCTGTTTTGCCTCGTCGGAGCCGACTCGTTTCTCAGTTTGCCACGCTGGTATCGTGCTGCGAAGCTTTTATTCGCCTGCGATTTCATCGTTGCTGGACGCCCCGGTTTTGACTTTGACACTGCGGAAACGATGCTGCCGCAACGTGTGTATATTTCGGCAGAGCTGCATCCCGAGCCAGGCCTCTCCACGTTCACGCTGACAAATGCTGCCGCGCAATTGTCGACCCTATATTTCCTGCCCGATTTGCATGTAGAGATTTCAGCAACCGCCGTGCGCAGGGCGCTGACCGAGCATCTGATCCGCAATGATGTACTCCCCGAACCGGTGGCTGAGTATATTCGCTCTCGCCATCTTTACCGATACTGAAGGAGCAGTGCCACTGGCGTTCGCGCGCTGTCCACGCTACGATGAAGCGTTATAACTAAGGAGACGGTCCCCACCGAATGGCGTCCACCGAAACCCGCAAAATGGTACTGGCTGCCACTGCAGCCTGCGAAGACAAGAAAGCCGAAGACACTCCGTATTCTCGAGCTCGATCCCGCTGATTCAGGCTTTACTGATTTCTTCCTCATCACTCAGCGCCGCCAACGATCGCCAGGCGCAGGGGGATCGGCGATGAGATCGAGCTCCGCCTGAAACGTGACTTTGGTACATATCCGCTACTCCGTCGAAGGCCGCAAGCTGGGGCGAGTGGATTCTGATGGATTACGTCGACTTCGTCGTCCATATTTTTCTGACAGAGAAACGAGCTTTCTATGATCTCGAACGGTTATGGAAGTCCGCTCGGACAGTCGATCTCGAAGAATTGAAGGCTGCGCTCAAAGAAAAAACTCTGGCGGCAAGGAAGAAAACAGCCGGCAAAAAAACTGCTTCTGCTGCAAAAAAGGCAACGCCATCAACGAAGAAGAAGGCTGCCGGTAAGAAAACCACCTCGCCAAAAAAGGAAAGTACTGCATCATCCAACCGCAAGAAGAAATGACGGCGCAAGACTCGATTTTCGCGGCATCAGTATCATGCCGGACGTGAGAGCTCTTTCGAAAAAGGAAAAAGAAAGACCGCCGAAAACCGGCGGTCTTTTCCCTTTGCAGAGTTCCCTTTTTGCCTAAAAGGCAAACTTGAGCCAGAATCGCAGATTTCGTGCAGTGGTTGCCCTGGCATTTGAGATGTTGGTGTAGTTACTGGTGCCAACCTGCAGCAAATTGGTATTCAGAACGCCCACATCATTATGATTTCCGATATCCGATGCTTCCGCACGAAGTTGGAGAGCGCTTCCTTCAATGCGGAGCCAGGGAGTTGGAATGTCTTTTTGGAGGGCAAGGTTCCAGATAGTGCTGCCGGGATTCTTGAAGCTGTTCCGCCCAACTTCAAGCGGAAGGAATTGCGCTCCGTAAGGAATCAGCCAATGCACCTGGGTTGGGTCGACGGGAACAATTGCATTGGTGGCATTATTTTGTGCGAGGTCATAATATTGCCCGGGCGTTGCTCCCAGATAGATCCCGTCGATTCCAACTGAATCGATAGGAGAATGTCGATTCCCGACCAGAGGTCTGTCATTCGCCGGGTTCCCATCTCCGTTTGTGTCAAGGCCATTGATGGCAAAGGTGCCCGGAGACCCGGATTGTAGTTGCGTTAGGCCTGACACCGTCCAGCGGCGGGTCAGGCCTCCCAGGAAAGCATCCGCCATGTGCTCACTCGCACGGAAGCCTGCCGGGGACCACGCATAGGAAAAAGAGAAAAAGTTGGGGAAGTTGAACGCTGACGGCCCCCAATCCTGTCTGCGCCCACCCGGACCCAGATTGGCGGAGTACGAGGTGCCTGGATTGTTAAAGAGTGCAAATACTTCGGAGCCGTTATCGAGATTTTTCCCGAATGTGTAGGTTCCACGGAAGAAGAGGCCATGTGAGAACTGTCTCGATACCTCGGTCTGAATGCTGTCGTACTGAGACGCGACGGTATTGGCGCGAGCATTAATTGCTCCGCGGTCCGGATTGAGCCGGGAATTCGGATCTTCGCCATTCAGTGCGGTTGGGCCGAAGTAGTTATATTGCTGGTTACCGTACAGTCTTCTACCGCGGCTGCCTACATAGTTCACTGTCAGTTTCAGTTGTGCTGGAAGGGCTCGCTCAAATCCAAGGTTCCACTGGTAAGTCCGCGGGTTAACCAGTTTCTTGTCTGCACTTTGCACGCTTGAGAGTGGATTGACAGGACCTGGTTGAATCGAAGCGATCAGCCCTAAAGCATTTCCAAGCCCGGCGCCACTATTAGATGTCAACGTGGTCGAGGTGGCATTTGGAGCCGCCTGTGCCGAATTGACCGGAATGTTACTGAAGTCCGTGTCGTAGAAGATGCCGATACCACCATGAAATACGGTTTCACTCCCCTTACCCAGCCAGCCGCCGCTCGGAGCATAAGCGAACCCGAATCTTGGCCCCCAGTTCGCGTGATCGGTGTTGATTTTGTAGACGTTCGTGATCGGCGCGTACGGATCGTTTATGTCAATACCGGGGAATGGCAACGAATTGCTGGGATCGGTCAGGTAGTCATACCGCAATCCAAGGTTCAGGGTTAGCTGCGGCAATACTTTGACGTCATCCTCAACGAAGCCGGCGGATCTCCAGATGTGGGGGTCAAAGCGCGTTGGGCCAAATGTCCTCGTCGCGCTACCGGACGGCCCCAGGTTGTCGTTGAGATAATTTGCCAGGCCAGATTGCGTCCCGGCGGTAATGTTTAATGCGCCCAAGGCATTCTGAGCAACCAGGTCAGTTTCAAGAATGCGCCCGACATCCGCCCCGATGCGCAGGGATTGTTTGCCAACGGTCCAACCCACCGTGTCCTGGAATTGGTAGAAGTTTTCTTTGCGACCCTGCGGAATGTTTTGAGAGATGCCCAGCTCGGGCATGCTGTTGTCGGTGAAATTGAGATTGTAAGACTTTGAAAGTGGATTTGCCGCAGTTTCAGGAGTGGCCTGGAACAGGAAATTAATACGCGTCATGGAAACGCGGAATTCATTCAGCAAGCTCGAAGTGAAAACGCGGGTCCAGTTAATAAATGCGAGTTCAGACGGACCACCCACCTCTCCATCGAAGCCGGGAAGACCCGAGGTATTCAATCCTAGATCAGGGGTAAACGTTGCTTCGTCGTGCAAGTAGCGGACGGCAATCGTGTCTTTTTGCCGCGGAATGTAATCGCCCCTGATCATGTATTGCGTATCGGGTTCTTGTTGTGGAACTGGCGGCCGCTCAAACATCGCTGTCGACACGAGGCATCCAGTGGCCGGGCACGCATTTGGATTGCCGGTTGAAGGTTGACCGGCGTTGAGGATCTCCCCCGGTCCTTGAACTGTGTACTGATTCAGATACGATCCACTGTTCAGGAGGCCCTGAAGAAGGGTGGCGTTAGGCCCACCGATGCTCGTGAGGGTAGCGTAGCCTCCGGCGTCTGGAAGTTCGATAGGAGATGATTGAGAGTTTCCGTAGAATCTGCTCCATTGTGACGCGCCAAAGAGAAATAGCTTGCTCCTTCCAAACAGGTCCGCCGGCAGTAAACCCAATGTTGTGGATGTCAAAGCGAGCTTTCGGATTCGGTGATCCGGGAGGAAACGGCCCTCCACGGCGGGTTTGACCATCCAGTGCGTTCAGTCCCGATCCTTGGTACAACCAAAAACCAGACCCATGAAATTGGTTGGTTCCGGCCTTGGTAATCAGATTGACTACGGCTCCGCCGGCACGTCCATACTCTGCGGATGGGGAGTTTGTAAGCGCTACGACGGATTGAAATATGTCCGGGATTTGCGGCTGAAATGCTTGTCCGCCAAGACCAACATCGTTGATGTCCTGTCCATCCATCATGAAGTTGTTGGCTCTCGGTCGAGCTCCGTTCACTTCAATCTGCTCATAGTTTCCGCCAGCGCCCCCTAAATTGAGCATCGGGTTCACATACTGCACCCCAGGAAGTGTCGCTACTAACTCAATCGGATTCAGGCTAAAAATGGGAAGCGCGATCAACTCTTTGTTGCTAACTACCGAAGAGAGCTGCCCATTTTCCATATTCACGCCATTGTGTTCGCCACCACCTCGACGGTCTGGCTCACCTGACCCACTTGAAGCACGGCGTCGTAGCTGGTAACGACCGATGCTCGCACAGCCAGATCTTTCACATTAAACGTATCGAATCCCGGCGCCTCTACGTGGATCGTGAAAGTACCCGGGTTAATTGCCTCAACCCTGTATTGTCCGTCCCCGCCAGAGGTTGTTTGGCGTGTTTCGCCGGTTTCCTGGTTCGTTACTGTGACTGTCGCATTGCTGACAACAGCCCCGCTGTTGTCCTGGATGCGACCGGCAAGAATTGCTTTACTGGTCTGAGCATTTAGTGTCCAACCTGCCAATAGAAACATCGCCGACAGCAAGAGCAGGAAATAATTAAACTTACGTGCCATATCAGCTCTCCAATATCTGATTATTTAGGTCGACGACCGCCGCCGCAGGTTCTCAAGGAGTAACTCAGGTGAGAAGAGGAGCACGTAGATCTCCAAACTACTAGCTCTCTAGTTGGGTTAGCCATTTGTGCCTATATTTCTAGTGGATACTTGATGTTGTAATCTTGGTAACTTATCGGGTTTGTAATTATTGAAGTATTGCTGATGTGAAGCTGGCTCTTCTCCTATTGAATTGTGTAGATATATCCACAAAAGCGGAGTAAGTGTTCCCAAATATAGCTCTCGCCCATGAAGCTTCTCCTTGTCTCTATCGCCGACAAACCCGGAAACAGAAGCCTTCAGGCTATTTCTGCTGGTTACAATGACCGAAGCGGAGCGTTCGCATCTGTTGAGGCATCATTCGTGCGTGGCGAGGGCGATCTCTTCCGCCTCGTTGAGAAATCTCGTCTACGGACGAATCCGGTCCTCGTGCTGCTCGACAGCCGGGGTAAGGAGTTCACTTCTGAACGATTCGCTCTGTGGCTGGGCACACAACGCGACCAGGGACAGCAAACAATCATCTTTGCTGTCGGCCCTGCGAATGGATGGTCGGACGATGCACGCAAGCAGGCAAATCTGCTGCTCTCGCTGGGGCCAATGACTCTGCCGCACGAACTGGCGCGGGTGGTGCTTAGCGAGCAGGTCTACCGGGCATTTACAATCCTATCTGGGCATCCGTATCACACGGGCCACTGAATACACCACCGGCTGATCCTGATCGACACCGGACCTGTGGTGTTTTCCCGTTGCGTGGCATGAGTACGAGTAAGTCAACAGAAAGGGTAGGCATGTCCTGGTTTAAGCGGCAGGAAAACAAAATCGAGAGTGCTGGAGAAAAGACCGTCCGCACCGAGGGTCTCTGGATCAAGTGCGAGGCTGTGATCAAGTCATCTTCAAAGCCGATCTCGAAGCGAACTCCTATGTCTGCCCCAAGTGCGGCCATCATTTCCGCATAGGCGCCCGCACTCGCATCGAACTGCTGCTCGAGCCCGGATACGAGATCGTCGATACTGAGCTGAAGTCGACCGACCCGCTTCATTTCAGCGATCTAAGCCGTACAAGTCCCGACTGAAGAAGGCGCAGAAGGACACCGGCCTGAATGATGCCATCATCAATGTGCTGGGTCAGCTGGGACCACACCCGGTCGTGCTTTCTGTGATGGAGTACGCCTTCATTGGCGGCAGCATGGGAGCCGTGGTCGGCGAGACGATCGCGCGTGCCGTCGATCGCGCCTACGAATCACGCAGGCCCCTGATCATCATTGCCGCGTCCGGCGGGGCGCGCATGATGGAGGGCATCGTCAGCCTGATGCAGCTGGCCAAAATCTCAGCCGCGCTGGGCCGGCTTGACGATGCGAAGATTCCCTATATATCTGTCCTGACTGATCCGACAACCGGAGGCGTAACCGCCAGCTTCGCCATGCTGGGCGACCTGAACATCGGCGAACCCGGCGCGCTGATTGGCTTTGCCGGACCCCGCGTCATTGAACAGACGATCCGGCAGAAGCTGCCCGAGGGCTTTCAGCGATCCGAGTTTCTGCTGGAGCACGGCTTCCTCGATGCCGTCGTGAACCGTAAGGAAATGAAGCCTTATTTGAACCGTGCGCTCGATTTCATGAAGCAGCCGCAGTAAACGGCCTGTTGTTTGGCCTTTGGCTCTCTGCGGGATCCACAACAACGGCTCAAGCTTTCATCTGGTCCAGCTCGTGCCGGGCAATCTGTAGGTTTTGCTGAGTGATTTCATTACTCTGGGGAAAATCCTGTTCAGTGAATATACGCAGCGCCGCCATGTAGTGCTCGATTGCTTCACACAGATTTCCTGCCCGGTTTCCTGTCGGCATATCGAACCACACACGTCCCAGATCGTTCTGTATTTTTGCCCATTCCTGCGGAAAATTCTCCTCAGAACGGCCCCGCAAGGCTGCTTCATAGCAGGTAATCGCATGTCGCAGGTTCGTTTCGCGATTGCCTGTGGACAGCACCCGCCACACATTACCCAATTTATTCTGTGTCGTTGCCCAATCTACGGGAAATTCCTTCTCGGTATACACCTGAAGCGCCGCTTCAAAACATTCCATTGCGCGTCGCAGATTGGTCTCGCGATCCCCCGCTTGCAGCTCCAGCCAGATAGCACCCTGGCTGTATTTCGATCCAGCCCAGGTGGGGGGGATTCCTTCTCCGTGTACACCCGGAGCGCAGCATCAAAATATCCCATCGCGCGTTGCAGATTAGTCTGGCGGTCCCCGCTTAGCATCGCCAGTAAGGCAAGCCCGAGATTGTACTGTGCTGCTGACCAATCTGCAGGCAATTCCTTCTCGGTACACACTTGCAGCGCGGCTTCGTAATAATCCTTCGCCTGCCGCAGATTCATCTCGCTATCGTCCAGCGGCATCCTCCACCAGGTGATGCCGATACAGATTTGTATGCGGCCCCATTCCGCAGGATATTTTTCTTTTGTATATACGTTCAGCGCCGCTTCGTAACATGCAAGGGCCTGCTTAAGATTTGACTCACGATTCCCTCCCGGCATGTCACACCAGGCGTTGCCCAATCCGTTATACGTATCAGCCCAGTTCGTGGGAGATTCCTTAGCGGTATATACCCTGAGGACCGCTTCGTAGTATTGAATTGCTTTCTGCAAATGCTCGGCGCGGTCGCCTGTCGGCATCTCCACCCATGCAACAGCTAGATTCGATAAAGTCATTGCCCAATCCGGGGGATATTCCTGCTCGGTATAGACTCGCAACGCCGCCTCATAACAGGTGCTTGCTTGTCGAAGATTTGTGGTGCGATCGCCTGTTGGCAGGCTAAACCAGGCATTGCCCAGGCTGTTTTGTGTCTTTGCCCAATCTGCGGGAAATTCCTGCTCGGTGCGCACCCGGAGCGCTGCTTCATAATGCTCAATCGCCCGCCGCAGCGTTGTTTCACTATCGCCCATGCCATACCAGATGCCCGCCAGATTATTCAGCGTGGATGCCCATTCCACAGGATATTTCTGCTCGGTGCGTACACGAAGCGCTGCCTCGTTATACTCAATCGCCCGTTGCAGGTTGGCTGCGGGATCGCCGGTAGGCATCTCCGCCCAGGTGCCAGATTGTTCTGCATTGTTGCCCACTCCGCAGGGTATTTGTCTTCGGTGCGTACGCGAAGTGCTGCTTCGTAATACCCGATCGCCTGCTGCAGGTTAGCAGCGCGGTCGCCGGCAAGCATCTCCGCCCAGGCAACACCTAGACGGTTTTGCGTCCTTGCCCAGTCCTCCGGATATTTCTGTTCCGTATACACTCGCAGCGCTGCTTCATAACACTTCATTGCTTCGCGCTGGTACTCGACCTTATCCCCCATCGGCATAACTGCCCAGTCAACGCCGAGATCGTTGTGCACTTTTGCCCAGTCCTCAGGAAATTCCTGTTCGGTGAACACCTTTAACCCCGCATGCAAGCACTCTATTGAGTGGCGCAAATTCGCGATGCGGCTACCCAGCGTGGTCTGCCAGAGCTCAGATCCGAGGCTGGCCAACGCTCGTGCATTCTCCAGGGATGGCGCCAGGGTGTCTAAAAGTCCGACCGGCTCCCACCATCCCAGCAGATCGTTGTGCTCCTTCATGCGCGGCGGCACGGATTTACGAGCCATTTCGGCCATTTGGCTCCATTTTTTGAGGGCATTTCCCGGTGCCCGACAGTATTCGTGGTACCACGCCAGCGAAGCCGCCTGATCGACGGAAGTAGTAGATCGTCCCGCCCAGTAATCTTGCCACCACTCGTGGTCCTGCTGAACGCGGCCTCCGGCAGATGGCTGATTTTCCAGAGCCCATCGCATCTGCGAGCGCACGGAAGACCAGCCATCAAATCCAAGCAGACGATCAACGAAACTGTAATCATGGAGGTCGTCCCAGGCAGCGTCCTGCGCGGCGCTGTATTCATGAGAAAAAGCCTCGCGTGCGGCGTCTTCATCGAACCTCGGGGTCAAAGCAAGCCGCTCGATCCAGCGGCGCTCTGCATCCGAAGCCAGCGATTTGAGAAAGCGGCGAGCCAGTTTTTCCCAATCCTGAGGGCGAAAACGAAGGCTTGCAGCAGACGACTCCTGTCCGCGCTCACGTTCGGCATAAACAATGTCTGCGCAAAGACCCAGACTGAAGCAGTGATAACCGCCCCTGGCATCAAGAGATGTGGCCAGGATTGCATCCTGTATTCCTTGCCCTTTGATCTCGCACTGGGTGAGATAGCTTCGCGCGTCCTTCTCAGACAATCCACCGACAAGGTGCTGCTCAAGGTGTTGCGCCCAGTCAGAATCGGCCTCGTCCCATGCAAGCCGGTTCTGTCCGGCAATCACAACCAACACAGATTCAAGATTTGCAGCAAGGTCCAGTACCCATTTTTCATGCTGGCGCTGGTGTTCCTCATTTTGCAATCCGGCGCTGACAGCCTCGAAGGTATCGAAGAAGAGAACCGCTGAAACGGCACGGTTCAGGCGAGCGGTTAACGATTCGCGCAAATCTTCGGCAAGGTATTCGAGAAGCTGGTTGCCAATCTCCTGATTTGTCTTGGCGCGCAACTCCAGCACCAACTGTTTTCCCGCCGCATTTGCTAGAAAATGTTCGAGCCGTGTGCCCTTCAGCCGCATCAGCAGGGGTTTGCTCAACTGTTTGAGGACAGAACCCGCACCTGGAAGAAATCCACCAGCCAGCTCGGACGCGACATCCAACAAAAAACCTGGCTCGTCGGCCACTCCCTGCTTGTGGCGCATCATGGCAAAAGCAAGATCAAAACGGGGCGCAGGCTTTTGCAGTTGGTGGCGAATATCGTAAAGAGCGACGGCTGGGTCGAGGATGAAGCGCCGTCCCCCAGCTGTCGTGTCAAAATCGAGAAACGCCTGCGGGATATCGGATGGCATTTGCAGCCGCAGCTTTTTCAAAAGCCAGGATTTCCCGGCTCCGCCCATGCCATAAAACATAAGTACAGGCGGCTCCGTAGATGAATAGGAGTATCGGCGGAAGATTTCCTGCAGGTCTTCGCGGTCCGTGAAGCGTGCAATTTCGTCTGACGGCGTGCGCGCGTGCCGTCCCGGTTTTGACATGGTGCGTACTGTAGCAGGAGCCGGAATCGAGATACAGTGAAATTTGAGCGCAAGACTCTAACGCACTTCTGCCGTCTGCTCCTCCGCCAACTTCTTGATTGCGGCCAAAAAATGGTCATCTCCCTGCAAAGTATCTTCGTAGCGCTTTTGCCCCTGCGCCACCTTGGAATAGTCACCCTGAATGATCTCGAAGACCACGCCTGAGCCGCTCCTCACTCTGATCTCGTAAATCATCGAGAGGTAATTCTCAGGAATATCCGGAACAGCAGGATTGTTGGGATCGATGACGGTGTACTCCAGCCGGCACGGCGCATCGACCGCCGCCACATGCCCCTTCACGTAGAGCTTGCCATCAGCAGCGCCCTTCCAAAGAAGCGGCGAACCTGGCTTCCAGTCCGTTTCAGCCACGCAGCCAAACATGTACTGCGGGATGAAGGTGTTGTCTGTAAGTACTCTCCAGAGCACATCAGCTGGAGCGTTTACCTCAATGGATTTGCGTATGAACAGTTCCGTCATGTGCAATGTTCCTCGCCTCACAATCTAAACTGGAAGCCTGCGGCCATGATTGGAAAAACGCGACACGAAGACCCGGACCGGCTACCGACCCGATACGAGAACGAAGAGTCCTTCGATCCGGAGTTAGGCCAGCCGCGCGGCGTGCTGCTGCGGCCTCCTCCGGCTGCGGGAAAGTTCCGCCATGCGCGGCTTTGCGCTGCGCCGGAACTCGACTTGTGGATCGACCACTATTGGATGGTGAGTTGGGACCTGCACGGCTGCGAACCGCGTCTGGTTGAAAGCCTGCCGCACCCGAATGTCCATGTCGTCTTTGAGGAACCTGAGTCGAAGGCATGGGGCATATCGACCAGCAAGTTCTCGCGCATGCTCGAAGGCAAGTCGCATGTCTTCGGTATTAAGTTCACGCCCGGCGGATTCTTTCCTTTTCTCCGCACGTCTTTGTCTTCATTGGCGAATCGTTCCGTTCCGGTACGCCAGATCTTCGGACACGAGGTGGATACGCTGGAACGCGCCATTTTCGCAACAGAAGACGAAGACGTGATGACAGCTGCAGCGGATGCGTTTCTCCTTGACCGCAAACCGCAGGCGGATGACAAGGTCGACCTGGCGCGGCAACTGGTCGAGCGTATTCTGCGCGAACGAGATATTCTCACGGTCGACGACTTCGCTGCGCGAGCCGGAATCAGCGTGCGATCGCTGCAGCGGCTCTTCAGCCAGTACGTGGGGATCAGTCCAAAATGGGTAATCCGGCGCTACCGTTTACACGAACTGTTGGAACAGATGCACTCGGGTAAGAGGTTGGACTGGGTACAACTCGCGGTCGAGCTGGGATATTTCGACCAGGCGCATCTCATCAATGATTTCAAAGCTATTACCGGCTTCGCTCCTACCGAATACCCGGGTCTCACAACCGCGCGCAGTGAATAAGACAGGTGAGCGCAGATTCGAGTATTCTTTCTGGAAAATCGCTTTAGTACCTCGGAGCGCCGGGTTTGAAACTGCGACATTTCACACTGTTGATCACTCTTCTCCTGTTCGTTTCAGGCAGTGCGGCCGCCGAAACTGGAGAATCCGCGTGGCTACGTTATGCGCCGATTCAGGACGCACAGGCGCTTCATCGGTTTGCTTCGCTACCCGATGTTGTCGTCACGTTCGACCAAAGCGAAGCTACGATGAGCGCCCAGAGCGAGTTGATACGCGGTCTGCATGGCATGCTCGCAAAAACACTCCGCACAGGAACCAGTCGTCTGCCCAATGAAAACGCCTTCGTGCTCGGCACAGTCACTGAAGTGCGGCAGCGTTTTTCTGAACTGAAGCCTGTTCAAGTTAGCGCCGACGGTTTCTGGCTGAAGGCGCTTCACCATCGCGGCCGTACGTACATCATCGTCGTGGGGGCGGATGCGCGCGGCATTCTCTATGGCACGTTTGCGCTGCTGAGCCGCATCGCACAGCTTCAGGATCTGGTCGCTCTCAACAGCAAGGAGACGCCGGCTGCGCCCATACGCTGGATCGATCAATGGGACAACCCCAACGGCAGCATCGAGCGCGGATACGCGGGACGCTCCATTTTCTTCGACAACGGACACGTCAGCAGTGACCTGACGCGTGTCCGCGAATATGCCCGGCTGCTGGCCTCGGTTGGCATCAATGGCTGCAACGTGAACAATGTGAACGCCGCTCCCGACGTTCTCAGCGATACTTCACTCAAAGAGCTGGCCCGTATTGCCGACGCCTTCCGCCCATGGGGCGTACGCATGGCTCTCTCGGTCAACATCGCCAGCCCGCAGACTGTAGACAAGCTCGACACCTTTGACCCGCTCGATCCGCGGGTGCAAGTGTGGTGGCAAAAGAAAGTCGATGAGATTTATCAGCTCATCCCCGACTTCGCAGGTTTCACTGTCAAAGCCGATTCCGAAGGCCAGCTCGGCCCTTCAAGTTACGGACGAACACCCGCCGATGCCGCCAATATGCTCGCGCGCGCATTGAAGCCGCATGGTGGAGTGGTCCTCTACCGCGCATTCGTCTACAACCACCATCTCGATTGGCGCGACCCGAAGGCTGACCGCGCACGCGCCGCCTACGACATCTTCCATCCCCTTGACGGCAAGTTCGACGACAACGTCGTGCTGCAGATCAAGCACGGTCCCATTGACTTTCAGGCGCGCGAGCCAGTCTCACCGCTGCTGGGCGGTCTGGAACACACGAACGAAGCAATGGAGGTTCAAGTCACGCAGGAGTACACCGGGCAGCAGCGACACCTGTGCTTCCTGATTCCGATGTGGAAAGAGGTTCTCGATTTCGATCTTCATGCCAAGCCAGGAGGCACCCCGGTCAAGAATCTGATTGCTGGAAAGACCTTTCACCGCCCCCTCGGCGGCATGGTCGCCGTCGCAAACGTGGGTCTCGACGACAACTGGCTTGGTCATCCGCTTGCTATGGCGAATCTCTACGGATTCGCGCGGCTCGCATGGAATCCTGATCTCACTCCGCAGCTCATCGCAGAAGAATGGACGAGATTGACCTTCGGCAATGATCCTCTCGTCGTCAAAACCATTGCCGCCATGCAGCTTGCCTCCTGGCACATCTATGAGAGCTACACCGGCCCCCTCGGCGCCGGCACCATGACCGACATCATCGGCGTCCACTATGGACCCGGCATCGAATCCTCCGAGCGCAATGGCTGGGGTCAGTGGCACCGCGCCGATCACAATGGCATCGGCATGGACCGGACAGTGGCAACGGGCACGGGCTACATCGGCCAGTACCATCCCGAGGTCGCCGCTATGTATGAGACGCTGGCGCGCTGCCCGGATGTGTTGCTGCTCTTCATGCACCATGTTCCGTACACGTATAAGCTGAATGCCGGCCAGACCGTCATTCAGTACGTCTATGACACGCACTACTGGGGCGCAGACGCTGCGGAAGAGATGGTGAAGGAGTGGGAGACGCTGCATGGCCGTATCGACGAAGAACGTTACAACGGGGTACTGCAGCGTCAGATTTACCAGGCGGGACATGCGATCGTGTGGCGCGATGCCATCTGCGAATGGTTCCTAAAAACCTCAGGCATTCCCGATGACAAAAGCCGCGCCGGACATCATCCCAACCGAATCGAAGCCGAGTCGATGCAACTCGATGGCTATGTACCCGTCGATGTAACGCCGTGGGAGACAGCCTCTGGTGGCAAAGCCGTCGTCTGCGACCGGGCAACGGGCTGCACAGCAACATTTTCCTTCAATGGAAATCCCGGCAGTTACAACATAGCTACACAATACTTCGATACAGACAACGGTGCAGCGCACTTCCGCCTGCTGATAAACGGCACGCAGGCAGATGCATGGACAGCTGATAACGACCTTCCCTCAGCAACGCTGAACGGCCATACCAGCACCCGCCACACTACGCCCGCAGTCACATTGCACGCAGGCGATATGATTGGCATCGAAGGCATTCCAGACGGAGGCGATAAAGCCGGGTTGGATTACGTGGAAATTGATTCTGAGTAGAGTGACTCCCATCTTGTTCCCACGGTGTTGGTCTACGCAGGGATATTACTAATCAGCATAGGCTCAGTACTTCCGTTGACGGATCATCTTCTGTATCGCCGATTGGAACCAGTGTGAAGAAGGATTCCCTCCGGGCAGAATCAACTAAAATCAATCCATGTCCTATGCTGCCGCCATAGACAGCCTGTTCGCGCTTGCAGGAGAGCTGCACACGCCGCCGGGCCAGCCGCGGCGCAAGTTTGAACTGGAGCACATGCGCGTGCTCGCCGTGGCGCTTGGCGACCCACAGGCAAATTTTCCTTCAGTCCTGATTGCAGGCACCAACGGCAAAGGCTCGACTTCCGCGACGCTGGCCTCCATCCTGCAGGCTGCCGGATACAGCACCGGCGTTTACACATCGCCGCATCTCAACCGCGCCAACGAGCGCATTCGCATTAACGGCGCTGACATATCTGACGACGACTTCGCCCGCTTCTATTTTCAGGTAGACGACACCGCGCGCAGGCTCGTCGATGAGGGCGAGCTTCCAGCTCTGCCAAGTTTCTTTGAGACTATAACGGCGCTTGCTTTCATCGCCTTTGCCGATGCTAAAGTCGATATCGGCGTGCTCGAAGTAGGCATGGGTGGCAGGCTCGATGCGACGAACATCGTCGAGCCGCTCGTCTCCATCATTACCGACATTTCACTCGATCACACCGAATGGCTCGGCCCGACCATCACCGCCATTGCCCGCGAAAAAGCCGGTATCCTGCGCGAAAACGGCGTAATGATCACGCTGCCACAACATCCGGAGGCAAACTACGCGATTGGAGACGTGGCCACAAACCTCAACGTGCGCGCTGTAAACGCGGCAGACTATATCCCGTCGCGTACAACGCATTCAGAGGGTGGCCGCAATCACTACTCTTTGCAGATAGAGGATCAAAGCATCGAAGTTGATTCGCCGCTTGCCGGACGACATCAGCAGCGCAACATTGCGTTGGCGATTGCGGCAGCAGTTGAATTACGTAACTATCACAGTTACAATATCGCTGCAGCGAACATGGAAAAAGGCATCCGCGAAACCCGCTGGCCGGGGCGCACAGAGCGTTTCGAGGCCCCGAACGGCACTTCTATCCTGCTCGACGTAGGCCACAACCCCGCAGGGGCGTGGGCTCTACGTTCGGTCCTGACAGATTTGGATTTGCAAAGCCCAAAAACGTTGATCTTCGGCTGCCTGCGGGACAAGGCCATTGCTGAAATGGCACAGATTCTCTTTCCACTCTTTGACCACGTCCTGCTCACGCCGGTGGATTCACCCCGTTCTGCCAATCTGGACGAGCTTGTGGCCGCCGCAGTAGCGACTGGTGCGATTTATGAGACATGGACCGATGCACACCAGGCGTTCGCTCGTTCCCAGGCGATCACACCGTCGAGCGGCATAATTGTTGGAACTGGCTCCGTATATCTAGTTGGCGAGCTGCGGGCGGAGCTGCTGGTATGACACGGCGCATGCTCGGTCCAAGACCCGATCCGCTCTCGCTCACGAACCGCCTGCTGTCCTTGTTCATCCAGGCACCTCTTTTCTTTGTTTCCACGGCTTTCTTCGGCAGCCTGTCGCTGCTGGCATCCTTGTTTGAAAAGGATGGAAAGCGGCAACACCGCATCGCGCAGGCCTGGGCAAGAACATCAGTCGCCATTAGCGGCTGTTCTGTCACAGTTCTTGGAGTGGAGAATCTGCTCAAGTACCCGGTTGCAGTCTATGCCTGCAATCATCTCTCTTATATGGATACGCCGGTCATCTTCGGCAGCCTGCCATTTCAATTCCGCATTGTTGCCCGACATGATCTCTGGAAGCTGCCCTTCATAGGCTGGCACTTGCAGCGCTCCGGGCAAGTGCCAGTGAATGTAGACAATCCACGGGCTTCCATCTCAAGCCTAAGCAGCGCGGTGAAAACCCTCAAATCCGGCATGCCGCTGTTCATCTTTCCCGAGGGCGGCCGTTCAGAATCAGGGCACCTGAGCGCATTCCTCAACGGTCCGGCATTTATGGCCATCCGTGCTCAGGTTCCCATTGTGCCAATGGCGCTCATCGGCACTCATGAGCTGTTGCCGATCCACACCGCCCAGTTCTATCCAGTGCCCCTAACACTAGCCGTGGGCGAGCCGTTTGAGACGGCAGGCTACTCCATGCGTCAAGTGGACCAGTTAACCACTCAGCTCAGCGACGAAATCTGCCGCCTTTATTACGCGCACTCCTATCTGCAGGCGCCCGCACAGCCTTCGCTTGAAGCAATTACTGAAATTCCGGAGAACGCATTATGAATGATCGGTCGCCGCGTATCGCCATTCCTGCACCGAACTCCATGAAACCGGATTATAACCAGCGAAGTTGGCCGCAATATGCACACGCTGTGGAAGCCTGTGGCGCTGTTGCAGTACCGATTCCACTATCCGAATCGCCCGCAACCGTGGCAAAACTGATCTCGTCGTGCTCGGGAATTTTGCTGCCGGGCAGCCCCGCCGACGTAAACCCGCAGAAATACGGGCAAGATCCCATTCCCGAATGCGCTGCCGCAGATCCCGCCCGTGAAGCTGTCGATGAGCTCTTGCTGCAGGAGGCTTTCAACATGCATAAGCCTTTATTCTGCATCTGTTACGGAACGCAGTCTCTCAATGTGTGGAAGGGCGGCACACTCATTCAACACCTGGCCAGCGACATCGATCACCAGGCGGGTCGCGAGGTCACTGATGCCCACCAGGTGTCCATAGCAGACACGACGGAGCACCTGAAGATTTTCACCGCAGCGGCTACTGTGAATAGTAGCCATCACCAGGCTATTGCGATTCCTGGTGACGGACTCCATGTAGTGGCGACAGCCCCAGATGGCACGATCGAAGCGGTTGAACAGAAAGGTGAGCACTTTGTACTGGGTGTTCAGTGGCATCCAGAGCGCACTTTTTCGACAGATCCGGCCTCCAAAGCCATCTTTAGCGAATTTGTTGCCTCCTCAGGGGCCTGGAAGCCCCGGGAGATTCGGGAATCTGTCGCCCGATGACCGTAACGGAGATTGAAGCAGTCGTTGCAAACACGGGACTTGAGCCTCTGGCTCCGGGAACCGCAGACAAATTCCGAGAATATCTGGACTTGTTGGGAAAATGGAACTCAAAGCTAAACCTGACAGCCATCCGGAGCCCTAAAGAGATTCTTTATCGACACTTCATCGAATGCGTCTTTGCAGCACAACATTTGCCAACAGGAATTCGGACTTTGCTCGACTTTGGCTCGGGCGGCGGGTTTCCCGGTATTCCCATCGCGCTTTGCCGCCCAGAGATTCATGTCACCCTTGGCGAATCACAAGCAAAAAAGGCCGCATTTCTGCGAGAAGTTCTCCGCACCTTAAACATTTTCAATGCCGAGGTTTACAACGGACGAATCGAGAGTTTATCCCGGACATTCCAGGCGGTCACGCTGCGCGCTGTCGACAAAATGCAACTTGCCTACCGGGTCGCTATCCGCAATATCGCACCCGCAGGCTATTTCGCCCTCTTCACGACAGAAGAAACCCTTTCGGCGCTCACCTCTGGCGTCGAGCAGGTGGAATGGGCCACCCCACTCCTTTTTCCTGCGTCATCGCAAAGACTCCTTCTCATCGGCCGATATCATGCTGATGTTCCACGTGGAACAACGCATCTCCAGCCATAAAACCCGGTTCATGTTCCACGTGGAACATGAACGTTTTCCACGGATTCACTTTCTAGGTTTCCGACATAAGGAAACCGCTTCTCATCCTATATCCCTCGATCCTGCAATCAGTTACAGATCTCAGATATAGCGGGCAAAAAAGTATTCCACAATTTTTGTCCAGTTCTACACAGGGCATTGCAATTGAATTTGTGCGTCACCCTCTTTAGTCTTTCCCTATCGTCATGAGTAAGGTTCTGGCTGTCGTAAATCAAAAGGGTGGGGTAGGCAAAACCACCACTGCAATTAATCTCGCCGCTGCTCTCGCCCTCGAAGGCCTGACCACCCTACTGATCGACTGCGACCCACAGGCAAACTCCACCGGCGGTTATGGCTTCGTTCGCGACGATGAGCGGAGGTCTACATACGACATTCTCTTGGGGGAGGCGACGATTGAAGAGGCGCTTCTGTCCACGGAAATTGAGACACTCAAGCTCGTTCCCTCCAATAAAAACCTCATTGGGGCGAACCTTGAACTCATCCAGCATGAAAACCGCGCCCATCGCCTCAAAGAAGCTTTAACCGTACAACGGGAAAAGTACGATTTCATCATTCTCGACTGCCCACCAGCACTCGACTTGCTCACCCTGAACGCTCTCGTTGCTGCCGACAAGCTACTTGTCCCTATGCAGGCTGAGTACTTCGCTCTTGAAGGCATCAGTGAACTGATGAATACCCTCGATCGGGTACGCGAAACTTTCAATCCCAACCTTGAGATCGAAGGCGTACTACTTACTATGTACGACGACCGTACCAATCTCGCTCAGCAGGTAACAGAAAACCTCCGCAATTTCTTCAAGGATAAGTTGCTGCAAACAACGATTCCCAGGAACGTACGCCTGGCCGAGGCTCCGAGCTATGGTAAGCCGGTCATCCTCTATGACCCCAAATCACGTGGGGCCGAAAGCTATATTGGGCTCGCCGATGAGTTGCTGAAACGAAATAATATCGAGAGCCCGAAAGCCAAAGAACGCAAAGCCATGGCAGGGAAGCGCAGAAAAACGGAAATACGCTTCTGGCCATATGCCTGAGCGATGTGGTTCATAATGTTTCGATTTCGCACTGGAAGAGGATGAGCTATGACGACTGCGACTGACACTCCAAAACGACGCGCCTTAGGAAAAGGGTTGGAGTCGTTGCTTCCGCGTGTGCAGGCGACTGTTGCCGCCGCCGCAGAAACTGCGCCCAAACCTCCATCATCAGAGATGGTCGGAAAGCCAAGTGAGATCCCGGTCGGCGAGATTGACCGCAATCCCTATCAGACCCGCAGCCGTGTTGATGAGCAGCAGCTGGCTGAGCTGGCCAGTTCAATTGCATCCACTGGTGTCGTCCAGCCGATCATTGTGCGCCCTCTGCCAAACGGCCGCTTCCAACTCATTGCCGGCGAGCGCCGCTGGCTCGCTTCACAAAAGGCTGGTAAAGACACGGTCCCGGCAGTCATTCGTCAGGTCTCCGACGAGCAGGCGATGGAAATGACGATCGTCGAAAACCTGCAGCGTGCCGACCTGAACCCCATGGAACAGGCTCGCGCTTTTGAGCGCCTCGGACGTGAATTCAAGCTCACGCAGGAACAAATCGCGCAGCGTACTGGCAAGGACCGCGCCTCTGTTTCCAACTTCCTGCGCCTGCTTCGTCTTCCCCTTGAAGTACAGGGTAAAGTCGAAAGCGGCGATTTGAGCTTTGGCCATGCCCGCGCCCTATTGCCCCTTGAAAATCCTGAGACAATCCTGAAAGCAGCGCAAAAAGTCTCCGCACTCTCGATGTCTGTTCGGCAAACAGAGAGCTATGTTCAGGGCCTTATCAATCCAGAAAAGAAATCCCAGGGCGAAAATAAAGCGAAAGACCAGCTGGTCGACCCGAACGTCCGCGAAGCGCAGGACCGTCTTCAGCGCTCGCTCGGCCTCAAAGTCCGCATCGAAGATAAGAATGGTCGCGGCCGCGTCATCATTGAGTATTCGCGCCTTGAGGATTTTGACACGTTGCTCGAAGCACTAGGTAACTGACAACAGTATTCCGGCATATCTACGCGTCTTCTCCGTGTCCATTATGGCTTTGAGCCCGGAGAAAGATTCATTTTCCAATCTTTGGAGAATCCATCATTTCGGCGGCGGCGAAGGCTTCCCATATAGATCGCAAGCTCGCCATAAATACCAGCTCGCCACCGACCGCCATGGCTTCCATTTCTCACTGCGTCGCAGCATTTCTGCCGGTTTCGCCAACATCGTCGCATCGAACGGTTTGAGCTTCGGCAACTTCTTAAAGGTAAGCGAAAAGCCTTTACGCACCCCGTAGTCAGTCAATGGAAATACGTCCGGCCGGCCCAGGCGGAAAATCAGCAACATCTCAACTGTCCACGGTCCGATGCCGCGCACCTGCGTCAGCCTATCCAGGATCTCAGCATCTGACATGCGCCGAATGGCGGTCAGCGTCGGCACCGTCCCATCAAGGGTCCTAGCCGCAAGATCGCGCAATGCCTTGCTTTTGCTTCCCGACAACCCCACCGAACGCAGCATGTCGTCACTCGCCCCCAGTACATGCTCCGGGCTGGGATGGATCTCCCCAAAAAGTGTCAGCAGGCGTTTCAGAATCGCAGCGGCTGCTTTTCCATGGAGCTGTTGGTAAATGATCGATTCCAGCAGCGCCTCAAAGGGTGAATGCTGACTCTTGAGTTTCAGCGTGTAAGGTCCGGCCCGCTCGATCAGCTGGCCGAGTTTCGCATCAGCAGCCGTCAGCTCCCGGCTGGCTAGCGCGATATCGTATCGTACAGGGCGTCGTCCGTCTGTCATCGCTGCCAGTGTACTCGAATTTCGCTTCGAGCAGGGAACAAACGGCGAAGAAATAGCTGAACCGTGGACTGTTCACGACAGCACCAAGATCATTGCCTATTAGAACGCCTCCCGCCATTCCGAGCGTGCAGTTTCCCATAGCTATCTCATGCCCCGAGCTATAGTTGTATAGAGACGATGGCAACGACGCTTACCACGATCGCGACCCCGCAAGGCCCTGCCACTGTGCTTATTTATAGCGACTGGTATCCGGCCATGCGCAGCGAATCGCTACAAGGGAAAAAGCTCGCCACCGCCATGCTTATGGGCATCCCGCTGGTCCTCGGCCGACGTGCCGATGGACGCCTTTTCGCGATGCGCGACAGCTGCCCGCACCGCGGTATCCCGCTCTCCTGCGGCTGGTTTGATGGCGAGCGCCTTACCTGCAAGTATCACGGCTGGGCTTTTGAGCCGGTTAGTGGACAATGCCGGGAAATCCCTTCGCTCACCAGCCGGGACACCCTCGATGCGACCCGTATCTACGGCACGGCATTTCCTTGCGAAGAACGCGACGGCTATGCCTGGGTTTATGTGCCTGAGCCAGGGTCAGGCCGCATCCGTCCTGAGGAAACAGCGCTGCCTCCGGTTCCGGAGGCTCCAAAATTTGGCACGCGTTTTCGCAGCCAGCATCTGACAGCCGATCTGCCCTGCAATGTCGATCACGGCATTATCGGCCTCATGGACCCGGCTCATGGGCCCTTCGTCCATCAATCCTGGTGGTGGCGCAAACAGGCCAGCATCCACGAGAAAGAAAAACATTTCGAGCCAATCGAGCAGGGTTTCCGCATGGCTTCCCATGCGCCATCGGCCAACAGTGCGCCCTACAAATTACTCGGCGTTTATGGTGAGCCAATCACTACGACCATTGACTTTGTTCTTCCCAATCGCCGCTACGAAACTATTCGCGCCGGAGACAAGTGGTTTTCCAGCATCACAACTGTAACTCCTACAGTTGCAAATGCCTGCCGCATCGATGTCTACGCAGCCTGGAATGTCTTCTATCGCATTCCATTTGTAACAGCTATAGCGACAGTTTTCGGCAAGCGCTTCGTAGAGCAGGACCAGGTAACAATGATCCAACAAGCCGAGGGCCTGAAGTATGATCCAACCCTCATGCTCATCGACGATGCCGATCGCCCCGCGAAGTGGTACTTCGCGCTCAAGCAGGCACGGCTTGAAGCCGCATCGACAGGCCAGTCCATGCGCCATCCCATGACCGGTCCGGTCACGCTACACTGGCGCAGTTAGCAGCCTCACTTATTCATCAGCAAGGATTAATAGATTGCATCCCTACCGCCACAACGACATCCAATCGCCAGTATTCAATCACCCGCACCCGCCAACTCTCCCGAGTGTAAGGAGAACAACATGATGGGAACCCTCCCGCTCTCCGCCGACGACCAGGGCATCCTGGCCTCGCACGCTCACTCATCCCGCGAATATGTGCAGACCCTGATGAAGGTGCAACGAGCTGCCCAGTTCATCACATCGACTCTTGACCTTGAGCTGCTTCTCGATCGCCTTGTGAATGACCTCGCGAATTCAATCGGAAGTGTCGACATTGCCATCTGGTTGCGCCATCCTGAAACGGAAGAGATGGTGTTGCACGGGGTTCGTGGATGCAAGCTGGATAAAAAAGGCTCACGTCTCAAGATCGGCCGTCAGGGTATCGTGGGTCACGTTTCGGCTACCGGGAAGATGTACTATGCCGCCGATGTTCGCCTAGACCCGTACTACATTGCCTGCGAGCCTGGAATCCGCTCTGAAGTCAGCATCCCTCTCAAGATTGGCGGCCACGTCTTCGGCGTTTTCTCCGTGGACCACACTGAGATTGACGCCTTCTCTGAGAATCAACTGCTCATCCTCGAGGCGCTGGCCGGACACATTGCAGTTGCCCTGGAGAACGCGCGCCTTTTTCAACGCGAACGACTCGAGCGTGTACGGATGCAGCAGGAAGCCGATGATGCGCGGGCCATGCAACAAGCACTTTTTCTCAAAGCGACACCGCTGGTTCCGGGCTTTAACTTTGAAACAGCCTGGCATCCTGCCGGATCGGTTGCTGGAGACTGGTTCGATATTATCGACCTGGGCGGCGAGCGCTATGGCATCGTCCTCGCCGATGTCTCCGGAAAGGGTATGTCCGCTGCTTTACTCATGTCGGCGACGCGCGCCATTTTGCGCTCCCTCGTAAAGCTTCATCCATCGCCGGGACAAACGCTTACCCATCTAAACCAGACTCTGCTCGAAGATTTTCCGATGGGAAAGTTCGTGACGATGATCTACGCGGTGCTCGATGCGAATACGCGGGAGGTGACCATCGCCAGCGCAGGGCACCTGCGTCCGCTGTTGATTGACGGTTGCGGCTCGTTCCTCGATGTGGAGCCAGGGTTGCCCCTGGGTCTGGCCCCGTCTTCGTACCCCGAGCACACACTCCGTTTAGAACCCGGCACACACCTGCTCCTCTATACCGACGGCATCACCGAAACCACGAATCGCCACGATGAGGAATATGGCGCAGAACGTCTGCTCGCGCACTTCCTGCAACCGGATGCGTGCATCAATGGACTAATCGTGGAAGTACGCCAGTTCGGTCTTGGTTCCGAACACGCAGACGACGCGACCGCTGTGCTCATCCGCAGCCGTTAATGCGTTCTATGTTGCGACCGAGGCATCCACTGCGCGCTCCATATGCCCATCTTCCTCCACTACCAGCTCATCCACCCGGATCTTCATCTGCCGGCCGAGTTCGAGAAACTTCTCCTGCCACTCCGCAGGCAACTCTAGCTTGCGCGAAAGTTTGAGGGTGTCGTACCAGATATTCTGCGCCTGCCAGATATTGAGTTCGAACGGCAGCTCGTTCAGCGTTCTCGCTGTCAGCAGCGCGTTTTCCAGAAATGTCATATTCCTGAAGTCTTCCTGCAATTTCACCATCACGCGTTTCATCTTCTGATCGGAAATAAAACTGAGCGTGTTCTTATCGATCTCGATTTTGTCTCCCGAAGCCAGACCGCGATAAGCCCTCACCTGGATTGCATCGATCGGCACGCTTTCAAGAGCGCGTCGCAACCCGGCATTCACGGCGAATGTGGCAGCCATGCTGAGTGCCGGCGGTTTCGGCAAGCCATTCTGTCCCAGAAAGTGAAGCAGCGACGCATGATCTTCATAAATCGCAATCAGGCTGGACTCTACCTCCGAGATCGTGGAATTCAGAATCAACTTCACAATCCGTCGCTGCTCATCTTTGAAGAGCGACTGAATGGAATAGGTCATGCTGGAGAAAAGCTTGTCGAAGAGACGGATCAGTGCAGGGAAATCCGCGCCAATCACCGCTGACCGCGCCTTCTGCGCAAAGGCGTCATATTCTTCCGCCCGCGATGGATCGTAATGCTTCACAACAGCGGTAATGTTCTGGTCGCCGAAATGAACGACCGCGAAGATTAATGTATCCGGCTCCTGCGTAATCTGCGAAGCAATCCGCGCCTGCCCGAAAAGCAACCTGCCTCGCCCGGAGGTGACGACCTCATACGTAAGCCTTCGAATCGAGTAACAGAAAAGCTCCGCTTCATCCGGATAGCTGGTAAAGATCGAGCTGATAGCATAGTGCACTGCAACCTGCTCCAGCCCCACCTGCAGCTTCTTGATCTGGCGCTGGTAGATTGCCGCGCCATCTTCACATTCCGGCACATTACTCTTGGCCTTGCGCAGCAGCTCTACAAACTGTGCCTCGAGCCCGGCTCCCTCCTCGCCAAATATTTCAGCTGCTAATTGCAGCACCCGTCCCGAATACGCAATGATCTGCACCGTCTCAATGCCGGAAATTTCGTCGAAGAACCAGCCGCAGCTGGTGTACATCAACATCGCATGACGCTGCATTTCCATCAGCTTCAGAGCTGTAATCCTCTCCTCCGCGTTGAGCTCATGGGTGGTGTGTGCCGCCAGAAAGCGCGCCGTCGCTCCACGGCTGCGATCGAGGACTACCCCGATATAGGCATCTCGCGCCGCCCAGATATCTTCAAAGAGCGGAGCAGCGACCTTCTCTGCCATCGGCAGGATCGAATCCCGCAGCCAGTCGAGCGCCTCACGCAGCGGTCTGCGCCATTTCTGGTTCCACTCCGGATGCGATCCCATGTTGCAGCCGCAGTTCGAACGCCAGCGCTCCACGCCATGCGCGCAGCTCCAGGAAGTGTCTTCAACAATCTGCGCTTCATGCTCAGGAGGAAACTTCTCCAGAAACTCCGCGTAGTTTGTCAGCCTCACATCAATGTTCTTTTCGATCAGCTTTAGCGCATAGGAAAGTGCCATCTCTCCATGCTTGTGATGATGGCCATAGCTCTCGCCATCCGTGGCAACACTTACAATCTGCGGCATCTCCTCGGGAGAAAACCCGTCCCTCAAACGCTCGGCAAAATTCTCACCGCTATTCAAAATACCTTCAAAGGCAATGGCGCGCGATCGAGCGCCGTCATAGAAAAAAACGGCGATTTCGTCACCCGTCTTCAGTCGCACCAGGTACGGTTTCCGCGTATCGAGTGAATCGGCATTGGTCTCCGACCACGAGGCTTCGCTTCCCGGCGCACTCAGTGGACGCACTCGTGCGCACTGCCCCGGCGCGAGAATCGTATAACGGATGCCGTGACCGGCCAGCAGCTCGAGCGTCTCCGTATCGACGGCGGTCTCGGACAGCCACATACCTTCCGGCTTCCGCCCGAAGCGGCGCTCGAAATCGGCAATGCCCCAGCGAATCTGCGTTGTGCGGTCGCGAGTATTCGCCAGCGGCATAATGATGTGGTTGTAAACCTGCGCGATCGCCGACCCGTGCCCGGAAAATCGCTTCTGGCTTGCACGGTCACCCTCGAGCACCATGCGATAGGTGCGTGGCGCATTCTCGTCCAGCCACGAAAGCAGCGTGGGCCCGAAATTAAAACTGATGTGCGCATAGTTGTTCAGAATGCGGATAATCTCGTTCTTCTTATTCACGATGCGCGAAGCGCCATTGGGCGCATAGCACTCAGAGGTGATGCGCTCATTCCAGTCATGGAACGGTGCCGCGGAGTCCTGAGTTTCCACCTGCTCCAGCCACGGGTTTTCACGCGGCGGCTGATAAAAGTGCCCATGGACGCAGATGTAGCGTGCGTGTCTCGACATAGGGGAGCTGCTCCAATCGCTTCCGCATCCATTGTAGGTGTGATTGCGATTTACAACCTGCCTTCCGGATCTGGCGCGGCGTAAACCCTTAAGAAGCCTCACCGCTCGCCACAAAGAATTGTCATCTCATTCGGAACGCGAAACACGGGATCGCGAAGGGCGAGTCCAGAGCTTACCAGAGACTCCTGTTTGCACAGTCACCAAATCGATATATAGCGCAGTACGTAATCGCTACGTATACACTGACTCTTCGAAAACATCTGGAGAACCAAACATCGATGAAACGCATTTCGGCCGCGCTGCTTTTCCTGCTTTTGAATGTCCTCATGTTCAATCCCCGAACCGTCCTGGCTCAAGCGCACACCTTCAAAGCAGAAAACGGCCACTTCACGCTCGACGGAAAACCGTTTCAGGTCATCTCCGGCGAAATACACTATGCGCGCATTCCACGCGCATACTGGCGCGACAGGATGCGCATGGCAAAAGCGATGGGACTCAATACCATCACTACTTATGTCTTCTGGAATGAACACGAGCCGCGTCCCGGCGAATACGACTTCTCCGGCAACAACGATGTGGCGGAATTCATCCGCGAAGCCCAGCAGGAAGGCCTCTACGTCATTCTTCGCCCTGGCCCTTACGCCTGCGCCGAATGGGAATTCGGCGGCTTTCCCGCATGGCTGCTCAAAGATCACAGCACTGTCGTGCGCTCCAACGATCCGAAATTTATCGAGCCTGTAAAGCGATGGTTTATGCGCCTGGGAAAGGAATTGTCATCGCTACAGATTGGCAATGGCGGGCCCATCATTCTCGTCCAGGTTGAAAATGAGTACGGCTCTTTCGACAACGACCACGCCTACATGGAACAGATCCACCACATGCTGGTCGACGCCGGATTTACAAAATCACAGCTCTACACCGCCGACGGTCCCGAACAAGTTCCAAACGGCTCCCTTCCTGAATTGCCGGCAGCTATCAACTACGGTCCCGGCGAATCACAGAAGGGCTTTGAAACACTTAAAAAACTCCGCCCGAACGGCCCCTTCATGAACAGCGAATATTGGGATGGCTGGTTCGATCACTGGGGCGCGAAGCATGCCTCGACCGATGCGAAGCAGCAGAATGCCGATCTCGATTGGACATTGCGTCAGGGCTACTCCATCAGCCTCTACATGTTTCACGGAGGCACCAGCTTTGGCTGGATGAATGGAGCCAATTCCAACGGCAAGAACTACGAACCCGACGTTACCAGCTATGACTACGACTCGCCCCTCGATGAAGGTGGTCGTCCCACGTCGAAATATTTTCTCTTCCGTGACACCATCACAAAAAACACCGGCATAACGCCGCCACCCGTTCCAACCGTAGCGCCGCCCATCACAATTCCATCGTTCACGCTCACGCAATCGACATCGCTCTGGAACAACCTGCCCAAACCAACGCACAGCGAGAAGCCGCTCTCGATGGAAGACCTCGATCAGGCTTACGGCTACATTCTCTACCGCACAACCTTACACGGTCCCGTCAACAGCGACCTCGTCCTCGACCAGCTCCACGATTACGCCAGAATTTACATCGACGGCAAACTCGTCGGCACCGCCGATCGCCGCCTGGGCCAGAACTCAGCGCAGCTGGCTGTCCCGCCAGGCAACGTTCGCCTCGATATCCTTGTCGAAAACACAGGCCGCGTGAACTTTACCAAGGTCATACGCGGTGAACGCAAAGGCATAACGAAAGAGGTCACGCTGGCGGGCAAACCCGTCACCGGATGGGATATCTACCCGTTGCCCATGCTCACGCCAGAAAAGCTCACCTACAGCGATGCATCGTGCACCGGCCCCTGCTTCTACCGCGCGACATTCAACGTCGACAAGCCGGCCGACACCTTCCTCGACACCAGCGCCTTCATCAAAGGCGAGGTTTGGCTCAATGGCCACGCTCTCGGACGTGTCTGGAACATTGGTCCACAGAAAACCCTTTATGTCCCGGGCCCGTGGCTCAGATCAGGCAAAAATGAAGTCGTCATCTTCGATCTTGAAGGCGTACCCGATCGCAGCCTCCAGGGACTGGAGCATCCAATCCTAAACGCAGCCATCAAGAAGTAATCTGTCAGTATGGAAAAGCTCGACCAGCTGCTCACTGAAGCGCGCAATCCGGCAACTGAGAACCTAGATCAGCTCTCCACACTCGATCTGCTGAGGACAATGCACGCCGCCGACCGCGAAGTGTTCACAGCCATCGAGCAGGAACTGCCCAACATCGCGAAAGCCGTCGACGTGATCACAACACGCCTCGAGAACGGTGGACGCCTCTTCTACATGGGCGCTGGCACTTCAGGTCGTCTCGGGGTCCTCGATGCCTCTGAGTGCCCGCCAACCTACAATACGCCGCCCGAGCTGGTGCAGGGACTGATCGCCGGCGGCGACATCGCTTTGCGCCGCTCAGTGGAGCGCGCAGAAGATGACGCGAGCCAGGGCGAGCGCGATCTGCAGGCTCACAGATTCTGTCCGAAAGACGCTCTCGTCGGCATCGCCGCCAGTGGACGCACGCCTTATGTCCTCGGGGGCATCGACTACGCCCGCAAGATTGGAGCGATCACCATCGGCCTCAGCTGTGTTCCCGGCTCACGCCTTGCACAGCGCGCGGAAATCGCCGTCACACCAGCCGTGGGACCTGAAGTCGTCACCGGATCGACACGCATGAAAGCAGGCACGGCCACCAAGCTTGTGCTCAACATGCTGTCCACGGGATCGCTTGTACGCCTCGGCTATGTCTACGGCAATCTCATGGTCAATGTGCAGCCGACAAACATAAAGCTGCGCGACCGCGCTGCAAGAATCATCACCGCACTCACCGAGCTACATCATGACAAGGCGGCATCGCTGCTTGACGAAGCAGGCTCCGTCAAGACAGCCATCGTCATGCAGCGGTTAGGTCTTTCCCGCGCCGAGGCCGAAGCAAGACTGGCGCAGGCAAAAGGAAGACTGCGTCTGGCCCTCAAATAGAGAAATCCCGGCTACACGGTTATTCTGTGCGCAGCACTTGCATTGGATCGATTCGCATAGCACGCCGCGCCGGCAGATAACACGCGATGAGTGCCACCACGATCATCAACAGAGCTACCGCCGCCATCGTCCACGGGTCGTAGGCGTGTACCCCATAGAGCAGCGACGTGAAGCGGCTAATCAGCTGCGTGAAGGCCAGAGCGGCGAGAATCCCGGCAGTCGCTCCAATCGCCGTGAGTTTGCCGCCCCGCATCAGAACCCAGCGAAACACGTCTCTGCGATCGGCGCCCAGCGCCATGCGCACGCCAATCTCGCGCACATGTTGCGCAACCAGGTACGAGATGACGCCATACATTCCAATGCATGCCAGCAATAGCGCCGCACCTGCAAACAAAGCCAACAGAATCATTGTGAAACGCCGCCCCGCCAGCGTGTCGGCAATCGCCGATTCCATCGTTTGCGGGTTATATACCACCTGCTCATGATTCATCTGTGCAATCGCACTCTGGATGCCCGGAAACGCCGTACCTGCGTCATATTTTGTATGGACGATCACATCCATGCCCATCATCACCAGCCGCAGCTGCACCTCCGGCAACTGCATCATTGCCTGGTACACCTCCGCCCGTAGTGGATTGGCTGCATCATTATCCAGTCCCCATTGATTCACATGTCCCACAACGCCCACCACCGTCGCCGGTTCATCAAATTGCTCCAGATAAACACGCTTCCCAACCGGATCGTTGTTGCCGAAAAACTTCCGCGCGAATACATCGTCGATCACCACAGCGCGCGGCGCATGCTCGTCATCGCTCGACGCAAGAAAACGACCCTTCAGCAGCTGGATTCCCATGGCCCGTAAATATCCGGGATCGACAATGTATCGGATCGCCCAATGCATCTCGCTTTCGTTTTGCGGCTTTGGCTCTCCATCCAGCCAGAAGAGCTGTTCATCATCCGAAAGCATTGGCAACGCAGCCCAGGAAAACGAGACGCTATCCACACCCGGCGCACCTGCAATTCGCGCATTCGTCTCACGCAGATAGGCCCTCGCCGCATCCGGACTCACGTTAATCATTGCAAGGGAAGGCTGCAGGCCAAAAGTAAGCACTCCCTGCGCTCGAAACCCCGTGTCGATTTCTGAGAGCTTCATTAGGCTGCGAATCATCAGCCCTGCGCCCGCCAGCAGCACCAGCGTTGTCGCCATCTGCATGATCACCAGCCAGTTCTGCGCGCACAGGCGCGTGCCAACCGCTCCGCGGCTCCCCTCCTTCAGCGTGTCCTGCAGGTTCAGCCGGAAGATCCTCAACGCCGGAGCCAATCCAAACAACATTCCCGCACCCAGAGAAGCCAGCAGCGTAAAGCCCAGCACCGTCCCACTCATGTGGATGTCAGCCGTTCGAGGCAACTGCTGTGGCAACAGCCGCAGCAGCAAGCTCGTGCCCCACGACGCAAGCGCCAGGCCAAGCAGTCCTCCTAGAAGCGAAAGCATCAGGCTTTCCGTAATCAGCTGGCGCACCAGCCGGGTGCGTCCTGCACCCATCGCCGACCGCACGGCAAACTCCTGCGCACGCGCATTCGACCGCACCAGCAGCAGGTTTGCGATGTTCACACACGCAATCAGCAACACAAAACCCACCGCCCCCATCAGGATTAGCAGCAGCGGTTGCACATCGCGCACCATCGCATATTTGAACGGCACCAGCTTTGCGCGAATTCCTTGGTCTGCCTCTGGATAGGCCTTTTCCAGGCGTTCAGAAACGCGCTCCATATCAGCCTGCGCCTGCTCCAGAGTCACCCCGGGCTTCAGTCGCGCAATGCCGTGAATCCCCAGTCCTGCTCCCCGGTCATTCAGCGCCGGATTACGAAACTGTCCGAGCGGGACATAGATGTCACACTCGTGAAAGTTGCTAATCGTCAAATGAAAATTGCCCGGCAATACGCCAACAATCGTGTAGTCGCGTCCGTCGAGTGTCAGCACCTTGCCCAGTACATCGGGCCGCGACCCAAATTTGCGCTTCCAGAAACCTTCGCTTATCAGCGCCAGCGGCTCGCGTCCCACTTCATCTTCATGCGACGCAAAGAGCCGTCCAATCACAGGCTTGATGCCAAGCAGTGGAAAGAAATCTGACGAGATAAGCTCGCCGCGCATCTCTTCCGCGTCTCCTATTCCCGTCAGATTAAACCCCGTTCCCCGCGAAACAGCCAGCGCTGCAAGCGTCGTATTGTCACGCTGCCAGTCACGGAAATTGAGATAGGAAATCGATCCCTCGCTGAAGTTTGGTTTGCCGGCGTGCACCGTCACCAGCTCCTCTGGGTGCGTATACGGCAGAGGATTCAACAAAACGCCATTGACGACGGAGAACAACGCTGTGTTCGCACCAATGCCAAGCCCCAGGGTCACAATCGCGACCACCGTAAATCCCGGGCTCTTGGCCAGCTTACGCAAGCCAAAACGAAGATCCTGCCAGAGTGTCTCAAACCACGGCAGCCCCTGCCGCTCACGATAAGCAATCTTCGTCTGCTCCAGGCCGCCGAGCTGGATCATTGCCTGCCGTCGCGCCTCTTCAGCGCTCAGTCCAGCACGCATGCCATCCTCGATGTGCATCGCGAGATGACCGTCAAGCTCAGCGCTTAACTCTTGCTCCATTTGTGTTGGGCTGAACATTCCGCGCAATCGCAGCCACAAAGCTCTCAGCTTCCGCATCCTGTCTCCTTACTCGGTCCGCAGCGCCTGCATGGGATCGTTGTCCTCGATATGCATCTGTTATGGCTCTCAAGCTCGGCCACAAACTCTCCGCCCGTGCCGCCGAGCCTGAATCGCAATGCCCGCAGTTTTGTTCGCGGGGGACGCTTCACGACTCCTCGGCAGGTGAGAGAAATCGCGCTAGAATCGCCGTCGCCTGCTCCCAGTCCCGCGCCTCGCGTTCCAGCTGCTTTCTTCCCGCTCGGGTCAGTTTGTAGAACTTGGCTTTGCGGTTGTTCTCCGAGAGCCCCCACTCGGAGGCAATGTACCCTTCCTGCTCCAGTTTGAGCAGCGCCGGGTAGAGCGTCCCATAGTTCAGCGACAACAGATGGCCGCTCGTCTGTTCAATCCGTCGCGCAATACCATATCCGTGGATCGGGCCCATCGTTTCGAGCGTCTTCAAAACCATCAACGCCAGTGTTCCCTGCCAAACGTCGGTCTTGTCTCCCATGTCTCTCCTATTGTATAACCATAGGTATCATGGCCTCTCTTCTATGGTTTGGCAATAGGTATTTTTTGAAGGCCTTAAACTCGCTCCTCTGCTAGACTTGCCGCACTACTTCACTTCTGGATGCCAAGCATGACAACCATCGCACGCCGCATTTTCTGTCTCTTCCTGCCCGCACTGCTTCTCCCCGCCCTCCCCTCGGCAGCACAACCAAAGCCCGCTCCCACACGCACCCTCATCCGCGCGGGTCATATCATCGACGTACACACTGGTAACGAGTCTGCCGATCAAACCATCATCGTTACTGGTGACAGCATTTCCGCCATCGCGCCGACAGCTTCCACTCCGAAACAAAGTGACGACAGAGAGATTGACCTGCGCGGCATGACCGTGCTGCCCGGCCTTATCGACGTGCATACACACCTCACCATGGACACCAACTTCGATCCCTACCACGAGCTATCGACCAGTGTCGCCAAAAGCGCCCTCATCGGCGCGCACAATGCCAAGGTGACTCTGGAGGCCGGATTCACCACCGTCCGCAACGTCGGTGCTGACGGTTACGCAGACGTAGATCTACGTGACGCCATCAATGAGAACCTGGTGGAAGGCCCGCACATGCAGGTCAGCGGCCCACCCCTCGGCATCACCGGAGGCCACTGCGATGACAATCTTCTGCCCTTCGAGTTTCACCAGACTGCTGAAGGCGTAGCTGACGGGGTCGAAGCCGTGCAGCACAAAGTCCGCGAGAGCATCAAATACGGTGCCGATGTCATTAAAGTGTGCGCCACGGGCGGCGTCCTCTCGAAAGGTGACGACCCTCAAGCCTCCCAATACACGCTCGAAGAGTTGAAGGCTATTGTTGCCGACGCTCACCGTCTCGGCCGCAAGGTCGCCGCTCACGCGCACGGCGCGCAGGGCATCCTTTGGGCAACTGAAGCAGGCATCGACTCCATCGAACACGGTTCGTACATGAACGACGAAGACATAGCCGCCATGAAGCAGCACGGAAATTACTTCGTGCCCACTGCGTACTTAATCGACTGGATGCAGCAGTATGGAAACCTGCCGCCGTTCTACAAACAGAAAATGATCGACGTGAGCGCGGTCGAGAAAGCCAACGCAAAGAAAGCCATCGCTGCAGGCGTAAAAGTGGCAATGGGCACGGACGCAGCCGTCTATCCGCATGGACTCAACGCGCATGAACTTGATGTCTACGTGAATCAGTTCGGTATGACGCCACTCGCTGCGCTGCAGACAGCGACGCTCAACGCCGCCGATCTCATGAGCTGGACAAACCACACAGGCTCGCTTGAGCCAGGCAAATGGGCGGACATCATTGCCGTCAACGGCGATCCGCTCAAGGACATCCGCTTGCTTCAGAATGTGCAGTTCGTCATGAAGTCCGGCGTCGTTTACAAGAACCAGAGTGGAGCTACAGCCCAGTGAAGGTAACGCGGTTCGAGTTTCAATTTCGCATCGTGATCGGCTTCCTGCTCTACGTTCTCGGTTTCTGGGCTCCGTGGGCGCGCTACCTTGGCGGCTCCGGCAGGGTCTCTACCACTTGGCTTGAACTATCAGGGGCGCTCGCCAGCCTGCACTGGCTCTCCCTCAACAATGCAACGGTCCTCATCACGGCGATCGCGCTCCTATGCGCCATCAAAGGAACCGTGTTCCGCGTCTGGGGCACAGCGTATCTCGGCACGGCCATCGTGCATGATAAATCCATGCACGGAACAGAAGTCGTCGCCGCCGGCCCTTACCGCTATATGCGCAACCCCCTTTACATGGGGAGCTTCATCTTTTCACTCGCGATTTCGATTCTGATGCCGCCCACCGGCGCCATCTTCTTCATCGTGGCGCAGGCAATCTTTTATTTCCGCCTCATCCTCGGCGAAGAAGCATACCTTGCAACCCAGCAGGGCGAAACGTATCTCGCATACAAGCGGAGGGTGCCACGCTTCTGGCGCAGCCTTCGAGCACGCGTACCGGCCTCGTCCGTCCGCCCCCAGTGGCTCATCAGCCTGCTTGCAGAAAGCTACTACGTCTGCTTTAGTGTGTGTTTCGCCATCCTGGCCTGGCGTTATAACTCATATCTGCTGCTCAAGTGCGTCATCATTTGCTTCGGAGCGTCCCTGGTTATTCGAGCTATACTGCCGCAGGCACCGAAACATGATTGACCTCCAGAACGATATCTCCAATGTGGTCGAAGCCACCATTCTCGTCGTCGGTGCGCTTTTTCCTATCGTTAACCCGCTTGGCAGTGCTGCGATTTTCATCAACATGATTGGCCCGGTCGAGCGTAACCTGCATCGCGCTCTTTCCCAGAAGATCGCGATCTACAGCTTCTTTCTGCTCGTCTGCTCTCTCCTCTGGGGCGTAAAAATCCTCGCATTCTTCGGCATCTCGATCTATGCCGTGCAAATCGGAGGCGGACTGCTCGTAGCCGCTGCCGGTTGGTCGCTGCTCGCGCAGGGAACCAGCGGCGTCCGGTCAAATACCGTCAGCGAAGAAAATATCCTCGACCACGCTTTCTATCCCTATACTTTGCCGATTACTGTCGGCCCGGGCTCGATCTCTGTCGCCATCACTCTGGGCGCACACCTGCCCGCCGAACTGCATACAGAATCCATTTTTTCTCCCAAGGTGCTCATCGCAGCACTTGTGGGCATCACCCTCGTCTGTTTTATCGTGTATGTCTGTTACCGCTATGGCACTGCAGCAGAACGGCTGCTCGGAAGCGCCGGCACATCGGTCGTAATGCGTTTATCCTCATTCATTCTTATGTGCATCGGCGTGCAGATTCTCTCAAGCGGAATCAAGGCCTATCTGGAAACGATTCATCACTTCTGACGTCACACCGGTTTCTTCGCATAGACAATGAGACAGGAGAAAGTATCCGCCAGATAAAACTTCCGGCTTACCGCCAAACCGCTTCTTTGAAGGCTCGGGCGTAGCAATCACCTCTTCACGTCATAACTCTACTGCGCATCGTCCGCATCAGGAGATTCACGTCTGTCACCAAAGTGAGGTGACAACTATCACAAAATAAAAAGGAAACGGATCGCTCCGTTTCCTTTTTTCGAGCGGCGCAGTGCGCCAGAAACTACTTCTTTGGCGGAGCGATGACGTCCTTCGCGGCCTTCGCCACGCGGAACTTCACCACGGTCTTCGCCTTGATCTTGATCTGTTCGCCGGTCTGCGGGTTGCGGCCGATGCGCGCCTTCCGCTCTGCCTTCACCAGGCGTCCCAGGCCGGGGATCACGAAGAGACCGTTCTTCTTCGTCTCCTTGATCGCTGTTTCCGCAAGCAGATCAAGGAATCCAGCCGCCTGCTTGTTAGTGAGTTCGAGCTTCTCCGCCAGGTGACGGACAAGGGCTGTTTTGGTCATTCCAGTTGCCATTTTTTTGTAGATCCTCCTGGTTCTTATTTCGCTTTCCCAGAACCTTTGCTGGTATCGCGTCTTGCGGGTTTTTTCATTCCGCCCTCGTGGATTTCCTTGCGCTATGGCCCGAAAACCCTGTATTCATGCGGGTGTTTGAAAAAACCTACCGCCGTTTACCTTGCGTCTTTTCGTAAACTTTGTCAACGGCAAAAGCCCTGTTTCCATAGGTATTTTGCCATTTTTTCAGGTTTTTATGCCATTTTTCTGGATTTAAGCGATTTTCGGTCACTTATTGAGGGCTGCGAAACCCTTTGCCAGCGCGGCTTGCACGCATTTTCGGTTTACGATTTTGCGTAGTTTATTCCTCTGCAAAGGCACCCGTCTACATCAGCTTGAAGATATATTGCCTTTTCTTTTCCACATCATGCACGAAGGGACGGTTCAGAAAATCAACAATCGGCGCCGCCAGTCTAAAGCGCGTCACAATCTCGCTCACCAGTCCTTTGCTGAGCGCCACTTCCGCAGGCAGTCTCGCCAGCATTCCCCACTGCTGCTGCTTGATCAGGTCAATTCCCGGGTGATCCGCTGCAAATCCCTTCGGGGGACGCGTCAGCGCCGCTCTGTCCAGGTCCAGGTCCATCACCTTACGCAGTTTCTTACCACTCAAAAGACGCCGGAACTCCGCGTGTTGCTCAAGCAGTTGGATGCGGATGGCCAGCAGTTGCTCGCGTTCGGGCATATAAATTCCCGCTGCGATCACGACCTCCGTAGGTGAGAAATGAAAGTAATATCCTCCACCCGATGTCTTCTCCAGTCCCATGCGCGTCCACCAGGCGGAGAGATGCGTTTTATAGGGTGTCTTATCGGAAGAAAATCGCGTATCGCGATAGATGCGCATCATCGTCTTCTGCGCCGGACGTACATGGGCAGGGGCGAAATCCGTCATCGCATCCGTCACCTGGTCGATTACAACCAGCATCGGCTTCTTCAGCTCGCGCTCAAAAATCGCGCGTCTCTCCTCGAACCACTCGCGTTTGTTATTGCGCTTCAGCCCGCGCAGAAACTTCATCGCCTCCGGGCTGAAGTACGGCTGAACAGATTCCTGCAGAATGGGTTTGGCACGCGCCTTGGGCATATCCGCATTTTAAAGTGCAGGACCGCCGTGTTGGGAGCCTCCCCGTCTTGCGCAGCATCAAAACATGGGTGTAACTTTTTGCCAGCGTTTCGCTCTAACCAAATATGATCCGTCGCCTTGCATGTGTTCTCGTCGCTGCCTCCGGCCTTGCCATCGCAAACGCCCAAATCGAGCCGGTGCGAACCACACCCATCCCGGCCGCAGAAAATGACGCAACCCTCGCCGCGAAGCATGGTAAAGCGATTGCGGTCTTTGCCGGAGGATGTTTCTGGGGCACGCAGGCGGTCTTTGAACGCGTCAAGGGTGTCATCGACACCACAGCAGGATACTCTGGAGGCACCGCCGCGACGGCCCACTACAACGACGTAACCACTGAAACCACCGGCCACGCGGAAAGCGTTCGTGTCGTCTACGATCCCTCGAAGATCACATACGGCCAGCTGCTGCGCATCTTCTTCTCTGTCGCTCACGACCCCACGCAGTTCAACCGGCAGGGCAATGACATAGGCCCGTCTTATCGGTCTGTCATTTTCTATGGAGACGAAGACCAGCATCGCATTGCTGACCAGTACATCAAGCAGCTCGATGCAGCACATATTTATGCACGCCCCATTGTCACGCAAGTCGTTCCGCTCAAAGCTTTCTACGCCGGTGAGGATTATCACCAGGACTACGCTCTAAAGAATCCTGACAACCCATACATCGAAGTTTGCGACCGCCCCAAGATCGCCGCTCTGAAGCAGCAATTCCCCGATCTCTTCCAGAGATATAACGGCAAGTGAGCAACCTTCATTCTGGGTCAAAGGGTGCAGTATCCATGCGCTCCCTTGTCGCAGACCCCTTTGCCTCCCAATGCACATTGATTTCTAAACATCCTGTTAACATACGCCTGCTATCCTCCTCAAATCATGCGTCCATTTTTTCTTCTCGGCGTCCTTATCGCGCCAATCGCAGTGTTCACGCAGCAGACGCCCTCTTCGATTGACGTACCGCCCGGTTCTCATCTCGTGCTCAAAGCGAAGGGCGAAGGCGCGCAAGTCTATACATGCACCAACGGCAAGTGGACCCTCAAAGCACCCGACGCCAAACTCATGGACACGCAGGGAGCAATCATCGGTACACACTTCGCCGGGCCAACCTGGAAACTCAATGACGGCAGTGAGGTGAGGGGCAAGACTATCGCGACGCAGCCATCACCCGAAGCGGGTTCGGTGTCATGGCTACTCCTTGAGGCGATCCCCAACAGCGGCTCAGGAAAATTCACTGGCATCGCCTACATTCGCCGTACAGAAACCCACGGAGGCATGGCACACAAAGAGAGCTGCGTCAGCGGAGAATCCCGCCAACCCTACACCGCCGTCTATCGTTTCTACAGCAAGTAGAGCAACATGGGTGCCCCTTTCGGAGTGCAGCGAAGGCGAATAATGCATATCGCCTGGAGCCAAAGCCGACATCCACTACAATTCGAGCAAACATGATGCGCCCACTCGTCATCGCAGCTCTCTGCCTCGCCGCCACCCTCGCAGCGCAAACCAAAACAGCCGCCACCCCGCAGGAAATTAAATCCTTCTATGAATCCGGCCTTCGTCGCAACGGAATCGTTGGCAGTAGCTTTATGCTCATCCGCAAGGGCGAAGTCGTCCTGCACGATAACTATGGCCGCCAGAGCGACGCAAAACCAGTAGACGACAATACCACCTATCACTGGGCATCCGTTACCAAGACCTTCACCGGAATCGCCATCATGCAGCTGCGCGACCGCGGCCTGCTCTCGCTCGATGATCCGCTTATCAAGTACATCCCTGAACTCGCCGCAGTCCACGACGAATACGGTCCCATCTCCGCCATCACCATCCGCGAAGCCATGTCGCACTCGAGCGGTTTCCGCGACGCTACATGGCCATGGCGCGACGCTGACTGGCAGCCTTTCGAGCCAACGCAGTGGTCGCAGATCGTCGCCATGCTGCCGTATACCGGGATCCAATTTGCGCCCGGCACACGCTACAGCTACTCCAACCTCGCCGTCGTCTTCTTAGGCGAAATCATCGGGCGCCTCTCCGGAGATCAGTTCGAGGTCTACATGGAGAAGAACATCTTCCGTCCGCTCGGCATGGACCGGAGCTACTATGACCGAAGCCCCTATTCCTTGCTGAAGTACCGTTCTCACAGCTGGGACCTCAAAGACGGCAAGCTCACTGAAGACCCGTTTGACTTCAACACTGGCATCACCCGGGCAAACGGCGGTCTCAATGCGCCGTTGCCGGACATGCTCAAATACGTCTGCTTTCTGTTGGGTGATCCAGCACACCAGCCGGAATACGACGCAATTCTGAAACGATTGTCCCTGGAAGAAATGTGGAAGCCAGTGCTGCCCGTCACGCCTGACGAAGACTTCCCCTCACGCGCAGGCGCGCATGACTCCGTAGCGGAAAGCTTCTTCGTTCACACCGACGGCAATCTCACTCTGATCGGTCATCCCGGCTGGCAGAACGGCTTCCGCAGCCAGATCAACATCGATCCGGCCACCCGCAGGGCATACATCGTCGACTACAACACCGATGCACAGGATGCAAAACAAAACACGCGCAGCTTCAACATCGAGCTGCGCGATTATCTCATCGATCACTTTTTCAAATGACGCGCAGCAAAAGCAGAACAATGATGATCAAAATGATCAGGCTGATTCCACCGCCACCGTAATAGCCAATTCCTGGACCCATGCGGTACCCGCCAAATCCAAAGACCAGGAGCAAAATGATAAGAATAATTAGCAGCATGTGCTTTCCCTTTCTCGTTTATCGTGAAGCGCCGCCGAACTTAGCACAGCACATTCAAAATCACTCGTAGGATGCACACACTTGCTCACCTGCGTTTGCTTTTCTGAAATTTCCTTACGATTACCTGCCGGCAAGCAACTCCAAAGCAATGAAAGAACATCCACTGCTATCAGTTGAGACCCGTTGAGCGTCCAGTAAATTCCCGTGCACGCTCCAACAACAGCTCGCGTTCGCGCGCATTGCGCGTCATCGAAGCTGCGCGCTCGCATTCCGCACGCGCTTCATCAAACCGTCCCAGCTTCGCCAGCAGATCGCCGCGCACCGTCGGCAGCAGATGATATCCCCTCAACGCCGGGTCAGCCGTCAATGCATCCACCAGCCCCAGCGCAGCGTCTGGACCTGACGCCATGCTTACCGCAACCGCGCGGTTCAGTTCGACAATAGGCGATGGCATAATCCGCACAAGCTCATCGTAGAGTCCCACAATGCGCGCCCAGTCTGTCTCTTCAGCCGCAAGCGCCCGAGCATGGCAAGCCGCAATCGCCGCCTGCAGAGTATATGGCCCGCGCATGCCGCCCAGGGCTTCAGCGCGTTCCAGCGCAGCCAGCCCACGCCGAATCAAAAGCCGGTCCCAACGCGCGCGGTCCTGATCGAGCAGCAGCACTGGCCGTCCCTCAGGCCCGGTCCGCGCCGCCGAACGCGATGCCTGGATCTCCATCAACGCCACCAACCCATGCACTTCGGCTTCCTGTGGCGCCAGTTCCGCCAGTATGCGCCCGAGCCGCAGCGCATCTTCACACAGAGCAGGCCGCATCCAGTCATCGCCAGCCGTCGCCGAGTAACCTTCGTTGAAAATGAGATAGATCGCACCCAGCACTGACGACAACCGCAGCGGCAGCTCTTTCCCGCGTGGCACTTCAAAAGGAATATGCTCCTGCGCCAGCGTTCGCTTCGCGCGCACAATACGCTGCGCAATCGTAGCTTCAGGAACAAGAAATGCCCGCGCGATCTCGTCGGTCTTCAATCCGCCCAGCAGCCGCAACGTAAGCGCTACACGCGCCTCTGAGGAAAGCACCGGATGGCAGGCAATAAACATCAGCCGCAGCAGGTCATCGCCAATATCGTCATCGAGAGCTGCATTGAAGTCCGGCACCGTCAGCTCCCGGGCTTCCAGTTCGCGTCCCAGCTCTTCGTGTTTGCGGTCGAGCATCTGCCTGCGCCGTAGCAGATCCAGCGCGCGATGTTTTGCCGTGGTCATTAACCAGGCACCGGGCTTTTCCGGAACACCTGACTCAGGCCACTGCTCCAAAGCGGCTACGAGAGCCTCCTGCGCAAGGTCCTCAGCCAACCCCACATCGCGCACCAGGCGAGTCAACCCGGCAATCAGTCTCGCCGACTCAATTCTCCAGACCGCATCAATCGTATTGTGAATTGCAGTAGCCATCACAGCTACCGATCACATCACCAACCCACCGGCAAACGCAAGCCGATCGATATGCCGAATCGAGAACCCTCGATGCGGTTCGTGTCTTCTGCGTTGAAAGAGTTTTCCGGCAGATCGTCTCGAGGTCCTTTGTCGGTAGCAGTCACCCGCAATCGAGCACCGGGCGAATCTCATACTCCGCATCCACATCGCCGTGCAGCGTAGGACAGCGTTTGATCCAGGCAATCGCTTCGTCCCTTGATCCGACCTCGATCATCGTAACTCCGGCGATCAACTCCTTCGTCTCTGAAAACGGGCCGTCAATCATTGTGAATTGTCCGCCTGAAAGCCGCAAGCGTGTCCCTTGCGAAGTAGGCTGCAGCCTCTCCACCGCAACCAATACACTCGCCTTCTTCATCTCATCGTCATACTGCCGCATCGCTTCAAATAGCTCAGGGCTGGCCGGAGTCTCCGACTCCATCGTCGCATCGGACTTCCGCAGAATCACAAACCGCATTGAGCACAACCTCCAGGGGCCTAACGCCGCATCGGAATCATTTCACACAACTGCGCATCTCGCAGACACAGTCCGGCCCACAGCACTATGCCCATATAAACCGGAAACAGCGTCTCGGCAAACAGCGGGTGCCCCACCCGCCACTGGATCGCAACCGCACCTCCGAGATATCCCGTAAGCAGAATCGCACCCACCACGGCCGTGCGCGGAACTGCATACAGAACCGTGCAGATGAGCAACACAATCCCCGTGGCAACCGTGATCCGGTCAGGCCATCCCAGCTCAACCTGTGCAGTCAGCACCTGGGCCGGCTTCAGCAACTTCATCACGCCGTCCATCAAGAGAAAAAGCACCAGCAGCCCACTCAGAACACGCCCCGTCCAAAGCCTCTTCGCTGAAATCACGTCACCAGCAGCACCAGCCTGCATAAACCCTCCTCAAACATGAAAAACGGGTTCCGCATCTTTACAGCGAAACCCGTCCAACTCAAGCCGCCTGATGGGTGTTCACCATCCACGGAGTGCCGAAGCGATCGACCAACATCCCGAAACGCGGCGACCAGAACGTCTCTGCCAGCGGCATATTCACTTTGCCGCCATCTGCCAATGCGCCGAAGATCTTTTCCGCTTCAGCCACATCTTTCACTGAAATCGAAACGATGAATCCTTGCGCCTGCTGCTGATACTGCGGTGGAGCATCGGAGCCCAGCAGCACCCTGTCGCCCACGCGCAGCGATATATGCATGATCTTGTTCCGCCAATCCGACGTAATTTGCGCAGCCATCGGTGACTCGCCGTGAGTCAGCTTGAACTCGATCTTGCCGCCAAAGGTTTTCTCGTAAAAAGTGAAGGCTTCATCGCAATTGCCGTTAAAATTCAGATATGGATCGATCTGCATAAGCTTCTCCTGGTTGTAGATGTAGATATGGTTGTCGTACAGCTTTTACTTTCTTTGACATCTGCGCCTGCGCCGACTGCTGTTCGGTTACTTCGATTGGCAAGGCATGGTAGGGTCGCCCTGCTCAAATATCTGGCGAATCTCCGTCTCACCATCCCCTGCAACTTTCAAAAACCGTCTCGTGAGCTCAATCGCCTCTTCCTTCGAGTCGGTCTGCAACAGCGCAAACCCCGCAACAAGCTCTTTCGCCTCGGTAAATGGGCCATCCACCACGTTAATCTTTCCATTGGCAAGCCGGACCCGTGCGCCCTTTTCACTTGGCATGCACCCTTCCGTCGCAAGCAGCTTGCCTGACTTCATCATTTCCTCGACAAACTTCCCCATCTCCGCCATTTCCTCCTGCGTCGGTGGAGCTCCTTCTTGCTTCGTGGGCTTGTACAAACAAAGAAATCGCATTTCTCAAACTCCTTATCATTTCGGTTGCGGGCCGGTCCTTGAGTACCTGCCCTGCTTACACATCGAATGGCGCAGCTCAAAATCGACACGCCGCATACCCGACGCGAAATTAATTTTTCGCAGCCACCTGGGCCCGCAGCCGCTCTTCCTGTTCCTTGAGCTCGGGCGTCAACGCATCGCCAAAGTCTTCCGGCTCATACACCGGACGAATCTCGATCTCAGACTCCAGTCCGGGAAAGGGGCAGGGGCAGCGCTTCACCCACTCAACCGCCTCTTCCATTGACTTCACCTGCCAGATCCAGAATCCCGCCACCAGTTCCTTCGTCTCTGAGAATGGCCCATCGATTACCGTGCGCTCTGTTCCGGAAAACCGGACGCGCTTTCCCTTCGAACTCGGCTGTAGCCCGTCAGCGGCAAGCATCACCCCCGCCTTGACCAGTTCTTCGTTGAACTTGCCCATGTCGGCCAGCATTTCGTTCATTTCCTCCGCTGGCGGCAGCCCGGACTCGGACTTGCTAGTAGCCTTCACCATCACCATCACTCGCATTGCAAATCTCTCCTCGTTGTCGTAAATCAGTGGCAGGTTTCAGATCGGTCATTCCGCCTCTATTTACACATCGAACGAGACACTACCAGATCGACATGTCCAGCGAAAATTCTTTGAGATTATTTTTGGCCTTCGAAACGAACCAATCTTGGTTCAGGCATATGCGCTACGATGACCTTCATGTCCGGCGGCTCACAAGAGCATCTAAATCTATGGAAGCAGAGTCTCGGAAATGTGTCGTCCACGGTATGGCAGCAGACAGGTTTCGAATCGCTGGTTCTCGCTGACAACGGCCTCACAGAAATCCCCGGGCAAATCGGCGGCCTGAAACAACTCCGCATGCTCGACCTCGGCCACAACAAGTTGAGCCGGCTTCCTGAAGAGATAGGCGATCTCGAATCCCTCACCGACTTCCTCTACCTGCACGACAACAAGCTTGCGTCGCTTCCGGCATCTTTCGAACGGCTCAACAAAGCTGCGCCGTCTCAACATCAGCGACAGTCAGTTCTCGACCCTGCCTGAAACAGTCTGCAGGCTCGACCAACTCATCGAACTACGCGCCTCAGACAATCAACTCTCAACACTCCCCGGCTCCATCGGAAATCTCCACAACCTGCGCGATTGCACTTGAGAAACAACCATCTCAAGGTGCTCCCGCCATCCATCGACGAGCTTCGTGACCTGCGCCAGCTCGATCTTCGTGGCAATCCGCTTGAATCCTTGCCGCCTACTCTCGCGACATTGCCGAAATAGGAAAAACTCGACCTCCGTTGGGTTGACACTTTCGCTCGGCCTGCCGAACTGCCGGAATCGCTCTGCAAGCTCGAAGCCGGCGGCTGCCTTATCTATCGATAGTTGAAGATGGCAAATGAAAAAGGTGCGCAAGGCGCCTTTTTCCGCAGCTAAAGTTTTTCTACCACCCAAATAGGGAAAAATGCGGCTGCGGCACATAGACTGATCTGCTCAGGTCAGCGTCTGTAAACCCAAATACAAAGAACTGATTTGGATTCGTACCCGGCCCGTTCAGATCCTGCAGGAAGTCGTTGTCGTTTGCTATCCAGACCGTGTGCACTGTCTTGCCCTTGTATTTCACATCCGGTCCGAAAGCAACCCCCTCAATCTTCGCAGGAATGTCAGTATTCGCCATGCCATTGGCCGTCAGCACCTGCACCACATCGAGAAAGAGCGTCTTCGTCACAGCATGCGCCGCGGCCGCGGTTCCATCCATGTTGCTCACATCCATCGCGCCTTTCAGGTCAATCTTGAAAAGCTGTTTCACTTTAGCCTTGCTGCCATCGCCCAGGCCTTTGCCGTCACGCTCGTCCACAATCATCTCGTGATCGTTCAGCGCTGTAATCTCGCTCACTCCCGAGCCGGTGGTCAGCAAATACGCATACTGATGCGTCGTCCTGCCTGACAGGATATCGATCGTCACAATGCGAAGCAGGTTCGCTGCGTCGCCGCCTTCAGCCGCATCCTGGATCAGCGAGTTCTGCACAATGCCCACCAGCGTCCGCCCATCGGGAGTAATCGCCAGCCCCTCCATGCCCTTGTTCGGAACGCGGCCTGTATTGTTCGCTGCCTGCTCCGCGTCGCCCGTAGGCTTCGGGTTCGCAACAAAGAAATCTGCTGGCAGCGTAAACGTGCGCAGGCGTTCGCCCGTGGCGCGCAGGAACTGATACACATAAGGACCGTACTCGTCCGAGATGAAAACTGTCAGACCGTCATTCGATACGCGAATGCTCTCCGGGTCCAGCCGCGCATCGAACACATCCCCCGAGCCGTGCTCCGGATCGTCGCCATCCGAGCGGCCGGTAAAATAATGCTTCAGCAGAGTGTTGATCGGCGGCTTGCCCGGAATAATATTCAATCCCGCACCCGTGCCGTAAGTCAGCGGCAGCAGAGCATGCAGTAATGTTGTCGAACGCAGTGTCGGCGTCAGCGAAAACGGGAGCCCACTGCCGCTGTTCGGCGTCAGTTCCATTGTGACCGTGTGAAAACGGTTGACATACGCCACCGTGTCATCCACTAGTGAATTGAAGCTCCCGCATTTGGTCCGCGGTCTGGAACCGCAAGAAAGGTATTCCCGCCCGCATAGGCAATCCCTGAACCGAGACCGCCCAGAAGGTTAGCCGGCACGCCGTTCTCCAGCGTGTATTTCAAGCCGGACAAATCCTGGTAAGAGCCAGCGCTCGACCCGGTCAGCGTACCCTTAGCCAGCAACGTCACTTGAGCATGGAGCGAAACGCATGCGACTGTAACCATCGCTGCGCAGATAAATAGCTTTTTCACGACGATAGATTCTCCTCTGCTTTCTCTCCTGAAAGCAGGCAGAATTCTATGTGCCGAATGTGAACCTCTGTTCAATTTCGGATCGCCGCGCAATTTTATGTGCGCTCACGCCGAAGGACCTTTCAGAGTCCCCCGGCGTTCACCATCGAAAACTACCTTATGGCTTGCTGGCGAGAATGAGCGGGGATGGACCGGGCGCGGGAACAGTGCGTGGGTTGACGAAACCCGCTTCGGCAAGCCACCCGCTGATCTCTTGAAAGGAGTATGTGTCGCCGTGATCCGTGTTGACGAGCATATTCACTGCGAAGAAAAGACCATTGACCGGGCCTGTGCGGTTCTCATCCACCAGGAATTCCGCAATGGCAACAGTTCCGCCGGACGCCAGAGAATCAAAGATCTTCGCCAGGAGTTTGCGGCTGCGATCTTCGCCTTCGCTGTGCAGAATGTGCCCCAGCGTGACGACAGTGTGGTCCCTGCCAAAATCGGCTGTCAGCAGATCTCCTTCGACAAAGGAAAACCGATCGCTGAGGTTGAACCGGCCGACCGTCTTCCGCGTGATCGGAAGAACATCTGGCCAGTCTACGGCGGTAACGCGGACGCTCTCTGAGCTTTGCGCAAGCGCGATGCCCCAAACTCCGGAACCGGCTCCGAGATCGAGAACGCTGATCGGCTTTCCACCGCCATTGAAGTTGAGGGTCTGAGCCAGCACCTGGGCGGATGGATAGCTCATCGGAAAGATGTCCGTAACAAATTTCTGGAAGAAGTCCGCGCCCGTTGCTTCCTGGTTGACGGGTTTAGTCGGCTTGCCGGTGCTGACAATCTCGTTCAAGTCGAGCCATTTGGGGATCAAATGCCCGCTGGAGTGGAGAATCAGTCCGCCCTGGAAGCTGGGCTTGGTGCTGACCAGAAAGGCTGCGCTTTCCGGCGTCAGAGAGTAGGTGCCATTTGCATCCTTGGCCAGAAAATTGAGCCCTACCAGGACATTCATAATGGCTGAAAGTCCGCGGGTCGACGCGCCCGTGACAGCATGGATTTCGGAAACCGTCTTCGGGCCGTCGTCGAGCAGGTCGAAAACACGGTGGCGGATGGCCGCCTCAAGGACCAGCGGTGGAACATAGCCCCAGGCAAGTTGCATGATGCGTTCAGGCGTGACAGGCGAAGCATTTGTAGTCGTCATAATGATCCCTCTTCGATTTTGAATAAGGAGATCACAGCACGAAGCGAGCACTCCTTAAATCGCAGGAGCAGTGTATCAGCGCACATTCCGAGATCGTTACGAATGTATGGTCTGCCGCGCGGCTCCTCGCTGTTGCAACCTCCGAGTTGCCGACACTCGCCAAGTGTCAGGCCTCACTCTTCGTCGGATAGAATAGCGGCAAATACAGTCTGAGCTCTTTTAAGAGTCCCGGAAGGCCTGGACGCAGTTCTGCGCCGGATCAGCGTGGGAACGTAGACTCTGATGATCGGCAACGGACAAGTTTGGCTTCATTTTGCAGGGACATGGCCGAGGGTGGACACCCGAACGAACTTCACCCCCCTTACCGAATCACCTGCAGCGCCCCGCGGAACAGCTCATCGAAATTCTCCCCCGCAGCCTTATTCTTCGCCACCGCCGCTTCAATCGCCTTCTGCGCCGCAGGCCGCTGATATCCTAGATTCACCAGTGCCGACAGTACATCCTCCGCCGCCGGACCAGCCGATGCAACCGTAGGCGCGGTCGCCATATCGTCCAGTTTGTCTTTGAGTTCCACTACCAGCCGCTCTGCCAATTTTTTCCCCACGCCTGGAATCCGCGTCAGTGTGGCATGATCCTGTGCGCGAATTGCGGTCACCGTTCGTTCCGGGTTCAGCCCGCTCAGGATCGTCACCGCCAGCTTTGGCCCTACTCCGGAAACCGTAATCAGCCGCTCGAACAGCCGTTTCTCCTGCAGCTCAAGAAAGCCAAACAACGCCAGCAGATCTTCCCGCACTTGTGTATGGATATGGAGCGACACCTCAGCGCCCTCCGCGGGTAAAGCCGTGAATGTGGGAATGCTGATCGTCACGTCGTACCCCACGCCGCCCGCCTCGACAATCGCCTGCCCCGGTTGTTTCGAAAAAAGCCGCCCCCGCAAATGCGCAATCATGCCGCGATTGTACCCAACCTGCCGTCATCCTGAATGCAGCGAAACGAGTGGAGCGGAGTCGAATACACCTGCGGCCCGCATCGAGTGGCACAAAAGAGAGTGAGCAGCGAGTTCTTTAGGTCAGAAGAATAGCGTACGAACGATCACCCGCGCCGCCGATATTTAATCTCAAACTCGTATCCCGAATTCGGAGGAAAAAGTTCGGCGATATTCCGCAGCCGTTCCGCCAGCGCTGGAGCCGCAAGCAAGGGATACTCGCGCTCCCGCAGATCGGCGTAATCGAAATCGATGCTCAATGAGAGCAGATAAATCGCGATCGCATCCGAGAACGATGCCTCGAAGAAGGTGTTCTTGGCTTTCTCATCGGACCGCCCGCGCTCCGTCGCCCGCCGCCGGTTCTCGTACGCGTCCTGGCTGGTCTCGCCGCGCACGTCAGCCTGGGCCTGCGACCACGCCAGATCGCTAAAGCTCTGTGGCACTCCCACCGACTCGACAAAGTGGTGCCCGACATTAATGAAGAACTCAAAAGCCAGCGCAAAGCGGTCCTGCATCAGCCGCGTCGAAATGAAGATGCACTCCGAGCCCCCAAACGGCACATTGCGGTGGCAGATCGCCCGGTCGCTGAAATCGATCGTGAATTCGGGAGCAACCAGTGTCTCGTCGTTCTCGCTGATCGTCAGGGGCACAAAGTAGTAAGCGCGCCGCTTGAGTGCGGCAGCAATCGAATCCGGCACCGCCTGCACAATACGCTCCAGCTCTTGCGCCGTCAGGTGCGTATCGCCATACTGTGCATAACAGACACCGTTCTGCGCCTGCAGCACCTGCACTTCCTGCGCTACCTTTTGTGCTGGCAGCAACTCGGTCTGGGCGGTATCAGCCATGAACCTGTATTCTAGCTGAGGAGCGTGTTGTGTCGGCTATGGTTGCTGCAACTCATGCAAATCAGGGCAAGCTTTTCGGAATCCGGTTGGGCGATTTCGGACTCTTTGCCACCCTGCTGCTGTCATTTTCTCTCGGATTCGTGGCCTTCTTCACCACCTGTTTTGTGGCGATTTTCGGCATCCTGATCTACAACAGCGTAGGCCATCACAGCGTCAACTTCGCCGATAGCTATCTTTACATCGCACTGCCCGTCGGACTGGCAGTGCTGGCCATCAGCCTCATCGTGCTTCTGGGCTTCTGGCTGCGCCGTAAGCTGAGCAGCAACTGATTTCCGCTATGGCTGTCCTTCCCATCGCGCTTGAAACACTGCATTCGCCCTCGCCGGAGCAGCTGCGCGACTGGTGCGCGCAACTCGAAGCCGGAGACATCCTCTACTTCCCGCAGACGCCGATAACAATCCCTGAAAGCGACTTGCAATTCCTGCTCGGCCAGCAACAGGCTGACAGCTCGCTGCACAAGAACATCGCCTACAAACCAAACATTGACAAGCTGAGCGGCGTCGATACCGGGACCGCCGATGCGCAAGCCGTAGCGCGTCTGCAAGCGATCATGCGGCACTACTCACAGAGCGTCACCGGGTTCCTCACCAGCTTCCTTGCGCCTTACAACGCCAACTGGCAGCTCGACTACGCCAGTTTCCGCCCGCAGGAAGAAGAAGGCCGCGACCTGCCGCAGCGCCGCCGCAACGACCTTCTGCACACCGACGCCTTCCCCACGCGGCCAACTTATGGCGCGCGCATTCTCCGCTTCTTTAGTAACATTCACCCCTCGCGCACACGCGACTGGATCGTCAGCGATCCCTTCGCAACCATCGTCAAGCAGTTCGCACCTGTTGAGATCGCACCGCATGTCGACGGCGTCTTCAGCCGCGCCGCGAAAGCGCTGGGCCGCGGCATTGGACTCGGCGCGCGCCATTCCTCAATCAAGCGTTCACCCTATGACGACTTCATGATGCGCTTCCACAACTTCCTCAAGGAGAACCCTGGCTTCCAGTCTAGTGCCCAAGGAATAGCTTCAACTTCCCCCCGGCTCCAGTTGGATGGTCTACACCGACACCGTTCCCCACGCCGTCCTGGCCGGACAGTACGCACTGGAACAGACATTCCTCGTCCGCCCCGAAGCACTGGTAACGCCGGAAACCTCGCCCCTCAAAGTGTTAGAAGGAATCGCAGGCGCAAGCCTGATCTAGGCTCGCGGCCATGATTATGCTGTCATCCTGAGCTCGGCAAAGGATCTGTTTTTCTCCCAGGAATCTCGACTGCTTTTCGCAGACCTAGTGAAACCCCGGCCTGTTTTCTCTTATTTTTTTTGAAAATTCCGGATCCTTGTCCGCTGCCTTCGCCGCCGGGTTGATATAGGTCCTCTTCATCAATTCATCAAACGGCAGCCCATCCCCGGCAAGATTGCCCTCGCGATATTGTTCCTCCGCGCCCTTGCCATTGAGCAGGATCGTCCAGTTTCGCGGTAGCACCCGCATCGTTTTCAGCGCAAAGATCTCCGTAGTGCAGTTGCCGGTCGCCGCGTTGTACCACTTGGGATGATCGTGCAGATAGTTCGTGAATTGGATGTAGTCGAGAAAGAGAGATCGCGCAAATGCAGGCGTAGCCGTGGTGTGAAAGAGATACAGGTCTTCACCGACTCGATAGTTCGTGCGCAGCCGCACTACATCGCGCTCATCGCTCACAACAGAAATCAGCGTGAACTGACGGAAGAATCCACGAATCGCCGAATAGCTTTGTCCCACATGCTTGCGGGCTTCAATTGAAAAAGCAACATGCTGGCCGTTGCCAAGGTCGAAGCTGAGAATCGTGTGCGCAATCCACGGCGAGCCCCAGTAATCCACAAAAACATCCACTCCGCGAATCTGCGACAGATTCACTTCGCGCGTCGGCCATGCACAAGTGTAATTAAACTCGGCGCGATAGTCACAGCTGCGCATGCCATAGATCGTGACCTCGCCGCCATGCACTTGCCCATAAGCAAGACGCGAAACATCATCCTGCCAGTTGCCATGATTCGAAGGCTTGAGCGAAAGCCACCAGAGCAGCACGATCAGGAAACAGGCAACGCACCCCAGCACCCGATACCAGAACCACTTCAGGAATAACGTCGCCGCTGCCACGGCCAGCAGGTAGGCGACCATGCACGGGATGCGCAGACGCCCGAAGCGCACGTCAAAGAAAAGAGCGGCGGCAGCCCACACTGTGAGAAGCGATACAACGAGAGATACGCCAACAACGCCGATTTTGCGGGCAAAACTCTTTTTAGCCATGCGCCATCAAAATGATCTTCGATAGTACATGGCCCAAACGCTGCTGCAAATGAAATACGGTCGTCGCGGGATCAGTGTCCGGCTGATGTGCTGCCCCCGGGTCTGAAGTTCCTTGTGAAGAAGACGACAGGAATACCCAGCAGCGCAATCCAGCCCAGCAGATAGAAGCAATCCCGGAAACCGAGCATGCTCGCCTGTTGCTGCAGCATCTCATACAGGCGTCCGCTGGCATGCTTCGCGGCATCCGCAGAAGACATTCCGCCAAAATGCTGAAACCCGCGAGCCAGCGCATCTCGCGTCGAGTCATATACAGGAGCGCCATGGGTCAGCGCATCGCCCAGGCGCGTCTGGTGCAGATCGGTGCGCCGCTCGTGAAATGTCGTAATAAAAGCCACGCCGAAACTCCCGCCCCAGTTGCGCGCCAGATTCGTGAAGCTCGAAGCCTTGTTGTTCTTCTGCGGAGGCAGGTAGGAATATGCCATCACGCTCACGGGTACGAAGAGAAATGCATAGCCGAATCCTTGAACCGCACGGGCAAACGCATAGTGGAAGTAGTCCGTCTGCGGGGTGAAACTGCCGTAATACCACATGGAAACTGCGACGACAGCATAACTGAACATGATGAGATATTTCGGACTGACTTTGCCTGACTGAACAAGACGCGCGACAAACGGCGCTAGAAAGGTAATCACTAATGCGCCCGGACCAAGCACTAATCCCGCATCGGTCGCCGTGTACCCATAGAGGGTCTGCAGAATTTCCGGAATCATTGTGGTGCTGCCGAAGAGCACAAATCCAAACAGAAAATAAAAGATTGTAGCCGCGGCAAAATTCCGCTCTTTCAGCAGCGTAATTTCAACAACCGGATCGGTGTGATTCCACTCCCAGTAAATGGCGAACCCCAGAGTGACAATCGCTGCGATCAACAGTGCAACAATCGTCGTGCTGCCAAACCAGTCATCGATCTGTCCGCGGTCGAGCACCACTTCAAGGCAACCGAAGCCGACAGCGATCAATGCGATGCCCAGCCCATCAATCTTCAGTTTGCCGCTCGCGCGCAGCTTGGCAATCTCTTCCTTGAATTGCGGCGGATCGTGTACCAGGCGGCTGCTGAGAATCAGTGAGAGAAAACCAATCGGTACGTTGATGAAGAAAACCCAGCGCCAGGAGAAGCTGTCCGTAATCCATCCTCCCAGCGGAGGGCCGATCGCCGGCGCTGTGACGATCGCCATGCTGTAGAGCGCAAACGCGGCGGCGCGCTTCTCGGCAGGAAAAGTATCAACCAGAATAGCCTGTTCCACCGGAGCAAGGCCGCCGCCGCCGATTCCCTGCATCACGCGAAAGAGCAGCAGAAATCCCAGTGTCGGCGCAATGCCGCAAAGAAACGATGTCGCCGTGAACAGGCCAACGCACATCATGTAGTACCGCTTGCGCCCAAATACTCGGCAGAGCCACGCGCTCAGCGGCAGAACAACAGCGTTCGCCACCAGGTACGAAGTCAATACCCAGGTCGATTCATCGAAACTGGACCCCAGGCCGCCGGCAATATGCGGCAGCGAAACGTTGGCAATCGACGTATCGAGCAACTCCATGAATGTCGCCAGCGTGACGGTGATTGCTACGGCCCATGGATTGATGATCGCGGCCGGGAGCAGCATCCTCTACAGTGTGGGGAGCAGGAACTTGTGGCCGGGCTAGAGTCGCTGTACTCATCAATTTGTCTGTATGCAAAGTACAGATTCATAACGAGACCGATCGGTCGCAAATTGTGCTAGAATAATCCCATGAGGGCTGTTCTCAGCAAGGGCGAAAAGACACGCCAGAGAATCGTCCAAAAGGCCGCTGCGGTTTTTAATCAGCACGGATACTCCGGCACCAGCCTTTCGGACCTCATGGAAAAGACCGGCCTCGAAAAAGGCGGCATCTACCGTCATTTCGAGAGCAAGGAAGATCTCGCTGTCGCCGCGTTCGATTACGCATGGTCTGAGATCAAGCGCATCCGCCTGGGTGCGCTCGACGCGATTCCAAGCCCGCTTGGCAAACTACGGGGAATGGTTGACATCTTCGCTTCAAAACCATCAGCTGTGCCCGGCGGATGTGCCCTGATGAATACTGCCATCGATGCGGATGATGGCAATCCGGTGCTGCGCGCGCATGCCCGCAATGCCATGCACGAATGGCTTGCCTATCTCGAAATAGCTGTGCGAGAGGGAATGGCGCAGGGCGAGATTGTGGCCGAGACCTCACCGGAGAGCGTGGCTTCCGTCATCATTGCTACGCTTGAGGGAAGTCTGATGATCTCGCGTATCACTGCGAACGAGAATCCTCTTCGTCTTGCCCGCAAACAGCTTCACAAGATGCTCGATGGCATCGGACAATCCCGCGATAATTCCTGACGCCTTCTCGAAAGTTCCGCCATCTACTCATAAGAAAGAAATGAGCAGAAACAGAGCAGAAAAGAATTCTGAAACCTCGCTTGATCATCCGATCTGGCACGCTCTCAGTACGGTGCACGCAAACTTCGCCGAAGGCGATGATCTTGCGAAACGCTATCCCGCAGATGTATCTCCGCTCGCTGCGGTCAGGGAACAAAGTCCGCAGGCGTATGCTTCGCTCGGCGGATTACTTGGGCCGGAAGAAGTCGCGGTTTTCTTTCTTGATGGCCCGCCGCAGGTTCCTGCAGGCTGGCGTCTTCTTCAGGATTTTGAAATGCACCAGATGATCTGCCGTACAGAGCCCCTACAAGCGCAGCAATTCGCCCTGGAGCCGCTGGGGATTCCAGACGTCGCACAGATGCAGCAGCTGGCCGAGGCTACGGAACCGGGCCCGTTTCGCAAACGCACCATCGAATTTGGAGGCTATAGAGGCATCCGCGATGGCAGCCATCTTGTCTCCATGACCGGGCAGCGAATCAGCCTCCCCGGATTCACTGAAGTGAGCGCAGTCTGCACGTACCCCGAATACAGAGGACGCGGCTATGCAAACGCTCTGGTGTCAAAGGTGGCGCACGGCATCTTTGAGCGCGGCGAGATGCCAATTCTCGGTGTACGTATGAATAACTTCGGCGCTATCCGTGTTTATCAGAAGGTTGGCTTCACCGTCAGGCGCAATCTCCACGTAGTGGCCGTAAAAAGGCCGCTCTAAAGCAATCAGCCGCGCCGCTTTGTGAAACTAATCTCTGTCTGGTACGTCTCCGTAGGCAATCTACGTGGAGCTTCTGATATTCTTCCACTTCCTTTGATCGACCTTTGAGGAGGACCATACATCATGTTTGATCGGTGTCGCCGACCCTTGTCGGCGCTGCTGTTGACCGTTGCCATCCCCGCCTTTGCTGCAGATAAGGCCAAAACTAAACCCTCTAACGAAGACGCTTCCCCTTCCTACGAACAAGCCCAGCCCTCAACGCGAAAATCTCGACCTCGACAATGTATCAGCGCATCCGCGAGGAGGGGCTGGCAGCACTCGCAAGTGATGGAGTACGCTTCCGCGCTTGACGATGATATCGGCCCGCGTCTCACCGGCTCGCCCAATATGGAGCAAGCCAACGAGTGGACGCGCGATCAGCTCACCGCGATGGGCTGCGAGAATGCTCACCTGGAAGACTGGGGCGAGTTTGGAATGGGCTGGCAGCAGCTCAACACCTGGGTGCGCATGACGTCGCCGGATACTGCTGTGTTCATCGCGCAGGCGGCGCCGTGGTCTCCTTCGACCAATGGCGCGGTCAGCGGGCAAGCGGTCTACGTCGACATTCAAAGACGAGAAGGACTTCGACAAGTACAAGGGCAAGCTTGCCGGCAAGATTGTATTGCTGGGCGAGATGCGCGAAGTGCCGCCGGTCGAAAAGCCGCTTTGGACGCTACTCGATGAGCGAGCTGAAGAAGTTGACCGAATATCCCGTGAAGCCGACCGTAGCTGGCAGAGATCTGCAGGCACGACTACGTACCTACATGAAGCGGCTCGAACTGGTCGACAAGATCGGCGCAGTTCCTGGCCGACGAGAAGGCGCTGGCCGTGGTCACGCCCAGCCGCGACGGCAAGAACGGCGGCGGCTCCGGCGGCACCATCTTCGACGACAGCGGCGCAGCGCTTCGGACGCCAGCCTACTAGCCGAGCACAGTCACGTACCCGTCGTGGTTATGGCGATCGAGAATTACGGCCGCGTTTATCCGGCTGCTTGAAGGCGCAATGTGCCGGTCACCATCGAGATGAACGTGGACACCAAGTTCACCGGCGATCACGAGCACGGCTTCGACACCGTCGCTGAAATTCCCGGCACCGATCCCAAGCTGAAGGATGAAGTCGTCATGGTCGGCGGCCACCTGGATTCGCTGGGCTTCCGGCACTGGCGCAACCGACAACGGCGCTGGCACCGTCGTCGCCATGGAGGTCATGCGTATTCTCAACGCGCTCCAGATGTAATCCGCGCCGCACCATTCGCGTTGGCCTTGTGGACTGGAGAAGAAGAAGGCGAGTACGGCTCGTGCGGATATGTGAAGCAGCACTTCGGCTAAGTGCCGCTGTCGACCACACCCGACCAGATGAAGCTGCCGGAGTGGGTGCGCAAACCTGCGGCCCTGTGGAACTGAAGCCCGAACAGAAGAAGATCTCCGGATACTTCAACGTCGACAACGGCAGCGGCAAGATTCGCGGCGTCTATCTGCAGGGGAATGCCGCCATCGCGCCGATCTTCGCAGCAGTGGATTGCGCCGCTTAAAGACCTCGGCGTCACCACGCTCACGATGCGCAACACCGGCGGCACCGATCACAAGTCCTTCGACGCAGTCGGCATTCCGGGCTTCCAGTTCATTCAGGACCCGCTGGATTATGAGAGCCGCACGCACCACTCCAACATGGATATGTATGAGCGTCTCCAGCCCGAGGACCTGGCGCAGATTGCCACGGTGGAAGCGATCTTCGTCTACAACGCCGCTATGCGCGACCAGATGTTGCCCCGCAAGCCGCTGCCGCATCCCGAGCTGCGCGATCAGCAAAATGAGCCGCCGCCGAATCTATTCCCCGGCGCAGTCCCGCCGCCGGACGAAAAGAAGTAGCTTGAAAGTGAAAGGCGGAAGCCGCAGCTTTCGCCTTCTGCTTTTACGCGGCCTTCAGTTTCTCCTGCAGCAGGTCCAGAAACGCAACCATGCCCGGCGAAAGCCACTTGTCCTTGTGCCACACAATATGCGTCGCGATATCCAGATCCGGGCCAACCCACGGCAGAGTCTTGAGATGTTTCCTGTTCAGCTCCGCCGCCACTACGATCTCTGGCAGCAATCCAATTCCCATGCCCGCCGTCACGCACTGCTTAATGGCTTCCACGCTTGAGAATTCTGTGACATTCCCCACTCGCACCTTGTGTGCGGCCAGCAGTTCATCCAGCTTCTTGCGATACGCGCAGCCGGCCTCCGTCAGCAAGAGCATCTCCCCGGCCAGATCACTCGGCTCGACGGCACGCTTCCTGGCCAGCACATGCTCCGGATGCGCAATCAGGTAGACCTTCTCTGTGCGCAGGCGCACCGAGGCACACTGCGGGTGGTCAACCGTATCGATCATGCGAATCGCCATGTCCAGTCTGCCACTCTCAAGCGCCTCCCAAAGCGTCTCATCCCAATGTGGGCGAAAGATCAGCTGCACCTGCGGATGGCGCTTGCGGAAGCACTGTAGCACTTCCGGTAACCGGTACGTCAGCACACTCTCCGGGGCTCCGATGCGCAGCGGCCCTGCAGGTTCCGATCCATGACACACAGCGGACTGGCCTTCGATCATGGCCGTCAGTGCCTTTTGCGCGTAGGGAAGAAACCGCTGTCCCGCGTCTGTAAGGACCACGCGCTTGGCCAGCCGGTCAAAGAGCGGCGTTCCCAATTCCTCTTCCAGAGACCTGATCTGCGTGGTGACATTCGACTGCACGGTATGAACGCGCTCTGCCGTCCGGGTAAAGTTCAGTTCCTCGGCCAATGCGCAGAAGATTTGCAGTTGTCGCACTTCCATCGCAAATTCCTCTTCGGAGAAGCATCTCCCGCAAAGATGATCGTACTTTAATTGATCAATTGGATGAATATTACGCTGGCTCGGATATTTTCTGTCGTTATACTGTCCGCCATGAGCCGCCGTCTTTGTCTGATCATTCTGGCGTGCACCTTCGTGGCGCCGTCTTTCTTCAATGCGCAGGAGAAAACCATGAAAGTCGAGGAGCAGAAATCATTCAACGTCATCGGGCTCGCCGTGCGCACCAACAACCAGCAGGAGGCGAGCGGATAAGGCGAGATCCCCAAGCTCTGGCAGCGCTTTATGCAGCAGGGCACGACGGAAAAGATCCCTAACCGCGCCGACCAGAATCTGCTCGCCGTCTACACCGACTACGAGAACGACCAGAACGGCGAATACACTTACCTGATCGGAGCACGTGTAACCTCAACAGCCGACGTTCCTGCCGGACTCACGCTCAAAGAAATCCCTGCTGGCTCCTACGCCATACTCGAAACAGAAAAAGGTCCAGCTGCACTGATTCTGCCCAAAATCTGGCAGCAGCTCTGGTCCATGTCCGCAAAAGACCTCGGTGGCCAGCGCGCTTTTCAGGCCGATTACGAAATCTACCCGCCAGGATTCGACCCGCAGAATGCACAGGTCACGCTCCACATCGGATTGAAGTAATCCGGCAGCCTGTTAAGCCCGCGGTACGGAGTCGCAAGTCTATCCACCTGCTAGCATGGATGAGACAACAACCGAGGCTTTTTGCAGCAACCTGACCGTATGAGTTCATCCAATCAATTGATTCGCGTCCAGCTTCCCGACGGCTCTCAGAAAGAGCTCCCTTCAGGATCGACTCCGTTTGATGTAGCCAGCGGCATCTCGCCACGGCTGGCTTCTGCCGCCGTCGTCGCTCGTATCAAGCCGCTTCAGGTGAGCGGCGCTCCCGCCACGGCCACGGAAGACAGCGCGCACGCCGAAGCCGCCATGTATGGCGCCGAAGATCCACAGGCTGAGCGCCTTGTCGATATGACGACACCGCTACATGAAGATGTAGCGCTGCAATTGCTGACCGAAAAGGATCCGGCGACGCTCAAAGTGGTCCGACATTCGGCTGCGCATGTGCTCGCGACCGCCGTGCTCGAACTCTTCCCGGAAACGAAGCTGGGCCATGGCCCGGCCACCGACTCCGGCTTTTTTTATGATTTCTACCGGCCCACACCGTTTACTCCGGAAGATTTGAAGCTGATCGAAGGGCGTATGGCGCAAGTCGTCGCGCGCGATGAGAAATTTGTGCGTGAGTGGGAGCCGCGGGAAGAAGGACTCGCCCGCTTCAAGGCAGACAACGACTTCATGAAAATTCACTTCATCGAGCGCTTCACAAAGCCCGGTGAAGATATCTCCCTTTACCGCAACGGCGCGTTTGTTGATTTCTGCCGGGGTCCGCATGTCCCATCAACGGGCCGCGTCAAGGCCTTCAAGGTCACAACGCTTGCCGGAGCCTACTGGCTCGGCGATGAGAAGAATCCTCAGCTGCAGCGCATTTACGGAACGGCATTCTTCTCGAAAAAAGAACTCGATGAGCATTTCGCGCGCCTTGAAGAGGCGGCCAAGCGCGATCACCGCGTTCTGGGTAAACAGCTCGATCTCTTTTCCATTCAGGAGCTCGCCGGCCCAGGCCTCATTTTCTGGCACCCCAAAGGCGCCATGATCCGCAAGATCATGGAAGACTGGATGCGCGAAGAATGTATCCGTCGCGGTTACGATCTCGTCTACACGCCCCACGTTGCCCGCGTCGATCTATGGAAGACCAGCGGCCACGAAGGCTTCTATTCGCAGAATATGTTCACGCCCATGGAACTGGACGATGCGAACTATCGCATGAAGCCGATGAACTGTCCATTCCATATCCTGATCTACAAGAATTCGCCCAAGAGCTATCGTGATCTGCCGGTGCGCCTTGCCGAGCTGGGCAATGTTTACCGCTACGAGCGCTCCGGCACCATGCATGGCCTTCTGCGCGTGCGCGGCTTCACGCAGGACGACGCCCACATCTTCTGCACTCCCGGACAAATTGAAAATGAAGTTGTTGCCTGTATCGACTTCGCGCAGGCTGTGCTGAAGACCTTCGGCTTCTCTGACTTCAAGGTTGAGCTGTCCACATGGGACCCGAATGACCGTAAGAGCTACGCCGGATCGGACGACAACTGGGAACGCGCGATTGCATCGCTCGACAGTGCGCTGAAGCGGAAAGGCGTCCCTTATAAAACGATCCCCGGCGAAGCAGCGTTCTACGGCCCGAAAATCGATATCAAGCTGGTCGACGTGCTGGGCCGCTTGTGGCAGCTTTCGACGGTGCAGTTCGACTTCAACCTGCCCGCGCGCTTTGAGCTGGAGTACGTCGGCGAAGATGGTGAGCGCCACCAGCCGGTCATGGTGCATCGCGCGCTCTTTGGATCGGTCGAGCGCTTCTTCGGCGTACTCATCGAGCACTATGCCGGCGCATTTCCGCTATGGCTCGCGCCTGTGCAGATCGGGCTCGTCCCTATCAGCGAGCGCCACCAGGCCTATGCGGAAAAAGTACAGCAGCAGTTACAAAATACGGGCCTGCGCGTCGAGATTGACAGCCGCAACGAGAAAATGAACGCGAAGATTCGTGACTTTACTCTGCAGAAAGTTCCTTATGTGCTCATCATGGGCGACAAGGAAGCCGACGCAAATGCAGTAAGTGTGCGGACGCGCGGAAAAGGCGATCAGGGCTCCGCACCGCTGAACGAATTCATTGCGAAGGCCTTAAAGTTGGTGGAGGAAAAGTCCGTCGACCTCTGAGGCAATGGTCATCCCGGACGAAGGATGACAACTTTGGGTCCAGTATACAGTCGGAAGGTGGCATCATGCCGTACCCGTACATCGCCATCCCTGAGAGCGAGATCCCTCAGGCGTCAAACCCGTTTTTCCAGCATCTCCTCGACACGTATGTAAGCGAAACGAACAAGGTGGTTTCCACCTGGCGCATCTTTTCGAACAACGATCTGGACTACAATCCACACCCGCGGTCCGCCCGGGTGCGCGACATCCTGAAGCACCAGTTGCTTTCAGAACGCCGCTTCTTCGGCGAATTCCTCGCGACGCCGGAACCGGCGCCCGAGCAGGTGCTGCCCACCCCTCTGACTGTCGAAACCGCGTCCGCGCGCTTCGTCGAATTAGCGCTGGCGCGGCTCACCTTCTTTGCTCAGCAGGAAACGGCCTGGTGGATGGAGGTCGTCCCATTTTTCGATGTTCAGCGCCCGCGCATCTGGATCTTCTGGCGCCGAGTTCTCCATACTGCGCATCACCGCACGCAACTCACGGTCTATTTGCGGATGCTGGATAAAACCGTCCCATCTACCTATGGACCTACGGCGGACGTCACCTGGCAAGGCGCCGACCCTACCAGTTCAGTCGAAGCAGCAGGCAGGCGTTGAACATTCTCCGGCCTTGTCAAGAGGGGATCATGTGATGAGCAGCTCAAGTTGCTGATTACACAGGATTATTGTGACAACGAGTATTGGCGCATGGATATAGCCAAATGGGCTATCCTTAAATAAGAAGGCATGCTGGTGAAACAGCATGCCTTCTTTTTTACCGCTGTCCCCGGATCGCCTGAACGCGGCTGGTGGTTTCCCCCCATGCTTGCTAACTATATTTGTTTGCAGGATTTTACAAAACTCCCGGGGGACCCCAAGCATACAGTCGCCGTCTGACCGTCGCGCTTATCTGGAATGTGGATGTTCTTCCGGATGCTCCTCATGTTGCGGCTGAGAATGAGCCTCCCCTTGCGGTTTTGCCATCTGCCGCGGGTCTGGCCTCGCCGTCTGTTGTTGCGCATGTACCGGCTGCTCGTGCTGCACCTCTGGCCGTGCTTCGGGTCGTTGCTGAGGCTGTTGGTGTGGCGCGGCTTCCTGGTTCGGTACCGGGTGTACTGTCTGCTGCGGCACATGGGCCGGCTCGTGCTGCACCTCTGGCCGCGCTTCAGGTCGCTGTTGAGGCTGCTGATGCGGCATCGCCTGCTGGTTCGGTACCGGGTGCACTGCCTGCTGCGGCGCGTGTGCCGGTTCGTGCTGCACCTCGGGCCGCGCTTCAGGTCGTTGCTGTGCCTGCTGGTGCGGCATCGCCTCTTGGTTTGGCACCGGGTGCACTGCCTGCTGCGGGTGTTCCACGCTTTGCACTGCGTGGTTCTCCGGGTTTGTGTGCGGCCTGATCAGACTTGGACTCTGAGGCTGCGGATGGACCTGGCTGGCAGCACCCGGTCGTGCACCTGCTTGCTGTTGTGGAGCGTGCGGCTGAATCGCTACTGGATGATTTTCCGCAGTGCGCTGCACAAATCCCGGATTGGCCACTCCTCGCGCAGGAGGTTGTGCCGCCGGTGCGTGGAACGGCGTCGCCAGTGGACGGCTCAGCGCCACTGTCTGCGGGCGGCCCTGATTCGCGTTGAAGAATTGCGACCGGTCCTGGCCCGCCTCGCGCGCATGCATCGTCTGCGCGGTCAGTGGTGGCAGGTGCCGTTCACGAGAAGCTTGTAATTCCGCTGCGGTCGGCCGTACTTCGATGCCGCCTCTTCCGCCGTTATAGCTGACGCGATTGTTGTTGTAGTTGTTGACCGTCACGTTATTAATTGTGACTTTGTGCACGTACACATTCCTGACCGTCGTCACGTTCACATTCGTAATCGTCCGGTTGTAGTAGAAATCGTTGTGATTCCAATAGCCGCCGTAATAGCCGCGGCCCACATAGCCGTGACCGTAATTGATACCGCCGTAGTAGCCTACATGCGGTCCCCAGTAGCCATGGCGCCATCCATAATGGCCGCCGATCCAGCCCCAGTAACCCGGTGTCCAGAGAGCGCCGATGTATGGGGCGATCACCCAAACGCCCGGGACCCAGTAATAGCCTGTGGGCTGATATCCCCAATATCCGGGAGTCCACATGTAATTAGGGCCGGGGCACGTTGGCTGCTCGTACACCGGCAACGGAGGCGGCGGCTGCGGTGCATAGACAGGCTGCACAGCAGCCTCGTCATAGTAACCGCTCTGATCTGAGCTAACATCGGTTGCCGGAACTGTGCTGTCCGCGGGATATGTGCCCTCTGATTCATCCGGTGGTGGCGGCGGCACATTGTCGTTTGCGCTTGCTGTCGTCTGCGAAGCAACGGGTGCGGGTGCAGCCTGAACTGGAGTGCTGCTCGTTGAACTTGCCGGCATCGGTGAAGTGCTTTCATTTACTGCCGCCGACTGCTCGGCTGGCGCCATATTCGCGCTTGCCGGATCATAATTCGGATCTTGCTGCTGCCCCGGGGTCTGTGCCGGATTATCCGATTGCTTTTTGCATCCAGAAACTCCGAAAGCCAGTGCGAGTGCAACCGCAGCTCCACGCACATAAAATCTTCCCATAAAACATTCTCCGAATGGCTTAGATGCATTTTTCTAAAAAAAGTCGTGGGGGAGGACCCAGGCAGGCAGGTTCCACACAGAACGAGCGGGAATGATTGGGAGTGAGTGAAATATTCCCACCAATTCTAATTGTCAAATCTAACCGTCAATATGGCGCAGACAAAAGAGCTTTATGCGTTCCTGAGCCTACCTCAGTTCTGATCGCCAGAAATTCAGAGATTACTCGGCACGCTACCAGATCGGAGAACGGCGACAAGATCGCACGCAAGCCCAAGATGACATATATCATGACGATTATGAAGCGAAGCAATGAACTCTGACTAACGTCGATCCCATCTGTTTTCGATGTGCGCAAGCCAGACGGGTCTTGTGCTTAATTTGATCCCTTTTGAGGCCTGTTCAATGACTTTTCCCAACGTTGCTATGAAATACATTGCCTCAACGAAGCAAATTGTTAGGGATACCGTCTTGAATTCGTTCGCCGCTTCCACTTTGCTCCCAAATTTTCTGCGATGTGTCCTGTATCGTGTTGCCGGACTCGACGTGCAAACTTCTGGCATATACCCACGATGCTTTATGGGCCATCAGATATCAATTGGCCCTGGAACATTTGTAAACTATGACTGTTTCTTTGATACTTCAGCCCCTATTCGTATAGGCAAGAACTGCTCAATTGCCATGGGGGTCTATATGGTTACTTCCGATCACGCAACAGGCCCGCGCACTGCTCGCGCCGGCGCATTGCAGGCACGTCCAATCAGCGTTGGCGATGGTTCCTGGATTGGAGCTCGAGCTTTGCTGCTCCCTGGAGTATCCATCGGTGAAGGCTGCGTTGTAGGCGCTGGTTCAGTAGTTACTCATGACTGCGAACCACACAGCCTTTATGTGGGAGTTCCCGCGACTCATCAGGCAATTAGATTGACCTTAACAACATGCGTTGTCCCATGAAAAAGAGCAAATGGGATGTGAATTGAGGAACGGCGTAAGCTAAAGACATTTTTACACCTTTGCAATTAACAAATCACATAGCCCGTCTTAGCGAATGGCATTACTTTCAGAAATATTGCCGGTAAGCGGAACCGTTAAATGGAGAAGATCATTTGAAGCGGCTGGGCTATACGATCACAAAAAACGCTCTTGCAAATGTAGTTCGAGGCGGTGCCTCAGCAATCGCGGCCCTAGTCATACCTCACTTTCTTACTCGCGCACTTGATCACGACGACTTCGCAGCATGGGCTCTAATGCTGCAGATCGCAGCTTATGCGAACTTTCTCGATTTTGGCCTGCAGTTAGCCGTTGCCCGGTATCTAGCTCAAGCGATGGAGATTGGCGATGACTCGTATCGTGACCGGTTGGTGGGCACAGCATTCGGGCTGCTCGCAGTCGCGGGTCTGTTGGCATTCGCCATTTTTGGGGTTATCGTATGGCAGCTCCCTCATATTTTTCATGCTGTTCCTATGCAGCCGCTCTCTGAACTGCGCGCGGGACTCATCATTATGGTCCTTTTCGCGGCAACTTCATTACCCTTGTCGACATTTACTGGCGTGCTTCTTGGCTTGCATCGCAACGAGTATCCAGCACTAGCTATTGGCGGTAGCCGGATACTGGGTGCGATTGCTGTGCTTGTTTCAGTTCACTACACCCACTCGCTGGTGTGGTTGGCACTTTGTCTTGGCGGTTTCAACCTGCTGGGCAGTTTAGCGCAGTATCTGATTGCGAGAACCCTGCTACCTCTCATGCGTGTGCACCTCTCTGTGTTCAACCGTAAAATGGCGCGCGAACTCATTGGGTACTGCTCCACGCTCAGCATATGGTCATTCGCCATGTTGCTAGTCGGCGGTTTGGACGTGACAATCGTTGGCTATTTCAATTTCAGCGCTGTAGGCTACTACTCGATCGCAGCAACTCTAATTGGCTTTCTTACTGGTTTAAACAATTCGATCTCTGGAGCGATGATGACGCCCGTTGCAGTCCTCCAGGCCCGAAAAGAATATGACCGAATCAAATACTTAATCACGACAGCAACACGGCTAACTACATACGCGAATATGGGATTGACTATGTTTGCCTTTCTCTGTGGGCGTTTGCTGTTACAGTTATGGATTGGCGAGGCATATGCAGCCCAGACGCTGCCCATTCTTGAAATTCTACTGGTGGCACAGACCATTAGGCTTATGGGGAATGCCTACGGCACAGCTCTTGTAGCGACGGGTCAGCAGCGTTATGGAATTTTTCCTGCGCTGGTTGAGGGTAGTATCAACCTGCTCTTGAGCGTTATTGGCATGGTTCTGATCGGTGCCGCCGGCGTGGCTTGGGCCACACTGATTGCGGCCACAATAGGAGTGAGCCTTCAGGTATTACTAGTCATGCGGCGAGTGAAAGAGATTGCCCTCGCCCGGAAGTTGTTCGTAAAGGAGGGGGTGGTAAAACCCCTACTGGCATTCATACCTCTGGTGCTCTGGGTGTTCTGCCGCAATTGGTATATGATCCATTTTCAACCATCAGATTTCGGCATCCAAGTGCCGTTCATTGCTTGCCTGCTCATTACGTTTGGATTAGTAATTTCTGGATTGCACCAACTTCGTAAGACTAGCAATTAATGGGCTCAAGGTCTCGGTAGATCCATTCATGAAGAGGGCTTTTCGCAAATCAGTTCTATCGCATCACCTTGGCGCATAGCATCGCAAAGGCGTTCCAGCATTCCTGCTGTGATCTTCAATAGGGGGTTGGAAAATATCCAACCTTGATTGGAGACCTTTGCTGTATTGCGGTTAAGATAAATCTGAAGGCTACCTAAAAGACTCGCGTAGTTAGAGTTGTAGTACACCCTCTGAACACGAAATCCGGTGCGTCGCAGAAGCGCTGTCAGCGTTTTCACTGAATAAGTGTATGTATGCACTGGAGCGCCCATGTACCACCAGTACCTCCCAAATAAATTAAACGGGATGCTGTCCTTATTTGGCACTCCAATAAAGACTTTTCCTCCAGGGCGGACAATACGATAAATCTCATCTAATACCTCTACTGGATTAGGCATATGTTCGAAGGAGTGATTACTGCGGACATAATCAAACGATCCGGGAGGAAACTCGGCCTGAAGCAATGTTCCATGGAAGATATCAAATCCAGCTCGCCGTCCATTTTCAACCCCGTAGGCATTCGGTTCTACGCCCCTTACTTTCCATCCTCGAGAGCGCATCACGGCGAGATAACTGCCACTGCCGCACCCAATATCCAGGAAATCTCCAGGCGTTCGAAAAGACGGATCATGGTTTGGAATTGGACTCCGAAGAATTTTTTGTCTTAAGGTTGCCCATCGATCCGGTTTTGAGATAGGTTGAAATGCGTAATAGCTCCCAGCATAATAGCTGGTAAGTTCTTCTTCCGTAGGCACAGGATCCAAATGTAGTAGGCCGCAAATTCTGCATCGTACAACATTGAACTCGCCCTTTATTCCATAGTGACGATCGCGAGTGCGAAACAATAGTATCCGGTCGCGCGATTGACAGACTATACATTCCAATGTGGCCATTCGGAGAATTATATCCGGGCGCTTCCCGATCTAACAACGCAGTGCTTAGTCAGCAATCATCCTAATGTGTGCTTTTAACTAGATTATGGATTCAACGGATGGATCAAATCGAGACCGTCTAGTCAAACAATTAGCAACTTCTGCTTAGCCAAAATCAACTTCTACCAATCTGCTAGCTTATATCGATCTCTGCTATGGCGTGAGCCATCTTTCCGTAGTAACGCTATAGTAGCGAATCACCTTGGCAGGCGTTCCCACAGCGACGGAGTAGTCCGGCACGTCCTTGGTGACGACTGAATGCGCACCAATGACACAGTACTTTCCGATCCGCACACCTGGCATAACCAAGGAAGCGAAACCTATGAAGCACCCATCCCCAATTTCGACAAATGAATCGTCATCAAGGATTCGCGCACCAATCTTCACTGAATTGTGCACATCAAAATAGGGATGAGTTACGTCTACTATCCCACAGTTCCCTGCAATGGAAACATCTTTCCCAATTATGAGTCGAGAATGGCAGACGAGATGAACGTTTTGCTCTATGTTAACGTTGTCCCCAATAGATAAACATGGAATGCGTCTCGCATTGCTGATTACGGCTTCGATTCTCGCGCCTTGCCGAATGGTAACCCTCGTCCCGATATGTATAAACCTTGGGTTACTGAGGAACATGGGTCTAAAAAGCATGGACGTGCGACCAAAACTTCCAAAGACATGGCGGTAATACAATCTCCCCTTTATAAGACATATCTTGCATCTCACGACATTGAGCTTGTCGTGAAAAGGCATATTAAAGAATGCTTCCAGTCTGGAGTGGAGGCGTTGAATTTTGGTCAGCATGAACTATCATCATAATTCTACCGGGCAGGTTTGTAGATAGTGGTCTCAAATCTGATGAGATATGGGGTTGCAACTCTACAGAAAATATGGCCATCTGAAGAGAGATCGCGGCGCAAGATGGTATGAGGAGTAAGCCCGATTATCTCTGTCTGGCACAAGAAAAAACCGGACCAATGCGCCACTCTTTATTAGCGCCTTCATAAAACGACAGTCGAATTTGCACCCCTATAAGTAGGCATTCTCGTCCCAACCATGGCGCGTAGAACAACAAATCTGGGAGCGATTGCGTTAATCTGAATGGGTAATCTCTGCTGCAGTCGCCGTGACTCGTCGATCTGCCGCTGGGCGCTTTAGTTAAAGCGCGTACTGAATGATTGAAAAATATGAAGATTCTTATCACGGGTGGGGCTGGATTCATTGGAAAGCACTTGACACAATGTCTGCTTTCCAAGGGGCATGAGATTACAGTTCTCGACAACTTCTTGCCGCAAGTCCATGGAGATAGACGGACACTTGCAAAAGACATCGCGCAACATGTGCGGCTGGTAAATGGCGATATTGCTGATTCTGCAGTTCTGGCTACAGCCCTTGAAGGAGCAGAAGGAGTTGTCCATCTTGCGGCGGAAACAGGCACAGGGCAATCAATGTATGAAGTCAGTCGATATGCGCGAACGAATATGGAAGGAACGGCGCAGCTGTATGAACAAATCATCAAGAAGTCAAAGAGGATTGAGCGTATTGTCTTTGCATCCTCACGTGCGATCTATGGTGAAGGTGCCTACAGCTGTGAGCGCGATGGCATTATTTATCCTCAACCGCGTTCTTCAATAGAAAAGCAGTCCGGTAGTTTCGATCCATTATGCCCTGTTTGCGGTGGCGCATGTGATCCAGTCGGAACTCCAGAAGAGGCACCCTCCCAGCCGTCTTCTTTCTATGGGCTTACCAAGCTGACACAAGAGCAGATGGTGCTTCTTTTCGGAAAGGTCCTGCACATTCCATCAACCGCGCTCCGCTATCAAAATGTTTTCGGGCCTGGCCAGTCATTACGGAATCCTTACACTGGAATCTTGGCAATCTTTTCTAACCTGGCTCGAACCCGCCAGCCTATACATGTGTTCGAGGACGGCATGGAAAGTCGCGACTTTGTCTATATTCACGATGTTGTGGCAGCTACAACGACAGCTCTCCTTTCATCCATCCAGGGCTCTCATGTTGTCAACATCGGTTCTGGCGAACAGACAACTGTCCTGGAAGCTGCAGAACAAGTAAACGCTCACTTCGGAGGACACACACCGATAGAGGTTACCGGCGCTTTTCGCGAAGGTGATATCCGCCACGGCTTCGCTGATCTTACCCGTGCTCGTAAATTGCTGGGATACAAGCCCGCATCGGGGTTCTCTCAGGGTCTAAAATCGTTCCTTGTCTGGGCAGAGCAAACGGAACCTATCACAAGCGGTTACGAGAATTCTTTGAAAGAAATGCGCAATCGAGGACTTCTCAATGATTGATGCTGCTCCAGATATTTCCAACAGAATCGGCGTGGTTACTGTTACATACAACAGTGCACTTGTATTGGAAGATTTTTTCGATTCACTCGCTGCGCAAACATATCGGAACTTCATCCTGTATGTTGTCGACAATGCGTCAACAGACCAGACTATTGAACTCGCCCGCCAACGAACGGACCTAGCACCGACTATCATTGCTAACGCGACAAATGAGGGAGTGGCCGAGGGGAATAATTATGGAATCCGCGCGGCTTTAGCAGACAAATGCGAGCTCATTCTGTTGCTAAACAACGATACCGCTTTTCCTCCGGATCTCATTGAGCACCTCTACGCCGGTCTAGATCAATATTCTTGTGATATGACGACGGCAAAGATTTACTACTATGACAGACCCAATACTATATGGTGCGCAGGTGGAGTATTCAGCCTGTCGCGCGCTTGCCCCACTCGACACATTGGTGTGGGTCAATTAGATAGGGGGCAATTCAATATACCGCAGCGCGTAATGTATGCGCCTACTTGTTGCCTGCTTATTCGTCGACGCGCTCTCGACCGCGTCGGCATGATGGACAGTCGCTACTTTGTTTATTCTGACGATGCAGATTTCTTGTACAGGTGTATGAAGGCTGGATTGCTGCTCTGGTATGTACCTGTAGCTACTTTGTGGCATAAAGTCAGTGCACTGACGGGAAGCACATCTGACTTCACCTTGCGCTATAGTACTCGCAATCATATTTATTTTTTGCGGAAACATCTGCCTTACTGGCAGGCTCGTTTGTTGTACTGGCAATCTCAGTTGCGTTCTATTCTCGCGTTTATGTTCGGCAAAATTTCGCGTTCCACCTGGACACTTCGCTCTTCTGCTGCCGCAGAGGGTTGGAAAATGCTGGCTGAAAAGGCGATATATCGCGAGAACACCCGCATTTTGTGAATGAAGCTGTTGTGATATTTAAATCCGACCACAGAAAATGAATATATGGAGATAACGCCTATCGGATGGCTACTAATCCCTCTGGGGGGGATGTTGTTCTTGGCTAGCCCAACGTGGCTCTATTTACTAGCTGTTTTCTTCGCTCCATTTACTGCCACTTCTATTCTTAATCGCGGCTCCGGAGATGGAGCATCCGGTATTCAACCGTATATGTTTTTCGGCGCACTACTAATGTTGCGCAAGATATTAGACTTAACATCTCATATGACCATCGATATTAGGTCGTCCATACGTAGACCTTTGCTACTTTATCTATTATTCATTGTAATGTGCTTAATCTCTTTGATAATGCCAATTGCAATCGATGGAAAGCTAGAAGTGCTCTCGAATGGGACTTTGAATGCAGCATTGGAACCTCTAAGATTTGGCTCTAAAAATATCACGGCCATTATCGCCCTGCTTTTTGGATTCTTCTTTACTGTAATAATTGCCCGGCACAATGCACAGCCCCGGCAATTTCACAAAACCCTACAAGTTTATATGATATCGGCGCTGTTTATATGTTTCTGGGGGCTCATGCAATTTGGTTTCGTACTGATCCATGTTCCATACCCAACATTAGTGTTTAACAACAGCGCATCCCCATATGCCCAACTTGGGGGAGTCATGAGTTCCTTGGGTATAGTTCGCATATCATCAGTAGCAATGGAACCAAGCGTTCTTGCCGTCACGTTAATTGGCATACTTCCGCTGTGTATCGTGGCACTGCTGCGCAAGACATATATTTTGGGACGAACGTTGGATCGTCTTACAGTATTAATCATAACTGTCACATTGATCCTTACCGGCTCTGCCACCGGCTATATAGCATTAGTAGCGATGATGACAGGTGTCTTCTTTTATATGTTCCGATACAAGTTGATTTCTCTCAGGCGCTTCATATCTATAATTTTTTTCTGCCTCGTCTTTGCCATGATAGCTATATCCCTTCCCCAAGCTCAGGTATTCCTTCAAGACACTCTTTTCTCGAAATCAGACTCTTATTCCGCCCTAGAAAGGTGGACGATAATAATCACTGATTTCCAATACTTTATCCAGCACCCATTTCTTGGTTTAGGGTGGGGCAGTGCACCTGCTCATGATCTTACGATGGGTATTTTAGCTAACTCCGGACTAGCGGGCCTCGGAACGTTTTTATTATTAATTGGTTATGTTTTATATAAGTTGAGGCACATGCCAAGCACAGTAATAACAATCTCTCTACCAAACAGAGCGTTCGGCATCATGTTTATTTCACTGGCTGTTACAATAATCGCCTATGCGGCCAGCGGATTACCTGTCGGAGGCACCTTTTCACTCGTATTAGGATTAGCAATAGGCGAGCTTGGCATGAACTACAGCAGGAAACCGCGCGGAGCGAATATATCTGAGTCGCTTGGTCACATGCATCAACACAACTCACGATAGCCTCGTTTCCTACACTATGGTCATTTATGTTTCTTGCATTATTTCTTGATAGATCTTTAATGTCTTCTCTATCATCCCACCAACAGAGAATTTCTCTCGCACTCGCTGTCGTCCCGCTAAACCGAATGATTTCCTCAGCGCATCGTCCTTCAGCAAGATATTAATTGCCTCGGCTAGAGCATTGGGATCCCGTGGTGAGACAGTAAAGCCCGTCTGACCATGTACGGAAACCCCGGGAACTCCGGAGGGTATATCTGTATTAACAACAGGGATCCCCGATGCCATTGCCTCCAACTGTACTATGCCAAAAGCTTCAGCGCGCGTTGTAGATGGCATTACAAATACTGATGCCATTCGATAAAAAAGGCGCATCATCGTGTCATCTGCATTGGTAATCAAGCGAACTTTAGCCTGAACGCCACATTCTCCTATAAATGATATCAAGTCGTCTCGCAGTGGCCCCGCGCCAACTAACAGTAGGGTTCCATTGATATCTTTCATGCTTTGAATTAGATAGTCAAACCCTTTATATGGAACTAGCCTCCCGACTGCTAGAATGATTCTTTTGCCATATTCTTCAGATCCTCTTGCATTTGCTTCCGCATCCCCGTCCTCAAAGGCAGTAAAATCTATCCCCAATGGAACAACTACGCATTTCTCGCGATATGGTTGTAGCTCTTCTGAACTTTGAAGATATCGCTCAGAAGTGACAATGACCTTGTCGGCGCGCTCCATGGCCCAGCCTACAAAAGGATCGGTAATACGGCGCAGATATCTACGTCCGAGCGTATCAGAATGATGAGTGACAATCAGCTTGGCGAAATTGCCACTTAGGAATAAAGCTAGCGCACCACCTGGATTCGGCGTATGTAAATGAACAATATCCGTCGATCTACTATTCAAATACCATGGCATCGTGGGTGTAATGGGCATTGAAGCAAGAACACCAAAGCGCGCTAAACGCGTGACTGTCACCCCATCCGCACACTCGCTTCTGGTGTTAGCTTCGTTATTGGCAACAATAACCTCGACATCCATCGTCCTCGATTGATGAATGGCCAACTGTCGAAGATACGCTTCCATTCCTCCTCTATGGGGAGGATAATACTTACCCACATGTAGCACTCGCATTTTAGGTCAGCCTCGTGACTATTCGTCACAACTCCCACTCAGTTATTTACCTCGTTTTCATAAAGCGTTAGTTTCTTCATCTGCTGAATGTACATTGCTGCGACGGTTTCCCACGAAAATGATCTAGCAAATTGACAGCCAGCCACGCGAATGTGCTCATACAGTGCATAATTATCTAACACCGTAATCACCACCTCAGCCAAACCAGTAGTCTTGGACGACGTAATACAAATTTTATCCAGCTCTATTGGCCGATTAGGCGGGGGCGTGGTCACTAATAAAGCTCCATTACTCATCGAAGCCAGCGCAGAACCCCTACGTAAGCTAAACCCATCCGGGAATGGAAGCAATGCTACTCTTGCACGCGATAAAAGGTAGGATACTTCGGTAGAAGACCTATTAAGGATAATCTCTACGCCTAACGCTTGCACCTCTTCAAGTATTCCAGCTGTATAGCTATCAAATCCTTGCACTATTTGACCGATTACCTGAATACGGTACCGCCTCTTATTACGGATGGAATTGACCGTTTCGATAAACTCTTCTAATCCTTTACTAGGGCGTATGTGGCCGAAATATACGATGTCTACTTCTGCTGCGTGAGAATAATGGATAGGTATGTTGCTGGCAAGGGGGATAACACAGGATTTTGATCTAATCCATGGCGCAAGCCTAGAAGACACATCACGTTCATGATCTACTGTAAATATAAAATAATCAGAGAAAAAAAAGAATAAGTAGCTTGCTAGCTTTGCCTTGAAGCTTCGGTTCGAAAATTCATGGAGTGTTATAACTGTTTTAATCGGTTTAACCAAGACGCAAAGCAACTGAGGAACGATACTCCATCCATAGCCTTGAGTAGGATACTGTATGTTTAGTAATTTAGCACCAGATCGTCGGATTCTAGATGCGTACCGGAGTAAGCTGCTGATCGACCAATTCCTAGTATAAAATAGACTCGTCGTAATCGGCTGGCCGTCGAGACTCTTCAAAAGAGCATTTGCATATTCTCCAACACCGCATACATCAGGCGGCAGTGATCCGGTCATTATTATCATCGCGGTCATATTTGGATGTTATATAAGATTTAATAATACGTCTCTAGCAAAAATCACATTTGTTATGGCGAGGATATTGACTTAACAACACCGGACGATATACGTTGTCATCTTTTCAATATAAATTCATAGCGTCATAACATTGAATAGTTATTGCTATCTCGATGATTGATTCATAAACCTGATCCCTTTAGGTGCTAACCTAGCCACAGCCGCTCTCCTTGGCCAAAGCTACCCTCGGTCTCTCTCGGGTTATGTGCTCTTAAGTTTACCTTCACAGGCTTTGCTTATTACTTATGACACGTTTATATAGTTCGACATACTCAGATAACATTGACTGTTCAGAATACCGCTTGATATTTGATTGTCCTTTAGCTATCAAATCCTCCCGTTCAGGCCACGCTGCAAGAATACTGATTGCTGCTTTGGCAGGATTGGAGACATCAAAATAAATTGCCCCTTCGCCTCCCACGTGGCACATCGGTTGTCGATTCGTCGTGGCAACCAGGCATCCACAAGCTTGAGCTTCGATAATGGGCATGCCGAACCCTTCAAAAAGCGATGGGAATAGCAATAGGGCGGCAGTTGAATACAACGCGCGCAGATCCTCATTCCCGATTATCCCGGTCTGATGTAGTCGGCCTCGAAGGCCATTTTCTTCGAGCCAAGTCAAAGCATCGGGAGCCAGTCGCCTTCCAGCGATAACCAAGTGAACTTGGCTGAATTCTTTATACTTGGCCAAAGCACCAAAAATTTGCACAAGACCAAGCCTATTTTTATACCAGACGTTACTGCCTACATGCAGAATGAAATGTGGGATTTCCGCGTTTAGTAGTTTTTGCACTCTCGCATTCGCTTCGGTCGCCGCCATCGGACTGTAAGGATAGGTTAGTGAAGGTGGAATGACGACAGACCTACCCATTGCGTCTGCTCCACATAAATGCACCCAGTCATTTCGTGTCGCATCAGATATGCAGGCGACGCTTTGCGCACGTTTTATCCAACTTAACACCCACCTTTGATAGATTCTAGCGAAATAGCCGAGGCTATTTTCTCGTATTTCACCCAACGCACTTCGATACGGTTGCATATCATGGCAGGTGACAACATTCGGAATGCGACCGAGCTGCCTTAGATAGATAGCATTGCCGTGATCTGGGATGTGCACTATGTCAACATCACGCGATATTCTGCGCAGTACAAACGGAAATAAAATGAAGCGATCTAAAGTGCCTAACAATTTACCGATGCGAGAGTCAGTCGCGCCGATACGCCCAAAGAAGGGTGATGGGCGGGCCAATTGTACTTCATGACCCAGGCCCTTTAGACCATGTACCAGGAGGTCTACAAAGCGATTCATGCTTTGATTATTACTAGGTATATAGTTACCGATAACGAGAATCTTCATTCTTCAGAGACATTCGTGCCTGTAGGTATGACTTCTTATTATAAGACCCACATCACGTTGTCCGATGATCCCCTTGAATCACCTGTACAGTGGAATATTACAGGAATGTACCATAATAATCAGTGAGGTCCGATGGACCGTCCTCTGCCGGAACAGGCCGCTATCTCGTTCTACTTCCCGATGCAGAAGGTAGAGAAAATTAGATTCAGGACATCATCGGGGGTGGTTTCTCCGGTGAGCGCGTCTAGTTGACGTAACGTCGCGTAGAGGTCGAGCAATAGCATTTCATGAGGTATTTTTTCATTCACGGCTTTTTTCGCTGCTTCCAAGCTCTCTAAAGCAATCATGACCGCCCGGTAGTGGCGCGTGTTCGTCAGCATAACGTTGTCCATTCCCGAACCGGAGCCTTGTACCAAGCCGAGGATTGCTGAACGCAGTTCGCCAATGCCTTCTCCAGTCATGGCGGACGTTCTGAAGACTTGCGTTACCTTTTCTTTGATCGATAGCTGAAGGCTTGATGGTTGAGTGTGGAGATCGGACTTGTTACAGACGATGAGCGCACGCCGTCCGACGACTGACGCGATCAAATCCGTGTCATCGGTATGCATCGTAGAGGAGCTGTCCAGAACAACTAATACCAGATCGGCATCGGCCAGGGCTTCTCGCGACTTCTGTATGCCGATGGACTCCGCCTCATCTGTCGCCTCCCGCAAGCCCGCAGTGTCGACCAGTTCGATTGGTATTCCGCCAATTGCAACTCTTTCGGTTACTAAATCACGCGTCGTACCCGGATTAGCCGTCACGATGGCACGCTCACTCTCCACCAAACGGTTGAAGAGCGAGGATTTCCCCACATTAGGTCGCCCCACGATAGCGAGTGACAATCCGGAATGCACAATCTTTCCCTGATCGAAGGACCGGCATAATTCTGCTAACGGAGCATTGATGCCGTCGATGCGCGCGACTATCTGTTCATCAGGAGTCACGTCTACATCGTCCTCTGCAAAATCAATGCCTGCTTCAAGGAGAGCAATCAGTCCGAGAAGATTTTGTTTTATGGGTTTGATACGGCGAGAGAGCGCTCCGCCAAGCTGTTGCGCCGCAACCCGCGCCTGATACAACGTTTGCGATTCAATCAGATCACGAACGGCTTCAGCTTGCGTCAGGTCGATGCGGCCCGACAGAAAGGCGCGCTCTGTGAACTCGCCAGCGTGCGCGAGCCTTGCCCCGCGTGCGAGCGACTGCCGCACCAGAAGATCGAGAATGACCGGAGAGCCGTGCGCTGCGATCTCTACGATGTCCTCACCAGTGAATGAGTGCGGGTTGACGAAATAAGTTACGATCGCTTCATCCAGCTTTGACTGTGTTTCAGGATCGACAATCTCGGCAAAACGCGCGTGCGCATGCTCCAATCCGTTACGCAACCTCAGTAGTGGCGTAACAATCTCCAGGGATCGAGATCCGGAGAGGCGCACGATGCCGATGCCTCCCCGGCCAGGCGGTGTGGAAATGGCAACGATTGTTTCGTTTGCTGAGATCAACCTCTCTGCAACGGGATTTGCATCGACATTCACGACTATCTACGAGGACGTGCCTTCGCCGGCTCATAGCCCTTAGGGTAGGCTACGACAAATCGCCGCAGGCCTTCTCCGCTGGAAGATGTTTCCAGGTCGTCATAGGAGCGGAATGCCAAATGCAGCATGCGTCGTTCGCGCGAGCTCATGGGAACGAAGCTGTAAGGCTGGCCGGTGCGGCGGACTTTCTCAGCCGCTGTCTCTGCGGCGAGTTTCAATTCGCGAGCTCTCAGGGCTTTGAAGTTATGCGCGTCGAATGAGACCTTGTCATGCTCCTCGGGATCCAAGCGGATAATCTTGGCAGCGACGTGTTCGAGCGAGCGCAGCAACTCTCCACCTCTCTGTGTCAGCAGCGAGGCGTCAGGGCCTGCGAGTTCCACATAAATCTCGCGTGCTTCCAATCCGTCTGGATCGGCAGCGCCGGCACCGGCTGTAATCCGGTACTTCAACCGGAGTCCGCCGAGCGTGGTTAGGGTTTTCAGGAATGCGGCTATCTTCTGAGCTGCTGCAGAGTAGTCATCGATCGGCATCAATTTAGTATCTCATTGGTGCCTGTTATCGTGACAACGTCTTCTTGCCGGAAATGCCGAAGCTCATCCATACCGGAAAAAGTCAAGGCGCCCGGGTGTATGGCGCCTTACCAATTGCTCTCGCAGGCCTGCTGTTCATTTACGGACAAGGGGCGTCTTGCCAGCACGCTTTGCCGCTCTGCGAGCCGCAATCTCGCGCACCTCTCTGCCCATTTTGGTGCGGTTCATCAACATCTGCTGCACAATGCCCAGAACATTGCTGCCTGCCCAGTAAAGTGCCAGCCCGGAGCCGATATTCCATGTCATGAAGCCGAAGACCGCAGGCATCGTAAAGGCCATCATGCGCTGCTGAGCCGGGTCAACGCCGGGCGATGGCGTGAGCCACTGCACCAGAAACATGGAAACGATAAAGAAGATCGGCAGAATGTGCAACGGATCGGGAGCAGACAGATCGGGCAGCCAAAGCCAATGCGCCTGCCGTAACTCGATGACATTTTCGAGCATGCGATAGAAACCGAAAAGCAGCGGCCACTGTATAAGCATGGGTATGCAGCCGCCGAACATATTCACCCCTTCGCGCTTCTGCAGCTCGAAGATCTCCTTGTTCATTTCCTGGCGACGCGGATCGGTGGTTTTGTATTTTGCGTACTTTGCCTTGACCGCATCCATCTGTGGCTGAATGCGCTGCATTTTGAGCGACGACTTCATCATCTGGAAGCGAGTCGGCAGCATGGCCACATTCAGAATCACTGTGAGGATCAAAATTGCCCAGCCCCACTCACCCGTGATGTGATCATGCAGGAAACGCAACAGGGCAAAGAGTGGCTTGGCAATAACGCCCCACCAGCCGAAGTTCACAACCTTCTCCATGCTCACCCCGCCATTTGCGGGGATGGCTCCGAGCACGTCCAGCGCTTTCGGCCCTGCGAAAATCTGCACATTGTAGGGCTGTGCGGCGCCCATCGCCGCGCCAAGGACAGGGGCTTGGTCGGTCTCGTTCGCGTTAGGATTCTTGCGGTTCTTGGGGATGGCGAGGGAGTGATGAAAGCTAACCAGATCGAGATTCTTTGGCGAGCCTGGAAGAAAAATTGCTGCGAAATACAGATCGCCTACACCCGCCCAGTCAAACGGACCGTGCAGTGTTAACCCACCAGTTACTTTCTTATAGGCAACTTGTTCTGCCTTTCCATCCTGCGCCGTGTCCAGTGTCGCGCTGGCATAGTGCGGCAACGTATTCTGGTCGCCGAAACCGGATGGCCAGGCGAGAAGTGCCGCTATCGGGGTGCCATTCTGCGTCGCAGAAACTTCGGCGTGAATCAAGTAGGTCGAATCGAATTTGAACGTCTTGTGAACAACCAGACCACCCGATGAGTAATCGAAGCTAAGCGTTCCCGGAGCAGCGATGTTCCCGGTGGCGGAAGGCACAAACATTGCCTGCTGCAGGCGATTGCTCAGGGCTTCGTCGTAGGTAAACAGCGACAACGGATATCCGAATTTTGCGGCCGCCTCATGATTCACAAGATCCAGCGGTTTGCCGTCATCATCTTTGTACTTCTTCAGAATCCATGAAGTGACCTGTGCGCCACGATTGGAAAAAGTGATGCGATATAGTTCGTTCTCAACGACTGTCGTGGACTCGGCGGCAGCTTGCGTTGTGTTTGCAGTGCTTTCGGTTGCAACCGGGGTTGCTGGTTGCGGCTGAGCTGATTGTGGCGGCTGATTGGCGGAGGTGGCTGTGGCATGTTGTTGCGATTCAGGGGCGGGTGTTGCGGGCTTCTTCGGTTTTAGAAACTGCAAACCAAGAAACATCACAAGAAAGATGGTGGTGAACGCGAGAATAGTCTTCGTGTCCTGCCCGCCTTGCTGATTGGGATTTTTAATTTCTGCCAAGAGTGCTTCCTATAATCTCGATTCGTGTGAAAGATGCGCTTCTTTCATGGTAACTGGCGCATGAGAACTCTGCATGAAAGGCTGCTTCGGGATAACAGGGTCAAAACCGCCCCTGCAGCCGGGTCGGCATCGCACGACGCGTTTGAATGCCATCCATCCACCATGAAACCATCCGTGTTCGTGCACGGCGATTGCAGCATATTCAGAACAGGTTGGCTGAAAGCGGCATGCTCCGCCGGTCATTCCCGCTCCGGCATGCAGAACAGGAGACAGTATGAACTTGTAGAAGGAGTGCATGGTCCTGATCAGGAGTACGCGGAACGATCGGTTCTGGTTCATGCGCCGGCCTCCAGTGTTTCTTTCTTGAGAGACGCTTCAAGGGTGGCGAAGACCCGGCCAATCTCTCCTTCAAGACGGAGAAAGTCCATTTCAAGAACACTTTTGCCGGGATGAAGGATCACATCCACATCTGAGTGCAAGCAGACCAGGTTCCTGCGCACAGCCTCCCGCATCCGCCGTTTGATCCGATTGCGGTCGACGGCCTTGCCTAGTATGCGACCTGCGGTAAGGCCGACTCGTGGTCCGCAGACAGAGGATGCGTTCTTGCTGCGTGGAGTGAAAAAAAATGTCATCGATGCAGAAAAATGCTTGCGGCTCTCCTGATACACGCGTTGATAGTCGGCGTGTTTATTCAGACGCGCGCCACTCGCTGGGGACGACGTCCGATCAGAAGCTGATTCCTGCATGGCTTTGGGTTTCCGGCTTGCGGACACGCGAAGGCAAAAGGCTGGAAACTTAGTCGCGATACCCAGCGCTCACAGAGACGCGCTTGCGGCCCTTGGCGCGGCGGCGCGACAGAACGGCAGCTCCGCTCTTGGTCTTCATACGGCTGCGAAACCCGTGGGTTTTCGAGCGGCTGCGGCGATTCGGTTGAAATGTGCGCTTCGGCATGGAAGTGCGCTCCTCAAAAAGTTGTTCGATGAAGTATGAGTGCTGTCCACAGAGCAGAAAAATACTCGGTACAGCAATTTCTGAGTATATCTCATCACAGTCATATCCGCAAAATACGCGGTTAAGCTCCACTTCTTCACAACACGTGGTGCAACTCGAAGTGAGACACACAATTTGCATCGAAAGTAAGGTTTCAACCCGGCTTAAATGTGCTACTATCGGCTCCGTTCACTAGAGATTTTTCTGCACGTCCTGCTGCTTTCAAAAGATCGCATCGTGAGAACGTAATCGCTCTCACCCGAGCTCCTGGCACACCAGAGCGACCCTTGGCCCCGGGCTTTGCACAACCCCGGCAAGGATACTGTTTTTTCGCTGTGGCCCTCATTGGGAGCTTTGATCGTACTGTGGCAGACGTCGCGCGAAGGAAACACGATGTCTTTTGTTCCTACTGCTCCCACTTCGCTCAACCCCTGGGTACGAATTCTGGGAGCCCTCGAAAAGAAAATCAACCGGCAATCGTTCGACACCTGGTTGAAGCCCACTCGATTCAGCTACATCACCGGCAAGAAGCTGTTTGTTCGAATTCCCACTCCGGAATTTCAGCACGTCGGGGATCGTTATGGCGATCTGATCCAGGAGGCGATTGATAACCTCCAACTCGAGTTCGACGAGGTCGCTTTCATTACCCCGGAGGAGGACCCGACGCTTGTGCGTGTCCGCGAAGATGGCGGTTTTGCGCCAGTGCCAACGCACTCCCCGACTGCTCCGCCAAATGGGCGGGACGGCGGCATGCGTGGTACACCGCGCATAGGAGGCCCACCACAACAGGGACGCTTTGACTGGTCTACAGCTGCACAGCTGAATCCCCGCTACACCTTCGACGCTTTCGTCATCGGCGCTGGAAACCAGTTTGCCCGCGCCGCGGCTGAGGCTGTTGCGGAGCGCCCATCGAAAGCGTACAACCCGCTCTTCCTTTACGGCGGCGTGGGGATGGGCAAGACGCATCTGATGCATGCGATTGGTCATGAAGTGAAGCGTCGCGAGCCCGGCACTTCTATCTGCTACGTGTCGAGTGAGAAGTTCACGAACGAAATGATCAACTCACTGCGGTACGACAAGATGACCAGCTTCCGCGATAAATTCAGGACTGTTGATCTGCTGCTGATCGATGACATTCAGTTTCTTGCGCAGAAAGAACGCACACAGGAGGAGTTCTTCCATACCTTCAACGCGCTGCACGAGAATATGAAGCAGATCGTCATTGCGTCAGACCGTCCGCCTAAGGAGCTTGCAGAAATTGAAGACCGTCTGCGATCCCGTTTTGAATGGGGCCTGATCGCCGATATCCAGCCGCCCGATCTTGAGACGAAGGTCGCCATTCTTCAAAAGAAGGCAGAGAACGATCATGTCACGCTACCGGTTGACGTGGCGCTCTTCGTTGCGTCGAACGTCCGAACAAATGTGCGCGAGCTTGAGGGCGCGCTGACCCGGCTTTTTGCATGGTGCAGCATGGGCGGACTCGAGATCACACTGCCCGCGGCGCAGCAATGCCTCAAACAGTTCATTGATACCCAGGTTCGCAAGATCACGATCGAGGCTATCCAACGGGCAGTCGCCGAGCAGTTCGGCATGCGCGTTGCCGAACTAAAACAGAAGAACAACTCCCGCGCCGTCGTAGTTCCGCGTCAGATCGCCATGTATCTGGCAAAAACTATGACGGAAGCATCGTTGCCGGAGATTGGCCGTCAGTTCGGTGGCAAGCACCACACCACGGTGATGCACTCCATTGCCAAGATCGAAGAACAGCGCCGCTCAGACAAGGATCTAAACAGGATGATCAACAAGTTGCAGGAAACGCTAAACAGTTGAGTTCTGAGCGGGATCGAAGAATCATTGAATAATCCTTGAAAACTCTCTTGCCTCTGCGCTAATGTACGTGCGTTTTACATCCACGCAGGTTGACCTGCTGTAAACGCAGTCACGTTACTACGTACAGGAAGGGAGTTCTTGCATGTTTATCATCTGGTGGATCATCGTCGGTCTCATCGCGGGCTGGATCACCGGCAAGTTGATGAAGGGCAGTGGCTATGGCGCGATCATGGATATCATTGTCGGTATCGTAGGCGCGATCATCGGGGGCTTCATCATGCGGGCTCTCGGCTTTGCCGGTCAGGGTGGCATGATCTACACAATCATCATCGCCGTTCTCGGCGCAGTGATCCTGACCTTCCTGCTGAGGCTGATCACGGGGAAGAAAGCGTAAGTTGTCATAAACAAAAACGCATCGAAGACGGAGTACAACAGGTGTCTTCGGATGCATTTTTGTAAATCCAGCCAGAGAAACTGGAACTGCGCTCAGCATTTCTTACTTTGGTTGTTTTGCAATGATCATTCCCGCAATCTTGCTACAGGTCGCCTGCGGGACAATCTTTTTCTGCACTAGATCAGTCTTTTTTGCATAACGACGTCCAGCGACAATTTTTTGCGTAGGCATCACCGATACCTGGCAACGCCTTCATTTGATCGAGACTCGCGATATTGATGTCCAAAAGACTTGCTTGCTGAAGAAGTAGTCTTTGCCGCCGCCTTTGCGCTGCATCACTCAGACTAGCTGGGTTGAAACCAGCCATCAACACCACAAACGCAAGTATTGTTATCCAAGAGAGTTGCGTTTCATTCAAATCTCCTTACAGATTGAATTGAAGTCAGTTGTTTCGTTCAAGGCAGCCTTATATCCACACAATTCCTGCATTCTGTTTCTGTCTTAAAAACTTGAACACCTTGAGCCACTTCGACAAAATACCTAACCCAGGCATCTACGCTACGCGCGTCATAGCGGTAGGTTTCTGCCGTTATTGTCAAGAATAAGAGTTTGGGGATGGCAGGAAGAGTTAAAGAGACAGCAGTTCTCGTCCGGTCATGAAAAATGATTTTGCTGCGTTTCTAAAAGCTTGCTTGTTATGCTCTCTGGTAATGGGTTTACGCCATTTCTTTCTCCTAGGTTTAGCCTCTCTGTTAGCCGTGCCTGCCTTTGCTCGACACCAGGACACGGGATTCCTTAACCGCAAGCTCACCTTGCAAGGCACGACGTATAAATATCAGGTTTATCTGCCGGAGGAGTGGAATGAGCACCAGCGTTGGCCGGTCATTCTATTCCTTCACGGATCTGGTGAGCGGGGAATGGATGGTATGGATCAGACGCAGATCGGGCTTCCGGCAGCCATTCGGTCTCACCCAGAACGCTGGCCTTTTGTCGTCGTCATGCCGCAGGTGCCTTTTCAACATCATCACTGGACAGATCCAGACATGATGCAGACAGCAATAGCTGCTCTAGACGCCAGCGTTAAAGAGTTTCATGGCGACTCTCAGCGACTCTATCTGACTGGTCTTTCGATGGGTGGGTACGGAACGTGGGAGATCGCAAAGAACTGGCCGCATAAGTTTGCTGCGATCGTTCCCGTTTGCGGAGGCATCTTCTGGTCTTATGCTCCTGATCGTTGGCATGATACTGACCTGCCGGAGCAATACGCCCACACCATTGGCCGTACACCAGTCTGGATATTTCACGGCTCCGCAGATCCCGTCGTTATTCCGAAACAAGCTGTTCTGATGTACGAAGCTCTCAAGGCGAACAACGGAGACGTACGCTTCTGGGAATACGTCGGGGTTCGCCACAATGCATGGGACAAGGCCTATGCCAACCCGGATTTGCCTCATTGGCTGCTTTCACACACCTTGAACCAAATTCCAACGCTTCAACCTGCAGCGGAGCACATCCTCGTTCCCGTACATCCGGTACCTGCCAACGTTAACCCATCCATTTTCGACGCCTACGTCGGTCAATATGAAGACCAGGGCATTATCCAGACAACGATCTATCGGCGCGGAGACTCTCTCTACGCCAAGAGTCGTGTTGGCGAAAGCAACGAACTTTTGCCAGAGAATCCGACCACTTTCTTCTATGCCTCAGGCAGCCCTACGCGGCTTATCTTCCAAAAGGACACCTCGGGCCAGATCCGCGGAGTTATTTATCGTGACGACCGGCATGAGGAATTCTGGGCGGTCGTTCCAGAACGGCACACCCCTTCGCAGCATTAGAGAACTTGCTCGCCCGACCTGCGCCCTTTTCGCTCTTGTAGACGCGCCACCTGTGGATTCTTCGGATAAGGGGCGAACTGTGGAATTCCCGAGAACGCCAAGTGCTTGCCGTTCTTGCTTTGGGGCATGCTTTCCACTTGGCCGCGGAGGTTTCCACATCAATTTTGCAGGAGTGCTGTGCAGAATGCGGAGAACGAGGTCTTTTTTTGAGAGCTCTGACCGCGTCTTCCTAGATTTCCGTTTTCGTCTATCCTAGTTTTCTAAAACGTGTACCGATTAGACACCTTGTCAGTATGTATTTTGGGCAGACTTTCCACTTTTCCGCAGGCATCTGCTACGGCTACTATCTTTATTCTTTATATGTATTGTTCATAACAACAGTCGTAACCCTGACTCCTCGACATTCCCCAATTCCGCCCCTGCCACAATTTCCCACTCATCAGGCACGTTTTCCGCAGCCACAGTTACGCAATTTCTCACTAGAATGAAAGCCATCAGGCTTCGCGCTTCTTTCTTTGGCGCGCAGTAGTGTAAAGTGTGGCAAATCCCTAAAGGGGGCAAAATATGCCGGGCGTAGGCGTAGAGCAGGAAAAACCGACGGCGCAAGGGGCTATGGAAATCAGCGTGAGCCGCCAGGAATTGTTGCGCGAACTGACCGCAACCCAGAGCGTCGTCGAGCGTAAAACGACGATTCCAATTCTTTCCAATTTCCTGATCGAAGCTGCCGACGACAAGCTGACCATCACGGGCACGGATCTAGACCAGAGCATGAAGACATCATGCCCTGCGAAGGTAAAAAAGCCGGGTTCCTGCACAATTCCAGCCCGTAAGCTGTACGACTACATCAAGCTTTTGGGCGATGGTGATATTTCAATCAAGCTGCTCGAAAATCACTGGGTCCAGATACGCGCGGGGCGTTCGAACACAAAGATGGTCGGCATGGCTCGGGCAAACTTCCCGCAGGTGCCCGAGTTTCCAGAGAACAGTGTCACGAAGATTCCGACAGCTTCACTCAAAAATCTGATTGCGAAGACGATCTTTGCTATTTCAAACGAAGAATCTCGTTACACGTTGAATGGGGCGCTCCTGGTACTGAAGGCCGAAAGCATGACAATGGTGGCCACGGACGGTCATCGTCTGGCACATATTGAAAAGTCCGGAGAGAGCCTTTCGAACATCAGCGGCGAGAAGAAGACGCTGATTCCGCGCAAAGCCCTGGCCGAACTGCAGTCCCTGCTGGCCGCCAGTGATGAAGAATACTTGGAATTTGCCGACGATGATCAAACATTATTCTTCCGCATCGGTCATCGTACTTTGACAAGCCGTAAGCTGACGGGACAGTTCCCCAACTATGAAGCCGTCATGCCGCGTGACAATAACAAGTTCGTCGTAGTGCGGAGCGAGGATTTGAATGCTTCCATTCAGCGCGTTGCGCAATTCGCGGATGAGCGCTCAGGGGCCATCAAAATACGGATTGAGCAGAACGAGCTGAAAATTTCGTCTTCTTCGACCGATTCAGGCGAATCCGAAGATGTGATCGAGACGCCGTATAACTTTGATGCGATCGTGGTTGGATTTAATTCAGCATACTTGCTCGACTTTCTCAAGGCCACGGGTAATGCTGGCGAAGTGCGGCTGGAATTTAAAGACGCACAGTCGGCGGGACAGATGCGCCCTGAAGATGGGGCAGACGATTACAAGTATCGTTACATCATCATGCCCATGCGCATTTGACGATTGCTCCCTGTAGCTAAATAAAAAGCCCGGAGAAATCCGGGCTTTTTATTTGCAGCCGTACTTACAAGTGCGGATGTGGTTCACCACCACCGTGGGGCTCGCTCGGATGAGGTTGAGATTCCGGTCGCGCTGAGGCTGAGCAGTTGCTGTGGCTCCGGTCGCGCCTGAGGCTGGGCCACAGGTTTCGACGTTTGCTGGGGCGACGGTCTCGTTTCCGGCCGCGCCGTATTCTCAGGTCGGCTGACTGGAGCAGGCCGTGTCGTTTCTGGCCGAGTCATATTTTCCGGCCTGTTCACCGGAGCGGGGTGGGTTGTCGGCGTAGGTCGTGCTGTGTTTTCTGGCCGACTTGTCGGTGCTGGCATGGTTTGCGGCCGAGCCGTATTTTCCGGATGTGTAACTGGAGCCGGCCGCGGCGTATTCTCAGGTCGGTTCACCGGAGTAGGATGGGTTGGTTCAGGCCGACTTGAATTTTCCGGATGTGTAACGGGAGCTGGCCGCGCCATATTCTCAGGCCGACTGACCGGAGCAGGACGTGTTGTTTCAGGCCGAGCTGTATTTTCCGGCCTGTTCACTGGTGCGGGTCGAGAGCCCTGATGCTCAGTGTTGTTCTCAGGACGGTTAATCGGACCCGCGGGTCGCTCAGCCACAGTATTATTCCGGTGGAGATCATTCACGGAAGCTGCGGGTCTTGCTACAGCCGCGGTAGCAGGGACGCCATGATTACTCTTGTAGAAGTTCGCACGATCCTCCTGGGCAACACGCTGATGAGTTTCCTGTGCACTTACCGCGCCCATGCGACGCTCTTTCAGGGCTGCTTCTTCCTGGGGACGAGGACGTGCCGTTATACCGCCGCGTCCTCCGTTATAACTGACGCGATTCACAGTCACATTATTGACAACCGTCCGGTTCACATAAACATTCCGGACAACCGTGGTGTTAACGCGGCTGACAGCAGTGTTGTAATAGAAATCGTGGCCACGCCAGTAGCCGCCTTCATAACCGTTTCCGTAGTAGCCATAGCCATAGTTCACGCCGCCGTAAAATCCAATGTGCGGACCCCAATAACCAGCGTGCCAGAGATAGCCGCTATTGCCCCAGCCCCACCAGCCCGGCGTCCACAACAGTCCGTAAGAAGGAGCAAGGACCCACGTTCCAGGAACCCAGTAATAATCGTAGCCATTCCATGCCCAATATCCGGGTGTCCAGATGTAATTCGTCCCCGGGCACAGAGGCTGGTCATAGACAGGCAACGGTGGAGGTGCAGTGTTAACGGAAATACCGATACTAATTTGTGCAAACGACGCAACAGGGAGGCTCAACAACGCTGCCGTGAGGAGAAAAATATGGAGTGCTCGTCTTACTTTCATTTTTGTTCAACCTTGCCATTCTTCCTTCGTTTCCCTGGCTGCCATCGCAGGTTTCGAGGAAATGATTGGCCTGTCTTACTTTCATCATTCGTGAGCATCTTTACTCCTTTACTCACAAATGTTTGTGACACAGTCAGTCGGAAGATGTTGCGTAACGATCGGTTGCTCGCTGTGCAGACAATCTGGCGAGAATGTGAACAAGTGCTGCAACCACAGGATTTGCGCAGGAATTTTTCGAATAAAATACTTCAGGGGTATTGCCGCGTAAGGTCGGGTAGCGCCTAAGAAAAATTTTTGCAGCAGACAACCCGGGACGGTATTAGAGCGTTGCGTGTTGCGGAAGGTATGCAGGCAGTCCTGAGGCCTCGATGGTCGCCTTCACCATCGCGTCAAACCCCATGCAGGAATTCAGCATAAGGTGATACAGCCGGTAGTCGGCCCAGTCGCGACCATAGAAGCGTCGCACATAAGCAGAACGCCGCCTGTCCGTCGCAAGAATCTCCTGCTCTGCTTCTTTTGCGTGCTGAGGAAAGTTCTTCGCGAACCACTCCACTTTGCGCTTCATGGAAGCATGCACAAAGACGTGAAAGACGCCGGGCGTCGTGAGCAATGCGCTGGTAGCGCCCCGGCCAACAATGACGCAGTGACCAGTCTTGACCTGCTGATGCAGATAATCGCGCACAAATTCCACCATGCGTTCGGCATCAAAAATTTCGGGATCCGCAGTCGCGGGCAATCGCTCAATCGATCCATGCCAGAAGGCTTTGCCAAAGCGGTAGTACCAGGGATCGAGTCGTTCATCGCAGCTCTCAGCCAGCTTTTTAGTGATGCCGGCCTTCGCGGCAATTTCGTCGATGAGGCATTGATCGACAAGCTTCCACTGTAAGTAATGCGCAAGATGATGGGCAAACTCCGCGCCCTGGCTTCCGTATTCGCGTTCGACGGTAATTACCCGGATCATAAAGCGGCTCCCCGCGTTGCGTATCCTAGCACTGCTTTTGATGAGCAGTCCATATGGACATACAGCTGCAACCTTACTCGCGCAGCTCGACCACCGTCGCACCCGCACCACCTTCTGCTTGCCCGGGTTCGCTGATCGACGCGACATGTGGGTGCCTTTCGAGCATGGCCCGTAATGCTCGCCGCAGGATGCCCATTCCCATACCGTGTACGATGCGAATCCGAGGCAAGCCAGCAAGATAGGCGTGATCGAGAAACTTTTCAACTTCAGCCGTTGCTTCGTCTACAGTTTTACCGATCAGGTTAATTTCCGCGCGCGTCTTGGGATCGGGATCGGCCATGGATACGGACACTCCACGCTTACGCGCCGCTTCAATCGGATTCGATCTCACGGAAATAACTTCGGCAATTTCATCGCGAGCCACCCGCATCTTCATGGAGCCCATGGCGATTTCATACGTGTTTGGATCGATCTCACGCTGCACAACACCGGTACGGCCTAGGGTTCGCAACTTGACCGTGTCGCCTGCCGAGATGTTGCGCACCAGGTGTGGATGCGCATGTTGATCGCCCTTGTCGGCACCAGTTTTATCCGCGACTACGGCAGAATTGAAGCTCTCCTGAAATTCGCGCCGCAGACGTGCGATGCGCTGTTCAGCGTGTTTCGACAGCTTCTGCTGGGAGGCCCGATCATCGATAGCGCGTACCGTTTCGCGTGCCTGGTACTCGAAGTCTTTGAGCAGCGATTGCAGCTTTTGTTCCAGCTCGCGGACTTTCGTGCGCCACTCCTTCATGCCTTCTGTGGCCAGCCGGTTTTGTTCACGGGCAAGTTCCTGCTCCAGCTTCTGCATGCGGCTGCGCTCGGTGCTAAGCGTTTCCAGTTGCGCGTGGAGGCGGTCGAGAAACTTGGCAATATCCTGCGTTTGCGTGCTGAGCTGCGAACGCGCGGCTGCAACGATCTGTGGATTCAGGCCCAGGCGCTGCGCGATGTTGATGCCTGCCGATGCGCCCGGCACGCCAAAGCGTAATTCGTAGGTGGGCGTCAGTGTTTGCTCGTCAAAGCCCACGGCGGCATTTTGCACTCCAGGATTGTTGGCCCCGTATACCTTGAGCGACGTGAGGTGTGTAGAGATGATCGCCCATGCATCCGAGTGTAGGAAGTGTTGGGCGATAGCGACGGCGAGCGCCGCGCCCTCTTCCGGATCGGTCGCCGAGCCAAGCTCGTCGAGCAGCACGAGGGATTTTGAGTCGGCGATTTGAGCAATGCGGTTGAGATTCCTAATGTGTGCCGAGAACGTCGACAGATTCTGCTCGATGGATTGTGAATCCCCGATGTCTGCCAGGATATTTTCAAACACCGGAAATACCGCATTTTCCGCAGGTACGGGGATTCCGGCTTGAGCCATGATGGACAGCAATCCCGCGGTCTTGAGTGAAACTGTTTTGCCACCGGTATTCGGGCCGCTGATGATCAGCTGCCGTTCTTCGCTGGAAAGGCGCAGGGTGAGAGGAATAATCTTTCCGTTATTGGCCCGCAAACGCTTTTCCAGCAGCGGATGTCGCGCCTGCACTAGCTCGAATACGGCTGAACCCCCCTCGCTGAATCGAGGGCGAACGCACTCAAACGCCTGCGCAAAGCGCGCCCGCACGAGCAGGGTTTCCACTTCTGCCAGGATGGCCGCGCCTTCGCCAATAATCGAGGCGTGAGTGCCAATCTGACGCGTCATGGCCAGAAAAATACGGTGAACTTCGGCCTGTTCGTCCTCCAGCAGACGCACTAAATCATTGTTAAGCTCGATGGTTTCTAACGGTTCCAGATAGACCGTCTGTCCGCTCGAACTGGCCCCATGGATCACGCCCTGTACGCGGCGCTTGACCTCGCTTTTTACTGGGATGACGAAACGCTCTCCGCGTATGGTGATGAGGTCGTCCTGCGTGCTGCCGCCTTCCGAAAGGCGCCGCAAGGCAGAGCGCAGGCTGTCTTCGATGGAGCGCTGCTGTCGCTCCATCTCGCGTCGGATGCGGCGCAACTCCGGCGAAGCATCGTCGGTGAGGGTACCGTCTGGAAGAATTTTCGTCCGCAACGAATCGACCAGGGGTCGAAGGTTGCTCGTTAGCAAGGGCGTAGAAAGGGCCGCGAGTTCCGGGATTCTGTCCTGCACGCGCTCTGGAGGGAGTCGCAGGAGAGATGCCCAGCCCGAAATGTCATCCGCCAGATTCAGCAGATCGCGAATCTCTCCGGCTTCGAGCGCCGCTCCTTCGATACGGGATTTACTGAGCAGATCAGTGGGATCGAAGAGAGACCCCAATACCGGCTGCACACCCTCGTTCAGCAACATGCGCATCTCTTCGACTAATGAGTGTTGGCTCTCGAACCAGCGGCGGTCGGTCGAGGGGTTCAGCCCGAGAAGCCATGCCTTACCGATTGAGGAAACCGAATATCCCGCCAAGAGAGCGAGAAATCTGTCCCATTCAAGGACAGTACGGCTACAATCCTCTACCGGAAACGGGATGGATTTCACCAGAGGCATGAAATCCATAGTAATCGCGATTTGCGGAACCGGCAGGCATCCGCGTGCGTAGCAATTTGCAGGAGGATTTGGACAATGTTCTGCAGTGGATGTGGACAAGCGATGCAAGCGTTTGAGCAGGTCTGCCCCAGATGTGGACGTCCAGTGCCGCCCATGCCTCTGACCCGGCCAGTCGGGTATTCACGCGTGCAACGGCACATTCAGACGGTTTCGATTCTCTGGATTGTTTGGGCAGCCTGGAGTGTGATTGGATGGCTGATCGCTCTGCCGTTCATTGCAGGGTTTTTTGGCGGCTGGGGTGTATGGGGCCACGGCGGACATAGATTTCATAGTTTTGGGCCAGGCTTTCCATTTCCTCACATGATGTGGCTGCCGGCATTCATTACGACGCTGGTCTTCTCCAGGGCTTTGCTGGCCGTCATTACTGGTGTAGGTTTGCTGAAGCGTGCCCCATGGGCGCGTACATTGGCAATCGTCACCGCGTTCTTGACGCTGATAAAACCCCTTACAGGAACAGTTCTTGCCATCTACACGCTATGGGTGTTGCTGCCTGCGCCTGCAGGACAGGAATACGAGCAGATCGCCGTGCCCTAAAATAAAACTATGGAATACCCTGTCACGCGGCTGCGCCGTTTGCGAGTGAGCGAGCCGATGCGTTTGCTGGTACGCGAAACCCGTCTAGAACCCAGCGCATTCATCTACCCCCTCTTTATTTGCCCCGGCGAAGGCGTACGGAACGAGATCAGTTCCATGCCTGGAGTATTCAACCTCTCGATAGACGAGGCTCTCAAAGAAGCCGAGGCAGCGGCAACGCTGGGGATCGGTGGACTGTTGCTCTTCGGTCTTCCTGAGACTAAGGATGATCAGGGAACCGGTGCCTGGGCAGATGACGGCATCGTGCAGCGCACCCTGCGCGAATTCAAAAAGAGCACGGCGCTCAGAAATCTGCTGCTGTTTGCCGATGTCTGCTTATGCGAGTACACATCGCATGGTCACTGCGGCTTAGTGAAAAAAAAGGGCGAATCCTATGAAATCGAAAACGATTCCAGCGTGCGGTTGATTGCGCGCGCAGCTCTTTCACTGGCCAAAGCAGGAGCCGACATTGTTGCCCCCAGCGACATGATGGATGGCCGCGTAGCTGCTATCCGTGACGCGTTAGACGAAGAAGGCCTGGAGCAGGTGCCGGTTCTCTCCTATGCCTCGAAGTTTTCTTCTGCCTTTTATGGGCCGTTTCGCGAGGCCGCAGATTCAGCACCTCAGTTCGGCGACCGTCGCAGCTATCAGATGGATGGCGCAAATGTGCGCGAGGCGATGCGAGAGATCGAACTCGACCTTGCCGAGGGCGCGGATATGGTTTTGATGAAGCCAGCCATGCCATACCTCGACGTGGTTCGTGCGGCGCGCGAGCGTTTCGACGTGCCCCTGGGGGCCTATCAGGTTTCCGGCGAATATTCCATGTTGCAGGCGGCATTTGCCAAGGGCTGGCTTGAGCCGCAACGCGCCATGATGGAGTCGTTGATTTCGATCCGGCGGGCTGGCGCGGGATTTATCGTGACCTATTTCGCAAAAGATGCTGCCCGGATGCTTGGATGAGGACCGCATCCTCCTGCGGTTTCGAGCATCTCTCATAGAGAAGCCCCTCACCGCGTACAATGAAATGTTTGGGTAGACGCTGGCTTTCGTCCTCGACCCATCGAGCTAATCTCTTGAACGGAGCATCCCTTGGCAGAAACAACGTATGACATTGCAATTATCGGCGGCGGGCCGGCTGGATATACCTGTGCCATCCGCGCAGGACAGTTTGGGTTGAAGGTCGCTTTGATTGAAAAGGCAGACAAGTTAGGCGGTACCTGCCTGCACGTGGGCTGTATTCCTACTAAGGCGCTGCTTTTCAATGCCGAGGTCTACGACCATTTGAAGCACGCCAAAGAATACGGGATTGAAATACCGGGCGAGGCGAAGCTCAATTGGAAGACGATTCTCGAGCGCAAGAACCAGATTGTAACCAAACACGCCAAGGGTCTCGACTTCCTGATGCGGAAGAACAAGGTGACTGTGGTTCCGGGTTTTGGAAAGGTTACCGGTTCGGCGAAGGGCGGCGTACACACGGTTGATGTGACAGAGGGCTCTGACAAAGTCAGCCAGATCAAGACAAAAAACGTTGTACTGGCCACCGGTTCCGATGCTCGCATGTTGCCGGGGCTGACCGCCGATGACAGGACTCTCACAAATATCGAGATTCTTTCCCTTAGTGCGATTCCGAAGTCGTTGGTCGTGATTGGCGCGGGTGCCGTGGGCGTTGAGTTTGCCTCGATTTTCCGCAGCTTCGGTTCGGAAATCACCCTCGTTGAGTATCTGCCGCGGTTAGTTCCGGCAGAGGACGAAGACGTCAGCAAAGAGTTGGCACGCACCTTCCGTAAGCGCGGTATTGACACGCATACTGGCGCAAAGGTTGAAAAGGTGGAGAAAACCAAAACCGGAGTTAAAGTCACATTTACGGCCTCGGATGGCAAGCAGGTTGTGAAAGAAGCAGAAAAGGTGCTGGTTGCCGTGGGCCGCGCACCGCGTACGGAAGGGATCGGACTTGAGAAGACGAAGGTTGCACCGGAGAAAGGCTTCATCAAGACCGACGAATGGATGCAGACCAACGAGCCAGGCATCTATGCGATTGGCGACATTGTCGCGGGATTGCCTCAACTGGCACATTCAGGCGCTATGGGTGGGATGGTTGTAGCTGCCAGGATTGCAGGCAAATACGCACGACCCATTATCCGGCAACGCGTTCCGGGCTGCACCTATACCGAACCGCAGATCGGCAGCGTGGGCCTCACCGAAGCTCAGGCAAAGGAAAAGGGCCATACTCTGAAGGTTGGAAAGTTCCCATTCTCGGCAAATTCCAAGGCATCGATTGTCGATTCGCATGAGGGGTTCGTCAAAGTCGTCAGCGATGCGAAATACGGTGAGATTCTTGGCGTACACATCATCGGCCCGCAGGCAACGGAGTTGATCGCTGAGGCGGTCACAGCTATGGAGCTTGAGGCAACTATCGACGACATGCTCTACATGATCCATGCGCATCCAACACTGGCTGAGGCCATGTTGGATGGTTTCGGAAGTGTCGAAGGGCTTGCCATTAACGTGTAACGTAGTTTGAAGTGAAGCCCGGCTCTCAACCGGGCCTCTGCTTTCTGGATGAAATGATCCTCTCAGTCCTCGATCTCGGACGACTCGATTACGCCACAGGTTTGGCGCTCCAGAAAACTCTGGTCGAGCTACGTCACCAGCAGCGGATCGGCAATGTGCTGCTTCTGCTTGAGCACCCTCCAGTGTTGACACTCGGCAGGAATTCCAGCCGTTCCAACATTCTTGCCAGTGACGAGTTGCTCGATGCGCGTAGTGTCGAGGTTCATGAAATCAATCGCGGTGGCGATGTGACCTACCATGGCCCCGGACAGTTGGTGGGCTATCCTATCTTCGATTTGCGCAGTTTCTTTCCACGACTGGGAGCAGTGGACTATGTGCGCAAGCTTGAGGAGGTTCTGATTCGCGCCTGCGGCGATTACGCAATCCGCACCCAGCGCATTGCCGGCAGGACCGGCGTGTGGACATTTGCCACAGGCTCGGTACAGGAAAAGAAAATTGCTGCGATCGGGGTGCATATTTCGCGGGGCATCACCTCACATGGCTTCGCCCTCAATGTGACGCCCGATCTGCGCGATTTCAACCTGATCGTTCCTTGCGGCATCTCAGACCGCGAGGTGACGAGTCTGGAGTTGGAGGCAGATATGAGCGCACACACACGGTCTGAGATGGAAAGTGTGATGCGCGCCGTAACCCGGTATTTCGGACAGGTATTCGACCATCAGATTTTGTGGCTGGAATCGCTGGAAGACTTGCTTCTCAATCCCGCAGAAAACCCGGCGCAAGACACCCCTCTGGCGGTTCCGAATGAAATCAAACGTCTGCGGGGTGAGAAGGAAACACATTTCGCGTAAACTAAACCGTTTGGTCTAGCGTAATTTTCGAGCCAGGAACACCGATTTATAATCAATGTTTGCGCAGTAACAGGTCTTTGTATCACTGCGGAAAGGGAGTCAATGCCGACTGACGTAATCATGCCCCAGATGGGCGAGTCGATTTTTGAAGGCACCATCACCAAGTGGCTCAAGAAGCCGGGCGACACCGTTCAACGCGATGAGCCGCTATTTGAAATTTCGACCGACAAAGTCGATGCGGAAATTCCATCACCGGCAGCAGGCGTGCTTTCCGAGATTAAGGTTCCCGAAGGGACGACGGTGCAGATCAATACCGTGGTTGCGGTGATCAATGAAGCCGGTTCGGAAACAGCCGCAGCAGCCCCTGCGCCGCCAGCGGCAGAAAAGACGGAGGCTCCGGCAGCAGCGCCCGTCGAATCCGTTTCAACGCCGGCCGCCGGTGCGGGACCTGGAACCGACATCATCATGCCGCAGATGGGCGAGTCGATATTTGAGGGCACCATTACCAAGTGGCTTAAGCAGGTTGGCGATAATGTGCAGCGCGACGAGCCCCTCTTTGAAATTTCAACCGATAAAGTCGATGCGGAAATTCCATCGCCCGCGGCGGGTATTCTTTCTGAGATCAAGGTTCAAGCGGGAACCACTGTCCAGATCAATACGGTGGTTGGAGTGATTGGGGGCACCGCCGGTGCCAGCGCTGCTCCAGCAGCACCTCCCGTTCCCGTAAAGACCGAAGCCGCAGCCCAAGCGGCTCCTGTAGCAGCATCTCAGGAGGCCGCGAGCGGCCCTGGCGAGGTAGTGCGTTCGTCGCCGCTGGTTCGCAAGATCGCCAAGGACAAAAACCTCGATCTGAGCCAGGTTTCTGGAACAGGTGCCGGTGGCCGTATCACTAAAACCGATGTACTTAGCTTCCTCGAGACGCATGGTGCTGGAACCGCAGCTCCTGCTGCTCCGTCAGCTTCTGCAACCACAGCAGCGCCAGCACCACAGCCTGTGGCAGCGAAGCCTGCAGCTCCGGCTGTGCCTACGACACCGGCGCTTCCCGGCGAACTGGTTCCGCTTTCGCGAATGCGTTCGATCATCGCGCAGCGCATGGTCGATTCCAAGCACACGAATGCGCATGTGCACACCGTTTTCAAGATTGACTTCACGCGCATTGTCAGAATCCGCGAAAAGGAGAAATCAAAGTACGAGCAGCGCAATGGCGTTAAACTCACCTACATGCCGTTCATCTCGCGCGCTGTGATCGCGACACTGCGCAAGATGCCCATCGTGAATGCGTCTATGGAAGGGGATGCGATTCGCTACCACCCGAACATCAATCTTGGTATCGCTGTTGCGCTGGACTGGGGCCTGATCGTCCCTGTCATCAAGCAGGCTGAGGAGCGGAGTTTCGTGGGTGTCGCCCGTGCCATTGCTGATCTAGCGGAACGCGCCCGTGGCAAGAAACTGAAACCTGACGAAGTTGGATCTGGCACGTTCACGATTACAAATCCGGGAATCTTTGGTGAGCAGTTCGGCACACCGATCATCAATCAGCCCGAGAGTGCAATTCTCGGCGTTGGCGGCCTCTTCAAAGAGCCGGCAGTTATTACCGACGATACGGGCACGGACTCCATTGCCATTCGCCATATGATTCATCTGACGCTTGGTTTCGATCACCGCATCATTGACGGGGCCGATGCCGGGAAGTTTATGGCAGAGGTAAAGAAGTACCTCGAAAACTGGAGTGAGGATATCGGCTAGCGAGGAATTTCAAATAACAAAAAAGGCAGGCTTTATGCCTGCCTTTTTGTTGTCAGGATGAATCTCGCCTACAGCAGGTCTTTTGCCTGTAGAACACGATGCACGGCTTCTTCAGGGGTCTCGCCAATCGCTGATAAATGCCCCATCTTCCGTCCTACTCGCGGCATGTGTTTCTCATAAAGATGGAGCCCGACGCCAGGCACTCGGAGAGCGCGGTCAAATCTTGGCGTCGCGCTCCAGCCAGAGGTCGCCCAGCAGATTTGCAATGGCTGCGGGCTTCACGAGTGCCACATCACCCAGTGGCAAATCGCAGATGGCCCGTACAATCTGCTCGAACTGGCTGGTGACGCAGGCGCGCTCGCTGGCGTGGTAGCTGTTGTGTGGCCGCGGAGCCAGTTCATTCACGAGCAGCAGGCCGTCTTTGGTGAGAAACATTTCGACAGCCAGGATACCCTCAAGGTTCATCCCTTCGGCGATACGTCGTGCAACTTCCTGAGCTTTGGTTTCGAGTTCAGAGGCAATAGACGATGGAATGACGCTCCAGGCCAGGATCTGGTGCTCATGATGGTTTGCGGCCGAGGGATAACTCTTCAGCTCGCCACTGGGTGCGCGCGCCACCATAACTGAAATTTCTTTCTCAAGGTCGAGCGCTTTTTCAGCAACAGCCGACCGCTGGCCCAGCAGATTCCAGGTAAGGCGAGCTTCAGCCTCATCGGAATCAGCAGTCTCCTCAAAGCCGACCTTCACCTGACTGCGCCCATCATATCCACCGCGCGCGCTTTTCACGAAACAACGGCCGCCGAGAGCAGGAATAGCCTCCTGAAGGTCACCCTCTGACTCGATGGTGCGAAACTCGCCGACGGGGTAGCCATGTTCCACCAGCCAGTTCTTTTGCAGGATGCGGTCCTGAATGATTCGCATCATGGCGATCCCAGGTCGCACGGGTGCGTGCTGCTCCGCCGCTTCCAGGCTGGCGATGGCGATCTGTTCGATTTCCAGCGTGATGACATCGCAACCTCGGGCCAGATCGGCAGCAGCGCGTGCATCATCCCACGAGCCTTCAAAGCAAGCATCGACGACAAACCGAGCGGGGCAGGATGGGTCTGGATCCATCACCTGAATGCGATAGCCGAGCGAGCGCGCGGCCATGGCTGTCATGCGGCCAAGTTGTCCGCCACCCAGAATGCCGATAGTTGCGCCGGGAAGTATGACGCTCACTGTGGCAGTTCCTCTGCCAGCACTTCTTCTTTTCGGGACTCCCGCCAGGCCCGCAGCCTCTCGCGCAGGTTCTTGTCTGTTGTAGCAAGAATCTCAGCTGCAAACAGCGCGGCATTCGCGGCCCCGGGCTTGCCGATAGCGAGGGTGCCTACTGGCACGCCCTTTGGCATCTGAACAATGGATAGCAGGGAGTCGATGCCATTCAGCATCGTTGCCGGAACTGGTACGCCAAGAACGGGCACAAGCGTCTTCGCCGCGAGCATACCCGGAAGATGCGCCGCGCCGCCAGCGCCTGCAATGATCACGCACAGCCCGCGTGACTCCGCCTGCTCCGCATAAGTAAAAAGCCAATCAGGAGTGCGATGAGCGGAAACCACTCGCACTTCATAAGGAATGGAAAATTCTTTCAGCAGGTCGACGGCAGCTTTGAGCACCTCATAGTCGCTCTTGCTGCCCATCACCACGCCGACAAGCGGGGCGTGCTCCATGAAAGTGATTATAGTGCCCTGGAATCATTGCCTCTTTGTGGAACACTACCCCGGACCGTCGGCATCCGAGAAAATTACAGTTTGATACCAATCGAGCCTGCAAATTGGACGATTGCCGGCCAGACCGCTTTCAGATCCTGAATGGTCACCGCATCCAGAGTGAAGTTGAGAGGATTTGCAACGACGCCATTGATATCACCCAGTGTTTTCGCAACCGTACCCAGCAAGACGCCAAGACCTGCGACCGCGTCAGGTTCGACTTTGCTGGCCACAGCTCTCGCACCGCTTACAAATTTCAAAATATCTTCCGCTGCTACCTCAACTCCATGCTCGATGCCGAGAAGGATGTTCGCCACTATTCTTGCTCCTTGTCTGGAAATTTTATTTTCTGTTGTTCTGGCGCATAGTCCGGATAGACAGGTCTAAGTGCCCGGTCCAGATTTGCTGCCAGAAGATGAGTAAAGCGATAGAGCCAGCCATAGAATCGGCTGGCCCCAGTTTTGGGGGGATCCATAGCGCTGACCGCAGCAGAAAAGACCCAAAGCACCCCGGCACCGGTCCAAAAGGAATACGGAGTGCCGGTCGGCCATAGGCTCGCGTGTAAGAAGCTCATAACTTGTTTACCTTTACTTTTTTCGTAGAAAAGCCGCTCCAAAGAGGCAGCGGCTGACAAAACCGGTTCATTCAGAAGCAGAGATTTACCCTAGAGCGGCACGTTGACAAAGATTGCAGTTGAAAAGCGGGAATAGTTTGGCGGTGTCAATCCGTCGAACATTCGCACATAGTACTGCTCCATGGCAGCCTCGCGTGGAATGGTGAAGTTGGCGACCGGGCTGCGTAAGACAAGATCGGAATCCGCTCCCGGCCCAAACGACCAGTCCCGCCGCCGTACCTCGAAACCGCCTCCTGAAGGCGGCGTTGCACCAGCACTCACCTGAACAGCGCCGCCGTTGATTGACGCATTCAGCGCCAGCAGGTTGGCGAGTGGTCCGATGGTCTGCGGCTGTTGCGGAAGCCGTGTGTCGGCAGGCACCACGGAAGAAGTTTTGATCGCAAGGGCGTCTGCCCAGTCATTGGCAAACTGAATGGTGTACTTGTTCACCTGTGGCAATGTGCAGCCAACATCAATCTGCACGCTCCGCGCCACGAGATTCGCACTCATGCTAAGAGACGTGGCGGTGACTGCCAGCAAGTCGCCGGGCCAGATATCACCTTGCGTCTCCATGTTCCAGCCTGTATAGATCCCCTCCCAGGCTGCCGCTCTGTTCGACGAGAGGGAAAGCAGAGCTGCCGCCGCATTTTCACAGTCTGCCGAACTCCTCGATTTTGGACTCGTCACCGAGCCAATCCACCGGGAGGTCGAAGGCAATTGCGAAGAGTTTTGTGGAGACGTCGTGACGGTGTTCGCTTTGCGGGCAACCGCACGGTGTTTTGTACGGTAAGAGACAAAGATCAGTTCTCCTGCTTGCGGCACGCTCGTCGCATAAAAATGAAGTTTCCCCGTTCGCTCAATTTTGCAGTCTGCTCCCTGCGCTGTGGTTCCGATCCGGCGAGTCATCATATTGGAGCCGGGTGGAATGCTCGTCACCCATACGGGTCCGTCCTGTAAAACATCTATGCTTCGGATACTGCAGATGAGGTTCGTGCTGTTCAGCAATCCAAAGGTGCAGACCGACGGCGTGACGGCCAGGGAGCCGTCATACAGAACAACAGGAGTCTCGCTCACGCCATTCGTCGTGTCTTGTATTTCCAGTACCAGATTCACTCCGCAGGAAACAGCTGTGCTACCCCAAAGCTCCGAGCCATTGTTTCCCAAAGAGTAATAAGCCTGCAAAACACGCTGCATTTCTTTCGCATATATCCGCGTGCGTAGCGTATACATGCGGCCCGCTACCGGGGCAAAGGAATTTCCCGACGCGAGGCCTGCGATCAATGGAGAAATACTCGTGCTTCCGTTGACCTGGCTTATTTGGAATCCTGAAATGCAGTTGGCCGTGTTGATGTCTCCGGTATATAGACCGGCCAGGATTCCGGTACTGGCGGCGTTCAGAACGAGCCCATTGACCTCGATCATCAGAGAGCCGCCAAGCTCCAGATTGCCGTTAGCGCAGAGGGTCGTCTCTCCATCCAGTCCATTACCTCCCACACAGGTCAGTCCGTTTGATGTGAGAGAAACCTGCGCCCCCGGATCTTGTAACTGCCACAGTAGCGTATTGATTGTTGGGGCTTGGAAGAGATCCTTCAGTGGCGTGGTTTTTGAGGAAGGTGGGAAAAAAGGATCTTCGGTCAGGTCAAAAAGAACCGTCAACCCGTCGCCTGCGAACACCTCTGTTACATAAGCGCTTGGTTCTTCCTGGCCGCAGACAGTCACGTCGTTTGCCAGCGTCTTCACCATGGATGCCTGCAGCCGGTTTAACTGGAGTGTTCCATCAATTTCATTCAACGAATGAGTTACGTTTCCAATAGGCGCCATCGTCAAACTGCTAGAAACAACCCGGTACGTATTGCGCGAGCTTGAGGCGAGAGCGCCGATGTTCCCCGACCAACTCATTGTCGGCTCGGCCGTAAATCGTCCGACTGTGCCCATAGCCTGAGCTGTATCTAATGAGAAACGCCCGGAGTCGACCGTGTTGGTGAGCTGCGTTGCCAGTTCGCCAGCAGGAAGGCCAAAGCTCGAAGCAGTCAAAGAGATTCCTTGCATGTCCAGCAGTACATCATCGCTTACTGCCGATACGGCTGCCTGATATACAGGTCCAGTCAAACCTTCGCCGACCAGTTCCAGCGCAGGCTCGCTGATAACATATCCGGTGAACAGAACAACTCCACCGTCATCGCTTACGACTACTTTCGCCATGCGGAGGGGTGCAGGCAGATCGATAGCTGGAAGCGCCAGTGTAAAGCTGCATATGGACGGCTCGTTGAGCTGCCGCTTGATGCGGGGCGGCGTCTTCTGAATCACCGCGCCCGTATAATTCAGAGCTCCAGCACCATCCAGATTGTCAATAGTCAGGACCACTTGATCTCCTCAGCGCTAAACGAGTGTCGCGTTCCTCGGAAGAAAACTGCGAAAACACACAACCTGCTCACCGTCATTACTATCCGTTACCGGCAGAGCGCGGAACATCGCATTTAATACAATGCGTTCCAGCGGTGTGGTCAGAGAGTCAGCGCTTTCCGCAGCACCCTGCATCGCTCGCAGTCTTGGATAATGAAAAATCACGCGATCACCCTGTTCTCCCGGCAGCACAAATACGGCGGACCACTCGTGGAAAAAGCTCCCACCCTCGCGATCGACAAAGCCGATTATGGGCTGCACCTTCATGCCTGTTACCGGCGCACCAGCGAGTAACGGTTGTGCCAGCTGCAATCCGCTTGGAGTTACTTGTGTGACGCGAGCGACATTGAAACTTACCCTGCGTATGTAATCCGGGTCATTATTGATTGCTGCCGAACTACGTACGTATGCCGCCGAAACACCGCTTCCGACAAAGCCCGTCTCTCCCGTGTAGTCGATATCGACTGTAACCAAAGAGCCACCCAGGAACAGCTCCGTATCCACCGTATTCAGAGCGATATTGGTTGCGCTCGATTCAGGCTGCACGTTGACGGCAGCGATTCCTTTCGTGCCGGATCCGTTCGCTGTACTTCCGCTCGCGGCTTGAATCAGATTCATGTGTTGCGATCCTGCAGCCAGCGCCATTGTCAACTTATTCCAGACTTTGAAGCGGAACGACACAGTCGCACCGATTGTTTCACGCACCTGGTATTGCGCAATACTCGGCACGCCGCTATTCAACGCACCGATAGAGCTCGTTGATTTGCGCGCAAAGTTCTCAACCCATCCAAGGTCAATCCACGGAGCCTGTGGAGCGTCAAGCAAGAACTGGCCCATCTGCGATGGATCGAAAATCGACGGTATCTCTTGCGTGCGATCTACAGGAGCAAAGAAAGCGCGGACCCGCCGACTGATAGTTGGAAGCGCCAGATAATTTGTAACTGTGGAGGTGCTCATAATTCGCCCGTTTCCTGAAATGCAAAGACATTGACCTTCGCAACCCGAGTCAGACGTTCACGGAGGATCGTCAATGGCGCAAACTGTGGTTCGTCCCAGAAAACGTGCGTCTCCATGGCTGCTGCTGGCGCCTGAGTGAAATTAAGCTTTTGTGTGCAGTTGGGACTGAGAATGGCAAGGAGCTCAGTATCCATTCCATGTAATATTCGCCCTCGATCCAGGCCGGCATTTGGTTGAGTGCCGCCTGTCGTGTAATGGATCTCGCATGTCATCTGCGCGAGCGCATACGGCAGTTGTGTGTCTATACCGAGCTCCGTCCAACGCAGCACAAAGACATCCGCGCGCAACTCGGCAACTGCAGCTTCTGCCTCTTCCATCAGTATCCCTGGCCGCTGCACGCCGCGCAGAATGATCACCCGGTTGGGATACAGTGCCGCCAGCCTGTTACGTAGCGTCACGTAAAAAGTGTCTTTCGCATTTTGCATAAAGGCCTTGTTGAGGTTATAGAGCTGGCTGTTGAAGGGCGTGCGCTTCACGTAACAGAAGCCGGTACAAATAAATCTGCCCGAGCGATTCTGAAACGGAGTGCGATTCAATTAGGAACTGGGCGCCGTTGATCTCCATCCCAGCAGCTGTGTCAAACAACGCATCTGCCGAAATAATCTGCAACGCGCTTACTTGTTGCTGTACCGCAGAAGCGGAGATCAGAAGCTCATATTGAGCCGGCTGACCTTCCCGCACCCCGGCGCTGAGCTTTCGAAAAACGGCCGGAGAAAGAGATAACTGTTGAAAGCCAGGCGCATTGATACCTAGCTGCCCGGCGTCACTGCTGTCACCAACAGCTGGAGCCACCAGAAGAAAAACTGTGAGGCCTCCGGTTGCCCGTAACAGGGCATTTGCCATCAACAAAGGGCTGCTGTTTGGATTTCTGACACTAAGATCGGCACTCATTTTCACCCCAGACGGTTTGTGACCCATGGTTTCAACAAGGCCTGCACCGTGCCGTCAATGAGAGTGTTGGAAAAATACTCCATCTGCATGGTGTCGATCTTGCTGCTTTTCACGTTTAGCCCCGGTGTTGCTTGCGCGTTCTTTACAATCAATGCGCACGCGGCCATGACCGCATCGGGAATTGTGCTCAAGCCCGCCGTGTATGCTTACGGGAATTTTGGTAGCATCGCGTCGGAGGGGTTGTTCATGGATCAGCCAACGACTTCGGCGAATAGTGCGCGCCGGAATGAAGATATTGCTCTCGATTTGCTCAAGTTTGTCGCCTCAACTGCTGGATTAGGCCGCGCTACTTCGGCCTCACCAGGATTCGTTGCGGCGAGTGCGCCCAAACCGGAAGACCAGGTAACGCATTTGCTCGAGATTTATACGCGCTGCCTTCATGCAGTCGAGGGGAAGGGAGAAGCGCATTAGCGCGCGGCTTGCAGGAATCAGCAATACAAAACGTTGTCGTATGCGGTGCAGGTGTATTCGGCCAGAATCACCTGCGCATCTATCGGGTATTGCAACAAGCCGGCTATCGCGTCAGGCTGGCAGCCATCGTGGAAACGGATAGGTCTCGGGCCGCAACGCTTGAAAAGGAATGGGAAGTTCCGGTCTATAGCTCGGCTGATGCTTGCCTGTCCGACCGTCAGGAAGGCAAACTCCGTGTGGATGCAGCTTCGGTATGTGTCCCTACAGTCGCCCACTTTCAGACAGCGTCGGCTCTCTTGTCAGCCGGTATCGATGTTCTTATCGAGAAGCCCATCGCTACGTCCCTGAAGGAGGCTAGTCAGCTTTTAGAGCTTGCCCAAGAGCACAATCGTATTTTGCAGATAGGCCACCTTGAACGCTTTAATCCTGCGGTGATGGCAGTTGGCGACCTGTTGAATGGTCCCATGTTCTTTGAGGCCCATCGTCTCAGCGTCTTCAGTCTGCGTTCTCTCGATGTGGATGTCGTGCTCGACCTCATGATCCATGATCTAGACATCGTTCTCACCTTGGCGCAGTCTCCGGTTCGCCAGGTGCACGCCGTAGGGTTGCCCATCCTCTCGCAGAAAGTCGACATCGCCAATGTGCGCATCGAATTCGAATCCGGCTGTGTGGCCAATTTCACCGCTAGCCGCGTCAGCACCGAACGGGTTCGCAAGTTGCGATTCTTTCAGCCACATCAGTATGTCTCGATCGACTATGCTCGGCAGGATCTTCTGGTTATCAACGTGGCGGCCAGAACAGCTGCAACTCCGGCTGCGAACACCAATTCACCGGGTCTAAGCATGCTGAAGCCGCAGATAACGCAAGGCGAACCCCTACGTATCGAAATCGAATCCTTTCTGGAATGCGTTCGCAGCCGAAATAAGCCGAAAGTTTCCGGAGAAGATGGGCGCGCAGCTTTGGCTCTGGCTTTGCAGATCAATGACGCAATCGCCGAACACGCGTCCCGCGCTGGTTTGGATCGCTATAGTTTGTAAATACTACTGAAGGCTCTGTATCTGTGTCCCATCGGGAATTTTCAGCTGGAACTGATTGTCGGCCAGTGGCTGGTTGACTGTTACTTCGTGAAAAGTAATGACAATCTGATATTCCTCGAGCGGACGCTTGATAGTAATGCTTCCGGGAAAGTGAAAGTCGCCGAATGATTCATATGGTCCGTAAACGGCCTGTGTCTGGATATTTCCGTCTTTGTCGTAAATATCTTCCCCGCTGGGAAGCAGGTCCACGCGGTTGACATGAATCACGCGTACGGGAACCATGACGTTGCCGTCGCCTGTTTTCCGGAAGACTTCGAGATTGTATTCCGGTTGCAGCAGAAGCTGTTTCTGTTTCGGATCGAGAACGGTTTTCGTATCCGTCGTTAAAGCCAGCAATTCATCAGGTCCGATGCCATGAATCAGCAGAGAATCAAAAAATATGTACGGCCGCATGTTTTCCAGGGGCTTGGGTGAAGGTTTCCCCACCTTATTTGAGCCCACAATGGCTTTATTCTCATGCGGAATCCACAGTTTGAACGTTGAGCCATCGCTGGCTAGGTCAAATGCACGAGTGCTAAGGACGGGAAGTAGCCCCAGGACCCGCAGCATCTCCGGTTTGCGCAGCCGGATATAGCCGCGAAATGAAGTGTAGTCCGTTATTTTGCCTTTTTGCGCCCCGCCGACCGATGCCTGGAACTCAACCGTGGCACTCAGCGTCTGGATCGACTCATATTGCTTGTTGATACTGCTTACGAGCTGCTGAACATCAGCCGACATGATCACGCCGGGCATTTGTGGCTGCTGCAGCTTGTGGGTATGGCTCAAGCACCCGGTCAAAACCGGCAGGCATAGCGCCATTGCTTGAAACCAAAACTTTCGCATCAGGCCTTCACACTTTACAAATTGCAGTAATGCCGATCGGATGAAGCTCTTCTTTTCAGCGTTCACCGGCGGCATGCTGTGCGCGCCGGTAAGCCTTCACATTTTGCTGATGTTCTTCCAGTGTCGTGGCAAAGCGTGAATGTCCCGAAGGGTCTGTGCTCGCAGCGACAAAATATAAATATTGCGTTTGAGCCGGTTCCATCGCTGCTTTCAGCGATTGGATTCCCGGATTGCAGATTGGTCCCGGAGGTAATCCCGCGTGCTTGTATGTGTTGTAGGGTGAATCGCCATCGAGATCGGAATGGTAGATCGTTCCCTTGTATTTTCCTTCAAGCAGGTCGGCATAAATCACGGAGGGGTCCGTCATAAGCGGCATCCCCTTCGAAATGCGATTGAAAAATACGCTGGCGATCATCGGCCGCTCGCTGCCAATAGGACTTTCGCGTTCTACGAGTGAAGCCATGGTCACGATGTTGTGATAGTTCTGCGTCAGATCGATGCTTGCCGCCGCTCGCCGGAACCGTTTTACCATTGCAGCAATCATCTGGTCAGCCGTTGTTCGGCGTTGAAACTGATAGGTGTCCGGGAACAAATAACCCTCGACGCTTCGAGCGCCTGGGTCCAGGTCGGAAATCAATGCCGCATTTCTCTCGACTGCATCGAGAAACGCTTCTTTGCTGCCCAACTGCGCTGCCTCTACTCTCTGCGCGATGTCGAACATGTTCGCGCCTTCAGGAATCGTCAGCGACCGGGTATAGACATCCCCTCTTTTCAGCCGAGCATACACCTCGGACATCCGCGCCGGATGATCGAAGCGGTATTCACCCGCCTTTAACGTTCCGCTTTCCAGCAGCCGCATTGCGTCAAAGGCATAGCGGCTCCAGATCAGCCCGTGTGACTTCAGAAGGGCAGCAATCTGACCAGACCCTGTACCGGGCGGAATTTCCAGAAACATTTCGTCATGAGGTCCAGCCGGAACGTAAATCGCCAATCCGGCACATACCAGTAATGCAATGACTGCAAGAAGTAGTAAACGTCGCAATTCCCACTTGACCCGTAAATTCTTTTGATTCTCATCCTTGATTGTATGATGCGACACTTTTTGCCTGAATTTCACTGTCAGGTACCCCGTCTAGTGCCCCGTTCATGGATCCCGGCGGCCGGTTGCGTAAGATGCATTTATGGAACAGGGCGCAATATCGCGAGTTTTGGGCCTGGACGTCGGAAATCGCCGTATTGGAGTCGCCGTGTCCGACGGTCTGGGTATAACCGCGCAGCCGGTCCTGACTCTGATCCGCAAAAGCCCTCGCGAGGATCTTCGATCGCTGGCGAGACTCGCCCGGAAACACGGTTGTCAGGAAATCGTCGTCGGCAACCCGCTTCACCTCTCCGGGGATCAAAGCCGGCAGGCCGAGAAGACACAGGCCTTCGCTCAATTGCTTGCCGACGAAACAAAACTGCCCGTGCATCTATGGGATGAACGCCTGACGACCACCGAGGCGCATCGCATTCTGTATGAGTCAGGTCGCCCCAGAACTGAACACCGCAAAGTCGTCGATCAGGTTGCCGCTACGCTGATCCTGCAGAATTTTCTGGACTCACGGCGTTCACAATTGCCAGCCTGATTCCTGGGCACCGAAGGTGCGTATCGCTCGACGCATCAGTCGTCCCGTATAATAAAACCTTGGCGGTCATCACTGGTCGGCCGTGTGCGAGCGGCTCATGCCCATGAGCCGCAACGGATATTGCATGCCTGAACATATCAAAAAGAAATTGCTGGAAGAGATCAAGCAACTGGAACACGAGCTTGCCCACGAGCTTCCCTTGGAAATCAAGAAAGCAGCCGCATTAGGTGACCTGAGCGAGAACGCTGAATATCACATGGCCAAGCAACGCCAGGTGTTCGTGAATGCGCGGCTGGGCCAGCTCAAGAAGCGCATGGGAGAGCTTGCCCTTGTCAACCTCGCGAACATCCCTCATGATCGCGTAGCCTTCGGCTCAACCATCGTCGTCTACGACACCTCCAAGGATGAGGAAATCGAATATAAGCTTGTCACCAGCGAAGAGTCGGATGTAAACAAGGGATTGATCTCTACCACCTCGCCCATCGGACGCGCTCTGGTAGGGAAGCAGGTAGGCGATGTTGTCACCGTCGTAACTCCCAATGGGAAGCGCGAGCTCGAAATCCTGAAACTTTCAACGATCCACGACGAAGCGGAATAACGCACCATGAGCTCCAATAAGACCTGGACAAGCGCTTTTGGACGCGCTTGCGGAGTGTTGCTGCAGGCCATCGTCAATGGCTTGGCGCTCACTCGCATCTCGCCCAATGTGCTTACCTTCGTGGGCCTCATTATCAACACCGTCGCCGCCATCCTCTTCGGTTACGCGAATGAACACAACTACGTTCGCATGTTTCTCTACGCCGGGCTGGTCATCATCGGCGCAGGCATCTTCGATATGGTGGACGGTCGCGTTGCCCGCCAGACTGACCAGGTAACCATCTTCGGGGCATTTTTCGATTCGGTCATTGATCGCTACTCCGATGTCGTTCTCTTCTTTGGATTGCTGGTCTTCTACGCCCGCGGCAACCGCTTCTTCTACGTCGTACTGGCGGCCTTTGTCATGGTCACCTCGCTCATGGTGAGCTATACACGCGCCCGCGCCGAGGCGCTGATCGGCAAGTGCAAGGTCGGCTTCATGGAACGGCCGGAGCGCATGGTGCTTATCATTCTGGGAGCGCTCTTCAACCGCTGGGGAGCCATGGCTCCCGTGCTTTGGGTCCTGGCTGTGCTCTCGACCATCACCGTCATTCACCGCATCAGCTACACCTACAAGATGACCAAACATCTGGAGCCGATTCCGGACACGAAGCCGCTCGCCTACCAGAGCAAGCCGGTGGAGGCGACTCCAGAACTGCAATCAGCTCCGACGGCGCCCCGTATCTGAAACCTGCCTCAAAAAAGTATCAACGCGGATACTTCCTCATCCACAGGTAGTTACATCAAAGTAAACCTATGGCGCGTTTTCCGCCCCGGCCCTTAGTTGTTCTTTTCATGTTCACCTTTGGCCTGCTCGCAGTGGCTCGCCCTGCCCACGCACAGACGGATGCAGCGGCAAGCATCTACGGTTCTTTCAGCGGCACAACCGAGGCTAACGGCACTGCGCAGAGCCCTTCAAATTCAGCCGGCGTCTTGCTGGAGCTGCGGCATATCTCGAACCCGCTCGTTGGCTATGAGCTGAATTATTCGTTCAACCGGGCCAATCAAAACTACAACAACCTGGAAGAGATCAAGGCTGCCGCTCACCAGGTGGGCGCGGACTGGGTCGTATCGTTTCCGGTATTGATGTTGAAACCCTTCATACTGGCGGGTGGTGGTCTGATCTTCTTTCGTCCCGACGACAGCCAGCCTGACAGCAAGAGCGAAACCAAGCCGGTCTTCGTTTACGGAGCAGGCGTCGACTGGACGGTGATTCCTCACATCGGAGTGCGTTTCCAGTACCGTGGCAATCTCTACCATGCGCCCGACCTGTCGCATGCTTTCTCATCGACCGATGCGTTTACGCATACGGCGCAGCCGATGATCGGGGCTTATCTCCGGTTCTGAGCCAGGGGGCCTCCCCCTATATTTTTTGTAAATTCCTGCAAATACAGGGGCTTACAATACATGCGCCTGTATGTGGCATATATCGGATTTTTTGTTCCTATTTCAGAATAGCTGATTTGACTAGAAAATACGCCAATGGGCGATGGCACAAATATCTTTTGGAATGAATAATTTAGAAGAAGAAATAACTGCGGGCCATTTGACAAGGGTGTGGATTGGTTCCAAATCGTGGCCTTAGCCGAGGGGAGCAAGTTCGCTTTTCACACGCATGCAAGCGTCGTTGCGGCCATAGGCACGCGTCGATCCTGTGCGCGCAAGAGATGTCGGTATGGATTTCGAGAGGACTTAAGACAAGATGCCGCACATGCCTACCGCTTGAACACTCCCTGTGATAGCATCGTCAATCTCTGAAGACGCCCGGTTTTTCCGGGGCGCCTGCTGGCCCTGATGGATGACGAGGACGGCAGATTCGGTGAACGGCTGATGCACTTCGTCAGCGAGACGCCGCAAGCGACGCCTGAACCCTATCCCTGCCTGCCAAGACCTTCACAATTCTCTGCATCGCTGCATGCGCGCGCCTCTCCCTGATGCAATGTCGCTCTGAACATTGCCTGACCGGTCCTTTGCTATCCGGTTCTTTGCTGATCGCTTTTTTCGCTGGCTTGACGTAATTCGCGTCAAAAGGAGTTCACGATGAAAACCTATGAGGGAAGTGAGATTCGCAACGTAGCTGTAGTGGGGCATGCGCACAGCGGGAAGACATCGCTCGTCTCCGCTCTGCTGCATGCCGCAAAAATGACGCCAAAGATGGGGCGAGTGGAGGATGGCAGCGCCACGACTGCTTATGACGAGGAAGAAGTTGCCCGTCGTACGACGATGCTCAATGCCGTGGCTTTTGCCGAATGGAACGGCGTCAAAGTCAATTTCATCGATACGCCCGGCTTCCACATGTTCGTCCATGAGGCACGCGCGGCCATGCTGCCCGTAGAGGCTGCACTGGTTGTCGTGAACGCAGCCAATGGGCCGGAAGCGATGACCGACCGGGTCTGGAAATATGCGGATGAATTTAACCTGCCTCGCGTCATCGTCATCAACCAGATGGACCATCCCCGTGCCGACCGGGAACGGACGCTCGAGGCCGTGCGCGCCCGCTATGGAAGACTTCTGATTCCTGTGCAGCTGCCTATCGTGACCGATAAAGGGTTTCAAGGCGTAGTGGACCTGGTCACGATGGAAGCGTTCTTCTATACGCCGAACGGCGATGGGCAGGGGAAAGATCGGCGATATCCCGGCAAACCTGGCTGAAGAGGCCAAAGCGTCTCACGAGACGCTTGTGGAGCTGGTTGCCGAGGGCAAGGACGAGCTGATGGAGGAGTTCTTTCGCCGAGGGAACCATCCCGGAACAACATCTGATCACTGCCCTGCATGAGGCGATTCGCGAGGACCGCATCTTTCCCGTGCTCTTTGCCAGCGGTGGCCTTAATGTGGCTACCGATCACCTCCTCGATTTCCTGAAGGTTTATGCTCCGACGCCTAGTTGAGCGCGCGCCTGTCGCGGCTCGGCCGTGCTGCAGGCCGTTGCAGCGCAATGGAAACGGCGAATCGAGCGAGAGGCAGCCGGAGATCGTCATGCGGCCCGTCAGATGACCGGGAGCCGCTTGCGCTGTACGTCTTCAAGACAATGACCGATCCCTTTGCCGGAAGGATTTCGTTCTTCAAAGTTTTTTCCGGGTCGCTGAAGAACGATGCACGGTGTCTGCAACTACTCGCGCAAGGGAACGGAGAGGTTTGCTCATCTTTCCGTCATGCAGGGGCACACAGCGGTGCCTGTGACTGAGTTGCACGCCGGCGATATCGGCGCGGTGGCCAAACTGCGCGACACCTTTACTGGCGACACGCTGGGCGAGAAGGGGCACGATATTTACTTTGAGCCCGTGGTGATGCCGGAAGCCAGCCATGACATACGCGATCGAGCCGAAGACACGCGCCGATGAGGACAAGCTGGCTCCCGCTGTGCACAAGCTGATGGAAGAAGATCTTCTGGTGCGTTTTTATCGCGATCCGCAGACGAGTGAGTTCCTGATTGCCGGAGCCGGGCAGCCCCACATCGAATCGCTGGTATCGAAGCTGCGCAAGCGCTACCACACGGAAGTCACACTGAAAGCGCCGAAGGTGCCGTATCGGGAGACGATTCGTGGACGCGCCGAAGCGCAGGGACGCCACAAGAAACAGACCGGCGGGCACGGGCAGTATGGCGATTGCAAGATCAGGATCGAGCCTCTGACCCGCGGTGGAGGCTTTGAGTTCGAAAATGACATCTTCGGCGGATCCATTCCGCGCCAGTATGTGCCCGCAGTGGAAAAAGGCATCCAGGAATCCGCTGCGCGCGGGTTTCTGGCCGGTTACCCGGTCGTCGACTTCAAGGCAACGGTTTATGACGGAAGCTATCATGATGTCGATTCGAACGAGCTTTCGTTCAAACTCGCCGGACGTATTGCTTTCCGCAAGTGCATGGAGCAGGCAAAACCCGTCCTGCTGGAACCGGTGATGCGGGTCGAGATCGAAGCTCCGGAAGAGTTTGCCGGAGCACTGATGGGCGACCTGAACCAGCGCCGGGGCCGCGTTCAGGGAATGGAGAGCAACAATGCCAGCACGGTGATTCGCGCCGAAGTTCCGATGTCGGAGATGCTGACCTACGGGCAAAGCCTGACGGCATTGACGCAGGGGCGGGGCAGCTTCCACATGGAGATGGACCATTACGATGTGGTGCCGCAACTGATCGCGGACAAGATCATCGCCGCAAAGAAACCGCAGGCAGAAGAAGAGGAATAAGGTCGGAATCCCGGCTACTGCGTACAACGGGCCGTCAGTGCCTTGCTGGCGGCCTCTATGCGATTTTCCAGTCAAGATCGCAGCCCTCGATGCCTAAACCTTCTGGAATGAAAACTTCTGGCGCATTGACGTGTGCCGCGCGTTAAGCACGGGAAGTATTTTGGCAACCTTCGCGGGATTGAGTAATCTAAAAACCTGAGACAACAGGTTGAATTTAAGAAAGTTGAATCGCAGATGAGGAGACACAGTCTGATTGTGTCGGCGCTGATGGGCTGTCTAGGGACGGCCTGTGTTCTGGCGCAGAGCAATCCGAACAACTCGGCAACGAACCCGTATTACGGAAGTGTGCAGGCCGTGGCTGCGACGCCGGAGGTGAAGCAGGTTTCGCTGGATGCCGCGATTCAGATGGGAATCGAGAACAATCTCGCGCTCACCGAAGCGCGTGAGAACCAGAAGACTGCGCAGGCGCAGGCCTCGCAGACACTGAATCTGCTGTTGCCGAATATCGATATAACGGGCGGGACAGGACTTCACCAATACAATCTTGCGGCGCAGGGTTTTCGCGGAGGGCTGCTCTCTTCGTTTGGGGTACCTCCGTCCGAGGCGGCAAATTTCCCGTTCATTGTGAAGGTCGATTTGACTGAGGGGCAGGCGAATTTATCGCAAACACTTTTCACCTGGGCTGGATGGGATCTGTATCGCGCGATGAAAACGGGCGCCAAGTCCGCGTATTACAACGCGCAGTCGACGCGTGGGCTGGTGGTTCTGAATGTGGGCACGACCTACCTGCAGGCGATTGCCAACCAGGCGCAGCTGGATTTCGCGCAGAGCCTGCTGAAGACCGACGAGACCCTGCTTTATCAGGCTGCGGAAGCGCATAAAGCGGGCACGGCAGCGAATCTTGACGAGCTGCGCGCGCGCGTCACCTACCAGACGCAGCAGCAGGCGGTAATCAACGCCGAAAACATGCTGGAGAAAGACAAAATCACGCTGAAGCGGCAGATTGGCTTGGCTCCGGAGCAAAAGATTCAGCTGACGGACGCAGTGCCCTTTGCGGACCTTTCTGCGACGACGATCGAAGATGCTAAGCGCCAAGCTTACGCCAACCGGCAGGACTACCAGGCGCTTATACAAAACCTTCGCATGGCGGAGCTGGAGCGCAAGGCGGCAACCCACGAGCGCTTCCCGACGCTGAATTTCAAAGGAAACTATGGAGTCGCGGGAATTGCCGGCGGTCCCTACCACGGGGTGTTTACCGCAGTGGGCAGCATAGATATTCCCATCTTTCAGGAAGCGAAGTTTCGCGGAGACCGCGACGTAACTCAGTCGCAGCTGGATAACTACCGGTCGCAGATGGCCGACTTGAGAAACAAAATCGACCAGCAACTGCGTGACAGCCTGCTTGATCTGCAAACGGCTTCGGATCTGGTGAATGTGGCGCGCAGCAATGTGGATTTGTCGACAACTGCTCTGCAGCAGACCACGGATCGCTTCCAGGCGGGTGTCGATGACAACCTTCCGGTCGTGCAGGCGCAATCGACCCTGGCCCAGGCTCAATCGCAGTATGTGAACAGTGTCCGGCAATTTAACCAGGCGAAACTGGGGTTGGCCCGGAATCTGGGAATTGTAGACACGCAGTACAAGACCTACCTGCAGGGCGGCACGCCCCCGGAAGTGAAGAGCAAGCCGGCGGATCAGCCCCAAGGCGGACGGTAACCAATTTTCCTAGTTACTTCCGCTGAATCTGATAAACTAAAGTGGCGTTAGAACTGAACCGGGCAAGAGCAGTCCTCGCCCAGCAGCAAGATTCTGCCAGTAGTGGATCCGATTTGTTTCAAGCGCAATTCAAATTAGGAAACAGCATCACATGGAACAAGGAACAGTGAAATGGTTTAACGACGCGAAAGGGTTCGGCTTCATCTCGCGCCAGAATGGTGAAGATGTCTTCGTGCACTACTCTGCCATTAACTCCAATGGCTTCAAGAGTCTGCAAGAAGGTCAGGCCGTCCAGTTTAACGTCGTTAAGGGGCCGAAGGGCTGGCAGGCTGCGGACGTTCAGCCACTCTAAGACGCAGATGAACGGATGACCACGACTGGCGGGCTTCGGCTCGCCAGTCGTTTTTTTGACGCTCGCGGAAAGAAACAGTTAGCACTGGATGATCTTTTCCAGCGCGTCACAAGCTGTTTTCAGGCCGTCTTCCATAGCTATTTCGCGTTGAACGTCACGCGCGCGTTCGCCGTAGCGCGGACTGGTCAGAAGCCCCTCGACCATCTTTGCGGCATGTTCGGCGGTGTAGTTCTTCCTTTGCACTACTTTTGCGACACCTAGACGTCGCACCCGGCGGCCATTATCAGGCTGATCATGGCTGTAGGGCATGACCAGCATCGGCTTGCCTGCCCGCAGAGCCTGCGCCGTTGTTCCCACCCCGCCTTGATGAACAACGGCCGAGGCCCGAGGAAAGAGCTTCGAGTACGGCGCATATTTCGCGATACAGATGTTTTCTGAAACGGGTCTACGTGGGACATTTTCCGGGTCATGGCCGACCAGGAGAACCGCGCGAAGATTCAGCATTTGTGCTGCCTGCGCGCTTTGCTCGTAGAAATCGCCGGCATCGAGCACGGCCGCTGAGCCGAGGGTAAAAACCACTGGCGGCGATCCTGCGGCGAGAAAGCTTTCCAACTGCGGAGAGAGTTCGGCGTTACCCGCGTCGCCATCATAAAAAACAAAGCCGGTAACGATCGTCTTCGATGGCCAGTCTGGCTGCGGCTCACCAACTAAGTGCGAAAACAGGGCAAGAACCAGCTGACTGGAATGCTTGGCGTCGAAGATCGGATCTTCTCCGCGCGCAAGCCCCAATTCCTTGCGAAGTTCGTAAACGGGCTCAGACCAGCGGCGGGTTACATGACGGGCAAAGCGGCTTACGACATGTCCTATTTTGGGAACAACAATTTGTGCTTGGGCAAGTGTCGGATACGGTGGCAGAACAGGCGAATCGTAGGCAGAGAAAAAAGAAAATGGAGCCAGCACATAGGAGGCCCATGGAATGCCGGTCTTTTCCGCGACAATCGGCCCGGCATAGGCAAGTTCGCCGGTCATGAGCAGATCGGCTCCCCCATCGGCTTCCACTGCGGCGAGCAGGTCTTGGTAACTCTGGCGCAGCACAGGGAAAAGAAATTCACGCAGACCGTATTCAGTTCCTTTTTTCTTGTCGTAAATCAGCGCGACGAGGCGCTTGTCACTCTGGTCCTGATCGGGACGGACAGGAAAAAAGGTAATTTCAAGCGGCTCGATTTTCGCGCGGAACATTTCAGGTACGGCCAGAACAGGACGATGGCCTCGCCTTTTTAATTCGAGAGCGAGTGCAATCAGCGGATTTACGTCACCGAATGTACCGAAGGTCGAAAGAACGATACGCACGTTCTAGAATTGTGCCTCAAAGATGTGAAACCTGCGTTCAAGTTCCCATTGCTGCTGCGCTTTTTCGCTCGAGTGAACCAGGGTCGCGCAGCCTCCGGCTGGCGTATCGCGCCCAAGCTGTCCGCGGCATTGAGATACAGGCTGATCGAGCTTTTCCGGAGTCGTTGCCTGCCAAATGCCGGCTCCGGGCACGAAGCTGTGTTCGATGCCGGTGCGGACCATCTGCTTGAAGTCGCTGTAGGTCAGCGGATATGTAACTGCGGCGCGCACATATTCGTGTGTCAGATCGATCCGCGACACGCCCTCGTCATCGGTAGAGAGAGCCATGGGCACCCCGTATTTGCGGTAGGTCAGAAAGGGATGGTTGTCGCCCTTCATATTGAGGATGACATCGTTGCTGGTGAGATTGACTTCTACCATCACGTGTTTCGTCGCCATCTCTTTGAGCAGGCCATAGGGATTTTCTTCATACATCACGTCAACGCCGTGTCCAATGCGCTCGGCATGGCCCTGCTCGACGGCAGAGCGGATATGGAATGTGAGGCCATCAGGTGGCACCATCCCCGGTTCCAGCTCGCCAGCGTGCAGGCTGATATGGACCTTGGGATAAAACGAGTGCAGCGCGTCAATCATCTGCATATGCAGACGGTAGTCAGCCATGCAGACCTCACAATCCTCCGGCTGGACAAGGTTGAGGCCCACGACACGTGGATCGGCCGAAGCAACTTCAAAACCGAGAAGAATCTGCGCGAAGACAACTTCTTTGGGCAGGCCCCGCAGTACCTGGTAGATAAAGCGGACTTCCACCTTGCACGCAGGCGTTGCATCGGGCTGTCCGCAGTGTTCCCGTGTGCGGGTAGCGGCTATTGCGTTATCGAAGTAGGCACTGATGACGGGAACGGAATCGCGGAACCCCTGTGCGAGCAGAAGCTCGCGATACTCGGCGAAGTTCTGGTGGAAACCAACCTTTGAGGCCAGGGCGGCGGCAGCCTTGAAATCGGGCGTCTCCATCAATTCGAGGTATTGTTCATTCTGCGCGGCTGCGCGAGTGGCGACTTCATCCATCCACTCGCTGACGTGACGTTTGTCGGTGCCGCCGAATTTATCGAAGGTGTTGAAGAAATGATCATGGCCGGAGTCGCCTGTTCGCGGGACGAAGGTCCGCATGGAAAACGAGTCGATCAACGCGTCATAAAGCTTCTGGTTCTGGGGAACCGTGGATGCGGGCACCTCACCCGCCTTGCATGTTGGCGCAGCATTCTCCTTCGCGGTTTCGAGCGGCTTGGAGAAAGCAAGAGCAACGGGATCGACGCAAAGGCTATCTTCTCCGGCAGCGCGAATAAAGGACTCGGCGTAGACTGCTCCGGAGAGGTGAACGTGTAGATCGGCGCCCTTCGGCATTTGGTACAGGAATGCCCGTAGAGGCTCCGGCCCCTGCTTTCGCGCTTCTTCAAAAGCGCGGGCGGTGCGCGCTTCCGCGCTTACAGGATGCGCGGCCTGCGCATGGATGATTTGGAACGGGAGAAACAACGCACAGAACAGCAACAGCCGAAGCGCAAAGGGATGACGATCGTGGGCGCGAGACATTACGATAATCCTCTTGGGTGCAAAGAGATGCAAAAGCTGTGTGCGACAAGTGTATGGTATCGGTTTGCGTTTGCGGCCGTGTTCTTTTTAGCTGCGGGTGCTGCCGTTTCGGCCTTCGCGCAGCAGTGGCTTCAGCCCATTCCGGAATTCCCTCTGACAACGAGTGATCTTACGATCCGGCAACATGCAGAGCCGCTGAAACCGTTTACGGTGGCAGGAGAGTGCGGCACTTTTGTCGGACAACAGGACGGCAGTTTCGAAGCGTGGGTTTTTCCCATCAAGCTTTTCAGCCATTTCCATATCGAAGCGGAACTTGAAAACTACAGCGTTCCGATTGATGTGAATGAACAGGCCGCAAAGATCGAGGTCGCGCCCGATCACACCACGATCACCTATTCGCACGCTGCTTTCACGGTGCGTGAAATTTTGTTTGCGACACAATGCGACGCAAACGGCTCCGGGGTAATGGCGCTCTTCCAGATCGACTCCGTCCGCCCGTTGAAACTCACCTTCGCCTTTACACCCGAAGTAAAACGCATGTGGCCGGCGGCAAACTACGACGCTCCATCTGCTGAATGGGTGAATCAGGGCAATAGTGGGTATTACATCCTGCATACGGATTCAGATGAACTTGCCGGTGCCGTTGGTATGCCCGGTACACAGCCGGGAATTCTGGCGCCATATCAGGAAAGGCCGAAGTTCTGGCCAACACAGTTCATCCTGAATTTCGATCCAAAAAACGATGCAGGCCGATACTTTCCGTTGCTGCTGGCTGTTGGCAATAACGCTGAGAGTGCGAAACCCGCGGCGCTGGCCGCGCAACTGGCCCGACTGAACGAGAATGCGGCACAGATGTATGAAAAGACCGCTGACTACTACGCACATTTTTTTGACAAGCGCCTTACTGCCGATACCCCCGACAAGCGCTTGAACCAAGCCATGCAGTGGGCGGAGCTGGCGATCGATCAACTGCGTGTACGTCATGGCGATGAGGTTGGACTCGTTGCCGGTTTCTACTCTTCGGGAGATTCAAACCGGCCCGGTTTTGGCTGGTTTTTCGGACGCGATACGCTCTATACGCTCTTTGCCGTGGATGGATATGGCGATTTCACACTGACGCGGCAGGCTCTGGAATTCCTGATCAAGCGCCAGCGTGACGATGGCAAGATCATGCACGAGTATTCCCAGACGGCAGAGCTGGTGGATTGGCAGAAGCTTCCATACGAATATGCTGCGGCGGACTCGACACCGCTTTTCCTGATGGCGATGGAGGACTACATCAACGCCAGCGGCGACAAGAATTTTTTGCAGCGGCATTGGGATTCGGTTGAGAAGGCGTGGCAGTTCGAGCGTACGCATGACTCTGATGGCGACGGTATCTACGACAATTCGCAGGGAACCGGCTGGGTAGAAAGCTGGCCCTCAGGTATGCCACATCAGGAAATTTATCTGGTGGCTCTCGATCAACAAGCGAGCGGCGCTTATGCGCGGCTGGCCCACATCATGAATAAGGCCGATGAATCGAGCGCCGCAGAGGTGCGTGCGCAAACGGTCGCCAGCACGATTGAGCAGGAATATGCGGGAGCGATGTATGCCTTCAGTCGCAATGCCGATGGTTCGGTGGACAAGACAGCAACGATCTATCCCGCCATCGCGTGGTGGGATGGCCACTATGCGCTGAAACAACCGGACACGATGTTTCAACGCTGGGCGTCCGATGAGTTTTCGACAGACTGGGGACTTCGCGATCTTGGAGAGCATGAGGCTTTTTACGATCCGATCAGCTACCATCAGGGATCTGTATGGCCACTCTTTACGGGCTGGGCATCGATTGCAGAATATCGCACAGGCCGCACTCTGTCTGGCTATGCGCATCTTATGCAGAATGCCGGATTGACCTGGGCACAGGACCTGGGCGCAGTGACGGAACTATTGTCTGGTGCCTATTTTTCACCCTTTGGCAGAAGCACGACACATCAGCTCTGGTCGTCGGCCATGGTGCTAACACCCGCGGTCCATGGACTATTCGGCATCACACCGGATGCCCTGCATAACAGCATCACCGTCGATCCCCATTTACCGGCGGCATGGAGCCGGGCCGAACTGCGGCATGTTCCCGTGGGCAATCATTCGGTCGATCTCACATTTCATCGCGACGGAGCTTTCCTCGTTGTTGAAGAAAGTGGCGACAGCGTAAAGCTGAGAAGCGACCAAGCGGCCAGCGGAAAAGATAACGAGATTCGTATTCCATTACCGGGAGTGGAAATAGGCATTCCCATTGGACTGCCGCTCCCCGGCACGCGCACAGAGCAGCTGAAGGTGTTGAGCCAGGTGACGAATCCGCATTCGTTGACGCTGGAACTAGAAGCACAGGGTGGCAGCAGCTATGATTTGCCGATGCGAGTGAACGGCGTGACCTCTGCGATTCATGCAGAAGGCGCGACAGCGATCCCTATGGTCGGTAATTCAGGTATGGGCAGTATTCACGTTGTCTTCCCAAATGGTTCCGGATATCAACGACGGACCGTCCACGTGACCTGGTGAGTCTTTTGGTATACTGGCCGAGGTTGTTTGACGTCAGGTTGTCACCTAAAAAGCCGCTCCGGCTTCGGACTTCCTTCTTCTCAGACATCCTCACGCGCCCTTCGCAATTGTATGCGGGAGCGCGTCCTTGGAAACTCCCAAGGCCAGATAGCTCAGTGGTAGAGCGCGGCCCTGAAAAGGCCGGCGTCGGCGGTTCGATCCCGTCTCTGGCCACCATTTAAAATCAATGACTTACAAGAATCTAAACAGAGCCTCCTACTCGGGAGGTGAGATCAACAATTGGATGGGAGGTCATCTGTCCGGAAAGATTTTACGTCCATGTGGAATGCGCGCCAACGTCAAACACGCGCCCTCCTCACGCAGATCCTCGGCGGCATGTGAGTACGGTGAAGACTTAGTGAGGAAGATTCACGCGGTGCAGCAATGCGGTAAAACGAGGGTCTTCGCGAATCTTATCCAGACGGGGATCGGCTGACAGGTCGAAAACCGTCGTGCCGCAGCGGTTGTCCAGGTCGCGTTTGAGCCAGCGAAACGCCTCGGTAAGATTGCCGAGGCGGAGATAGCTCATCGCAAGCGAGTTCATGTAGCACTGGCTCGAGGACCGGGGTAGCAGATATTTCACCCGGGCTTCCTGATAGGCTTTCCAGCCGCCGGTTTCGAACGCAAAGCGGAAAGATTGGACCTCTGCGGGCGAAAGCTCCGACCTGAAGCCTTTCATGTCCGCCGCAAACGCATCTTCATATCGGCCCAGCATCTCGTAAATGCCGGGGTACCATCTCTCTACGAATCCAAACCTGTCGGGTGCGAGTTCCAGGGCGCGGTTGAGGGCGACAAGAGATTCGTCGTAGCGGCGAGAGTAATAAAGCATCGAGCCGAGAAGTCGATTAGCCCAGAACGAGTGCGGGTCGAGGGCGACAGCACGCCGCATGGCGTTCACGGCTTCTGCCGGCCGGCCAACCGATGTGAGATAGACTGCGTACCAGGTTTCCGCGTCGGAACTGCTGGGACTGAGTTCAATGCCCTTGCGAAGATTCTTCTCCGCTGCGGTCCAGTCGTAGAGATAGTTGGTATCGATAGCGCCCAAAGCCGTGTAAGCTTCGCCACGGTAGGGATCAATTTCGATCGCGCGCCTCGCGGCCTCGATGGCGGACGGCATCACCTCAGAGCTGTGTTTATCGTTGGCCAGCATTTGTGTCGTCAGGGCTTCTGCCAGTCCCGCGTTCGCGGCTCCATAATCGGGTTGAAGCGCAATGGCTTTGCGAAAATAAGAGGCCGCCAGGTCGCCGTCACGCCGCTGGATGAAATACAGACCGCGCAAATAGTCGTCGTGAGCCTCCGGATTGACATACCTGGCGTTCGTCATTCCAGCTCGCGCGGCCGGCGTCAGCACCGAACTGGTTTGCAGCGCGATCTCGCGCGCCACATTGTCCTGCAGCGACAAGATATCGCCGGACGGCTCCTCAAAGGTCTGTGCCCAGAGATGCCTATCGCTCCGCGTATCGATCAGCTGGGCTGTGATCCGTACTCGATCGCCCGACCGTACCACCGATCCTTCCACAATGGCATCGACATTCAGTTCTCGTGCAATCTGCGCCAAAGATTTGCGGGCTCCTTTGTCCTGCATCACGGAAGTCCGTGAAACCACTCGCAGGCCCGGGATTCGCGCCAGTTCCGTGATCAGCTCATCGGTCATGCCGTCCGCGAAAATAATCCTCCCTTGTGCCTGGGGACCAATCGTCCAGCGGCAGCACCGCCAGTGAACGAATCGGCGCGGCGGCGTGCGATCGCTTCTGGATGAACCACACTGCCAGCAAGACCAGAGCTGCCACCAAACCGACGGCTGCAATCCAAAACTTCTTCCTGTCACTCTGAGGGCGGGCCACCCGCGCAACATTGCCTCGAAGCGATCCTGCTTCCGCCCCTGGAACTGCGTCCTTCGAGTCCGAAACTGATTCAGCCGGAAGTCGTTGCGCTCCCACCCTCGCCGGAGCCGCACCGGGACCATGCGGCTCGCGAGACTCAAAGACCGTCGAGTAGCCGCCTTTCGGCATGTCAATAAAGATGGGATCGTCCTTGCCCTCGGTGTCGTAGTACTCGCGCAGGCGGCCGCGCAGCCGGCCAGCCTCGACCCTCACCGTTGCGTCGATCGCGGGATCGTAATCCTCATCCCGCCCCAGCACATCGACTGCAATCGCATATTCCTTGGGAGCGTTGCCTCGAAGAGAATTCTCGACTGCATAGCGCAGAAAGGCCTGGCTGCGTTGTGCCAGGTGGAAGGTTCTCGAGCGGAGAATATGGTCGAGCTGCTCTTGAATCTCTAGAGGGTCGGGTCTTGCCGCCGCGTCATCTATCTCGGAGATTCCCATAAAGCCCTGATTCGACTGGTCCGTAACCCAGTAACTTACGTCGAGAAACTTCACTTCGCGTCCGCTGACGTTCAGCTTAGCCGTTGGATGGCATCAGCCGTCCAGAAAAGAGGATAACGGAATGAATCTCAGAAGATCTACGGTCATGCCCACTTTGGCACTGGCGGCGACGCTGGCTGCTGCGATCACGATAGTGTCAGGACCGGCCGCGCATGCGCAGAACCAACTCGGTGGAGTTTCTGCGGATGCGGCAGTTGCTGCTCAGGACCACACCCCCTCGAATCAAGTTACCTTCATCTCGCCATCGAAGTGCGGCGGGGGGTACTGCCACCGTCGACGATCCTGATTGGTTGCTGCTTCATCGATGTACATGACGGTAAGCAAGCCCGCATTCCCGACAAAACCAAAAAAGAATGCGACGACTTGGCGAAAGATGACCTCACGACGCATACGTGGAAAGAAGGCAAATGCCCGGACCAATAAGGCTTAGCCCTGAGCTTGTCTCGTAGCCGCCTGGCCGGTATTCGGTCACGAATCCAGCCGGCCTTCAATCGGTCTCTCGGACGGCGATAAACCAAGCGACGGTTCTCCCATTACGCTCTCCTGGCTGGTTCGGAGTCATGGCGAACCGGGAGCTCGCCTGCTAATGTGCCCGATTGTGTCCGTGGGTCACGAGTAAATCTCAAATTGGAGCTCTTTCATGAAAAGCAAAACCCAGACTTCGGCGGTACGCGTGCTCTCACTAATTTTGTTGGTTTCAGCCACCTGTGCTTTGGCCCAGGAGCGCAGGTCAGTACACTTCAGCGGCCTTATCAACGATTATTCACCTCTGAGCGCGAGTGTTAAAGGCAGCCCATGAGAAATGCATGGTCAATGGACAATGGACATCAACCCCGAAAGGGAAAGCGCCGACTTCTCAGCGGATATGACGATGTCCGGCTTGGGAAAACCTCGGCGGGCGCTGTCGATCCCACACAGCCCCTTGTAAACCCTCACACGCACCACATCAAGTTGACCAACGCCAAGGTCACCTGGGACATGACCGGCTGCCCCGCATACGCCACCCCCCGCCACGATAACGTGCTTTCAGTTGAACGGCACCGTGAGCCTGATGACGGGGAATGGAAGCATCGCCACCGTTCGAGACGGATCCGCCTTCATCGACGCTGCAGGTCTGCGTCACCGGAGGGAACGATATCCGGTACTCGCAGCCGGATTCGAACATCACGCTGGTCTTCGGGGGCCTGCGACGACACATTTCGGGCCGCAGGCCATCCATGGCGTCGTCCGCGAACCCTAGCTGACTCGATCGGGAAGCGGGAAGACCGTCGATGAACGACAAGCCGGGGTGATTGCTGCCGCTTCGGCGCTGATTCCCGGCTGAGCCGTCCGGAGCGATGAACAGAGAAATGAGGAGAACCAGCCCATGGGGGACCTAACAGAACGTACGATATCCGTTCGCGTAACCTGCTATGGACATGCGAGCCCGCGCTGGAAGAGTGCCAGAAACGCTGCGCAAGCGGACCGCTTCAATCAGCATCTCTCAGAACTCCGGGTTCAAAATGTGCGGAAGGCCGTCGAAGCGATTCTAAAGAGAGAGGTTCCGGCTTTGAAGATTGCGGTTCCTGCAACGGCCCTCGGCAGTCACGCAGGAGGTCCCGGCATGATTCGGTTCCCACGATCCACCGAGCCCAACGCACCGTTCGATCGAAGCGTGGTGGTCTGCATCGATCCGACTTTGTCGGATCCGGCGTTCGTCTTTAAACCCAGCCCCCCCAGGCGTGTCTACACGCCGAGCAAGGTATGGGATTTGAGCGTCGTAAGCATGACCAAGGCGGCCGGATTCGGAGTCGTGACATTTTATGTCCGGATCAGCCTGCAGAATCCTTATTCCGGGAAGAAAATATATCTAAGCGGTTGGATGGGCGGTGGAGGTGCAGTCGCAGGCAAACTTCCAATAAGTTTTGACAGTCCCGACCCTTCGGTGCTGAAGCCAGTCGGAAATGAAGTTTCATTCTCAGTTCCGGAACCGATGGACTTCGATGACTGGTACAACCGCGGCAGAGGATGGCTGGCGCGCATCGAGAAGGCCCAGATCAGAGTCGTAATAACTACCAAGCAAACATGGTTCAGATTTGTCGGTCTCGATACTCATCCCGATATGTTTGATTTTGATAGTAAGCCGTTCGGCGTCGGTCTTAAGTTTGACGCCGATGCCTATGTGGTTTCCGGCTTACTGAGGATGGATGGCAATAATCCTGGTGATTATGTCGAATTGCCGGCCCCCGACGACATTATCCCCACCGCGACCTCAGCACTATTTCAAGCGCCGTAATCCTCAGTTTCCCCACCGGAAAATTCCACCTTTCTGATCTGACGCAAGACGACCGCAATCAGCTGACGACTTACGTCACAAACAGAGCTCGCACGATAGCCGCTTTGCGAAGAATTACACCTATGTTCAATGATGGGTTCTAGATCACCGGGGGTGGAGATGCGTGTATACAAATCGAGAAAAGGAGTTACTTAGTGTTTGCCGCCGTTGGCCTTTAGATCGGCAATGATGGACGCGGGCTGCGGCGCGGCCCTCCAGAGCGCAGGTACCGGCTGACCTAGCCGAGCGCAAGACGTTGCCCGCTGCGAATATTTGCGGGTCCTGCGTGCGAAAGTAGTCATCAATGACCGGCCCGTGTGTCTTTGGATCGATGGCGAGCTGCGATGCGCGGATCAGCGTCGTCTCAGGTACCCAATCGCCGGAGAAGACAACGCCGTCGCAAAGCAAAGTCCCTTTCCGCTGCGGGCCCTCGACCGTCACGCCTGTTACCTGTTCTTCCCCATCGATCGAGACAATTCACGTTCCCGTAAAGGAGGGCACGCCAAAGATAAATCTCGCGCCAAGCGCGACAAATGCTGACGCCGCAACTGCGGGCTGGAATCAATAAAGGCCACAGGCTTCGCCCCGAAGTGGCGCAGGGTCAGAATAGTCGAGTAAGCGACAATCTCCGTACCCACTACAATGGGAGCCCGGCAGGGAATGCTCCCATAGAAATAGGCGAATCTCTGCAAGGCTCCAGTCGTAAGAATGCCGAATGGACGGCCTCCGGGCATGAGCCGCGCCGCACTACTCTTTTCGTAGATGCCCGTCGCAATGAGCACCCGGTCTGCCTCAATACGAATAAGAGCCTTGCGGGCCGCTGACCTCAACCAGACCTCTGGGCCCAGGTTCGTGACGGCATGATTGCAACGCAAATCTAATCCATTGGTAAGGCTCCGCAGACGTTCTGCATAATGAGGTCCAGTCTGGACACGCCCAAAGTCGCGCATTCCAAATCCCAAGTGACCACAGTGGCGCGGTGCTCCCCTGCCTCGGCTTCACGCTCGAGCAGAATGACGTCCTCTCAAACCCTGCCTAGCTGCTTCACGCGCCGCCGAAAGACCAGCAGGGCCTCCGCCAATAATCACTAGAGCTGCGTATTCCTGGGCCATAGTCGTTACTTTTGCAAAGGCAACGGCGACAGCAACCTATCATTTGCCATGCTACAGATCGCAGCCAGGCAGTTGAATCCCTGACAGCGGCCCAAAGCGGCACGTGTCCGACGCTTCAAGCCACCAAGGTCCCCCGCAGGCAGAGGTCCAGACAAAGCGGCCTCAATTTCATCTTCGGTAACCAATTCACAAAAACATACAAGGTTGCCGCGCCCAGGGCGCTGATGATCCCGCTGTAAGTGCTCTGCCAGATTCGGCACCTTCGGCCAAACCGGCTCGCACAAAGGCTTGAGGCGGAAAAAGTGCTCTTCCACTAATCCCGTTACGTGCTCAGAAATCCCCAACGCGGCAGTGAGACCGGTTGAGCGGATCCCCGCAACCGTGATCCATGACTCCGCGGGAAGAGCCTCAATAATGTAGTCTCTGCGTTCGGTCGCCGGCCGCAAGCCGGCAAATGTTGCGGTCACCAGTTCCTCTGCGAGCGCGGGAACGATGCGCGCGGCTTCGGCCAGCAGCTTCTGCAAGGTTGCCGTGTCAACGCCCGCATGTTGCCGGTCATCCTGATCTTCAGCCGTTGGTCCCACCAGCACGTTCCCGAAAATCGTCGGACAAAGCACGATGCCCTTGGTTCGTTCGCTCGGCACCGGGAGGACAATTGTGGGCATAAGACGCTGCGCCGTCTTATCAAAGATGATGAACTGCCCTTTGCGAGGCTTGATTTGAAACGGAGGCTTTCGCGCGAATGCTTCGATCAGATCACCGAAATTGCCCGCACAGTTGATGACAACCTTCGCCCTGAACTTTCCGCGGGGAGTTGTAAGCACCCAGTAGTCCTTCCTCACGCTTCGCTTGCTTCACCTCGGCCAAACGCTCGACGTGAGCGCCATTCGCGACGGCCTGCAGAGCATACGCCAAGGGAGCCGACCAGGGATCGATGATGTGCTCACCTGGAACCTCAAAGCAGCGACGGCGGCACCCGAAAGGTGCGGGTGTATCTGTCTCAGCTCGTCGAGCGGAAGCGGTCTTACAGCCGGGACCCCATTCGTTCCGGCTTTCGCGATCAACTCCGGAAACCGGCGGCTTCCTCCGGCGTCCATGCGACCATCACAGCATCTGTTTTGAGCAACGGTAACCCGAGCCTCTCGTGAATCTCGAGATAGCGTTTCCGTCCAGCCTGCACGAGAGAAACTTCCAGGCTTCGCGGAGGTGCATCGAAACCAGTATGCAAAATGGCCGAATTGGCTTTGCTCGCGCCCGAAAGCAGGTCCGCACCGCGTTCGAGAAGAACGCACTTGAGGCCGGCCAGAGTCAGATCGCGGAGAACTGCGCAACCCACAACTCCGCCACCGATTATCGCAACATCGAAGGCGGGTTCTGTTGATTGTGAGTCGGAGATCTCCGCGTGACGAAGCCCATTTAAGATATCGCACCTCCGGCCAGCAATCAGCTGCCAAACTTGAGTAAGCAGCCGGTCGTGAAAGATCGGCTGCGCTTGTGACTCTGCGTAGTCTTCGGTGCGTTAACGGCCGTTAGAAATCGAGGCGCAGTGCAAACTGAGCCGCACGCGCACCTGCTCCTTCCGCTGTTTGCACCGCATTGATCGATCCAAAGGCACTCGAGTTGGAAACCATGTTGGGCTGCGCAAGGTTCGCGTGGTTGAGCACGTTGCTAAACGTCGTTTCAAATCTCATCCGTAAACGCTCAGTGAGGGGGAAGACCTTGCCCAACCCGGCACTCCATACCTCCGTACCTGGTCCCGTAAAGAGGCCCACTCCCGAGTTGCCGAACCTGCCAATCGCTCCCGGCCATCCATAGAAGAAGCAATTGTTGTGGAATACTTGCCCCTGCGCGATGGTCAGACCGTCGCAGGCGCTGGCCGGCAACCGATCCGGACGCTGTGAGTTGTAGCGATTCGGTGCATTGGTTCCCGAGGGATCGTGGCTGCCGTTATACCAGGGTGTGAGGAAAGGACCGGATTGCAGAACAATGATTTGGTTGGTTTGCCATCCTCCCAGGAAGAGGTCGGCGACACGGTTCATGTCCGCGCCGAATTTTTTCCCGCGGCCGAAAGGCAGATCCACGGTCGCCGTCGTGAGCCAGCGCTGTGTACGATTGAACGCTACATTTCCATAGTTGGCCTGTACGTTGAAACGATCTTCAAGGCTGGGGCCATTTTCTCCTTGATAGCCGGAGGGATTATCGCCTTCCGCATTCGAGAGATCCTTCGAAAATGTGTAACTCGATTGGAGAAAAACGCCACCTTGGTAACGATGCGTAAGATTGAGGTTCAGCGCGTTGTAGTTCGCTGAGCCTGCGTTCGTACGCGATTTGACCTGCCCCCAGTTAGGATATGGTTTTTGCGTTGGGCTAAAGGGAACGCTTTGCGAATGTATCTGGTTGTAGTCCTCGCTGTTCGGCATTCCGACGGTGCGCATTCCTGTGTAATTGATGCGTAAACCGGTTTGTGCGCCCAATTCGCGCTCCACCGAAAGGCTCCACTGCATCTCGTAGGGGTCGCGGAAATTGATCTGGTTGGCAGTTCCGAAAGAAGCGCTTCCGGCTAAGCCGCCGCCAGCCGCCGCACTGGTCCTCGTATTGGGGAATTGAATGGCCGGTACGCCATTCGTGATCGCGTTGATGTAGTCCTTGTAATCGCTGGTGTGGACGCCAGTGAGAGAGTAGAACATCTGGCCCAGCATTGTTTCATCGTAGATGCCTGCTCCGGAGCGAATCACGGTCTTCGGATTGATGTGATAAGCAAAGCCAAAGCGAGGTAAGATCTTCGTTTTGTCACTGATCCTGAGTGAAGCTGGATAACCGGCTGCCGCAGCCGTTTCGACGACGGTGCATGGGTAGAGGCCATAGGGAGTCGGGTTGGGGGTGGACAGACTGCAGGCATTGATAGAAGTCAAGAAGGCCTGAGTGGCCAGTGCGAGCGACTTTGCATTAGGCACGATGACCGCCCCGGTAGCGGGAACGAAGTTCGTAATCTGGAGACTGTCGTCGTGGAAAGGCGGATGGTATTCGTAACGAAGACCAAAATCAATGGTCAGCTGGGGGCTGAGCTTTAACGAATCCTGGAAGAAGGTGGCATAAGCCTTGGCATATCCCTCAAAATCCGGGCCTGCATTCACAATTGCGTCATGGAATGGCAACCCCATCAAGAAGTCGGCAAAATCGTTGCCGGAGAAACTCCCGTTGAAGAAGTAATTTCCGAAGTTATCTGCACCCGTAAAGCTCTCGTAATCGGACAAGTGCAGCGCGCGAATATCAAATCCCATTTTGAAGATGTTGCGCCCGCGCACCCAGGTAAGGTTATCAGCCCATTGATACTTGTGTTCATCCAACAGTTCTTCGCGCGCACCGGGAACGTTGGTGGTGCCTGACGAACCGCTGAACTCGAAATCAGGGACAGCCGAGCCTGGAGGGAACGGACCGAGTTGCTGCAAGCCCAACGTGGTGATCAAAGACGCTCCGTTGGGATATTGCGGATAACTATGGTCTGTGGTTTGGCGGTTGTAGCCGAAGCGAAATTCGTTTACCAAGCTGGAAAGTATAGTGTATGTGTGCGCGACAACGACGGCCTTCGGGTTGAGAGTAGTTTCCTGGTCGACCCCGAGCTTCTCCGGAACGGTATCGCTAAGGTTCTTCGCGCTCCAGCGCACGAACATAGACTGCTTTTTGGTCAGGTTCTGATCTACGCGAATGTCGTAGAGATCCACGCTGACTGGGGCCGGAAAGTTATGCGAAAAGTCGTTGACGATGTCTGTAGGATTCGAAGTGGGCAGGTTTGGAAGCGGATAAAGTGTTTTGAGCACATTCGTGGATACCGCCGTAATCAAATTGGACGGGATCTGGTTGTTAGGAAAGGGAACGCCGGTAAGCGGGTTCACCAGTTGCGTTCCGCCGGGATCGGAGCAAAGTCCAGAGGCATTGTAGTTACTGCAAAGGCTCGAGAGATCACCCGACCTCATCTCTGTCGTTGGTAGGTTGTTGACGATGGCGTTCTCGCTGTGCTGACGGTTGCTTTCCCAATCGAAGAAAAAGAAAGTGTGATCCTTGCCGTTGAAGAGTTTGGGTATCCAAACCGGACCGCCCAACGATCCGCCAAAAGTATTCGCATCCAGTTTCGGTTTGCCGTTGGCGAAACGAGGTGTGGCATTTGTCGCGTCATTCTGCAAATATTAGAAGAGCGAGCCGTGGAACTGATTCGTTCCACTTTTGGTCGTGAAGGTGATATCTCCTATCTGACCATACTCCGCCGGTGAGACTTGAGAAGTTACTTTCACCTCAGCAATGTCTTCCGTGGAGGGAAACATCTCCGGTGTCGGCCCGTTGCGCAACACATCGGAGACAGAGAAGCCATCCACCGTATATTCGTTTTGCGCGGGGTGATTGCCGGCAATGGATACGCCGTTCGTTCCCGTCGGTCCCGAGGAATCCACTTGGACTCCTGGCAATGAAGTGATCGAGTTCAGCGGAGTCGTACTTACGCCCCGATAGTTCAGAGGAAGTTGCTCGATTTGCCGGCTGGCTTGTACGTCGCTGACCGTTGCCGTCTCAGTTGTAATGACCGGAACTGCTGCTGTTACCACGATGGAGGAAGTCTCTTTGCCAGGCTGCAGGGTGGCGTCGATGCGAAGCTGAACACGAGGTCCGAGAACGGCTCCCTTGCGAACAAAACGTTCAAAGCCGGCGGCCGCCACACCCACATCGTAGTTTCCGGGCAAGAGGTTGAAGATTTGATAGTCCCCGTGATTATCTGAAACTGCAGCTTTCTGAATCCCTGTATCCACTTCGGTTGCGGTGATTTGAGCCCCTACGACCACTGCCCCGGAGGCATCCTGAACGGTTCCTAATAGGGTTCCGTAGGTGGACTGAGCCACCAGCGGGAGCGCAGTGGAGCATAACAATGCAAATGCCAGCCTTCCGATAAGTTTAAGCATATAGCGTCCTCGTTTACGTAGATCTGGTTCACTAGGTACCATAGTCAGCAGAAAATAACACAATTTATGCCCGAATAGTCAAGATAAAATTACATTCAGGCAAAATTGATTTAAAAATACCCCGTCTGTATCTCCAAAATACGACTGTTTTCTGGACTTCTGGAAGATTTTGGCCTTAGGTTTTCGTGGAGACGCGCGTGTTAAATATATATGGCGAGGTATGACCGAACAGTCAAGTTAATTTACCGTGAACGCAGAACGGAACCCCCAAAAATTCACTTTTCCCACATAAGGGTCCCTCTAGCGCGTGGTTGAGGCAACGTAAGCCGAATTCGATACTTTGGCCGGCGAAACCAATGCCTCAAGCTCGCCGATATCGAACTCTTTGAAAAAATCCAAGCAAAACAGCTCCGGCGTCTGCTCGAATTGGATAGGGTGATCGAACAGGTAGCTAAAGCTGTGCATGCCTCCACGGACATCGATCTCAGAAAAAAGCTCCGGCTCCAGCGCAGCCGCTACCAGAGCAACTCCTTGCGTGCGAATACCCGTAACTTCGAGCCGTACTTTGCCAGCAGCGGAACGCTTCCTGGCCCAGCGAGTGGCGGCCAGAAGTTGAGCCGCTTCGATACCGATGGTTCGGTCACCCAGAGTGTCAAAGGTCTGCGCAAATTCGTAAGGCCTATTGTCCTTCCATGTTTCGCCCATAAGAACTAAATCAAGAGCAAGGACCTGGTCGCCACGCGCCAAACGGTCAGCTACGACATCACTGCTTGCGGTCTTTCCGCCGTCATCGAGCACAATGGTGACCGGGGCAGTATCCGAACTCTGCGAAACAGAGTCTGAGCCATACTCCGCTGGCACTCATGCCGTTTGTCATCTCAAGAGCGTATGAGGTGGACGCTACATCCCGCATTTCATTTGCCGCCGCGGTCCAGGCATGTTTCACCTCTACCGGCTTATACCGAATGATTTCATTCAACTTTGCGCGTCTTCGTCTTGGCCCAGATCTCTCTCTCGGATGCGCCGGAAGGAATCGGAACCCGCATGATCTCTCGGCTCATCTTTTGCGCAAGACTGAGTATGGTCAGATTGTCTTTCGGGAGACCGACCTCGAGATCGGCATAACTCCTGACCTCCGGGGCAACGCCGTCTTCGTTCTCGATCGGCGGCAGACCAAATTGTTTGCTGAAGAAACGGTAATTCGCAAGGCGGTTGTCGAGGAGATAATTGTGCGTACCGGGGTCATGGTTCTCGTGATACGAGAATGCCTCCTCTTTGCCATAAAGCTTAAAAAATGGACGAATATCGTTATAGACACGCGTCTTTACCAGACCTGAGCGGAAACAACAGTCATCCTGTGCGTTGAATGTCAGCAGAGCAGACCGCGAAGCCATCATCGCCACCAGGTACGGGTAATCGAATCCCTGAAGGAAGTCCGGCGGCAGTTGTTCGAGGTCGCCGAATTCGTCATACCCATTGGCCTCGAGTCGCGAATAAAGGGAGGAGAAGCCAGCCACCGGATTGGTAGTTTTTACTCGTTCGTCGAGCGCGCTGAGAACAATCGTCTGCCAGCCTCCACCCGAAAGGCCCGTCATTCCGATTCGGCTTCGGTCCACCTCAGAACTCGCATAGAGATAATCGAGGCCACGGCGCATCTCCAGATAGAACAACCCGAGCAGGTTCGCACCCGCCAGGTTCAATTGCGCGCCAAACCAGTGATCATTGCCCGGCTGATCGGCTTCTCCGTGGAGAAACCAATCGAGGCTTAGCGCGATGATCCCATGTTGGGCCATATTGATGCAGCGTTTCTGTTTGAATTCGATCGCCTTGCCCAGCGGACCAATATGCCCATGAACGTTTAGGACGGCCGGCATTTTGCCCGTCCGTCCCACTGGTTCATAGAAAAGCGCAATAGAATCGAGGCCGGGAACGACCTCATAACGCAGCTTGTGGATACGGTATCCTGCGCCAGTTTCGATGATGCCCACCTCGGTAAATTTGGGAGAAGCGTCAATCCACTCCCTGGGCCAGCCGTGAAATGCGACGTCGTTCAGTAAGTGTCGGCGGAAGCGGTCAGCAGTTGCGCTCCATTGCTGGGTGGTGGCCGGAGGCTGAGGGGCAGGTACTGATTTGGTTGATCAGGTATTGCCGCACCTGAAATTCCGCCGACTGCCGGAGAAATAATCTGGCCGCTCAACCGAGGTTTGATGTACTGCTCCTCGCCGGAATTTACATCGGAGGTATCGTTCTGGGACCAAAGCTGCCCGCACGAAAGAACCGTAAGCAAGAATAAGGAGCAAACTCCACGATCGCGACGGATGCTCGCCCAGCGCGAATCAGCGAAGCAGCCCAGGGCCAGAAGAATCGTTCGCAGAGACTGAGGAAATGCCATTAGGATCTCCAGTTCGAGTTTATTTTGAGGGAAAAACTGACGGGGCCCACTGGACCATAACCGAGTGCGGCTGAAAGAAGAACGGTTTCCGCAACAACTATGCGGAAGACTGCCGGGCATAAGGCGCGCTGAAATGCGTTGACCACTGTACCAGGCTCGCATTAAGAAATCGAACGCTCTGCTTTTGGTTGTCGACTTCCATCAGCATGTACGCATTGGGGTCGTAGCGCGTTGCTGCCATCACGTAATGTTGCGGTCCGAAAGTGTGGGCAAAATCAATCCACTTGTGCCAGTGCCCGGTGATCACCAATCGGATCGCGTCTTGATACTTGCGTAATAGAGGGTGCAATCCGTATCCGGACACCTCCGTAGGCGAGCAATCCCAGAGTGGATAGTGGGTAAAAACAATCGTGGGCTTTGCTTCACGCAACTCGGCTTCGAGCCAGTTCAGCTGCAGCTCTCCAAAGGAGCCGGTGTCGGGATCGAAATCAGAAGAAGCACTATTCCAGGTATTGCCAAGCTGATTGTTCAGATGAATAAACTTCCATCCTTTGTATTCCACCGTGTAATAGGGCTTCAGATTGAACTTGGCAGCAAAAAGGCGATGGCTGAAGTCGCGGGAGACATGATGCACATCATAGTCATGGTTGCCGAAGCCAATGTGGATCGGCATTTTGAAACCATCAGTTATCTCTTTCGCGCGATCCAGTCTTGTCTTGTGCTGAAAATAGAAGTCATAGTCCAGTGGAAGGGTAGTTATGGAAGTAATCCCCGACTAGAAACACCTTCTCTATAGCCGGCTGCAACCCATTGATGAGATCGCGCGCGGATATGAGTCTCTCTGAAGTGTGGAAAATACTCTCTGTATCCTCCGCATTCCCCTCCGGGCCGTGATAAAAGTTGTCGATGATGTGAGGATCGGCCACGATGGCAAAGTAGAAGTACCGGTCGGAAGCTGCTTGTACTTCACGCGCCCACAGTTCGCGCGTTAAGACCGCAGCCAGAGAGCCCAAACCTAGAGAGCCGAATTGTCGTCTGTTCATCATGGCACACCCCCAAATCCTGCATGGCTCTGCTGACACGGCCACGAGGAGTGATCAGGGAATGCATACTACACCACGACCCTATGTCCGTCGCAAGCATATTGAAATAGCCAATCCTTGGCATTTATCTGATCAATGAACTTGCAGTAGGATGAAACGTACTTGCCGGCTCACTATCCCGAGCTTTAAAACCCGAGCCGTTTCCGCTGTGAATTAAATATTTTGGAGCTTAAGACTCTACAATGGCACGCGGCGATATGGACCTCCACCATCTTAAGGTCTTTCAAGCTGCAGCCCGCACCTGTTCCTTCACCGCCGCGGGACGCGAACTCTCGTTGTCCCAGTCCACGGTGTCTCTTCACATCAAACAGCTCGAAGAAGAATTTGGTTGCGTCCTGTTTCTTCGTACGAAGAAACGTCTGTATCTGTCTGAGGCGGGCCGTGTGCTGCAGCAACATGCCGAGCGCACCCTTGCCGAACTCAAGGATGCCGAACTTGCGGTGCGGGAATTCTCCACGTGCCAGCGCGGTATCATCCGTCTAGGCGTGGGGGCCACCACGCTCATTTATCTTTTCCCCCGAATCCTCTCGGAATACCGACGCAGGTATCCGCTGATCGAGATCCTGATCGTCTCAGGAACCACCGAGGCGCTGATCCAGGGCCTTCTCGATCACACTGTGGATCTTGCCGTGGTGATGTCGCCATCGAAAGTTCTCGAATCCGTCAAAACGATCCCTCTCCGGAAGGAAGAACTCGTCATCGTGCTCGAACCCGCGCATCCGCTCGTGAAGAAGGCGGAACTCATGCCGCGCGACCTGAAAGGATTGACCTTTATTTCGCATTTGCGCAGCACCGGGATGCAGATTCTGCAACAGTTCTATATGGATCGGCTTGGCGTTTCGGCCAGAGTCACGATGGAACTCGAGAATATCGAAGCGATTAAAAGCCTCGTTTCTGCCGGCATGGGAGCCGCGCTTCTTCCGCTTTGTTGTGTCGCCGGCCCCCAGGGCCACAACTTGGCCTATAAGAAGATTCACAATTTTAGGATGTACCGGCAGTTGCTGCTCGCGGTCACGGATTGGCGGCCCCATCCTCCAGCAACACGGCGCTTAGCGCGTCATATCATCCAGACGCTTGGAATTAAGGAAGAAGGGCTTGCCGGAAAGTTGAGAACAGAAATAAGCGGCGCCACGAGGAAATCCTAGGCAAGACGTTTCCTGAAAATCAGGAACGCGGTTGGCCAACGCGCAAGGGCGCAATAAGCACTTCAACCTCGGCGGCATTCAGCGCGTCGGCCAAAGGCCCCTTGGGCCGCGCATCCGTGATGATGCGATCAATCGCATCGAGCCGGCAGACCCGGAACAACCCTGCCTTCTCCAGCTTCGAAGAATCGGCTATGACCGTCAGCTTTCTTGCCTGGCCGATCATGGCATGCGCAATCTCAGCCTCTTCCAGGGTGAAGTCCATAGCGCCTTCGGCCTCGATCGCACCTACCGTAATCACGGCATGAATTGCGTGGAATTGCGCCACCTGCCGGATCGCCAGCGCCCCGAGATTCACCATGGCCTCATCGGAGTACTCCCCTCCGATAAGAAATGCGCGATTGCCATTCCTGCCGCGAGTCATGGTTTGCGCAATCAACACAGAGTTGGTGATGACGGTCAGCCCAGTCTGCCTGGAGAGTTCCTCCGCAAACACAATCGTCGTTGAGCCGGTATCGACGAGCAGCGTGTCGCCGGGCCGGAACAAACCGGCCGCGACGCGAGCAATGGTTCTCTTTTGCCGCAGACTATCCGCCATGCGAGTGCGAAATGGGCCTTCTCCACTCGGCTGCGGCAACGATGCTCCCCCATGAAACTTCGAAACCAGACTTCCTGAGGAGAGTTGCGTGAGATCGCGGCGGATCGTTTCCTGGGATGCTTTCAACACCCGCGCCAGGTCTTCGACCGTAAGCCGGCCGCTCTCGCTGTCGCGCAACAGTTCAAGAATTTTTTCTCTTCGTTCGCGGGGATGCATGTGTGAGGGGCGATTCATTGTTTAGGGGCACCAAGGCTGCTAAAAAGAACCCAGGAATCGATGAGTCAAAACCGAACTGCATTAGACTTTAGCACGAATGTAAAAGGCTTTCGATAAACCGGACCCGGCGTCGGATAGAAAGGTTGAAACCCATTTGGGCATGTTTTTCAAATCGATCTTTCGCAGGTCTTCACCATAGAATTACCGTCATTCCCTCTTCGTTTTCCCCGAAAGAGTGCTGTAATATCCGCCACAACTTCACCCCGTAGAGGCATGGACATGCCGGTTGAGGATTGCGAGATAACCGCCAATTCCAGATTCTTCTCTCTTCTATTTTCGAATGGCCAAAGCTTCCAGGTGATCGGCTCCGACCCAGGCATTTTGCCAAGCCAATTGAGATAAAGCGTCTGGTAGGCCCGCGAATTTCGCCGCTTCCTGCCGAGATGGACTGGAAGATGTGGTGCAATGTCCTCCCAGGATGGTCACGCGTTTCATCATTTCTTTTCGTGGTTATGCGGGATAGTATGTCCGGCACTGCGACATCCTCGAGCAGAAGCGAACGAGATGATGAGACCCTACCGGATCGGTTTATGGATCGTGCGATGGGCGGACTGCATGTGTAACGGATGGGCATGGATTATGATCGATTTCTTCAATGGCGACAATTGGCTTAGTCAATATGATTGCCATGGCATGGAAGCCGAGGTTATATTGCGCTGGGAGAGGGAGTGTGCTTCGACTTTGCTTGATCGGTACTGGGAGAATTGGACGCCTGCATGCGCAGAATGTCGCTACGATCGAGGGTGCGACGATTAAGGCGATAGTAGATCCCGACCTAAAGGCCGCCGCGGCGGTTGCGGAGAGGTTTGGAGCACGCGTCTTCGCCGACGCGGCCGAGGCCATTCAGACGATGGAGCTTGACGCGGTTCTGATCTGCTCGCCCACCGATACTCACGTCGCGATGATCGAGCTAGCCGCGGCGGCCCGGCTCGCCATCTTCTGCGAAAAGCCGGTGGACCTTAACCTGGATCGCGTCATCCGCGCAATCAAAGTCGTTGAGCAAGCGGGTGTATTCTTTACCATCGGTTTCGACCGGCGGTTTGATCCGGCGCACCGGGAAGCGCACGATGTTCGTGTTAGCGGGCATTTGGGCAAACTGGAACAGATGTCACTCATGGCTCGCGATCCCGCTCCTCCTCCGGCTGAGTACGTGCGGCGTTCAGGCGGAATCTTTCGCGACATGATGATTCACGATATCGATCAAGCCCGTTATCTCGCGGGAGAAGATTTTGTCGGCGTCTTTGCCCGTGGCAGCTGCATGATCGACCCGAACTTCGTCCAGTTGGGCGATTTCGACACAGCCGTTGCAGTGTTTTGGACGGCCTCCGGTCTGACATGCACCATCCAGAACAGCCGGAGATCCGTCCCCGGCTTCGATCAGCGGGTGGAGCTATTTGCAGAGCTTGGCGTGATCCGCGTAGAAAATCCCCGGCAGAGTACCATGACGGTTGAGGATGCCGCCGGAGTGCATGGCAGCGCGCTGCACCATCACTTCCCTCGCTACAAGGACGCGTATCGCAACGAGCTTCAGCACTTCGTTACCAGCCTGGAGAAAGGGTTACCCCCCGAGCCAAACATCATCGATGGATACAAGTCTCTGGTCATGGCAAATGGCGCGACGATTTCCGCGCGTGAAGGCGTCGCGGTCGCACTCTCTTACGATCAGTTCGATGTTCCCGGGCTAAGCGCCGGTTCGAAGGGCAGTTCCAATGACAATCGCTAAGGTAGTCGCGAACTCAGCGGCGGCGCTGTTCCTGCTCTCCATCCAGGGGCTGGCGCAAAGCCGTCCTTCGATTCCGCTGATTGTGAAGGACACCTCCTCGCCATATTGGGAAGCGGTCTACTCCGGAGGATGCCGGGCCGGGCGGGAACTCAATGTGAATGTACCTCGCCTTGGGACGCAGTCCGAGATGGATATCGCCGGCCAGGTAACGATACTCGAAAATGCGGTCGCACAACACCCGCAAGCGATCGTCATTGCCCCCACGTCATACGCCGCCCTCGGACCGGCGATCGATGAAGCAGCTTCGCGCGTCAAAGTTGTGGAGATCGATTCGCTGGCAAATTCGAAAAAGCTGGCATCCATTCTTGCGACTGATAACGTGGAGGGCGGCCGCTTGGCAGCCAAGGCCCTAGGGGCGGCAATCAAGGTGCGGTACGGAAAAGAGGAAGGACAGATCGCCATCATTTCGAACCTGGCCGGGACCTCTTCCATGCGAGACCGCATCGCAGGCTTCAAAGAGGTGATCGGCAAAGAATTTCCCAATCTAAAGATCGTCTCTACCCAAATTGGCGATGGCCAGGCGACCACCAGCCTGAATCAAACCATGGACGTACTGTCGGCGTTTCCCGATCTACGCGGCATCTTCGCTGACGCGGTATTCAGCGGCCTGGGCGCCAGCCAGGCGGTCGGCGAGACGAACTCCCAGGATCGCGTGCAAGTAGTCAGCTTCGACAGCAGCGATCAGTTGGTAAAACGGCTGCAACAGGGCATCGTGAAGGCGCTGGTTATTCAGGATGCTTACCGCATGGGTTATGAGGGGGTGAAGACGGCCTTCGCCGCCAGCCACGGACAGAAGGTGCCCTCGTTCGTCGATACCGGGGTCAAGCTCGTCGTGAAAGATACCGTCGGCACGGATGCGATCCACAGGCTTCTCTACCCGGATGTAAGCTGCCGGTGAATGGGACCGTGAACGCGATCCCTGCGGGCGAGAAGACTCCCCTTCTCAAATTAGAAGACATCGACAAGCGCTTTGGCGGCACGCACGCGCTTAAGGGGATCTCTCTGAAGTTCAATCCGGGTGAGGTTCATGCAATCGCCGGCGAAAACGGAGCTGGTAAATCTACCCTGATAAAAATTCTAACGGGCGCCTACATAAAGTCATCGGGACGAATGATTTGGGAGGGAAAAGAAGTTTCCCTCTCATCTCCCGAAGACGCACTTGCGCTTGGCATAACAGCGGTTCATCAGGAGATGGTTTTGTGCCTCCACCTCACGGTTGCGGGCAATATGTTTCTCGGTTCTGAGAACACCAAATTCAGTATCCTTCGCGAACGCGAGATGAAACGTCGGGCGCAGGCCATTCTGGATGACTTGAACTTTCAAATTTCCGCCGGGACCGTGCTTTCGGATTTGACTATCGGTCAGCAGCAATTGGTTGCAATTGCGCGTGCGGCCATGCACCATTCGCGGATTGTCATCTTCGATGAACCTACCGCATATCTCACCGGCAATGAAACCAGGCAATTGTTCGACCTCATTCGACGGCTCCATCGGGCGGGAACAAGCATCATCTACATCAGTCACCGACTGGAAGAGATCTTTGACCTTGCCGACACGGTTTCCATACTGCGAGATGGGCAATTGATCTCAACCCGAAAGACAAAAGAGACCAGCCGGGAACAACTGATTCGGGATATGATCAACCGTCCTATCGAGCAGGTTCATTACAAGGAGCAAGTTCCAGTCGGCCAGGAGCTTTTACGAGTTGAAAATCTCTCCGGCAAGGGATTCAAAGGCATCCATCTCACGGTCCGGCGGGGAGAAATCATAGGCCTTTACGGCTTGGTCGGGGCTGGGCGATCAGAATTTCTGCAAGCCCTCTTCGGACGCATGCCCCGCACTTCAGGACGTATACACCTGAGAAATCAGCTTTTTGCTCCAGCGAATGAATCGGATGCTATCGCAAATGGGTTGGCCTTGATCCCGGAAAATCGCCGCGAACAGGGCCTTTGTCTCAATCTTTCGGTCGCGCTGAATCTAAATCTTCCGGTCTTTCGCAGGATCAGTAGATTCGGCGTTGTTGACCGGCGAGGGGAGCGGCTGAATTCAGAAGCGCAGATTGGCAGGCTCGGGATCAGACCTCCTTCCCGCTCCGTGGAAACGCACGCGCTCTCCGGAGGAAATCAACAAAAGGTAGTCGTTGGAAAATGGCTTATCCATGGCGCCGACCTATACCTGGCAGATGAGCCGACTGTGGGAGTTGATATCGGAACTAAGCACGATACCTACAAACTATTTGCGGATCTATTGCGGCAGGGAGCCGGCCTGATATTGGTTTCTTCTTATCTGCCGGAGGTATTCGACCTTGCAGATACTCTTCATGTCTTCCGAAAAGGCCGGCTTGTCGCCAGCTACAAACACGGAATTGCTTCGCACGAGAAAATCCTGGCTGATGCCATCGGTGAATGAGCACCTGCATGTCGCAAACGGTTACAGATAGAGGAAAACGAGATCCGAAGGCAAAGTTGTGGTCGAATCATTTCGGCTTTCTCTTAAATTTCACTCTGCTGGGCCTTCTCATCCTTTTATGGCTGACGCTCACGTTCACAACCAGTGTTTTCCTCACCGACGAAAACATTACGAACCTCATGCGCCAGGCTTCGCTCTGGGCGATTCTGGCGATCGGCCAAACCTTCGTGATTATCGAAGCCGGCATCGATCTCTCCATGGGGTCTGTCGTTGGACTGTGCAGCGTCATCGTTGCCATGCTTCTGACAAACGGCTTTTCGATCTGGTTGTCCATTGCGATCACACTGCTCTGCGGCGTACTCATCGGAATCATCAACGCCTTCAGCATCACCAAACTAGGGCTACCGCCTTTCATCATGACGCTGGCTGGGCTGACATCGTTGCGGGGCGTGGCTCTCCTCATCACCAATGGAAGTCCAATTGCGGGCTTGCCGCTCAGTTTCACCGCTTTCTCGCGAGCTGAGTTCTTACGGCTACCGACGTTATTCTGGGTCGTCGTCGGTGTCGCTGTTCCGGCGTACGTGCTGCTGCACCATACCCGATGGGGACGCTATATCTACGCCACGGGCAGCAACCCGGAAGCGGCACGCCTCTCCGGCGTCAACGTGAACCGTACGATGTATCTCGCTTATGTCATCTCCAGCGTCTCGGCAGCGCTGGTGGGCATTCTGGTGACCAGCCGGCTAAGTGTAGGGATCGCGACAACAGGGGATAGTTGGGAACTGCAGGCGATTGCTGCATCTGTAATCGGCGGCACAAGTTTATTCGGAGCCGTGGGAAGTGTAGTGGGACCACTGCTCGGAGCAATGCTTCTTTCTACGATCAATCAAGGTGCAACTCTGCTCAACATCAGCGCATTCTGGCAGAAGATCATCACAGGTGTGCTAATCGTCGTCATTGTTTTTGTCGATCAGCTAAGGCGGCGCAAACGAGCCTGACCCGCAGTCAGGTCTCTCCTACTGCTTCACACGAAGAGTTGTCTCGATTTTTCATGGAGGTTATTAGATGAGCGCCGAAGTTCAACGCTTCAAAGGACGTTATGCCCTAGTCACCGGCGGTGGCCAAGGCATCGGGGCGGAAACAGCAAAACTACTCGCGCAGCGAGGAGCCACCGGCATCGCCATCTGCGGACGCGAAAAAGGCAAGCTGGAACATACGGCTCGCGCGGTTGAGCAACTAGGTGTCAAGAGTTTCGTGTTTGCGGCGGACCTGGCCAATGTAGACCAGTGCTTTGCCTTCGTCGACCAGGCGGGAAAAGCCTTCGGACAAATTGATGTCCTGGTCAATGCCGCTGGAACCACCGACCGGGGTTCCATTGAGGACACAGACCTTGGCATGTGGGAATGGCAGTTTGCCATCAATGCGCGGGCTCCCTTCTTTCTTATGCAGCGTGTACTTCCGTGGATGAAAAAAAACGGAGGAGGCACAATTGTGAACGTACTCTCCATCGTTTCGCACGGCGGCCCGCCATTTCTCACCACGTATTGCGCCGCTAAAGCGGCTCTTGGGGTCATCACAAAAAATGTAGCGAATGCTGTCGCGCCCGATCACATCCGCGTCAATGGGCTGAATATGGGTTGGACGAACACGCCCAACGAACATCGGATTCAAACCGAGTTTCACAAGAAAACTGCGGATTGGCTTTCTGAGGCTGCCCGTCAGCAGCCTTTCGGACGGCTTCTCGAGCCCATCGAAGTCGCGCGCGCCATCGCGTTTCTGGCCTCTGATGAGTCTGGTTTAATGACGGGCTCTTTGGTGGACTTCGATCAACACGTGGTAGGCATCTAGCGCGCCGTTCCCGTGAGCCGCCCGAACTCCCGGCTCATCTCAACGGCTTTAGAGAAATTCGACCGGAGCGAACGAATTCTGTCACTTGCCGGCGAGGGGCAGATCAATCGATCACCATCCGCATTATGTTCGGGTGGCTTACGGCCAAGCCCCACAAAACCCATTTCGGCTGCGCCAAGTGAAGTGAGTTCATGCGTAAGTTTCAATTGCACAGGAGATCCCAGTGCGTCGGCAAAAAACTGCACGAAACCGTGGTTGCCAGCAAGGCCGCCGTCGGCAGAGATAGGCCTCTCGCCCAACGCAGGCAGGCCCTCAATCAATTCAACGGATCGTAGAGCGATGCCTTCAAGTACAGCGCGTCTCATATCGGCAGCCGAGGTGTCTTGGCGCAACCCGATCCACATCCCGGCTGCGGCCCGATCCCAATGAGGTGCGGCAAGCCCTGCCAATGCCGGCACGAAAACCAGTCCGCGCTCAAGAGCGGATGGCTCCTGGGGAAGATCGAAGTCAGCAAGATTACTGGCCACGCCCAGACGGATCGTCCAATCCACTGCTGCCGCGGCAGTGTAATCTCCGGCATCGAGCGCATACAGAGCCTCTTCACCGGCATGCTCCCAGGCAACAGTAGGAACCATTCCTTTCCAGTTTGCTATTGGAGATGCTCCGGTAATCGCCAAAGCAAATGCTCCGGTGCCGAATGTCACCTTCGCGTCTCCGCGCACACGGCAGCCGTGACCGAATAACGCTGCTTGCTGATCAACCAGGGTAGCCACTAATGGAATGCTTTTACCTAAGCGCGAGATCATTCCCATCCGGCCTGTTGACGGACGTATGGACGGGAGAACTTCGAGCGGAACTCTAAAGATCCTGCAAAGTCCTGGATCCCACACACGTGTATGCAGATCCATCAGGCTGGTGCGCGAAGCCGTCGTCACGTCGGTTAAATACTCGTTCGTCAACCTGTCGATAAAGAAACTATCGGATGTTGTCAGACCGAGGTATCCTCCACGAGCCGCCTCTGCAACCTGCGGGACATTTCTAAGGAGCCATGAAAGCTTAGACGCTGAAAAATACGCATCGGCTGGCAGGCCGGCTCGTACACGGATGTAGTCGTGGGCATCAGGAGGCAATTCGTCTAACGTGGACTGAGTGCGCTGATCCTGCCATACTATGGCGCGGTAGAGAGGTTTTTTGTTCCGGCGATCCCAAGCAACAACTGTCTCGCCCTGGTTGGCAAGCGCAACGCCCGCTATCTCCGGTTCATCCCGGAGTGCTTTATCGATCAACGATTCGATATTCGACGCAAGTTCATCCGCGTCGTGTTCGACCTGGCCGGGAGCAGGATGAAACTGTTCGTGATGAAGTCGACCCACCAGACGAAACTCACCCTCGTCTCCCAAGAATGAAAGCTTTAGTCGATGTGGTTCCCTGATCGATCGCCAGAATTTTCATTGATGCTCGTAGTTGTGTGACAGTCACGTAAATTCAAACAAAGGCTGCACGCGATACATAGCAATATATAAAGATGGCAGCAGAGGATACTCTTGATTGCGGCGCAGACTCTTTAAAGTGACGAGGGTTCATGATCCCAAGGGGAATACCCCAATAAATCGTTGACAATATAGTCATTATTAATTTACATTCGGTCATCTTTGATTGACTATACCTGTTTTAGCGGCTGCGACTCCAATGGCACCCAGATCAGAAAGCGTCCAAGCCGATAGCCGGGATTTATCAAAACTGGGATATAAACAGGAACTTCGCCGAGGCTTTGGCGGCTTCTCCAACTTTGCCCTCTCGTTCTCAGTCATCTCTATCCTGACCGGCGCGGTCACCCTCTACGGATACGGTCTCTCCATGGGAGGCCCACGCCAAATGACGCTGGGATGGCCTCTGGCCACTTTGGGGACATTACTGATTGTGCTCAGCATGGCGGAGTTGTGCTCCGCATTCCCTACCTCGGGTGGAATGATTCACTGGTCGGCGCACCTCGGGGGTCCCACCTGGGCATGGCTTACCGCCTGGCTGAACATCATCGGATTAGTTACAGCAATCGCAGGTATCGACTACGGTTGTGCTCAGTTTCTCTTACCCATCCTGAAAGTAACAGCCACAACACCGCACTTATTGCTGGTGTATGGCCTGTTACTTCTGTCACAAACTGTGCTCAATCACTATTCGGTTCGCTGGGTAGCGCTGCTGAACGATGCAAGCGTACCGGTGCATATTCTGGGGGTTGTCATTCTAGTCGGGACATTGCTTATCTTTGCCCCCAAGCAGCCGCTTCATTTTTTGTGGCAGGCAAGTTCCTCGAGCGGGATACACGCTGGTTATTGGTGGCTGTTCTTGTTGGGACTCTTGCAGGCGCAATGGACTTACACCGGATTTGACGCTTCAGCGCACGTCGCTGAAGAGACCGTAGACCCTCGCTGGCGCGCCCCTTGGGCAATGGTCATGTCAGTTGGCGTCTCCGGGGTCTTTGGCTACATACTGATTCTTTCGCTGACACTCGCCATCCCGAACGTGAATCAGGTGCTGGCGGCGAAAGATGCCGGGGGAAATTCTTACCCCACTGTGCTGGCAATCTTGCAGGCTGCGCTGGGTACTCGTGCGGTCTTCGCGGTTCTTGGTCTGACGATATTGGCGATGTGGTTCTGTGGGCTGGCAGCCTGTACATCGCTGTCCCGGACCATTTATGCCTTCGCTCGTGATCGCGGAATGCCATTCTCAGATCTTTGGAGTGGAATTAGCGCCAGGCACACAACCCCCGCAGCTGCGCTGTGGCTGGGCGCGGGAATGGCCTTCATTGCCATGGTCTACAGCGGAGCCTACTCTGTGGTGACTTCGATCAGTGTCATTGGCTTTTATCTCTCCTATGGCATCCCGATCTACCTTGGCTGGAGGAAAACGGCCGTTTGGACCCAAAGCCGGGGACCCTGGCATCTCGGAAAATTCAGCCATGCGATAAGCCTGTTGGCGATGTTATGGACGATCTTCATTTGCTCCATCATGGTCATGCCTCCAAACGCGCGTGCTGGATGGGGAATCTTAGTCGTGGTTGCGCTCTTATATCTTTTGCATCTGCTGCGCGGCAAATATGGAAACGAAAGAAGTACCGGGAACCGGGGCTCGTAATCGGTACGTCAGAAAGCGCAGGAACCTGAGCGGAAATCCCAGGTAAAACCACCGGTTTCCTGCTGGTTGAAAACCTGATCCAACACTTTGCGAGGACTCGAATGAACCGCCGCCGATTCGTGCAAGGAACAACATTCGCATCGTTGCTTCTGAGCAACATGAAGAGCTTTGCTTTGTACAGCAAAATGGTCGAAGAGAATCTCTCGACAACATTCGTACGCACGCTTAAGGAACGCAATACTTGGGCGATTGGGAACGCTCTGGTAGAAAGACGGATCAGCTTCGACCCGGGAGTAGGACTTTCTACATTAAGTTGGCGGCACTGCGTAACTGGAACTGATTTCGTAGCTAACGCGGTCAAGCCCCATCCCAAAAGCAATGAGTTTTCGTTTTGGGCCGATCAAGAGCATTTTGCCGGGGGTCAATCCGCTTGGAAACTCGGGGATATCCATACAGAAAAGCTGACACGAGGCGGGCAGATGCTGGCGATCGATCTATCTTCAACTAGCCATCCCATCGAAGTAACCGTCTTCTACGCGGTTTATGACGGACATCCTGTTATCCGAAAGTGGATTGCTATCACCAACACGGGCAAAACTCCCGTTGTGCTTTCTCATCTGTGTTTCGAGAGCACGAGTATTGCGCCTGGGCCTTTCAATCTCCTGGAGGTCAACGCTTTCTATGGAATTCAACCGCGAGAACTGCTATTCAGCGGCAGGGTGGACGACGGTGCGATTCTCCAAAAGAACTCGCTTACCGGGGAAGGCTTTATCGTCATGAACGAAGCTCCGGGTTGGATGAAAGCGACGGAGCTCATGGATTGGAGCGGTGGCGTGCAAGTCATGTACAACACCGACTTATTTCCCTTCGAGCGCCGTTTAGAGCCCGCGGAAATCTTCACTTCGGCGAAGAGTTCGATCGCATTCTTTGTGGACGGCAAGGGATTTGCGGATCCCCACTGGGTGATGCCTTCTTACACCTCGAGTGTCCTGGCGAAGAAGGCCGCGTACCAACCACCATGGATCTACAACACATGGGAGCCGTTTGAGCGCGCAATCACTGCAGATATCGTCAGCGCGTTGATCGATGTCGCGGGCCATATTGGATTGGACGTCTTTACCATCGATGATGGCTGGCAGAGCGAGTATGGAGACAATGAGATAAACCGTCAGCTCTTTCCGAATGGCCTTGAGGAGGTGCAGGCCGCTGTTGAGGCAAAAGGGATGCGCCTCGGATTATGGGCTCCCCTTACCGTAACGAGCACCAAGACTCCGGTCTATCGCGAGCATCCCGAGTGGGCATGCAAGGACCGGCACGGAAATCTCAAACTCACGGAAACGATGTCCGGATGGCAGGTCGTGATGTGCCTTGCCAGCCCTTACAAGGACGCAGCCGCCAAGCGGATCAGCGAACTCATCGGGCGGTATCATCTGCGCTACGTAAAGCTCGATCTTACGACCGCATTCAACGCGTACGGCGAGTCGCCGGGTTGTTACGCCGAAGGACATAATCACGATAACTGGGCGCAGTCGTTAGAACTGATCTATGAAGGCATTCAATACGTAACGGACCATGTCTATCGGGAACATCCGGATGTATTACTTGATATCACCTTTGAAGCCTGGGGCCAGAAGCACACCATCGACTACGGCTTGCTTGCAGCGGGCGACCTGGATTGGCTTAGCAACGTGGAAGACAGATGGCCGGACGTTGCCGGCCCCCGGCAAGCAAGAACATTGTTGTATCAGCGCTCACTGGTGATTCCGACGGAAGCGATGCTCATCGGTAACCTGCAAGCGGAAATGGCACCCGTTGAGGAGCGTCTTTTCACGGCCATGGGATCAGGCCCGCTTCTGCTCGGGGACTTACGCAAATTGACATCTGAACAGCAAGCTCAGTACGGAGAAATGATTCGCTGGTTCAAGACTCTGCGCCAAGGGGTCCAAATCACGCAAGGGTTCGTGCCTCTCGGGGATTGGAAGCAGCCAAATGCAGCAACCTGGGATGGATTTGCCCGTTTGAGCCGTGAGGGCGAGGGTCTGATGATCTTGTTCAGAAACAAGGCTCCGGTCAAAGCGATTGAAATAAAACTGCCGGCCTTCCCCGACGGAAACTACCACCTTCGCGCTGTGAACGGCACCCTCAATGCTAGAGCATGCACGGGCCAACAGTTCCGCGACGGAATCGAAATTCCATTGCCATCCGGCAACAGGATAGACATTTTCGAGATCCGGCGACGCTGATATAGAGTCTGCGCAAAAGTTAGATCAACATTTTCTCCGCTACTTGACCTATTTCTGTATCTTTGAGGGGCTTCGAGCGCGAAACGGCAAAATCGTTGACATTTGTGAGCGAGAACATCGGCGTGCCAGCCGGTACATTCGCTTTAACATGCCAGAAATCTGCGCCGTTTACATCATTCAATAGAAATGGCGGTCGAAGATCTGGTTTCTGGCTGCGAATCTCTATATCGCTCATCTCGATATTTTTTATGTGACGCAGAAAAAAGCCCTGTGCCGGGATGACATCGCCGAACATCGAGTGTTCGGGATAGTCCTTCTCGTTTTCCGCCAGTTGCAGCCCGGCCATTTCTTTAGTCCCGCCGCCCTGGTGTTCTATGAACATATTCCGGATCTTTATGTCTTCGATCTGCGCACCGGGGATTCCGCTGATGACGGAGGAAAACAAGGCATAGTTATTCGCAACCACGATGTCGGATATCAATATCCGCTTCAACGTCCCGATTTGCGCCGCCTCAGGCCCACGCATGCGCGCCCCCAAGCGGATAAATAAAGGCGACGCAATCAGATTGCGCATGGCGATGTTAGTGATCGTCATATCTTCCAGTCTCGCTCCATCCACACTCTCAAGCGCGAAACCACGGCAACCCTCGAATACGCAATTTGAAATCGTCGTGTTGATGAATCCGCCATTCGACTCCGTGCCGAATTTAATGCGGCCATGCTGGGGCGGATGCTGCCCTTCAGGCCACTTCTTCCAGGAGCCATCCAGCATCGAGCCGAGCTGGTATGCTCCGGTCACATAGCAATTTGTAATCGTCAGGTTTTCGGTGGGTCGTGGATACCCTAAAGCATAAGAACTTTTGAGGCAAATAGCGTCATCCCAGGGTGTGTTCACCGCACAATTTGCAATACGCACGTTCCTGCAACAGTCGATATCCATACCATCACGATTGGTGTCAATCGTGAGACTATCGATCACCAAATTATCGACTCCGGTAGCGAGAATGCCCATCGTTCCGCCTTTTAAGATAGAAAAGCCGCGAAACTCGACATTGCGGCAGTTCTTTAGGGCAATGACCCTGCTGCCTACTCCCGGGTCTTCGGCAAAAGGCTTGTTTTCGCGATCTCCCCGGCTTAGGCCTCTTCCCCAAAACAGCCCACCGCCGACAATGCCGATATTTGTCAGACCTTCTCCCCAAATCAAGCTATTATGCCAATGATTGTGGTGGTAATCCTGATATGCCTCATAGGGAGCGTTCGACTCTGCCGCATCGTAACTGCCCAACGCTCCGTTCTCAGCCGCAATAACGACTGCGCCCCGGTCAAGATAGAGCGTTATGTTGCTGGCGAGATGAATCGAGAAGCAAAGGTAGTTTCCCGCGGGAAAGAAGACGATTCCGCCCCCTGCCCTGGTGGCGGCGGCGATGGAATTATTAATAGCCGGGGTATCCACATCGCTGCCATTGCCGCGCGCACCATAGTCACGGATATTAAAAAATAGCTGCGCCTTCCCAGGAGACAACGATGTATTGTCGTCAACCATGCCCGCATGCAACAGAGATCTAGAACCAACTGGCAGCGCGTTTAAATACCGCACCTGGGCGTCTCCCTCGGACACGAGTGACCCCCCGGCAAACGCCGTGAATGCACAACCTATGTTTTTCAAGAAATGGCGCCGCTTGTTGCCGCTCCCGAGTTCCACGATTTTGCTCCTTGGGCACAACCATGCTTTTATACGTATGAAAGCTTACCCGCCGGTAATTTCTACTTTGCCTAGGAGATACAAAGTAGAGCCGATCGCGAACAAATGATTCAGATATGTTTATACTCCGGACTTGCGCGCGTACAACGAACTGAAGTCAATAGACTGATACACCGCAAGGGCATTGGACTGACTTGTCTCTGCATTCATGGGTAGTAAACCCGACAGTCGCATAACCTGTCGATTGAATATATTTAAACCCGGCCTGCAAAACTACTTGGTTGACTTTCCATCCTTTCCATTGACAATCACATCTGCCGCTTTAGCGAATCATGAGCTTTGTTGAACAGATTTTTTGGGTCTATCCCTGGGACATCAGCGACAGAAGTGTCGAGGAGCGTCTCGGAACGATCCGTGATATGGGTGCGACCGCGATCAGCATACCTTTTGCTTACCACTCGGTCCGCGCCCTTGCTCCACATAGAGAAGGAAATAAGGTAGTTTCCGCAGCAGCAGCCTTGGGTTTTCGGCCTCGGCCCGGCGAGTTTTCTGCCTCAGGCATACACCCGCAACGCGCGGAATGGGCAACCGACGAAGGGCCGGTACCGGGACTTACGTCTCAAGCCGAAAAGAGCGGCCTTCGAATAAAAGCGTGGACAGTTATATTTCATAGCAGCCCTCTGGCTTCCGAGAATTCTGACGCAGCCATTCGCAATTGTTTTGGAGATACTTTCTCACATGCATTGTGCCCCTCTGCTCCTAAGGCACGAGAGTATGCCGTTCGATTGGTTCGTGCCATCTCTGCTCGCCCCGTCCATGCGATCGAACTCGAAGCGGCCGGGTTCTATGGATACGAACATCTGTCGCTCCACGACAAGTGTGGCGTCGCATTTGACTTGTTTCATCATTTCCTTTTCTCCTGTTGCTTTTGCCCGCACTGCACGCGGCTTTTTAAATCAGCCGGCCTGAACCCCGGCTTTCTGGCTACTACTTTTCGCCAACGGCTTCTTAGCTTTTTTGAAGGGCGCGTGCCGCCAGTGAAGGACGTAACCCTGGCGCACGCAGAATTGAGTTTGCTTCTCGGCGGGAAAAGCGCAATCGCTCTTCTAAACGCGCGTAGCAGATGCGTTCTTACCCTGCTTCAAGAGATACGCGAGACTGTCCCGAGATCAATTGAGCTGACAGTTAGTTCAGGCCTTTCGCCGTTTGAATGTGGGGCGCTGTTTGGCGCCAATCCACAGGACGCTCTCGCAACGGCCGAACAGTTATTGTTGGTTGTCTTCGAACCAGACGAAACCGATTTCCGTAGCCGCTTTGAAGCAGCGCTAGACTGCGTAGGCGATCCCTCGCGGTGGATCGCAGGTATTCGAATCTTCCCGCCGGATGTGGCTTCGGAATCAGCAATTGGCTCCCGGCTCACATTTTTGCATGAAAAGGGCTTCCGCGCAGTCCAACTTTATCACTACGGCTTGGCGCCGACGTACCTGTTGAACGCTGCCGCGAAAACCCTGCAAAAGCTTAAAGGGGCACATTGTGACCGAGAGCAGTGACAACCTCAATTCCAAGAACTCCGTCATCATTACGAAGCTCAGCCTATACTCTATCCGCACGCCGCGAATTTCCGGCGACGCCTCGCAACACGTTCTCATCCGCCTGGATACGGATTCGGGAATTGTCGGGGTAGGTGAATATGCGGACATTACCGACTTGCCATTGACCATGCCCGACCTCGAGGATCTGCAAAAGAGCCTCTCCAATGTTCTGGTCGGGCAGAACGCAATGGAGATTGGCCGCCTTGATCATCTCCTCAGCCTCCTCCTGACTGGCCGCGGCGATACAGGAATCTATGCGGGCAGCCTTCGCGCCGGCTTTGAAATGGCGCTGCATGACATCGTTGGTAAGGCATTGGGCATTGCTGTTTGTGTACTTTTCGGCGGTCCGGTGCGAAAGAAGATCAAGGTCTGCATTCCAATTTTCCGAAATCTCTCGGAAAAGCACGTGGAACAAAATCTGGCGCTGGTCGAACAATTGCTTGCGGAGGGTTTCGATAATTTCCGCCTGTACATTGGCGGATCGCCGAAGTTTGACGAGGTATTTCTCTCTGCGCTGAGGAACCAAATAGGCGATCGCATAACCATGCAGGCCTTTGACCTGAGCAACCATGTTCATCCCACGGATGCGGTGCGGCTGATTGATCGCATGCGAAAGCACTATGAACCGCAGTACGTCGAGAGCATTGCGCCTCTTCACGATGTTGACGGCATGGCGGAGGCGCGAGCCAAGCTTGATATTCCCGTCAGTGAACATGTAGGCGATGCCCGCCATGCCATCGCGTTGTGGAAGGCGCGGGCAATCGACATTATCAATATTGCCAATAGCGCTCATGGAGGGATGCGGGAATCGCTGAAGGTCTTCGCTGTTGCTGAGACGCTGGGCCTGCGGACCATCCTGAGCACAACACAGGAGACATCATTGGGAACCGCCGCGGAAGCTCATGTAGGCGCGGCGGTCGTCAACGTGCATTACCCGTCTGTGGCCATCGGGCCCAGGCTATACACCGAAGACCCGGCGCTAAACCCCATCAGATGGTGGCCGGACGATCTCTTCCGGCATCCAGCACAGGAATTAGACTCATGACCTCAACTCGCGGCTATCAGCGCATCGTTCTCGCCCTTCTCTTTGCCGCGACCGCGGTTAACTATCTCGACCGCCAGGCGCTGTCTGTTGTGGCGCCAGTCCTGGCGAAGCAAATCTCGCTCAGCGCCATTGCATACTCGCGCGTGATTTTTTTGTTTCTCCTCGGATACACCATCAGCCAAGCTTACGCGGGCGGATTGATTGATAAAACCGGCACGCGTCTCGGCATGTGGCTTTGTGTCGGCGCATGGTCGGTGGTGAGCATGCTTCATGGTCTGTCAGCGGGCGTAGTCAGTTTTGGAATCCTCCGGTTTCTGTTGGGGATGGCGGAGGCTGGTAATTGGCCGGGAGCTGTGAAAGCTGTAAGTGAAACGTTTTTCATCTCTCGCCGTGCTTTTGCCGTCGGGGTCTTCAATAGCGGATCCATCGCGGGCGCAATCCTTGCACCCCCCATCGTCTCTGCAGTGACCTCAGCCTGGGGCTGGCGGATGATGTTCGTCGTAGTAGGACTATGCGGCTTCGTTTGGGTATTCCTGTGGCGAGCCCTGTATAAAGGCGATCCGCCTCAGTCCTCGGGAACAGGAGCGGCCGTTTTTTACAACAAGCGTTGGTTTCGCGCGCATTTTCGGAACCGGGCGCTTTGGGGCATGATGCTTGGCCGGTCTCTGGCTGATCCGGTGTGGTGGTTCTATGCCTTTTGGTTGCCGAGTTACCTGGCGTACAGCCGCGGCTTCACCCTAGGACAAATCGGGCGCACAGCCGGGATCCCATTTGTCTTTGCAGGTATCGGAAGCTGGAGCGGCGGCTACGCGTCGGATCTCCTGGTGCGGCGCGGGATCTCCGAAGTCACGGCCAGAAAAGTTGTGATGAGCGGTAGCGCGTTGCTGATGCTGAGCGGTATTTTTGCGGCCCGAGCTTCTACTGCCGCGTTGACTCTCGCCTGGATCAGCGTGGTCCTCTTCGGTTATGCCAGCTGGGCCAGTAACATGCTGAGTTTGCCTATCGATCTTTTTGAAAGCCATGAGGTAGGGCGAGTCACCGGTTTGACGGGAACGGCAGGCGCAATCGGTGGGATGGCTTTCACTTTGGTTTCCGGATGGCTTATCGCAAAGGTTTCCTACGAGTCGGTGTTTGTTCTGGGTTCAGCCATGATTCTCTGTGCCTTGGTCGCCGTAAGCGTTTTAGTTCCTCGAAAGAATTTACCGGTCGCCGCTTAGGCGAAATACATACTGCTTTGCATATAGGGAGAAAAGCCATGGGACTTAGTCCTGCTGAATTGAAATCGTCGCTACGCGGTCTTATCGGATTTGGGGTTACTCCCTTCCACCAGGATTTCACTATCGATCAGGAGGCTCTGCGCCGCAACGCCATGCATCTGGCGAAATATTGTGATGTGGTAGTTGCTCTCGGCAATAACGGCGAGATCTTCTCGCTTTCCTTCGAGGAACAGAATTGGTCGGACGCAGCGTAGTCGAAGTGGTTGGCAAGCGCAAGCCTGTGTTGGTTGGGTTGGGGTTTTCGTTTTCCGATACCCGAGAACTCGCGAAGACAGCAGAAGCGTATGGAGCCGACGGCATTCTGGTTCTGCCACCTCATTATTCGAGATCAAATGACGACGGCATGTTTGCTTATTACCAGGCTGCTGCTGCAGCTACCAATCTTGGAGTGATTCTCTTTCAGACACCTGAGTGCAATTTCAGCGTGCCTTTGCTTCGCCGTCTTGCGGAGATTCCCAACATCGTGGCCCTCAAAGATGAGCACGGCGACATGAAGCAGTTTGTCCGCCAAAAAGCAGCGGTTGGCGACCGTTTCGAGGTGCTGTGTGGGGTGGGTGAAATTTTGGCGCCCAGCTACTCTGCCTTGGGAGTCAAGGGCTTCACCAGCGGGCTTGTGAACTTTATGCCGCAGACATCCCTCGCAATCATGGCTTACCTGCAAGATGGGCGACTCGAGGAGGCGGCAAAAATAGTTGCGAAAGGTACGCTCGCCATCTTCGATTTACGGGTCAAATATCCGGGTTATTCGATATCCGTCATTAAGGAAGCGATGAATCTATGCGGTATGTCCGTAGGCCCGGTTCGCCCTCCGCTCCCTCCTCTTTTCCCGTCGGATGTTGAGCATCTCAGAATGGTTTTGCGTTCTTCCGGAGTTTTGCAGCAAACAAAAGCGGAGAGTCATTGACGGCATGTCGTAAAATACCCAGCCATGGAACTGCGGCACCTCGAAACCTTCAGGATCGTGATGGCCACACAAAGCATGACGGTCGCGGCCAAAAAAGTATATCTGTCGCCCGCCGCAGTCAGCCTGCAGATCAAGCATCTCAGCGACGAGCTGGGCGCCGATCTTTTTACCCGCGTCGGCAACAAATTAGTTCCGACGGCTGCGGCCAAGCGAATGCACCAACATTTGGGCGGGCTCATGGATATGCTGCATACCATTCGCGAGGATTTCCCTTCTGGAACGGAATGTGATTCCAGGCCATTCGTCCTGGGCACGGGTCCTACTACTCTCATTTACCAGTTGCGCCGGCCATTGAGCCGTCTGCGCAAGCGATTTCCGCGAAATGAGATTCTGGTGCATGTTGCTCCCACACAGGACATCATCTACGAACTTGAATGGAAGCAGATTGATCTCGGAATTGTCTCCCTGCCCGTAGATGCTCCCACGCTCCAGCTGACACCTTTGTTCAGAGAGGAGATGCTGGTTTTGGTGCATGCTCAAACGAAATACGGCAAGAGCATAACAATGAAAGATCTGGCCACTATCCCGATGATCCTCTATCCGGTAGGAAGCAGCACTCGCTTCCTCATTGATGGTATGGTACGCAAGCACGGAATTTCATTACGGGTGACGATGGAAGCAGACGACACTGAAGCCATAAAGAAACTCGTCGAGGCCGGTTTCGGGGCTTCTATCCTCCCGAAAAAGGCGTTGCACAACTCTCCTTTAACTAAAACATTGAGAATTGAAGGTGAAAGACTTTACCGGGAACTCGCACTCGCCACGCCAGCCAACGCTCACCCTCGCCTACTCACGACAGTTATAAGCGCCTATCTGAAAAGGTACTTACCAGCATAAGACAGGATTTAGCGCAATTAATCCAGACCCAATTTTGGAGCAGACCTGCTGCAGGATTTAGAGCGACGATAAACGGCGAAAGCAAAGCCCCGACTGTAGTGAAGTTGGAGAGGTCAGCGTATTGGCCGAGGTTGATCCACTGGCCTTCTCGCGCACCATCCTACTGGCAATCACGCGCCGCTTTTCACTGATCCTGCCGGCCCAAAGAAAATCACCGCCGACAGATCAGTCCGGGAGTCTCTGCCGTGAAAATTCTGCTCGGTGTGCCATTCTACGGACATGTATAGGTCAAGGTGCCGGATACGAATCATGGGCTCTTCCAGCCGGTAAGACGATGCCAAATATACATGCTGACTACAGAAACATCTCTGCCAGCATGCTGAACAACGGGTTTACACGTTACTAGGATGCAGCAGCTTCAGCTCTGTACCTATACAGAGCTTCGCAAAAGATCTTTGTCTCATAGAGGACCTGGAATCCCGCGCGCTGAAGTGCAAATATGTCCTTGACCACCGTCTCGCGAGGTCATGTTCTGGGAATACAAAAGCGACCCATGGGGAAAGCTGCTCGACACTTTAGATACCGACCTGTGATCGCATAAAATAAAGTTCCTATTGAATTCGATGACGAGAGCCATGCATTAGCCTTTATGCAACGCCTATTGTGCGGCAATCTCGTAATGACCGGCCTGCCTGATTGTGACGACCGCGCGGGTGCCATTCTCGGCAGGCTCACTTTGCGTTTTCTGCCCGTTGACGGTGACCTGCGCATTCGAGCTTGCTACAGGTACAGAGACACGAGCTTCCGTTCCTGACGGCAGATCCAGACTGATTGCAGTGTTCTGGCCCTCTTTCTTCAGCGAGACATCCAACATGCCGCGCGGAGTCGGCTCGCCGCCTTTCGCCCAGGCAAGATCGATGAGATCTGGCCGAATGTCAACCGTTGAAAAGCCCGCGCCTATCGCGCGAATGCCGAGCACCTGTTCCATCAGCCACGGCGTCACGCCGCTCGACCAGCCATGCGCGAGGCTCACGCGATATCCTGACTTATTGTCGGCCTGCAACGAGCCATGGGCGTCGTCCTTGTACCATGACGGGTCGTAGCCTTCCCAGAAACTCGTGGCGCCCTCGTCCACCATGCCTCCCCAGTATTGCCGAATCCAGTCCAGCGCGTCTGCGCGATGGCCCATTTCTGCGATGGCGCTGATGACGTAGTAGTTGTAATAAGGCGTAATGATGAGCGCGTTGTACTTGATCCTGCCTACGCTCGAAAGAGACGCTTTCCAGATGTTGGCGTATTGTGAAGGACCAGCCGCGCCTGACAACACAGCCATCGCATTCACCTGCCAACGGTCGCCATAGGAGTCAGTCTGCTTGTCCAGGAGATATTCCCGCGCCGCAGCTTTCAGGTCGTCCAGCTTCTTTGCAAAGAGTTGAGCGTTCTCCCTATCTCCCATTTCGTTGAGCAGATAAATACCCTGAGTGAATGCAGCGATGAACTCCAATTGCGTTCCGCGTCGCAGTTCCGGCGTATCTCCATTCAGCTCGGGAGACCAGTCTACAAAGGGCGAGGATTTGCGATTGTTCGCGTAAAGATTGCGGCTGTCCAGCTCGGTTTCCATGTAGTGCATGAGTTCACAAGGCGTTCATGGAAAGACAGGAGCTGTTGTTTCGAACCCATGTGCCGGTAGTATTCCGCTTCGCCAGTGATCCAGAACGCAGAATAGCCGGCAACTCCGTTGACATGTTGCTGCACCGGCGCCGGTCCCATGAGCCGGTCAAGTGTGTCTTCCATCAGGAAGCGGTCGCCAAAGACGTCGTTGATGGTGCGTTCGCTTACATCCAGGTCGCCCATCCAGCGTCCACGGTCGCGCTTCGGAGCGTCCCAGATGTCGTCCTGCATGCAGAGATGCGCCGTATACGCGCCAATGGCCCACATCAGGTTCAGCTTCGGATCGGAAGACTCGAAAAAGCCCTGGTACTTCACCGGATAGTAGATAAGATCGTTGTCAATGGATTTGAAGCGCAGGTTCTGGCCGCCAACGAAGCGCACAATGACGTAACGAAACGTGCTTTTCGGAGCATAGGCAGAGCTGTGTGCCGGGATGTACAGCGCATTCTCGCCCAGGTACGGCTGCTTCAACGTCTCGGCTTCCGATTCCCCATATAGCACCGTGACTATCGCCGGAGAATCTGAGTCAGAGACGAAGCGCAGGCGTCCATTCGCATTGCGTCCAAAGTCGAGCATGATCTGCGGCGCGTCTGTATTTTCAACCTGAGGCGATGGAAGATTGACTGTGAGCTCTCCACCTGAACTGGAACCGCCTTTGAGCGCATCAGGATTCTCTATCGTCCCCACACCGCCATAAACATGATTGACGCTCACCGGTCGAAGCGGCGCCTGCGCCAGAAACGGCGAGATGCCGTCGTATCCCGGCCAATCATGCATGCCGGCATCCGCATTCCACTGAAACAGATCGATATCGCCTTCAATCGGCCCGAGGCTGTCTGCATTGGTCCATGACTTGTCATCAAAATGAGATTTCTGCCAGCCTTCGCCTGCATGCAGTGACGCCTTCCACTCCTTGTTGCTGATAAGCAATGCAGGCCCGTCAACGCCGCGCGCAGCCCCAATCAGCTTGACGGCGAGAATCTTCCCCATCGTCAGCTGTACCGTGATACGGCTGTTGTTGAATCCATAGACGCCACCGCCACGCACGGCCTGAATAGCTACAACATTCTTTCCCGACTGCAACGCGTGTGACACATCCATGGCGAACACGTGAACACCAATCGGCGAGTCGAGCTTCGCGAGATTCGATTGAAACACCCCAACCTGCTGGCCGTTCACAAAGACACGCGCGGAGCGCGGTCCTGCGAGATACAATGTCGCCGTCGCAGGCACACTGCTCAAATCAAATTCGCGGCGAAAATAATGCTGTCCGGTTTCCTGGCCCTCGCTAAGACTTTCGTAGCTCAGCAGCGCGTCGCTCTTTACCGCGTCCTGTTGCGTCCAGATGTACTCCTCTGGCAACGGCTCATGCGTGGCAGATTCGAGTTGAGGCTGCACAACATTTCGCGTCGGATCAATCTGGTCGACAGGAATCTCAGTTGCCTTCAGCACCTGCGCCATCGCCAGGGAAGAAAAGGTCGCGGTTGCCGCGACGACAAGCCAGAATTTTCTTTTCAACGCACTCCTCCTTGCACTGATGCGCTCGAAGTTGCCGCTACCCCGGGGTAATTTCCATATCCAACGATGACATACCGTCGAGGACAGAGTCGAGGGAGTGGACCTTCCATGCCGCGTTCGTACTTAGGAAATCGACTTGAGGATCGACGACCACGAGATCTGGACCGGTGAGGTCTACGTGAGCCGTCATTTTTGGAGCGCATGCTGCCGGATCGCTCGAGTGTTCATTCGGAGACTTGCCCTATCGGGCGCGAGTCCAGTGCTGTTTGCTAGATTGCGTCATTCGTGCCGAATTTCCAGCCTGTTCATCAAGCTTCGAAGGGGGTTCAGATGAATCTCGAGGACAGTCCCCAGCACCCCTGGGTCCTCTCATCGACCTAGCCTGTTTTCTCGAGCACGCTCAAAGTATCTGGCGTTGTCGATACTACCGTGTGGTGGCGTGGGTGTCGATCAGATTTTGTGACAATATTAGGCCGTGTCACTGTCACGAGGAGTCTTCGCGTACGTGAATCGGAACGTGGTTTGTCCGTCACGACCAATACACGACCATCGTACGGTCGAAACCATCCCAAATGGTCCTCCATCATCCTAAATCGAGGAGGCCACAACGCTAATCGTCTCAATGATATCCGCTGATTCCAGGTGCCATCCGGCGGCTGGTTTTGATGGCACAGGGGCGAACCGTCTTTCAAGTTCGAGAAGTCGAGTGATCAAGCGGCTGTTCGGGTACATGAAACGGGGAACCTGCTCTATTCCTGCTCGGCTTATGTCAAAGCGCTTAACTGACCCTTTAAGCTTCTGGGTAAAAGGAGCTGATGCCCACCATCTGATGTTTACGACTCCTCCACCATCTTGTGGATGCGTCTGGCCAATCGGACGATTTGCGGCCAATTCTGGTGAACAAAGCTTTGCGCATGGGCGAGGCTGTTGCGCAGACTCTCGATCTGCTTGCCCGCACGACGCGCTGCACTTGGAGTCGGAATGCCGAGAGTCGCCAGCTCCGACGAATCTGACATGAGGATCTCAACCTTGTCGGCCAACTGAAGACAATCGATTAATTGGCACTTTTCCTTACGGCGTTCACGTTCAGCGAATAACTGCGTGGCCTTCTCGATCCTTTGTTGCGACAAGAGTTCACTCCAATTCTCCTGCGGCCATTTTTGCCGGATTCGTTCTGTGAACTCCAGTTCCGCAGCGGTAATGATTCCGAAAAGCCACATTCGCGCTGTGGGCTTGTGTAAGTCGGCCCGCGAAATCACACCAGCTATAATCCCGCGCGCCGACACGAAACACGAGTCATGCAGCGTCAGGACCTCGATCACTTCTCCAAGCGAGCTTGTGGATGTGACCACTTGACTTGACACAAACGCCCGCCGACTTGCTTCGCAACTTCCTTCACGAAGGTTTACGGCCTCCACGAATCCGCACAAGATTCCTTTCTTGTGAAGGCCGGCGACTTCAATCCCCGCCACAGCCATGGCTTTGAGGACCTCATTCGCTGCGCTGCTGCAATCGAAGGAAATCAGGGGTTCAGCAATGTCCTGAGCAGTGAATGCGCGTTCGAGTACTCGCAGAGTGCCTACGGGGAATGCGGAGGTGCGCAAAGTAGCCACTGCCGCCACCGACTGTGCAGGGAGGAGCGCATCTGCAGCAAACTTCCTCAGGTCGCGCTTCATCCTCGCAAGAAGACGTGTGTCCCCTCCGTCAAGAACATGAGCCAGCTCATTCGCCTCTGCGGCGTACCCACTAAGCGATGCCGGATCGTTTTTGTAGAGGTCGCGGCTCGTATCGAGGAGATCAGCGAGTTTGACTGTCTTTGCTGCCGCAGAGGCGTGGGCGAAGTGCTCCTTCTCGAGTGCGAAGCGGGCCGCGCGATTGCCACGTGTCGGGTGACTGACGAATGTGAGTTCGCCAACCAGTCCGCCGACCTTTGCGCCAAACATCCGCTCAATGTCGCCGATTGTGACGCCCGTATCTTCGACAATATCGTGCAGCCAAGCCGCGGCAATAGTCTCTTCATCATGACTGACAGAAGAAACGATTTGCGCCACGGATTTGAGATGCATTTCGAAGCTCTGCAACGCGGGATTGCGATGCGCTGTTATTCGCTGGTGACTGCCATTTGCGAATAGCTTGGCGGCTTTGATCAGGTCACTCACCGCGCCATTCTAACCCTTCACCGGCGAGAGCAGCAGCAGAGAGAGGCAGATGCGCAGTTAGCTATGGCCCGAAGTCGACATTGGCCTTTGATGAGCACGTCGAAAAGCGTAGCCACATGACATTGAACACCTGTCAATGCTGACAGATGACAATTCGCATAGGTCAGCTTAGACAGACAAACTTGGTGAAACCGCATCGCCGTTCTTGTGGGTCTTTTTTTGACCGAAGAGGAACACCGGATGATCATTCCGACGGAAGAATCTGTTTTTGAGGCGTGTCAAAGACGGGGGATATCGCGGCGTCAATTTCTCGAATTCTGCGCGTCAGTGACAGCTACGCTCGTGCTGCCTACGCGTGCGAAACGTATTCATTGGGCGTATCTCCTGTCTTGTTATCAGCCGACAAGATACATTTCAGTCCTCGGTTCGTAAAGAGGCATACTGGGTTCGTAAAGAATGCGTTGTCGTCTGTGCGCATTGTTCTGGGAGGCAGCATTTGTCGTCTGTGAAGCATGGCCCAGGTGGTTTCGTCCGGAGAGAAGAATGGCGCCGCAGGAGCTAAACTTCGCGGAAGCGGTATCCAATGTAGCTATCGGTCAAGATGTACTCGGGATTCGCGCTATTACTTTCAAGCTTTTTGCGAAGCTGACCGATGAGTACCCGCAAATACTCCCGGTCACCAACAGAGTCGGAGCCGCGCAAAGCGGTGAGTAGCCGCGCATACGTGACAGGACGACCGGCATGCTCCATGAGAAATTGCAAAGCGTCAAACTCGCGTGGGGTGAGCCGCACCTCAATATCGGAACGTGTGACACGGCGGCGCACCGGGTCTAACATGACTTCTCCAATAGTGATTGGCATTGTTGACGGAGCTTCAGGTGCTCGAAACCTGCGAATAGCGCTCCGAATTCTTGCCGTCAGTTCACGGAGCTGGAACGGCTTGGTGACATAGTCATCTGCGCCCGATTCGAGTGCTTCCACTTTGTCCTCTTCGCTGTCGCGTACTGTAAGCATAAGAATAGGGAGCCTGGTGAAGATGGTGCGAATGCGCCGGCAGGTCTCGATCCCTCCGATACCAGGCATATTGATGTCGAGGAGAACAGCTTCATAGTCAACCATGCGCAGTCGTTGGAGAGCTTCTTCTCCGTTGCCTGCTTCGCCGATATCAAAACCGAGCGCGTCCAGGGTCATACGCAAAGTGCGTCTAAGCGCCGAGTCATCTTCGACGATCAACACGCGCCCGTTCAATGTGTCCAACTTGAATCTCCTTGCGTATAAGCGGAAAGAGTGAGAAAGAAGATAGTGCCTGATTCGCGGTCGCTTTCCACCCAAACACCGCCAGAATGTGCTTCAGCGAATCGCTTGACGAACGAGAGGCCAATGCCGGTGCCGGGCGCTCGATATTCAGATCCGGGCGAACGGTAAAAGCGCCGGAAGATTCGAAGCCGCTCTTCCGGAGCAATATAAGATCCTTCGTTCCGCACGCTGAAGGTGACATCCGCTCCTGTCAGGGTTGCGCGCAGTGTAATCGGCGCTCGCGGGTCAGCATATTTGGAAGCATTGTCAACTAATTCAAGCAACGCGAGCTTGAGTAGACGACCATCCGCCCAGATAGACTTATCTGATATTTCGCTTTGCAGATGCAGGTGATGTCGCGACAGGTGATGAGAGCATTGTTCAGAGATATCTTCGAGCAGTGAGTGCACGCGAACTTCTTCTTTGTTTACCGTAAGTTGGTCGACATCGATCCTTGCAGTCTGTAGCGCCAGGCTCGTGAGGTCGCTTAAGCGAAGTGCTTCCTGATTGATGAGCGTAACGAGCTCATCTTGAACCGGTCCGAGTGGACCGATTTCCAGCAATCCTGAGCTTGCGCCCTGGATTGTGGCGAGTGGAGTTTTAAACGCGTGAGCCAATCCATCAAGCACGGCAGAGCGCAGCTGCTCGCTTTGGCGGGAAGCTTCCGCCTCACTCTCAGTTTTAAACGAATGCGAGCGCTCCAGAGCAAGAGCTGCCAATGAAGCGATTGCGTCTGCCGTATGCGCATCAATGAAAGGCCGGTCAGACGCTGCTACCAGACCGATTGCGCCGATGGCTCGGCTTCCAACGAATAAGACACGCTTAAATCTACCGTTCACAGCATCATCGCCGTGACGCTGATGAAAATATATCGCTCGCACTTCGTCTTCTGGAATACACTCTGTCCCGCCGATATCCAGACGTGCCTCACTTGCATCCCACAACGAAACCCCATCGAGATCAAAAGCTTCGATAATACGATCTACAAGCTCGGCCCCGACTGTGGCGCGGCGATTGAGCAAAAGAATATCTCTGCTCATGAGATACAACTTTTCCACCTGTTCGCGCTGCTGGCCGGCTTCTGTGGCATGGCGTTTCAGGCGATCGGCAAGTCGACTGACCACAAGAACGATGGCCTCAAAACTGATGAGGGCAATCCAGTCCTGAGGATCTGACATATAAAAGTGGAAAAGTGGTTCTGTGAAGAAGTAATCCAGGCAGCTCACCGCGAGCACGGATGCAATGCTGGCTTCGATGAAGCCCCATCCAAATGCAATCAGCATAACTGGGAACAGGTAGATAAACCCGGCTACAAATGACTTCGCGTGAGCGCCATATGCAATCACAGTCACTAGCGCGATAATCGGCGCGCTGGCCAGTACCCGCAACAACCGCTTGGTCCAGGACCCAGCCATCTCTCACTCTCTGAGACGAAGCATACCCGCTATCCCATAAGTAGAGCGTAAGTGTGGTGTGGCATCTGCGCACCCTTGCACATCCTTGTCATTAATATTTTTGTTCGCGTCAGAGCGTATTGGTTATACCGACCGAAAGCTGTAAGGAAAGCGTAAAAGGAGAGCCTGCAATTATGCGGTAGTTATGAGAATAGTTGTTCTCTAGTACAAGTGGCCGGCACTGTATCGACCTGACTGGAGAACGTCATGACTAATTATCGAGGCCCATCATCCATTCATTACTCTGCGAATGCGATCGCAAAACGGAGCACCACAGCAAGAACTCATTCAGCGGAAGGACTTCCGCTGAACAGGACAGCTGCGTTCTGGCTCTTCATGTTTGCATGGATGGCCCTGTCCACGTCTCTCGCGCACGCTCAGTCCACCTTCGGCAGCATCCGGGGCACGGTACAAGATACTTCGGGAGCAGTGATTCCCGGCGCTGCAGTAACGATCCACTCGTTGGACGAAAATTTTGTGCGCGACGTCACGAGCAACGACTTGGGCGATTTCGCCGTCGAGAACCTGAAGGCCGGCCATTACAAGTTGACCGTCCATCGTGATGGATTTGCCGACGCAGTCGTCGAGTCAGCCGCACTCGAAGCGCGCCAGGATCTGCGCATTCCCATCACACTTTCCATCGCAACCGAGGCTACCGTCGTGCAGGTGAGCGCAGCTCCCGATGCCATCAATACCGAGAGCGGGACGCTCAGCGACTCAAAAAATAATCAACTCATCACCCAGATGCCCCTGAATAACCGCGCAACCACCACCAGTCCTCTGGCAGCTCTCTCGCTCTCTGCCAATGTGCAGCAGGACAGCTCCGGAAACATCGCGTTAAGCGGCGCCAGCTCATCGATGGTGAATTTTTCCGTCGACGGCATCTCCACCGCAAACGTGCGCCAGAACGGGGCATTCAGGATGCGTACCCATCACAGGAAGGCATCTCCGCTGTCCGCGTGACGGCCTTCAACAACAGCGCCGAGTTCTCGCAGGTTGGCGACGTGACGTTCACGACCAAGAGCGGCACCAACAAGTATCACGGCAGTCTCTTCGAGTACCTGCAGAACGATGCTCTCGATGCAAGCCCCTATGGATTCAATGGCAAGGCGCCAAAGCACTTCAACACCTTCGGCGGATCGCTCGGTGGTCCGCTGGACATTCCGCATCTCTACAACGGCAAGGACAAGACCTTTTTCTTTGCCGACTATGAAGGCAACCGCCGCACGACGGCAGTAGCGCAGCAATTCCTCGTTCCCACCCAGGCCGAGCGCAACGGCGACCTCACCACTCTCGGCGGCCCCGTAATTCCGCAGAGCAGTATCAACCCAACCGCCACCGCGTTACTGAGCTACTATCCACTGCCCAACGTGTCAGGACAATCGAACTTCAACTATGAGAACTTTCAATCGACGCCGGCTCGCACCGATGGCGCCGACATCCGCCTCGACCAGACCATTACGACCAAGCAGTCGGCCTATGCAAGGTTCAGCCGCAAGAACATCACCCAGGACTATGCCAACCCGCTTCTGCCCAACGACGCAGACAGCGTTCACAACCGCAGCCTGCTGGTTTCCTACCTTTACACCATCACCCCGAAACTGGTGAACGAGTTCCGCTTCGGCTTTACGAATGCAATCACCAGCGTTGGCTTCCCAATCGAAGGTGCCGACGCTCTGACGCAGCTCCACCTCGCCGGAGTGGATATCAGCCAGCACCTCACCACGCATGCATTCCCGACCTTTAATTTCAGCTCTGGCACCGGCTTTACTCCCATTGGCCGCGACAAGACCGGAGTAACGCAGTCGAAGTCCCTGCAATTTACAGACAACGCGACCTACACCATCGGCAGGCATACTCTCAAGGCAGGAATCGACGCGCGCCGCGTCCGCTACTTCGACGTTGAGCTCTTCCTGCCTTCCGATGATTTCGGACAGTTCACCTTCCAGCCCACCTTCACCGGCAACGCCTTCGGAGACTTCCTCCAGGGCACGCCGACAAACATATTCTTTGCCGTGTCCAGTCCCGACGTGGGCGGCACCGCATGGCAATATGGCCTCTTCGCGCAGGATGAGTTTCAACTGAGCAGCAAATTGACTCTGAACTACGGTTTGCGCTGGCAGGTTTTGCCCGCCATGCAGGAGAATGGCGGCAACCTGGCAAACTTCGATCAGAGAAATAATTCCGTCGTTGTGCCAGACAATCTGTCTTCTTATCTGGCGAAAGAAAATCTCCAGAACTCGAACCTGGCGTTTCAACAATCGTTCAACGCCTGCAACCTTAGTCAAACGGCGTTGCCTTGCTCAAATTATGTAACGGCAAGTCAGGACCATCTGCCGCAAGGACTACGCAACACATACAGGGGCAATTTCCAACCGCGTTTCTCATTGGCCTATCGTCCATTCAACGACACCAAAACCGTCATCCGCGCAGGCTTCGGCATCTTCACCATGACGAACCTCGGACCGCTCTCCTTTAACAACAGCGGCAACCCGACATCCAACCTCCACACCTACACCAACGCGACCACAGCAGGCGGTTCACCTCTCATTCAGTTTCCAAACACCGCGCCGCCAACCGTGGGCATCCAGTATGGCGGCGGAGGACTCGACCAGGGCGTCGATCCCAATTACCGCGACCCTCAGTCGAACCAGTGGAACCTGACGGTCGAGCGTCAACTCACCAGCAACGACACACTCCGCGTCAGCTATGTGGGGATGCACTCCTACCGGCTGAACATCACGGAAGATCTGAACCAGATTCCGGCCAGCACGACACCCTATCAAACAACCGCTGCCAGTCCTTACGTCGACCCGCGTGCGCCTTACCAAAATTGGTTCACGCTCTACAGCACCTTCAACGCCGGCACGGCAAACTATGAGGCAATGGAAGTCGAAGCAACTCACCGCATGTCGCATGGGTTGTACTACGACGCGAACTACACGCTAGCTAAAAATCTGGCTGACAACCAGGGCAGCACGCCGACCGCCTTCGCCCGTGAAGTCAACTATGGAATTCCGATCACCAATCGATTCGATATCGCCAGCGACTATGGCAACGTGGAAGGCACACGCCGCAATCGCTTTCTCCTCACCGGCCTGTACCAGCTACCCTTCGGCACCGGGCGCGCCTTCCTGAATGCAGGAGGCTGGAGGGACGCTCTGCTCGGTGGCTGGGAGATGAACACAGTAACTCTGGTCGAAACCGGCCCGTGGCTCACCCCCAGCATCAGCACTTCGCTCGATCAATCGAACACCAACGTCGTCAACCGCGGCGCAACGCTCCGTCCTGACGTCGTATCGAACAACTTCACCAGGGGACAATCGCGGGCGCAGTATTTCAACCTGGCAGTTTTTTCTCCCACTCCGGCAGGAGCGGGACGCTTCGGCAACGCTGGCGTGGGCATCCTTCAGGGCCCGGGCACAACCGCTGTTTCGCTGGGACTTGCAAAGAGCTTCCCCTTGACTGAGGGAGTCAAGCTTCGCTTCGAATCCACCTTCACCAACATCCTCAACCACACCAACTTTGCCCCCCCCGCGACACAGATCGATAACACATCGACCTTTGGAGTCCTCAGCGCTCCTCAAACCGCGGAGAATGCCGGCAACCGCACGGGTCAAGTCGCTCTGAGACTCGACTTTTAGTCCGAGTAATGTCCGCATTGATCGGGCCGGACGAGACTTCAGGCCCGATCGTTTTATTGCATTATTGCGTTAAACAAATCATTTTGATTCATGAAGCAGGCGAATCCGATGCTAAGTTAACGTTGGGTCGATCAGTTTTCAGTGTGGTGAAATCCTCGCCAATTCCTAGTCTGCGCGGCAGAACCCTATCTGGGGGAATCCGGCCTTGCTTGGCAGATGCGCACCTTGGGAATTGTTAAGCTGGATCCGACTTCGCAGAAGATCCCAATTGCAGCAGTGAGAGGCTGGACCCAAGATTCCAGCGCAACAGAGTAGCAGCCTTTTTTCAGGCACTGTAGAATACGCTTTCCTGTTAACTCTGCGAACGGGAGTGTGCCGACAAAACGAGGTGAAGCATTGCCCGATTTCATAGACTGGCCGGCGAATCCGCGGCATCGCCGCCGCCGCCTTTTCTTTATCGTTGTCGCTCTCGTTGCCTGTATCGTCTTTGGCGGTCGCACGGCGTTGTCATATTGTGTGGATCTACTGTGGTTCAGGTCGCTGGGCTATGCGGAGGTGTACTGGAAGACGCTAAACCTGCAATGGAGGATCTTCGCGGCATTTGCAGCGGTCACATTTCGTCATTCTGTACGGAGTCGTTTTCTAGCCCTGAAACGGGCGCATCTTCCTGATTTGCCGAGCGGCCACACGATCTTCTTCGGTGGACATCCGGTGAACCTGCCGGTCGAGCCTGTCCTGCGTCTTATTGCACTCGGCGCATCGCTTGCCATTGCCGCTGCGACTGGTGCAGGCATGATGGCGGAGTGGCCGACGCTCGCGCTCTTTTGGTATGCGCCGCGCTACCGGCTGGAGTCATCGATCCGATCTTCGCCAAGCCGCTGAGCTTCTTTCTCTTCACCCTGCCCGCGTGGCAGCTCATTGTCGGCTGGCTGCTAACGCTCGCCGTATTACCTGTCTGCGTTGCCGTTTTCTTCATTCTCATCACCGGTGGAGCGGGCGCACTTGCCAGGGACCGCCGCACGCTACTTCCGATTGCCTTGGCGCGGGCTCTCAATCACGTTTGCCTTCCTGTTACTGATCCTCGCGATACGCGTATATCTCGATCGATTCGAGCGATTGTTCGATGATCATACGGTCTTTAGCGGTGTAACTTATACGGACGCGCACGTCACGCTTACCGGCATGCTCTTCGTGTGCGCTGCGCTCGTTCTCGGCGCGGTGATCGCTGCCGTCAACGCCGTGTCGGTCGCAACGCGGGCGCTGGCTTATCGTGGCGATCCTTCCGGCCGCCGCTTGTTTTATCGCTGTTCAGCTGGCTGGCTGGTACGTCAGCAGCTTTATCGTCAAGCCGAACGAGCTGGTTCGAGAACAACCCTATATCGCCCACAACATCGAGCTGACACGGCAGGCCTACGGATTGGACCGCTTCTCGCTGCGCGAGTTTCCCGCTGAGACGACCGTCGAGGCGGCCGATCCGACGAACAATCAGCCAACGCTTCAGAACATCCGGCTATGGGATTGGCATGCGCTCCAGGACACGCTGCGCCAGATCCAGGAAATCCGCACATACTATGACTTTCCCGACATCGACATCGATCGCTATGAAATCGACGGCAGAATGCGCCAGGTGATGCTCGCCACGCGCGAGTTGAATGTCGACAAGCTCCCGGAGAGCAGCCGAAACTGGATCAACGAAAAGCTGATCTACACCCATGGCTACGGCATCACGATGAATCCTGTAAATGGGTTCACGCCGGAGGGGCTGCCAACTCTGATACTGAGTAACATGCCGGTCCAGAGCACGGTACCCGGTCTCACCGTGACACGTCCGGAGATCTATTTTGGCGAGCTGACCGATACCGACGTGTACGTCAAGACGCGGCAGAAGGAATTCAACTACCCGCAAGGCCAGAGCAATAACCTTACCTCGTACGAAGGCAAAGGCGGCATCGTCGTTGGCGGCTTCCTCCGCCGCATCATCCTCGCCTTCGACCGCGGCGATCTGGGAAAGCTACCGTTCAGCGATGACGTGAACGCGGAGAGCCGGCTGCTGATGCGGCGAAACGTGCGCGATCGCGTATCGGCTCTTGCGCCGTTCCTAACCTACGATCCCGATCCATACATCGTGGTCGGCGAAGATGGTAGGCTGTCCTGGGTCATGGATGCGTTCACGACATCGGATCAGCTATCCATACTCTAGCCATTACCGACTCAGCGACATTCTCATCAATTACATGCGGAACAGCGTTAAGGTGGTCATCGACGCCTACGATGGCACCACAACGTTTTACGTGTTTGACACTGAGGATCCGATCCTCGCAGCCTATCGCCGCATCTTTCCGAGCCTGTTCAAGGACGCTGCAGCGATGCCGCCGGGACTCCGCAAACACATGCGCTACCCCGAGTTATTGCTCAAATTGCAGGCAGAGGTGTACGGGCTTTATCACATGACGGATCCCGGAGGTGTTCTACAACCGTGAGGATCTGTGGACAGTCGCTACCGAAGTCGGCATGGGCGAAGGCGGCGAGCAGACAACGCAGCCGATGCAGCCGAACTTCGTGCTGATGAAACTGCCGGATGAAACCGGCGTCGAGTTTGTGGAGATTCTGCCGTTCACGCCAGCCAACCGGAATAATCTGATTGGCTGGATTGCCGGACGCAGCGACGGCGCGCACTACGGTACATCGGTGGTCTACAACTTTCCCAAAACGAAACTGGTTGACGGCCCGTTGCAGATCGAGGCGCGAATCGATCAGAACGCGCAGCTTTCCGGACAATTGACGTTGTGGAATCAGCAAGGCTCGCACGTGCGACGGGGAGCCTTGCTGGTGATTCCGACGGGGCGCGCGCTGTTGTATGCGGAGCCGATTTATCTGCAGGCCGAGCGAAGCCCGATGCCGGAATTGCGTCTCGTCGTGCTCGCGCTTCAAGACCGGCTCGCCTACGGACCAACCTTCGAGGCAGCGCTGGCTGCTCTTTTTGGCGGAGCAACGTCATCACTGACCTTCGGCGAGTCGCTGCGAGCCGCACCGGCAATCTCCGCGTCTACCCGCAACCCGCAGCGGATCTCAATGCACTCATAGCGGAAGCCGCCAAAGACCTTGCCGACTATCAGCGCCTTACTGCGGAAGGAAAACTTGGCGAAGCTGGGCAGAAGCTTGAAGAGTTGAAGCGCGCAATCGATAAGCTGAACACACGCCAAAGATAATTTGCGGACAAAGTCTTAGTCCGGGAAAAGGCGCGGATTTCCCCTGATACGCTCGGGAGCATCTGTCGTAATCACAAGTCTTAACGACGCTTTGTTGCACAGGTCTTGGAGATTTATCAAAGCCGATGCTCGTCTAGCGATTTCAAACCGGCATCCCGGACAAGTCCCGCCGCTGTCCTGATGATGATCCATCCCACTAGCATGTGCTCTCCTCGCAGTAACGTCCATCATCCATTGGTATCAGTTTCACTCCGGCATCTGTTTACGAAGATCCAAGCGTCTTCCGACCGCGCGGTAAATACAAACGTATCAATCAATACCTTCGTCCAATAGGCGGTCTGCAATCGAATCACACACGACTTAGTGCCGCGGCTTCCGCACACATTGATTCGGCCTGTGGGCTGGTCTTAGCTCAGATCGTGCACCTCCTCGATCCGGTGTATACCGGCAAGACATTTGCCGGCATTTTGGCCGCCGTGCGAGGTGGTGACTACAAAAGCGGCGACGCCGTTCTGTTTGTGAGGAGGGGGGGATGTTTGTGACCGATCTGCCGCGTTTCAGCAAAGCTCTCGAGCAGTGCGGAGAGACGCATTCGAGAGCTTTGCGCCATTTCGAGCTTCTCTGCGCTTGAAATACGATGGCGGGTTCGCCGCACGACACCGATGTGTCGGCTTGTCATCTTCTGGCCCGAGCTTCCGGACATTAGACCAATTAGGAAATCGGGTAGACGAAGTAAATCATCTTTATCGCCGCCATTCCACAGAGCAATCTGACGAAGCACAACTCACCTGCGAGCTGTCTGGGGGGCAGCCTGGAATTTCTCCAAATGGGTCTTTGCCAAATCAGGTTGATTTAATTTCCGATAGACATTTGCCAGGAGAAAATGAATTTGGGCGTCGCTGGTGCCGAGCGCGGGTAGAGTCAGGGCTCGTTCTCCTTCGAGTGCGGCATTCTGGAAATCTCCATCACGATCCAACCCCTTTGCCAATTCATAGTGTGCATCGCGAGAGTCGGGGTCTGCCTCAATGGCCCGTCGATCTTTTTCAATACTGTCCTCGGTCCGGCCCTGTGAAAGCAGAAACCTGCCGTATGCCACAAGAATCGACGCGCTTTGCGCCGATTTCTGCGGGGAAAGATTCTCTGCCTGCTGGTATAGCTTCAACGCATTGGCGTCTTGTCCGATAGCTTCATGGGTCATCGCAAGATAGAAGACGGGCAGTGGACTTTCAGGAGAGAGCATTTGGGCTGTCTGAAGCGGTGAGATCGCCAATTTGAAATCGTTTTGCATGTAGTAAAACACCCCGAGAAAGAACTGCGCCTCTTCGGATGTTGGATCGGCTGTAATGGCCGTGATGAGACAGCTCTTGGCAACATCCGGACGATGCGCAAAGGTGGCTAGCCGAGCTTTGAGGACCAGGGCCGGAACCATATATGGGTTCTCATGCAGCACTGCATCAACTTCGCTAATGGCCTCGGAAAATTTCCGCTGGGCAAAATCCTGTTTGGCGTTCTCATAATGTTGTGTTGCGCCGACTGCGAGTTGGAGTGCGAGAAGCAGGATCATAGAAGTCTCCCCCCAGGCGACAAGGAGTAGTACTTGCCCGCGCGCACATGTTCGAAGCGGTCTGTACGTCCGACAGCCGCGGGCCATTCAACCTGAATCCAGTCGGCATATTCTTTCACCCCCAGGCCCAACACATCGCGCGGATCACAAGAAGAGAGATAGCTTCCACCGCCCCGCTTGAAAATACTATGTTCAGCTCCGTTGACCGACCAAGTGATTCTGGCGCCCACTGTAAGTCCGGTAAGATTCAGACCGATCCAATGATTTGTATTGCTAACGATATTGTGGAGGATCAGGGGAGCGCCGCCACTGATTCCGACAACTACATCGACGCGCCCGTCATTATCGAGATCTCCCACAGCGAGCCCCCTGGCCGCATACGACTCTTTGAAGGCTGGACCACCTGCGGCATTGACATTGTCAAACCCGTTGCCATTGTTGTGAAAAAGTAAAAGGGGCTCTCGATACTGCAGGCTGCTGTTGACCGATTCAATGAGATCGTCCGGGTGGCCATTGACCAAAATCAAATCCGGTCTTCCATCCAGATCGAAATCGACAAAGCGACAGCCCCAACCTGTATACATCACAGTCGCCATCCCTAGTCCAGTCGGGCCGGCTGTATCCACAAATGTATTGTGCCCGGCATTGCGATATAGGGAATCCCGCTCACGGCTGATATTAGCGACAAGAAGATCTTCCCAGCCATCCCCATCAAAATCGGCCGCGTCTACGCCCATGCCCGATCGAGCAGCACCATCCGCGCTATACGCCACTCCTGCCTGGAGACCAATTTCTTCAAACTTGCCACCTCCCTTATTCAGATACAGGAAGTTGGGAACGGAATCATTGGCGACGAACAGGTCCAGCAGGCCATCGTTGTTGATGTCAGTCGCGACAACCCCAAAGGCCTTCCCCAAATACTTCCCAATCCCGCAAGAGGCGCTTATGTCGGTGAAGGTTCCATTGCCGTTGTTCTTATAGAGGCGGCTCGGCCATGCTTCATAGGTCTTGGGATAGCAATAGTGGTGAACCCCGTTTACGCTGCAATCCTGTTCCAACGACTTGTCGTACTTTACGAAGTGGCACACAAACAGATCGAGCAGGCCGTTGTTGTCAAAATCAAACCAGACAGCGCTGGTGAACAGGCCCGGCTCATCCAGGCCCGCGGCTTTGGTCACATCTGTAAAGGTTCCGTCATGGTTGTTGTGATAGAGAATCAGCCGTCCATAGGTTGTTACCAGGATGTCGGTCCATCCGTCTCCGATCGTAGTCGGCGGTGGCAACTCCAATGCCGAAATCTCTTCCTGCCACTCCTGCCTTTTCCGTCACATCGGTAAAGGTGCCGTCACGGTTGTTGTGGTACAAAGCATTGCGTAGCGGTTTTGCAGGCTGAAAGAAATCCGCCGGACCGCTATTTACAAAATACAGGTCCATCCAACCGTCGTTATCGTAGTCGAATAAAGCCACTCCCGGCCCCATGGATTCCGGCAAGTAGCGAAATCTCGAGAGTGCATTATCGTGCTTCCAGGTGATTCCTGTTTTCTGTGCTGTCCATGTCTCGAAATATTGTTCCGGAGGTTTCTCGGAATCGAGCTTGGCATTCTGGAAAGAAGTATGCAATCCCGACAATGCTCGGGAGTTCAAAGTTCCTGAACTTAGAGCCGCCAAGCCTGCCAAAAAGTTACGTCGCGTGATTGCCAACTTCATTCTCCGCGGAAATCATTCCAGGTGGGGTTACACCAACGTGAGACTCCTTGGAATGCTTGAGAGTCCCGAGACTCCATAACATCCATCCATTTCTTGAATGCCAATTGTGCTGCTTGCCGTCCGTTGGAATTTCGGCTGAATTGGCGCTAGAACTGGATTCTCGCGACAAACTCGCCACTTCTCGGAGCATAGTTTCCGCCTGCGCCGGAGATGCCGTTCCGAAGAAGCCGAAACCGTTGGAAATGCTTCCGTCGCTCGCATACTGAGCAGTCTGGAAAGGATTTGAGGTATTATTCAGGTTGGGATATGCCCAGCGGTTAAAGACATTGAAGAAATCCGCGCGGAGCGAGAATTTCACGCCCTCCTTGAGACGGGATGACCTTGCCGACGCCCAACTGCTCGCTGGGATATCTCGGGCCACGATAATCGCCGTAGAAGGGCTTGGAAGTGGAGTAGGTTCCGGGAGCCGGGTTTGCCCACGCAGCGGGATTGAGAAAGAACGTAGTGCGGGGATTACCGCTGTGGCTGTTGAGGCTATGCAGGAAGAGCTTCTGGCCCGGAACGCGATTCGCACAAACTGCCATTGCCAGAAAGTCACAGAAGTCAGAGTGCTCGTCGAATTCGGTACTTGTATCGGAAAACCGCTCTGGTAATGGAAGATGCCGTCGGCCGTCCAGCCGGCAAACAGCAGGCGCTTCCAGCCGCTTTGCGCAAAGCTGAATCTCGGCACCTCATAATTGAAGTAGAAGTTGAGCATCTGCGGTTGGTCGATGGCCACATAGGATTTCTGCGTTCTTGGCCGGCTGGCTGGGATCCTGTACCGGCATCGCCGTGGTGTAAGTGCCGGTGCTGGATGACTGTTCCCAGATTCTTCGACCAGGAGTAACCGAGGCCGCCCGACAATCCGTTGCTGAGCCGCTTGGTGACCTTGATTTGAAGCGCGTCGTACCACCTATTGCCATTGTGCTCGTATTAGTCACCAATATTGCCGAATTGCGGGAATGGCCGTAACGCCTGAGCCAGTGTGGCTCCGGACGGGAAAGTGGAGTACGGAGCCGTGAAGCCTCTCGCCGCCACGGCGGGAGAAGAGATCGGCTGCGTCAGCAGGTTGAAGTCGTCTGGGTTGGTAACGTCCAAACCGTATTTCTTGCAGAGGAGCGATAGGAGTGAGTTCGTTTGTAGTATTCGTCAGCCCGTCGGAGTTCGAGCCAAACACCGCGGTTGTCGATGAAGGATACCTTGACCGACAGATTGTTTGGCGATCTCGCGCTCAAAGCCAAACGGTTGATTGCACGAAACGTGGCGGACGGCCATTGTTGGGAACAATGAAAGGCGGGGGCGAGTTGAGTTGAACCGATGTTCGGGTAGGCGCCAGGGTCGAAGTTGGTGGCTGTCAGAGCAGCCGGGGAGTATGGTATGCCATTGGAAAGCTGGCCGGCGGCAATGCCATACGAAGGACTGGTCAGGAACACCTGGTTGAAGCCAAATCCCTGGTTGCTGTAGCCTTTCTTCATTCATGAAGAGCTGCGGGCCGGAGTAGAGTCCGGTAGCCCGCATGGATCACGGTCTTTGGATCCAGTTGATAACTGATGCCAAGGCGAGGCTGAATCATCCAGGGATAGAACTTCTCGAAAATGCAGTTGCAACGCCCGTGCCCATACCCCTCGTATTCGGTTCCACCCAGCAGACCGCCAGCCGACGGATTCACGACGGTGGGACTAAATTGGGTTTCCCGGTCATGTTGTTCGCGTTGCATCTGTTCGAGATCCCAGCGCAGTCCGTAGTTCACTGTGAGTTTGCGCGTGAGCTTCCAGGTGTCCAGCGCGTAAAATCCGCCCTCTAGGCGGTGAAACCATTGAATGTTATCGTTCCCGATGCTTGCGCCATCCAATTGGCCAAGAACGAAGCTCGCGAAACCGTCGCCGAGGCTGGCTCCATAAAGGTTTTGGCCCTGAGGCGACGGCAGAGACGTCTGATCGGCAGCGAAACCGTAAGACCCGGCCGACAGGTCGTTGTGAGTGCCAAACAGCTGATGACGGAAATCGCCGCCAAATTTGAAAGTATGCCTGCCGTGGACCCAGATTGCGGATTCAGTGTTGTACCAGTTATTGTCAATAAACGGAGCGTTGTTTATTCCCAGTTGAGGAACGCCCTGACGGTTGACGGTGAGCCCGTTGAAGATCGGGAAAGTGTTCGCAGCGCCGCCTGGCATATTTGCCGCCGTGTTCAACCCAAGAGTCGATGCCTTGAAGTCCTGCACCGCCGAATTCTGCAGGGCGTCGTGGCGCGTAAAGTCGAATCCGGCGTGGAGCACAAGATTCGGCGTGGCCGTATAGTCCGCATTGAGATACATCTGCGGGGCGGGCGTTGTGTTCCAGCGGGTCTGGGCTGCCGCGCCGTTAATGCCGTCAGCCGCATTGTCTTTGTTCGAATACTCGGCGATGTAATAACCCGAGAAGTGCCACTTCTGACCGATCGAGTGATCGATCTTGATGCTCGTCAGGTATTGGTACTTGTTGTTCGGCTGCAAATTGGGGTAGTTGTTGGTCAGCGCGTTGGCAGTCGGCCCCGATGGAGTGGGCATGTAAGGTAAGAACCTTCTGCGCCACCGGATCCCAGGTGCTGGGCGCGCCGATGAAGTTGTTCGGGAACGGATTCCGGACCGTTTCGGTTGAGCCATCCGGGCAGGTTGCTATTGGTCGTCTTCGGGTTGTAAACTGCGCCATTGATCATTTGCCGGCCCAGGCAATCCAGAACCGGCGCTCCATTGGAATCCACAATGGGACCAAGCAGGAGAGAGCTCAGATCGCCATTGCGATAGGCTGTCGTGGGAACCGTAATGGTTCCCTGGTTGAGGGTTTGCGTGTTGTGGTACTCCTCGTAAGCGAAGAAGAAGAAGGTCTTGTTGTGGCCGTTGTAGAGGTGAGGAATCACCACCGGTCCGCCTAAAGAGCCGCCAAAATCAAGCTGCCGCTGCACGGGGTTATACTTCTGGCCGCTTGGGGTGTAGTTGAAGGGCTGTCCGGCGTCCAGATCCTCATTCTCAAGGTAGTTGAAGGCCGTCCCGTGCAGCCTGTTGGTGCCGGATTTCGAGGTGTAGTTGAAGATTCCGCCGCCGGACTGGCCAAATTTCGCCGAATAGTTGTTCACCAGCAGGGATTGTGAGGCGAGCGATTCGACCGAGGGCTGGTTTTCATCGGAGATGGCGCCCTTGACCGCCGAGGTGTCGTCCAGGCCGTCCATAAAGACGCGGTACGTCGTTGCCGGCGAGCCGCTGATGTGGATATCGTTCCAGCCGCCCACGATGGTTCCCGGCACCAACGCGGCAAAACTCATCGGGTCGCGCACAGATCCGATGCCGGTGACGTTGAACGGAAGCTCATTCATGTCTTTCGTGGAGACTTGGATATTGTTCTGTGCGCTATCGGTTTGGAGCAGAGGAGCATCCGCAGTTACCGTAACCGTCGTCGTGCCTTGCCCAACACCCAGTTTCAGGTCGATACGTTGCTGTCTGTCCAACCAAGACCGTGATTCCGTTGCGGACCAGCGTGGTAAAGCCGGGTGCAACTGCCGTAACTGAATAGTCGCCCGCAGGCTAACTGCGGGACGGTATAGTTTCCCGCGCCAGTCGTGACAGTGGAGCTCTGCGTGCCCATCGCGGTATTGGTGATGGTTACCTTGGCTCCCGTGACTCCGGCGCCAGACGGATCGGTGACAATTCCTGACACACTGCCGCGATCGCTTTGTGCAAAGCACAACACACTCGCGCAGCATAACGTAATGAGCACAGACTCAATTGAAAGCGCTTAAGCCAAGTTCTTCTGTTGTGTCATCCTGACCTCCGTAGGTTCTTACAAAGTGCAGCAATAGGCGGTAGGGAGCGGATTTGTGACCAAAAACAAATGGCTACCCTGTTGCCGGATCGAATCAAAGCGGTGATTCGGTCTCCTGCTTTTCATTCCGCGAATCACTGTAAGGCAGTGGGAAGAGGCTTCGGCAAGGTTAGAGACGGTTCTTAACTACGCCGTATCTCTTTGATATAGCTGGACAGTTTCGGGCGTGACACTCGTAACGGTAGCCACCCCAGCACGCAGGCAGCATAACTGAGGGGCCGATGAGCAAAGACGGATCACAATGTCGGATGAGGATGCCTTTTCGATGCCGCGCGGTTCGTCCATGAATCGCGTCATCGAATCAAATGAACTCTACGATTGGTCAGCCGACCAGATGGCGCGAATCGCCACTTCATCTCCAAGACCATCCGGTACGGTTCCGCTGGGGACATTGGCGTAATACCAGGTGCGATGATCGAGCGGCGAGCGCATCGTCCGGCTACCCGGCATTTCCAGGTAGCCGTTAGGATCTGTTTTCCTCACCCAGTTCCAGGCATAGTGCAGCCAATCGCTACGATACTGTTTGTTTTGGTGCGCAAACCATGGTAATTTCATCGTAGCCCCAGACCCAGTTGTCCCCTTGCCGCGGTTGCCCTGGATGCTTACTGACGCCCCAGTTGTCTAACTCCACCAGATAAGGAAGATGCTGCAGAACCAGCCGCTATAAGTGACGCCGCCTTTGCTTCGTCCATAAATGCCATCGGAAAAGCCAACCTTCAGGATTGCCTTCTCGAGCTGATCGGGCGTTTCCATAATTCGCAGCGGGAAAGCGTGGAAATCGAGCAGCAGTTTGCCGTTGCGCACCAGACCACCGCTGGGCACGTGGGCGTTGCAGAGCACCATGCGTCGGCGCGCATGTTTCGCTGCATAGCCGCGCACCAGGGTGAAGACCTGTTCCCAGTGGGCGAGGTCAGGGTCGTTGCCGTTCATGATCTCGACCTGTCCGAAATGGATCCCCTCAACCCCGAGGTCGATATAAGATTGCGCCAGAAAGTAAAACCACAGCTTGGTTTCCGGGCGGCTCACGTCGGGTACGGACGAGCCAACGCCCCACTGATCTTTGCGCGGTCCTTGCGCATAAGCGATGTCCGCATAGCGGAAGTTTCGCTTCTCGACCGGCTGCCCCAGCGCAGCAAATGCCCAGTCCGGCACGGGCACCTGTTCCACCTGGGTTGTAACGATTTCAAAGATGCACGCCTCAAGCACCATTTCTGGATCGGCGGCGTGCACTTGCGGCAGCTGTCGTCGCGCCCGTTCAAGGTTGCTCAAGAGATCAGCTTCCTTGCCCCATAAGCAGATGCTGCGGCCAATATATTTCGCTCCAGTGCTCGCCAGCATGCGAATGTCGTCCGTCAGATCGCCTCGACCATTCAGCAGGCCTTCCATTGAGATCGATCGGGAGAGATAGTTGTCGAGCACCTCTCTTGAAATCGTTCGATGAAAGTTGTAATTACGGCGGTGCGAAGCCTTATGCGCGCCCAGCGACAATCCCGGTGCCTTGTTCGCCAGCGATGCAGCGACAAAGTAAGAGCAGAAATCAAAAAGCGTCGTCTTTCCATCATCTCTCAACTTATGCGGTCATAGACGGTGGGAAAGCCTCGGCTTTGGAGCCGAGGCTTTCATTAGGCCGGTCCGATAGCTGACACATGATATGGCCGCCTTGCGCGATGGAAGAGTGGCTGAACCAGAGCCGGGTATACGATTCGCCGTTGAATTTCACAGAGTCGATATATTGACTGTTTGCCGAAACTCGTTTCGCCTCAAGGATAAATTGACGATTTTTTCCCATATCGATGGTTATCTTGTCGAACAATGGCGTGCCGAAAACGTAATTGGCGCTCACTGGATCAACCGCATAGAAGCCCATGCGCGCTCATGACGTACCAGGCTGACATCTGGCCGCAATCTTCGTTTCCGGCGAGTCCATCAGGCTTGTTGTCATACATCGTTTCCATCAGGCTGCGGACGCGTTCTGCGTCTTGTAGGGAGCGCCAGACATACACATAAAGATAGGCGATGTGATGACTGGGTTCGTTTCCGTGCGCATATTGTCCAACGAGTCCTGCAATGTCACTGGCGGCGCATCGGCAGGCAGACAAACGGGCGTGGAAGATGCCGTCCAGTTTTGCCAGAAGCATTCGCGGCCGCCGAGGAGATCGGCCAAACCCTTAGGATCGTGCTGCACGGAAAGGTCGACTGCCAGGCATTCGATTCAGTGAAATCGCGCCACTCCTTGAGTAGCCCATCTCGTTGGGCGCAAACGGTTCTGCCCATTTGCCCGTGGCAAGCGTGGGGCGGACGAAGCCTGTTTTCTTGTCGTATGATATTGCGGTAGCACTGCGCAGCGCTGAAAAAAAGCTACATCCCTTCTCGCTCGCCCGCGATGCGGGCTACATGGGCTGCAGCCCAATCATCATAGGCATAATCCATGCTTTTGCCAATGGATTCGGCTTGCGGTCACAGGGGATGTAGCCATGCTTTCGATATAGAGGAAGGCCCTTGTAGTCGTTGTCAGCGCCTGTTTTTTCATTGCAGCATAGGCGCCAGGAATATCGATTCCAGGCAAGCCCTTTTGGAGAGCCTCAGCTATCACTACCGCGGAGTGGTAGCCGGACATGCATTCGGTTTCTTTCGCCTGCAGCGGCCACACCGGCATGCCTACAGGGCTTTCATGTGCCATGCGAATCAGACAATTTACAAGATCAGGCACACGCTCTGGCTGGACGAGTGTAAGCAGCGGTTGTGCGGCGCGGTAGGTATCCCAAAGCGAGAAGGTGCTGTAATTGTGGGCGCCCGGTAGAAGCTGGTGTACTGCGTCGTCCATGCCACGGTAGCTGCCGTCTACATCGTCAAAAAGCGTGGGAGCCAGCATGGAATGATAGAGAGCGGTGTAGAAGATCTCTCGCTGCTTTTGCGTTCCGCCCTCGACTTTAATTTTCGACAGTGTCTGGTCCCATTGATGAAGAGCCTGAGCACTCACCTCGTCAAAGTCCCATCCGGGAATCTCCGCCTCAAGGTTGCGTAGTGCGCCTTCTGCGCTTACACCTGAGATCCCAGTCTTGACCAGTATCATTTCCGGGGCTTTTGTCGCATAGTGGAGTACGCATTTGAGAGATTTTCCTTTGGCTTCCTCGTGGAGACCCTGCAGATTCCTGCCGTCCACTTGCACCTCAACCCTGTCGAATGGCCGGGAAAACTTCATAGCAAAATAAATTTCACGTCCTTTGGCCCATCGTGCTGTGCTGCGTCCGCCAATGATCGTATCGTTGCCTACAAATTTTACGTTCGCCCAAAGAACGCTGTCGGGACCGGTGGCGTAGCCGTGATCCAGATCGAGAATAAAGTGACCACTGTCGCTCGCCGGGAAGGTATATCGGTGAATGCCGGCGCCTGGCGGTCGCACTTAATTCGGCGCGAATCCGATAATCGCGCAGAAGTACGGAATAATATCCGGGCACGGCAACTTCATCGCCATGGGAGAAGCGAGAACGGTAACCCGCATCGGGATTTTCACGGCTGCCGGGAATCGTTTTCACCGTCCCCGTACAGGGCATCAGAAGAACATCGAGCATGTCTCCGATACCGGTTCCGCTCAGGTGCGTATGGCTGAAGCCCATGATGGAGTTATCGGAATAGTGGTATCCGGAGCACCAGTCCCATCCCTGGTTATTAGTGTCCGGACTGAGCTGGACCATGCCGAACGGAACCGTTGCACCCGGGTAGGTGTGTCCGTGGCCGCCGGTTCCAATCGCGATCTTTACAAAGCGCGCAACACCTTCAGGGAAGGGATGGGGAGGCTGTTGGAGTACCGCATGGTGCGAAGCGCCGCGAAGCTTTTTGAGGCCATGCAAAGCGAGAGCCAAACTGCTCGCAAGAAAACCTCTTCTGGAAATCAATTTGGAGTCTCCTGTTTCGTCGCCTCATGGCGTTGCCCATGTCAGGCGCTTTTGCATGCCAATATCGCGGCGCAAACCATACGATATTCGCTCTTACTTCTTTCCCAATCTATGAGACGGCATGCGGTTGACGCAACGTTAGACAGGACTTGTAACATTGCTGTATCTATATGAAAAATTAGACAAAACAGACCGTTGCCGGGCGTAACGGTAGATACCTGTTGTAACCAATCCCAATTCTCCAGCGCGTGTAGTATTTACGGGCGAGGCCCGCAGGAAAGGAGAGAATCAGAAACGTCGCATATAAAGCCGCATCACCCTAATGGGCGGAACTACCGGGCAAAATGTGGCAAGCTTCGACGTTGACATTGGTAGGAAACCCCGTCATCATGCTCAAGCGCAAGAGCAGTTCAAAGTGCTGTAGCGGGCCACCGGGAGGAATACCGCAGTCTTTAAGCGCGGCTGTCAGGCGAGGAAAGTCGGTGACAAGCTTGCTCGCGGCTTCCGTGCCTTCAGCATTGGCTCCCCCAAGCAGAAGCACCTGCCCATTCTGATCTGGATTGCGAACCAGAGCGACGATAGCGTACGACTGGCCGGTGGCCCATCCAAGAGCTGTCGGTACATATTGAGTCTGCTCATGCGGTCGCGGATGTAGATTGCGAATGATTTCCTGTCCGGAATTCTTGTCATAGACAAAGCGGAAATTGAGCTGATCGCTAAAAAAAGTGCTCCATGGATTCGAGCGCGGACTCCCGAGAAGGACGAAATTATCATCGGTCTGCAGGTTCGGAAGCTGTACGCTTCGGGCGGGATGGACTTCAATTTTCTTCGAATTGGCTTGTGCGAGTTCCGCGATGCTGACGGCAATCGGTGTATCCACCAACGAAGCTTTATTTCCACGGAGCAGGATCTGGCAAAGCTGAGATATGGCCGGCGTCAACTTGTCTGGATTCGGAATGTAATTGTGGTTGGCGTAGTCGGACACAGAGATCGGCTGGTCGGTATATCCCTGTATTTCGCCGATATCCGGATCGCTGGTGATGAGCTGCAAGGCGTGCGGAGAATTGAAAAGCACGGACCATGGAAGCGTGGAAGACGCTTCGTTTCTCTTGCGAGCAAAGTGATTCCAGAGGATGCCCCACAGCGCTACGTTAGCAATTGTGAGAACCATGCACGCAGCGAGCCATCGCCGGCGCTTCTTCTGATTCAGGTCGGCAATGGTTACGAGAGGAACCAGAGCTGTTTCCGAAGAAGCAATGTGGCCATTCGTATGTGTTACTGCTTCGGAATGCGGATGTTGGGCTTCATGTGCGGCTTCCGGATGTGGCGGACCGGCTGCAGGCGGTGTATCGCGCCATATTTCAGGGATGTACGATCCCAGCGGCAGGCTGATGCGGAACTGCGAAATCGAGCCATATCGGCCGTAATGCTGTAGAAGGCGCTTGCGCACATCGCTCGCTGTTACACGCACAATAGCGTCATCGCCCGTGTCATAGGAAGGAGTACGGCCAAACAACTCTACTCCGATGACGCGTTCTTTCAAGGATTCGAAATGACCGGCGATCGCCTGGTCGACGATGTATTTAAGAAATTGTCCGCTTCGATGGCTTCCCTTGAATGCGGCCCCTTCGACGACTTCCTTTACATGCTGCTGGATGAGGGCAATATCTTGCTCGGTCCCAGCGATTTTCGCTAATTCTATCGTTCTGGCTTCATTCTGATGGGCTTGAGACATAGTGGAATTCAGCGAAACGCAATTCTAACACTCCATGTCTCCGTGCAGCTTCCGCGCTGGACGGCAGCGGAGAGTTCAGGTAAGCGTTGACGGAACTTATCTTCTCTTTCTCCGGCCACAAATATATTGTGGCCTGCACATTCCCTGAGGAAATAACGCTGTTTGCCAGCAAAAGAAAAATGGCTCTGGTTATGTTCTTCTCGGTAACTACCGTTAAAGCGATTCATAAATTCTAAACTACTGATTCCAGTGCTAGGTCTCCCAACAGTAAAGCAGACTTCTAACGTTGCCAGAACCCCTTTATCGCCCCATAGGGTTATATGTGCTTGATCAGGTGCGGTTTCAAGCTGACGAAATGCATCCGGGCCGAATCGTCTAAAGTAAAAATAAAATTACGCAGACTAAGGCTAGAGATTTGGAGATACAGATGAATTCTCATCATGAAGCCGAAACAATATTGCAAGGCGAGAAGGTAGCATCACGTCGTCGTCTCCTGTCCCTGGGGGCGGCTGCAGGCATGGCAACATTCCTTGAGATGCCTGGATCAGCGCATGCGGATGGCAAAGCAGAAAGAGCTGCGCCCATTGCCGCAGATGTCAGAAGCCATGGCGCGCGCGGAGACGCGTCAACTGATGATACAGCGGCTTTCCGACACGCACTGGATGCGGTTTATAAAGCAGGCGGAGGTACAGCCTACGCTCCCCCGGGGCGATATCTATTTCGTACGGAGCTCATTATTCCTGACGGAGTGACGCTTCGCGGTTCCTTCACCTGTGTTCCCTCGCACAATGGGTTCAGGGACAAAGGGCAGCCGAAGCCGGGTGACGACGGAACCGCGCTTTTTGTCGATGCAGGCCGGGGCAACGAAGCCGGAAAGCCGTTTCTCACTCTCAATACCAACAGCTCTATATGCGGGTTGACGATCTACTATCCCGAACAGAAGACCGACGACGCTCCGATACCATACCCTTGGACGATTGCTATGCGAGGCAAGAATCCTGCAGTGTTCGATGTGGAGTTGTTGAACCCATATCAAGGCATTGATGCAAGCCAGAACGAGCGACACAATATACGCAACGTCACCGGGCAGCCTCTTCGCCGCGGCATCTGGGTCGATGCTATCTATGACATTGGTCGCATCGAAAATGTGCACTTCAGTCCATGGTGGAGCTCCCACAGCAGGGTCTACCAATGGCAGACCCAGAACGGTGAGGCGTTCATCTTTGGCCGCGCCGATTGGGAATATGTGCTCAACACATTTTCTTTCGGTTACCATGTCGGTTACAAATTTGTAGAGACATCGACCGGGGGTGCAACGGAAATTTTCTGGGCATCGACGCCGACGACTGCAATCGCGCGAACCTTGTCGAACAGGCTGCTCCATACGGCTTTTGATCACAAATGGGGAATTCACTTCATTTCATGGCGACAATCCCACGATGGTTGAGGTGGGAGTGGCAAATAGAGGAGTCGTGCGTATCTGCAACAGCGCTTTCTGGGGGCCATGCAACCAGATTGCCAGGATCAGCGGTCAAGGCACCGTAGGCTTTAGCGATTGCACGTTTGTGGAGTGGGGGAAAGCAGGAGATAGAGCTGCGATTCAAGCTGAATCTGGCAGCATTCTGATCCAGGGCTGTGAGTTTCGCCAGAACAAACCGCACGTTCTGTTAGGCAAAGAGGTGAATCGCGCCATTGTCACCGGCAATCTCTTCACCGGCCCGACTCAGATTCAGAATGATTCCGGCAAAGAGGCGCAAATCGGATTTAACGCCACTTCGTCCTGAACTATTTGCGGGTCGCTCAATGATATCCACTGATTCCAGACCGCTGAGTTCGCTTGCTAGGCGGCCCTGAAAAGGCCAGCGGCGGCGGTTCGATCCCGTCTATGATCACCATTTAATCAATAATTAGCCGCGGATGTCGCCGCAATTCTCCGAGGTCATTAACTTTCTGTCTTGGAGAAATCTGGGTGCCGAATCACTCTACCTTTTTAGGTCGGTGATTCTCATTTGATATCTCGCTGACGGATGATCACGAAGAACAACTATGAATGCCACAGAGACATACGTCGACAGACTGAACAACTAAATCGATGTCTTGTCCAGTCTCTCTAGGATCTATCCCATGCATTGTGCGCTCGTTCTAGCCGGAGTATTCCCTCGAAGTGACTGATTGTTCGCTATGAAAATTCCGCTCGCAACACGAACTCGTGTACTGCAAAAACGAACTGCACTTTATTCGGTATTTTTAGAACAGACCGCAGTCATCAGTCCCGAACATCCTGAATAGCATTCCGCTCGCTTGTTTCAATTGGGAGAAAGCAACGCGACACTTATAAGCATCGAGGGTGGTATGACAAACACCGTCTGGGCAGTGGTCGAACCACTTCTTTTTTGCGGTCGATTCCGACAATCGAGGGGTCTATTTCATTGTGCGGCTTCAACTCTCAGGGATGACGACGAAAGGCCCCCTCTCCTCCTGGTGCTCGTTCATCATAAACGCGGGACGACGTGAGGTAGATGCCGCGAGTTCCCACACTGGGGACCGCAACTCCGGCATTGGCTTTGCCTGGAATAGCTTCCTGCATTGCCTGGCGGTCCATCGGGCCCAACGTCTTGGACTTCTTCCTGCGGGCGCTATCGGTCGAAATTCCAGTCCCCGCATACATCTGCCGGTAGAGCTTGGAAAGGAACATGAAGGCGATTCTGGCCCGTAGAGTCGGAGTGCAGGCTGACCTCTGCCAGATAGCGCTCCAGTCATAAAACCTGTCCCAGACCTTCTGTGTACGCTCTCGAATTTCATCCGAGCTCATCGACGGATGCGGTGTAAACATTTTTGGACGAACCTCCGTCGGGATCAGCCAGTACCGGGTAATCGGCACATCGCCCACCAGCGTGGGATGTTTCGCCTGCTCTTTTTCCCAGCGCACAAAATCCACAGTTCCCGGAAATGGCGTCATCATCACGAACTGGGCAAAGGTAACGCCCGCCTTCAGCGCCATCTCTACCGTCGCATCGAACGTTGCCGGCTTATCTGTCGGGAGGCCGAAGATGAACGAGCCAAGCACATGGACGCCATGCTGTTTGAATGTCTGCAACTGCTTCGCAAGCGCCTCGCCCGAATAGTTGAAGTCTTTGAAAACCGCTTTAAGTCCTTCCGGTGTTACAGCCTCTACGCCTACCAGGGCGCCCTTGATATTGGCCTCTCGCATGGCGTCCAGATACTCTCCGTCCTCGCCGGCCTCCATCGTGATCTGGGTGAAAAACACCATGTCTTTCGGCAGCTTTGCCAACTCTTCCATCAACTGGAAACGCTCCTTGCGGATGGCCGTCAACTCTTCAAGCTTTGCGATATTGTTTTGCTCCCGGGCCAGGCGCAGATCGGTCAACGTCACTGGATAGAAGTTGTCATCGGCAAGAGCAATAAATCGGAAACCAAGCTCGCCGCAGATGAACGATTTCGTCGATCACGCTCTGGTACTGCCGTTGCCGCGGGCTGTTGCCCATCGGTTCGCCAAACGCTGCAAAAAGAGCAATGCTTTGGGCATCCGCGAATGGTCTGCACCGAGGCCCACATGTACTTGTCGCGCGGCATCAAATCCCACCGCGCAGCCAGAAACTGGCTGCCTTCAATCCGTCCGCCTTCATAGATCCTGCCGGGCAGCCCTGCGAGACAATCGGTCACGACTTTGCCCCAGGCGATATCGCCATCGCCTTTCACCACGGCGTGAGCATCACCGCGTTCGAAGACTTCTTCGGGAAACAGCGTCGCGTGAATGCCACCATAGATCACCCACGCGCCACGCTCCCGCGCCATCCGCCCGACCTCGTATCCGCGTAGAGCGTTGCCCGTATGTACACTAATGCCGACAATATCTCCCGGCATGATGCTTTCGGGGACAATCTGCTCCAGGGACTCATCAACAAGAATGGGATCTCCCGCTTACTGCGGTGTCGCTGCCGCAAGGACAAACAGCCATCTGGGAGTAATGACGGCCGTGCCAAATGAATTGTCGCTGGGATTTACGAGATGAACACTCATCGAAATCCAACCTTTCCTCGTGCAGTATGGTGGCTTCAAAGAGTGCTTCACAATAGGGTGAATCATTGGCTCGAGCTGCATTTGGCATGATTTCCGATTACGAGTCTTCTGGCCAGACTTCATCATCAATCATACATACCGATTGTGACGCTCAACTTGTAGTCAAAATTTCGGGGGTGAGGGACGAACCGGGCGCGCGTCAAATCCATATATGCTGTGAGCCCATTACCACATGCGCCCCCCCGCCGGCAGCCCACTCTAATTCTCGGTGAATAAGACATTAGGCTCCTCATCCTGAGTGTTTTTGACCACTCCTCGGCTTAAATCACACTCGCGGTAGTAGAGGTGCAGATCAACTTGTGTTCGGGATATTCGCATGTCCGACAACGTAGCCGGTAAGTCGCTTACCTGGCTCCAACTTTTGGTAACTCTGGAAGGTGCGGTTTGCCAGTAAGTGACAGAGCAAACACACGGTTGACAGATTGAATCCGCAGCCAGCCTGACTTAGCCACTCGATCCGCAAATTCTCAGGCGGCCAGTCCTCGTTTCTTCATCCAGAACAGATTACCGGTTTGCACGTGGTCTGGGAAGAACAGATAGCCGGAACCGCACGGCCCTCACAACAGCGGCTGTTGCACTTTGAGCGGCCAGTCTCGTCAGCTGGAAATAGTCATTGATAAGGCTCGACGTCCGGAAGATCCAGTGGATTCACAGACAGTCGCTCAAAATCCGGCAACCCTATCTTAAACCCCAGATCGGGAAATGCGTGTCCCCTCAGAGTCTCAGGCAGCGTCACCTTCGCTAATCTGGCCGCTGTAACGCCCTTGCGCTTTGCGACTACTCGGTATGCGAAGCTCACGTTGCTTTTTCCTCCCTGTTGTTCAGAGACTCTAAAACCAGTTTCATGACGCTCTGCTACGAACATGCCGTTGGACTCCCCATAGGGGGTTAGAAAGATGTGGTAACCATCGATCTCGACAAGGGCGGCGAAACCGGGGTCCAATTGCACCTCAGCTTTTCCTTGTACCAATTGCTCCTCCCCGAAGTCTTCGAACCAACTCTCCGGGCTTTCCATACAGTAGAGCTGCCGGTGAGAGCCATCAGGATGCGGTACGGCTGCGCTCTTGTTACCGCCCACAACCGTAAGGGCCCCCTCAATCAGGACCGTTCCTTTGAAATGCCCAGCCATACCAGTCCGGCTCGAGCCATAGACCCCGGTTCCGGCGGCGCTCAGTCCGGCAACACCGAAGCCGGCATTCCCCAAGCCGGTGACGCCGATGCCATTGTCCGTGATGTGGTCGAGTGGAACACCCAGGCCCGAGTTGGCCTGTCCGATCACGCCAAGACCTGTATCGGTGGTCCCCAGAACACCGATCACCTTCAAACTGCTTCCCAACACACCAACGCTCTTATCGTTGATGCCAAGGACTCCAACCGGTGGAAACGGAGCCTGGAACGCGGCATCTCCAAAGCCGAAGACGCCGGCCGACGATGTGCTCTTTCCCAGGACCCCTGCTTGATTCACGCTTTCCCCATAAACACCTGGCGCGGTGGTGCTTCTCCCCGCGACACCAGTAAAATCCTGGCAATTGCCGAAGACCCCGGGAGCAGTGTTGCCTCTACTCCTGCCCACGACACCGGATTGCTTCGCGCTATCGCCAAAGACGCCGAAAGTGGTAGTCGAGCTCCCGCTGACGCCGATCCCGGTATTCGATTCCCCTAGAACGCCCGAGCCGCTGTTGGCAGTGCCCCGCACTCCATTCCCTGGCCCACCGGTTATACCAACTACGGCGTCCCCAAACTCGCTAGTTAAGAACGCGCCCGCCCCGTTATGGCTTGTACCCATCACGCCGCTTCCATCAATGCTCTGGCCTTTAATGCCGGAGCCATCGCGACTAGCTCCCAGCACCCCAGTTCCCTCTCCATCCGCCTCTGTATCCTGGTTTGGGACGATCGCCCCTCCGCCCTGACTTACATCGCGAAGATCGATCTTCTTTAGGCTCAGACCGACAACTCCAGTGCCCCGATTACTGGCGCCGATCACGCCGATTCCAGTTCCTAAGAAATCAGACTCCTGTACGCTCTGGCTAAATCCGGCAACTCCAGGTCCGTCGACGAAACTTGACCCAAGAACCCCTGGCGACCCTGTATCCAATACCCAGCCAAATATCCCGCCGTTACGGCCCTCACCTTTAACACCATAATTTTCGCCTTTTCCATAGACTCCGGTTCCCTGGGATGCCGTTCTTGGGCTCTCATTCTCGGGAGTACTAAGGCTCTCACCGTAGACACCACATTCCGAGCCTTGAACGTTGACTCCATAGGTCGAGTCCGTCCCCCCCCTGCCAGTAGAAAATGCCGCTCTCGGAAATCCTGCCCCCGTAAAGGCTGGGCCAGTTGCCGTAAATTGATCTTCATGTGCCATAAGTCACTCCTTCTGTCGAATAAAATTCAGGATGATTCTTGAGACAGGCAGCATTGAGCTTGGCAACGCTGACGGACCAAACAAGGCCTTTGAGAAATTGAGTACGGAGGGTCAAACGGTCGGAACCCCGCACAAACCCAGGCCCAAGCTTGTATATTGCGAAGGATTATTACCCTCCGGTGCTGCCACCATGATGAAATATTTCAAACAGACGCAGAAACACGGGGAGCGAAGCAGCTAGTCCGGTCATGTAAGTAACCCATGTGCTAAAAACGTCACCCTGCGTATAGATAAGAAAAGCGGCGACACCTACGCCAACGACCAATAGCGACGTACGCAGCGAAGTGAAGCGAACGCCGGCTTCCTGCCTCTCCCAGTTCCGGATAGTTTCCGGCGCAGTCGCACATTTGAGAAAGTTCGCAAAGGAAGGATCTGTAATCGTCAATAATCCCCTTCTCTTCTCTACATGCCCTTCACTTATTAGTTTGCGGACTATCTGACGAGAATTCGGATTCACCAATTGTTCCTGCGCCAAATGCACCAGAACCAGTTTCTCGATTTTGGACCGTCTGGAAAAAAGACAGTGATGCCCTTTTGGATCACACTGGATAGAATGGTGATTTCTTTCAAGAGGCTCGATGAGATCGAGAAGAAACATTCTTCTGAGAGTCGAGCGTACGAACCAGAAAAGGGCAGCCATGAACAGGGCCGCACTCATCCACCACTGCCCGCTGGCCCATGGGATGGCAAGGGGCGTAACGGGAGAAGAAATCCTCAAGACCTTCTGGCCGGGCTCTAGTTTTGTCAGGACGAGTTTGCCCGGAGATAAAGATGAAGACCATGACCACATTCCCGATGAGCCGACTTCGGCCAGGTAACGGGTATCTGCAGCGAGTTGGTTGTATAGCGGACTCAATGAGATCAGGAGGAATTCCACACAATCTTCCCGACTAACCGCGTTGGTCAGACTGCAATGGGTGGAGTCGTTCCGTTGAAGTGTTGTATCGTATGCCCGCGCTGAATTAATTGTTGTATCAAGCGTCTCGTGATATGAAAAGTACGGCGTCGTCTTCTCCTCGGGAGTTGCCAGTAGCTTGCGTGCGTACCGCCCCATTTCGATGCCCTGATAGCGCGCTCGCAGACGCTCGGCTCTTTGTTCGAGATCTTGCGCTAGTTTGAGCTGGCTGCTTTCAACGAAGAGCTTCTGTTCAAAGTCGCAGGCCACTTTGAAAAAGGAGAAGCATGGCAGGACGGCAACAATCGCCAGCAGCGCCGTGCATGTTCCAACGTATGCGAGCTGCCACCGAGGAGAAGTCGCTGCGGACCTTTTTTCCAGAGAACCTGGCCCATCATCCTGGCCGCTGAGCATTACGAGATTGAGGATGACTGTGCCCACAGGGATGAAAACGCTAGAAGGAAGCACTGCGAAAGAGGATGGCAGGTCGGAAATGAAATAAAACAGTAATGCGACGACGATGTTGATGACAGCCAGTAGACGGTATGCATCTGCCTTGCGCGAGTCGGGCCAGAGCCAACTCCCGCTTACCCGGCCTCGCCGCAGCCAGTGTGCCAGTCCCAGAAGGAACGCAAGTGCTCCGGTATAAAGGAAAAACAGGATCGAGGACAGACTTAGAATTTCGAGATTCATTGTCTCCTCGGGATGCAGTTCGCGAAAGACAACTACGGTCCACAACTCATTCTGGTTGGCATTCATGGGCCGCATGTAAAGCCGATTGGGCCTCCCCATGTAGTTGGTTACAAGGGACCCAGCAGCACGCATCGCAACCCGGGAGTGAACGTCCTGGTTCTGATCAGTTTCGGCAAAAAAGTTCTCACGAAGATTGCGGGTATGGTCGGAATGGAAGATCACGGTACCATCGGGCCCGATAACGGCAAACTGAAAGCCTCCTGGCAATACAGGATCAAACACGGAGATTGGTTTCGTCACCAAAGAAGCGCAAAACAACTTCCTGGCAGCCGTCGAGTCTACCTTTTCTGATGCCGGATTCCCGTCGGCATCCAACAGCCTCCAAAAGATGGTGATGTTGTCCCCTGTGTTTGCGGAGTATTGCGAGCCGATTCCCTCAGTCGGAACTGAGTTGGAGTTTCCCTGGTTTTGAAAAGCCGTCTTAATGGCCGGGTAGTAAGGGACAGATGGATCATCGAGATTGAGAAACGGAGTAACACTTTTCCTGGTAGTCCACTTCACCCGCTGCTTTCCCTGATAGTCGCTCCAGTTGACGTAATGCAAGTAGGGATAGTTCTCCAGAAGTCGAGCAACGGCAGGATCAGAATCGGATCGGAGTTCGACTTTGCACGCCCAGGGTGGATCGCACCCTGCCCCACTTCGCGTGAGTTGTAAAGGCTCGCCGGTGTGGGTTTGCGCCTCATGCAGGGCTGCGCGCAACGCATTCGTCTTGTGCGAATTCTCAGCGTAGAAACCCTGCAACTGATCAAGTGCCTTATTTTTTTCGTTCTCAAAATTTGAGTCGATGGCTGCGGCCAGCTTCCGCATTTGATCGTAGGCTGAATAGTTGAACTGATTTTGCCAGAAGTTCAAGTCCAAGAGGACGAAAGTCAGGGTTGCAGCTGCGAAGCAGGTAGAGACTGCGATGGCGATCACGTCACTTGCCCGCAGTCTTTCTGCAGGACTGGATACGTGCAGTCTTAAGAATGGGTAGGAAGCAATTGCCAGCAGAATGACGGCAGAGAGCCACAATATGTATGTGTACGATATCGCCTGGCTCTCGGAGCGGAAGCGGTCAGCGCGCACCAGGCCACAAAGAATCCAGGGCTTGGGAATAGCCCCGGTAAATACGCTTCGCGCGGCTTTTCCGCTGGGATCAGCCGGAGCGAAGGAGAGTTGCAGCGGCTGGGCATAAAGGCGGTAGCGAGCGCCTGCGATTCTGACCTGCTCAAGCCGGCTTGACTGCGACAATGAGTCCAGCGTGATCTGCGGATCGGATTTTCCCGGTTTCGTTTCACCGGATGCATCGTCAAGCGTATTGATTCGTGCCATGACAATCCCGGACAGCGACTTCTGATAGATGACAGTTCCGTCGCTCTGCGCGATCACCAGAGCATCGAATGGGCAACGGATGGCAGGTGGCGAGAGCTTGTCGATAAGCCGGTCCAGATCAGTTCGGATAGCGTAGCGTGCCTTTGCGTCGCGCTTAAACGCCAGATAGAGGAAGTGTGTCCCTTCATCCGCCGCAATCGCCATTTTGGGGGGATCACTGTAGTCATCCCCAACAGCTGTTTTACTTTCACTCTCGTCTGGTTTTTCTAACTGCGGCGCCACGTTATTGAGATAGGGCTGTAGCATCTCGCTAGTAATGCCGGAATCCGCGGCATTATCCATCATTTTGTCGAAGGCATTGATGCTAAGTCGGATCTGGTCGCTAAGTGTTTTCAAGGTGCGAAAATTGCGATCGTCCAGATACCTGTGCTGAGAGGGAAGCCAAAAGAGGTTATACCATCCAGCCGCGGAGATGAGGATCAACCCAACAATTGCTGGAATAAAGAAACTGCGCAATCGCACTAATAGAGACATACATCACACCCTGGACATGCAATCCGGTCCATGCCCTCAATATGAAAGGCGGCAAAGGATAGGGAATCCCGCCAAATTGCCGCAACAAGAATCTCGGTGGCCGGTTTACGGCATTCAGCTTTGGTCGCATTGCAGCAGAAATTTAGCTGCAGACAGCTATTATTCGAAAGGAAACGTTTGGGAGGGCCGAGAAAAGGAATGCCTGTAGAAACTGAGATGCTGAGGCTGTTTCGTGTCAATCCTAATAGATTTTCGAAGTTGCGGGACGCCGCAATGAGACTCGAAGGCGTCCCGTCGCCTCCAGCTTTGACGGAATTAGGCCATAGAGATTCCCTGGACAGGTTTCTATGGCCTTCTGACTAAAACACCCTTCGCGAGCGGCAAATCGGCTAGCGGACAACCCGGTGTGGTTACCGAGCCCAGTCTTCAGTAGCTGACAGCACTTCACCATTCATGGTTTCTTTACATGGTGTTCACCACCTGAGGGGCTGGGATCGCTCTTCCAACCGACTGTCACGCCATTTGGGAGCGTGAGGAAGCACTGACACCTAAATGGAGCTTCGGGTGGGCCGATGCTGTCGACGACCAAGGGCAAAGTTTCTCCATCCTGCACGGTGGTAATTGGCACGTTACCCAGTCGAAATGGAGAACGATCAGGAAACACAATTGTTACTTTGCCATCATCGCTGACATATCGGACAGTGTCGCCGACCTTCATTACAGGAATGGTTCCAGGCACTGCATCCTTGCCATCCTGCAAAGTTATTTTGATATCGAAATGCCTAGACGTAGAAGTTGAGGATATAGAATCTGATGACATCACTCAGTTATCTCCTTTTGCGGATTTAGCCACTACTTGTTTAAAGCGCGAATCCTGGCGAAAATCCGCCAAGTCCGGTTGTCGATCAAGCTCGCGTAGTAGCTCGGGAGTGGTATCCCTTAGTGCATCGATCGCTTGATCTCGCTGGCCCAGAGCCTCATAGGTCAGTACGGCACGACGAATTACCTTGGTGTCGCTGGGCGATAATTCTTTTGCCTGACTAATTTCATCCTCGGCCCTTGCCGGGTCACCCAGACGGGCGGAAAAATAGGCAACAAATGCGCGGGTATAGCCGTCGTGCGGATCCTCCTTTAATTCACCTAATGCGAGATCCATTCCTTTCCGATATGCGACTGCGGCTTCGTGTAGACGGCCCAATCTACGGCTGGAATCCGCCAGGTTGAGCCAGTACACATACCAGTGCGGATCAAGTGTAATAGCGCGCTCATAGAGCTCGACTGCTTCTTCATCTCGCTTTTGATACGCGCGGATGGCTCCCAGGCTGTTTCGGGCGTCGGCTGTCTCTCGCAGGTTAATGGACACAAGCAGAGCTCTTTCTGCCTCATCGTCTCGCCCAAGGTCGCTCAGCGCCGCGGCAAGTTCGTTGTAAGCATCGAATAGTCCCGGCGCCCGCTTGATGGCCTGTTGAAACTGCTCCGCTGCTTCGGAATAGTTCGAACGAAAATAGTAAAACTCTCCCAGCTTCCGGTGCGCCCCATAGTATTCCGGCTCCAACTCAATCGCCCTTCGGTAAGCTGTAATTGCTTCGTTGTTCATATCGAGAGCGTTGTAGACGCTGGCGATATTAAGAAGGGCATCGACGTTCTGCGGTTCAAGATCCTGTACTCGACGATAGTCCTGCAGAGCCTTTTCATACTGACCCGCTGTTTGGTTTAACAAACCCGCGATCATACGTACTGTCACCGAATCGGGGCCGAGGCTCTCTGCCGCAGCCAAAGAACGTTGTGCTTCCTCCAGGTGCGTGCGTTCTTTTGTTGCCTTAAATTTCTTGACCTGTGCTTCCGCTAGTCCGGCCAATGGCAAGGGTGAGAGAGGATCCAGGTGAGCCGCTTCCTTGAACAGTGGAATCGCATCGTCGAAGCTCTCGTCATCTCTGCGCAGAAGGTACAGCCCTCGGTCATACGGCACTGTCGCAGCGGAAGAGAGAGCCTCTGCTGAAGGAGTGCCTTGCAAGCGTAAAGCAAGCGAGAGGGCGCCCGTGAGCGCTGCCGGCATGGTTCCGATGGTTTCGCGCGAGTAGCGTCCGGAAAAATCCCGCATATGAACCTGTGTGTTCAGATCAATTACTGATCCCTTGACTACGAAATCATCTCCGTCGCGACGGACCGTGGTCATCAAAGCATGAGTCGCGTGCAGGACTTTCTTGGCTTGTTCCGGAGTCTGAACCCGGTTGCTTAAAGCTTCAGAGGGGGGAATCACGACTACGGTGCGGCGTCCGCTGCGTAATTTCCCAACGCGATCGGATACATCCTGCAGCACACCGCTATCGGCGATTGTGGTATCGCTTGACTCGTCGAGAGGAAGCACGGCCAACCGAACGTTGGGTGGCGGCCAAATAAAGTCGTGTAACCATCCGCGAACCGGGGGAAGCGCCACGATGGCTAATACCAGTAAAGTGAGAACAAGCCAGGGTAGCTTCCGTACTGGCTTTTTTTTCAGACCAGCAAGAACTAACGCGGCGTCTGTGGGACGGTCTGCAGGAGCCGGTTTTAGACATTGCAGGATCATGCGATCCCATTGCGATTGCAGACCCGATGTCAATTTACTGGGAGCAGAAGGGATGGTCGTCAGTCGATCTGCCGAATCCTCAAAGGGCGGCTGCCCAGTGACCATCTCATACAGCACTACCCCGAGCGCATAGATATCGGAGGCCTTTGATGTCTTTTCGCCCCGGGACAGTTCCGGCGCCATGTACCTCCGCGTGCCACCCAATTCACCGGATTCCTCTATGCCACATGCAAGCCCAAAATCCGTGATCACAGCGCGAATGCCGTCCGGACTTGAGCACAGAATAATATTCGAGGACTTAAAATCGCGATGAAGAACTCCACTCTTATGGGCTGCGGCCAGACCCGCACATAACTGGCAGGCAACTTCAAGAGCTTCGCCAGTGGGGAGCTTGCCATCCGTGGCAAGGCGGCCCGACAAAGTCTCGCCTTCAAGTAATTCCATCGTGAGAAAGTCAGTTATTCCGTCGCTGGTCTGAACATCTTCGATTTGGTTCAGCAGGCACACGTTCGGGTGGCGGACCTTCAGCGCGCCTTCAAGTTCCGGCGACAGGAAGCGATGAAAGCCGAGCCTGGCGGCTTTGACGGCAATTCGCTGATTGCGCTTTCTGTCAAAGGCAAGGTAGACAACTGCCATGCCTCCCTCACCGATTTCCCGGATGATCTCGTAACGGTCGGAGATGACCTGCCCGATTTCAAATGGACGCCGTTGATCGCTGTTGCGGATGGGCGAGTGTTCCAGAAAGCTCCCCAATCGTTCTTCGCGCTTCACCACCTCAGCCGTTTCGAAGTAGAGGCTCTCATCGTTCTCACACGCAACACGCAGATACGACTCACGTTTTGCGGGAGGTTGCCGCAAAGCCATCGACACGATGGACATTACTCGCTCGTCGTTTTCGGGAATGTTTTCCATGATTCCCTTACCCAAGCATGATGTATTAACGGATTCTCTCGAAGAGCCACTCTCTAGCCAACGACCAATCGCGCTGTACGGATCGCACTGAAACTTTCAGGAGTGCCGCGATCTGCTCATAGGGCAATTCCGCGAAATAATGTAATTCGACGACCTTTGCCTGCCTTGCGCTTAAAGTCTCAAGTTCTTTGAGGGCTTCATGTACCGCAAGCACCTCACTCGAGCGTTCGCTTGAGAAAGCTATCCCCTCTTCAAGCTCGACCCTCTGGAGCCCACCGCCCCTCATCGCAGCATTGTGGGCACGAGCGTGGTCCACTAACACACGGCGCATGACGTTTGCGGCGACGCCGATAAAGTGAGCGTGGTTTTGCCAGTCAGTGTCATCACCAACGAGTCGAAGATATGCCTCATTGATCAGAGCCGTCGGCTGCAAAGTGTGGTCCGGGCGCTCTCGCCGCATGTATGACTTCGCCAGACGATGCAACTCTCTGTAGACCAGAGGCAGAAGCTTCTCTGCCGCAGCCGAGTCACCTCGCTTCATCGCTCTCAGCAGAATTGTCACTTCACCTGCATCTGCGCTCATCGCAGAGTTCGTCCAGACTCTTGGTGTGAATCATACGACTATCTTTCGAAAGGTTGGCGGGAATTATCGTTTGTACGCGCATTAAAGAGTGAAGGCGATATCGAGAAGGCGCCTGACGATTGCTCGACTTATTGGGCGCCATACCTGCAGTAGGTAAGGTCTTCTTTCTTCTGTGAAGCTTGAAGTCTCGGACCGACGGCACTCAATAGTTTCCATTAACTCTGTTCAACCGTTCTTGTAAATTCTCGAAACAATCTTAGGAGACTCTCATGGATACCAATGAGCCCGGCGCAGCAATTCTTAACCTCTTCGATCAAATCGTCGATCGCGTGAAACAAAGCCAACCGATGCGCTCTGACGACAAGCCCTTGAAGGGCGGAAGCGTGTACTCCATGATGACGCTCGGGATGCCCGTCGATCCCCTCGATTACATAGATCCTTGGACTCCTCAGGGGCCCCTCACGGCCTCGAAGACGCCCCCTCCCCCCGCTGCTGTACCTTCGGGTGATCCCTCCGCCGCCGTCCCTCCGCCGCCCCCAGATCCCGAAGCAGCGCGGGCTCTGGCAGCTGCCTGGAAGACCTCCTTGTTGTGCACTACGCTGCTCGCCGTCACCGACGACCAGACCTATCAGACCTACCCCGAAGGCAAGAGCCTGCAATTTGCCTATACGGCGATCCTGGCCGGGATGCAGCCGATCGATGCCAACGAGGCCGACGATCCGAGTGTGCTCAACGCGATCGCCAAGGCAAACAAAGCGCTCTTCATGCCCGCGCCAGATGGCAGTTTTACCACTAATCCAACGCCAATGTACCAAGCCTACATGGATAACACCGATGCCTATGGAACCGCCGTGGCTAACTTTGCCGTTGCCTTCGCTGCTGCCCGGTCGAATCCTGCCCAGCTGGCCATCTGGCCGGTTGCGTCCAAGCCTCTGCAAAACCAGGTGACCCGGGCTAAGAACAACTTGATCTCAGGGGGAGCGGAAACCATAGAAGCGGCGCTCGACGCACTTGCCTCGGTCGGTCACCCTTACCAGGCCCACATGGTTGCTGCTGCTCGCTCCGCCTATAAGGATTGGGATTTACAACTGGCCGGTGCCGTGCCTGCTTCGTCACCGTATTGCCTGATTCTGCCGACTGACTGGGCCAGCGACGACAAGAATGCCTGCCAGGGATGGGAGACGATCAGCGTCGACTCCTCCAGTTACTCCAGCTACAGCACCTCACACGCCGCAAGCGACAGTCGCTACTCGTGGTTCAACAAATCTTCGGGCGCCGGCGGAAGCGCCGGTGTCTTTCTCGGCTTCGCAGCATTGGGGGGCAGTACTAGTCACTCATCTTCAGAACAGGGCTCGGATGGTTCTCATGGTTCAACCCAATCAGGCTTTGGTCACACCGATGCCAAGGGACTCCACATCAAGATGAGCTATGCCCTCTGCACCGTGCAACGGCCCTGGTTCGTCGGTGATCTCTTCGCGATGAAGGGCTGGTATCTGAAAGGCGCCAAGAAGCACAGCATCAGCACAGGCAAGATCGCCGATCAGATCCAAAACAGTGACCAGCTTCTGCCGATGGTCCCTCAACGCATGCTGGTCGTTCGCAATGTCTCCATCACGGCGACCGATTGGGGAAGTGCACACAGCGACCTCATGACGGCTTACGGTGGCTCGCAGCAGAACTCCGAGGCAAGCGCCAGTCACCAGGCTGCAACAGGTGGCTTCAGCCTCGGCTTCATCTCTTTCGGAGGGACCGCCGCTCATTCCTCGAGCGAGGCACACGGTCAGGGCTCCAGCTTCGAGGTCAGAAACTCAAGCTCCAATTTCAACGCACATTTCGAAAACAATACTTTAACAATTCCGGGAGCCCAGATCCTCGGTTGGCTCTGCGACATCGTGTCTCCCTCCGCTCCAGAGGATGACCCGATGTTCGGCAAGGAAGCACCTGCCGCCGCTGCTTCAGCGAACCAACCCGTCGCCGCCGGAGGTAAGTAACTTCGGTGCAACGCCACAAAGGCCGAGAGACGCATATACCGTCACTCGGCTTAACCTAAGAGTTTTTCTCATGCGAGGTTTTTCATGTCCGCCGATTCCTCGAACCTGATGCTTCAGGTCTACGACTTCTTCAAGCATCTCTATCCCGCGTCATCGCCGCAGTCGTTCCTGGCATTTGAGCGACTCGGATTTCCGATTAATCCAGCCGAGTTCCAGATCAATGGAGCGGCCTGTCCGCCTTTAGCGATTGAGTGGCTCTCCGGCCTGGGAAATAAGGCACTGACCTTTCAAAACGACACGGTCATGCACTCCAGTCTGACCATCGACGGACTGCTTGGCCTCATGCTCAACGCCTCCATGCCAAAGTCAGCCGACGATATGACGGCTCTCGGTGCGGCGAAGCTAGGTGCTGCCAGCAAATTCGACATTACGGTGCAGTCACTCTCCGGCATTCCAAATGACGTCTTCCGCCCTATCGTCGCCAGTCCCGTCAACTGGTTCGAGCCTGAACAGGCAGCCAACTGGAACCTCTATCGCCTTGGGCAGCTTGCTTCGCCGACCTCGGCGCCACCTTCACCCACACCCAATCCACCCTCCCGTCTGGAAACGCAGCCCCTTACCTGGAGTGTGATTGGCACTCCGCATGTTCAGCCCACAGACAAGGCACCCACCGCGCTGCCGCCACTGGTTCTCCAAGTCGCCGCCCCGCTGCCACGCTCGTCTGTGAGTGTCACGCTAACCCCGGCCCGAATGGCAATGATGGCACGCCCTGCGTTAGCGGTAGCGATGGCGCCGTTGCAGCAACGCACGACCTTGTCTGCCCGCACCGACCAGATCCATAGCAATCCCCGCATGTCAACGCTGCACACGCTGCAGGAGATAGCTGCCGTGAGCGTGAACGCGACAGCGCGGCCTGTGAGCAGTTCGGACATTTTCATCACCTTCGAGTATTGCGTGGTCTCGCTCGAGTGGCCCTGGATTGAGGAGGCATTTCTCCTCCTCCGTAACTGGTTTGTCCCCGGCTACGCGCAGTCTGCCATCTCGAATGGTTCAGGTCTTCTGGATACAGGCCCATTACCCGCCCTGCCAACCGGATTTATCCTCATTCGCAAGCTCCAGATCCAAGCCAATTGGGCCCAAAGCGATCTCGACGCTATCCAGGGTGCGGCCGGCTTCGGTCCATTCTCTCTTGCTGGTCGAACCTACAACACCCAATCCGGCCTTCTCACCTGCGACGGCATGCAGATTATCGGCTGGTTCTGTTCAGCATTGCCGCAGCTTCCACCTTGTCAAGATCCTCATCTTGCTATCGCTCCAGGAACAGTCGTTTCGACCACGCCACCCGACACTACTGTCGCCCCATCCGTCAATTAGTTTTGCTTACCGAATTACGCACCAAGGAGATCCCATGAACGACGACACCAGAGCAGCAGATATTGCGACCGACACGCAAACCATCAACGACTATGTGGATGCGATCGTTGAGGCCCAAACCCGCATCGCGACTGGTTATAACGCGGCACTCGACGCCTTTCAACTCACCATGCAGACGGCTTCGCTGAAAGAAGCGACGCCCGACATTGTCGGGACCGCCTTTAAGTCGGGCATCAAGTCCGCAAAAAAGGCTGCCGTTGCCGCGGTCAAGGCCGCAACAGAAGTCGACGTGGGTCCCATCGTGGATATGATCGACGCTCTCTGGGACGAGGTGGATCGCGCCTCCAAAGCTGCAACCAGTCGTTCGGTTGCCGACTGGATCTCGGAACTGCGCACCAGCACGATCAACGTCTACTTGCAGGGAGACACACGCCAGGAGCTCAAGGATCGCATCACCCAGGAATATAACGCCAATGACGAGGGCGGTCGGGCGGGTTACATTGCCGGTATAGAAAATGAACTGCTCGGCGCCAAAGCGATTAAGAAGACCAGTGTCCAGGTACTGGAACTCGCGATGTATGAGGGCTGGATCAACGCAAGCTCCGACCAGGATTGCATGAATGGAACCGGCATGGTGGCCATTCAATTCGATTCAGACGGTAACCTCACGGCGGCTAATGTAGTTGCCCCGCTGGGGGACCGCGTCGCCGGCAGGCTCAATTCAATCATGTCTCCCGCTGGCATCTCCGGTCCCATGGCCCTCGATGTCGTAAAGAAAGTTTGTCGCGAAGACATCTGTATGTGCTTTGAAGGTAATGGCGTGATCCGTAAAGATACGGACGACGACAGTGCGCGGCCGTTCCTTACTTCCAGCGATACTTGGTCAAAGGTTCGCTTTTTCACCTAGACAAAAAGTGAAGAGCTGACCTCTCGTAGCAGGCAAGATCAGACGCGAATGACCAAGCTTCTGGAAAGAGCGCTCTTTCTTGAAAGGCTCGTAGAAGAGAGGCTCGATGGAGGTGGCGCCGCCGTGGGTGTGGTGCAGCAGATCGAGATCGCGCCGTATGGTGACGACCGAAACTCTGAGCCTTTCACCGAGATCATCTACGGCGACGGAGCCGTTTTCCTGCAAGCCGGTGAGGATGAAATGGAAGCGCTGCTGTTGTCCTCTCTGTACAACCTCGGATGTGTCCTCCGGTTTGGAAATTTTCTTACGCTTTCCGCGCTTTATCGTGGGTCAGCCTTTCCCAGTCGTGCTGGATCTCTTCCAATGTCTTGCCCCTGGTCTCGGGGACCATTTTCCATATAAACACGAAGCTTACAACACAGAGGATCGCATAGATCGCGAAAGTACCAGAGACGCCGAGGGCATGCACGAGTGAGAGGAAAGTGAGGGTGACAATGAGTGTTCCCGACCAGAGTGTTGAAGTGGCAATCGAGGCAGCGCGACCACGGATCTTGTTGGGAAAGATCTCCGAAATCACCACCCAGGGCAAGGGACCCATGGCAAAGGCGAAGGATCCCGTATAGCTGATGACGCAGGCGAGGATCAGGAGAGGCGGTAGGGCAGGAATTCGGTAGGTGATAACAAAGAGGGCGAGCGAGACGGCCATTCCCGCGGAGCCGGTCAGCAGCATCGTGCGGCGTCCCCACCGATCGAGACAGCGGAGGGCGATCAGCGTGGCAATGAGATTCGTGCACCCGATGACGACGTTGGCCATGAGCGCGGCGCCGGTGGTTGCTCCGTGGAAATGCTCGCTGATGATGATGGAGCCGTAGTAGAGAACGGTGTTGATTCCGGTGATCTGGCAGAGGATGGCGAGAGCCAACGCGACGGTGAGTGGGCGGCGCATGGCAGGCGCGAAGACTTCACGCCAGGTTCCTTCTTCGCCAGCGGCGGCTTCTTCGACCAACCGGACCTGGAGTTCGGCTTCTTCGGGGCCATAAATGCGGTCGAGGACCTGCTTTCCTTTCGCGCGCGCGCCGTTGCTGATGAGCCAGCGCGGGCTTTCAGGGATGGTGAGAAGGCCGAAGAAGAAGGCGATAGCGGGGAGGGCGGCGACGCCGAGCATCCATCGCCAACTGGCGTCGCCAAGCTTGGCGAGCGCCCAACTCACGATGTAGGCGCCGAGGATTCCAACAACGATGGCGAGCTGATTCATTGAGACGAGGCGACCGCGGCTGCGGGCGGGCGCCACTTCGGCGATGTAGACGGGCGTGAGGACAGAGGAGATTCCGATGGCGAGTCCACCGGCGAAGCGGCCCAGCGAAAAGATGAGGAGGGAATTCGCAAGAGCTGCTCCTACGGTTGAGACCGCGAAGAGAATCGCAGCGCAAAGAAGAGATTTGCGGCGGCCGATCCTGTCGCCGATGAGGCTGGCACCCGCCGCGCCGAAGAGGCAGCCGAGCAAGAGGGCGCCGGCGGCGATTTCGGTCTGGAGATTGGAGAGGGCAAACTGGCGGCGCAGGAAAAATAGAACGCCGTTGATGACGGCGGTATCGAAACCGAAAAGAAAGCCGGAAATGGCGGCGATTACTGCCAGAAAAAAGACGTAAATAGGGGAGCGTGCCCCTGCGCCCTGTTGCGAATCGTGGGTAACAGCGGAGATGTGCATGTCCTGACCTGCGGCAGCGATGATGAACGCATTGTTTATATACAAAAGCACGCCATTTGCGAAATATGAGAAATAAGTCATTTGGTACGCACTCCGGGGGAAAGGTCGCATGTTTCTGGAAGCGATAGAAAAATAGGGGAGCGCGTCTTCGACGGGCTGTTCTTTCGCATTTGGACGTCGAAGATGGGTCTATTACAGCAAAACGAAATCAATTTACATTCGATCTACTTTAAAACGATCAAAATCGTTGGGTAAGATCGCGGCCAGTTATGAAGATATCGCCAGAAAGCTCCGCGGCCACTGCCGTCCCGACCATAGCGCAGGCTGGATCTGCTGTAAGCCTGGATTGGGGAAGGGGCGGGATGAGCGGTTTCCCGGTCCAGGAGAGCTAAGACACTGGGTGAACTGAAGGGGGTTTTCGCCGACGAGCGGGCCTACAACCGGATGGATCCGCAGCAGGTCGTCTATCACGTTCTTTGGTGGTCTCCGGTGTCGGTGGGGGACGAGGACGGTCTGTTCTGGGGGCACCGTTGTTGAGCCCGGCAAAGTGGGCGATGAATATTTCATCACGCATGAGCACTTTCATGCGAACCCAACACGGGCCGAGTATTACGCTACCGCAGCGGGGAGAGGAATTCCCTATTTTCGTGGTGGTGATCTGCTCAGTCACCTGCGTTCCCACGCCTACCCGCATCAACGCTGCAGGCAGTTTCCCTAAAGTGCCGTTCGTATGCCCATACACACTGAAGCCTGGTTTTTCGGTGATCTGACGCTCCATCGCTTTCTGAAAACTCTCTGGCGAGTGCCAACTGAAATGCCTTATCAATAAGATTTTGCATTCGCCATCCGCATCGATTTTGTGCGCATTGATCATTATGTCCTCTGCCGGTTGCGAAATTTGCCAGCCATCCGATAATAGCAGTTTGAGTCCCAAATCCTTGTCCGTATATGCGATTCCTTGCGGGGTCGATTGCACGTCGGCGGCTGTTGGCTGGATGCCTGTTGCATTTTGAGCAAACCCGCCAAGGCCTATGAGTCCGATCACTGGCAATGCAAGAAAAACCGCAAGGGAGATGGGAACGGCAGGTGTCAGCTGGCCTTCGATTGCCGCCCGCCAGCTATGGTTTGCCAGTTGCGGAAAGCTTTCCAATAGCCGCTTGCGCGCTACTCGATAAGCATCGTATGCCAACACAGCCTGGAGTATGATCCACAGATTATTGACCCAGTGACTATTACCAGTCGCTCGCAGAAACATCTGACGCACGATGGCAAAGCCCAAAAACATAAGAAGGCCTTTGCCCCGATCGCCGAGATAAAAATATCCGATTCCGTTCGTCAGGAAATTGAGAACACAGGCAATGCGAGGGTTACTACCGATTAGATACGAGGAAATCCCCTGGTTGTATTCCAGCGCAGCGAAGTATGCATCGAGAAATCCAAAAATGTAGAGCGAAATTGCGCAAAAGATCGAAGCCCCCGCTGTTTCGACTTTCCCTTGTATCAGGGCACCAATGGACACGAGAAAAAACAAGGTAAAGAAAGCACATGTCCCCCATCCAGCAGTCTGGCGTTTTGCATAGACCTGTCCAATGCCAGGAAGTACGAGTGACATAAGAAATGCCCGGGTTGCACTTTTGGGTATTGTGGGATGCTCAGGTTCTAGGGGTGACAGCGTTTGATATTCACTCAAACCAAGAAAAGACATTCAAGCTCCGCAGTGTTTGCCTACCATAGCATCCTGCGTCTGTTGGCATAAACAGGTTTTTGGTACGAGAAATTTTATCGGCCTCTCACAGTCGCAGAAGAGTATTGTTATCGACGATTCTGAATTTAGCTCCCGCGATGTAACGGTATCACCCCTGAGTTCACAACAAGCAAAGGAAAGGCAATGCAGAAATATGGCACTTTATGATCTTGTGTTTGAAGGCGGCGGCGCCAAGGGGATGGCGTTTGCCGGAGCCTTGCAGGTGTTTGCCGATGCAGGGCACCAGCACCGGCGCTTGGTGGGAACCTCGGCCGGAGCCATTACGGCAATGCTTACCGCGGCAGGTTATGGCCCGGCAGAATTGACGGCGGAGTGCACGAAGACCGACGCGACGGGAAAACCTCTATTTGCCACGTTTATGGATCCGCCGGCCGAGGCGGATTTTTCGAAGGACATTATTGATGACTGCGAAACGCTGACCCTGATGAAAAACGCAGGGTTCCCTTTCTCCGGGCTCTTTGAAAATGTCGAAGAAAAGGTCATCAAGGCGCTGCTGCACCTTGAGTTGTATCGCGAGCTGTTTTCCTTTAACGAGTGCGGCGGGTTTTATGCCGGAGACGCGGCGCTGAAATGGTTCCGCGAAAAGCTGGTGCAGAAGGGCATGGCCGCGGATATCAACGGGGCCGACTTCGCCGCCAAGACAGGCAAGGACGTTTCTGTCGTGACGACCGATGTGACGGACAAGGAGATGGTTGTGCTGAATGCGCGCACGGCTCCCGGTGTTCCCGTGGCCGAGTCGGTGCGCATGTCGATGAGTATCCCGTTTGTGTGGCGGGAGATGATCTGGAAACCGGAATGGGGCACCTATCGTTTGCTGGGCACAGATGGCCAGATCACGGAGAGAAACAAGACCGGGAACATCTTCGTGGATGGCGGCGTGCTATCGAATTTTCCGCTGCGGCTGATTGCCGAGTCGACGTCGGAGGTGATTGCAGTGATGGGGAAGACTGATCCCGGTGCCGCGGGCAACCTTGGACTGTACCTTGACGAGGCGATTGCTGTACCGGGAGCCCAGAAATCCGATACGGTGCGGCCGCGGTTGAGGGCGGCGGACCGGGTCACGCAACTGATCGACACACTCACCGGCAGCTCGGATCTGAGCGTCATACGGCAGTACGAGTCGAGCATCTGCCGACTGCCGGTTGGCGGTTATGGCACGACAGAATTCCGCATGTCATCAGCTCGGCAGCAGTTGCTCATCGGTTCGGGGACAACGGCGATGAAGAAGTATCTTGCATCTGCACACTAGGGTTGGTACGGCCAGAAGAATGAGCATCAACTGTCTATCACGTTGCTCACTGGCCTTCTTCAATGGCCACGCGATTGATGATGCGCTGCACCAAAACCGCATGGAAGTTGATGCGACGGGCCAGATCGGGAACGAACTCCGTGATGAAGTTCCCGATGGGATCCGTGGCCAGCGCGGTGCCGTAGCGGGCAGAGGCCGCGGCCCAGCCCGTATCTCGGTAGGGAACGTAGGCGTCGCTGATCGCTTCCTCGAAAATACCGCCAACGACATTCGCGTAGTTGAACATGCCTTTGCCGTTATCACCCTGCGTCCAAACCACCTGATAAATGCAGTGCAGGATGCGCCGCTTGTAGGATGCATTAGGTAGACGGTGGTAGTGCGGGTCCTGGTGCGTGATAGCTGGAATGAGGAATGTGCCAAAGAACTCGTTGGTCATGTCTTGTGTAAGAGTGACACCGGAGAGCTTCGCCCAGCCATCGACCCCGGGCCCATACGCAGAGTGCGAATCCGTGGCAACAGCAACGGCGGAGATGCCGCCGATGGTCAGCAGGTTAAATGGATCGATGACATCTTTACCGGCAAGGATGGCCTTTTGCCTGGGTGTCATCGGATGCGGCTCGGCATTGTCGATGAATTTCTGAAATGGGTTATATGCGGGACCGCAGCTCATCTGCGGCGTGGCCAACGGCTTCGATTGCGTGTCCTGGCAGGTGGGCTGCGATGAAGGAAATGGCGCGCGAGCGCTCATGCTGGATTTTGGCGGATCGGGTGCAGCGGGCGGAAAGCTCTGGCCCGGCTCCGATGCTGCGAGGAGTTCCAGCGCCGGCTCGGGTGCATCCGGCAGCTGCTCCTGCGCCGTTGCCGGGATGCAGAACAAGGTGCCGCAGAGCAGTATCAGGATAACGGCGCTGCTTGGAGGCGCAGACCTGTGCGTGCTTTTGGATTTTTTCTGACGAAGCAACGGCCTGCGCAAAGACTGCATATCTGATTGGACGCACCGCAGCGGAATTTCCGCTTCTAACGTTTCAGACCAGGACTACTGGTCATTGCGGTGACGCTGGAAAAATCTATCGCGCGTGTCGGGCCAGAATTCCGACCATAGATTGCCGCCCGCCTCACCAATCAGAGAGAAGCCCCAGGTACTGAAAACCACGGATGCATTCGAACTTTTGTCAGGATAGTAAGCCATGGTGAGGGCAGAGGCCATCCCGTGACCGACGATCACCGAAGTATTGAAACCTGACGCGCCTGAGTCGCGCTGGCCAACGAAGACCCGCGACGCTGCATACACCCCGCGATGCCAGATCGTACCCGTGGCCATGCGATAGTAGCGGGGGTCTTCATGCAACAGAGCGGGCAGGACACCGTCAGAAAAAGTGCGCATGCTCAGGTCGCGGAGCGCTGCTGCGCCAAGACGCTGCCCGTAAGCTCCCGAATCCACCCCGTATCTGGGGTCAGTGTCTCGAAGGTGCTCCCACCCGGAGGAGAGAAACGTGGAGAACCAGCTCGGAGGCCGCAGTTCTTCGTGCACCGGAAAAAGAAGCTTGTCCGTTGCCGAAAGCGACGGGATTTTTTCACCCGGCTCGACGATGTCTGACCATTTTCGTTTCTCCACAGCTGAGGGCGTATTGTTTGCCGGGTCGCTGGGTTTCGGGGCATCAAGCATGAAATTCTGTTGCGCAAAGGCAGAAACAGAAACCAACGCAAGGGCGACAAAACCCGCGATGGCCCAAACGGATTTGAAGTGCATTGAGTAAGAGGTCTCCTGGCAGCCTCGAGGGTTACGTGAGACCGATCATCTTATTTGACGGCATTGAAAGACATATGGATGTATGACACTGCACAGGTAACGGCTTAGGCACCTCGCAAAAGGAGACTTGTTGACCTTGTACATGGTGGAACGCACACTAAAACTAAGCAGGAGTGCATATATGGCGGGCAGCAATCCCTTTGAAGAGTTCGGGCGCAAAGTCGATGAGCATCTCAACAACGCAACGCCGCGCGTGGAAGAAGAAGTGCGCAAGGTCATTAACTATCTGAATGACGAGGTGGTGCCGAAGGTGAGACAGAATTCGTCAGAAGCGCTGCGCATTGCAGCCGAACAACTGCGCAAGCTTGCCGATCATATGGAGCGCAAGTAGTGGCGCAGACGTGGATAGGAAGCAAGCTGGTTGCCGGTATAGTGATTGGCGGTCTGGCACTGGTTCTTGGCTGCGAACATAAACAAAAAACGGCGTACACGCCGTCACCGCCACCACCAGTGATGCGCGCCCCAGCACCGACTACAGCTCAGGCACCATCTTCCGTTCCACCTGCGATCGGCACTCCCGCGCCTGGGGAAGAAACGACCGACGAAGCTTTTGTCGCAGCACACTCACCGATCTATACAGAGACAGGGCTGGCGAGTTGGTATGGGCCTCCGTACCACAATCACCGCGGCGCGAACGGCCAGATATTCGATCAGAATGCGATGTCGGCGGCGCATCGCACGCTGCCGATGGGATCGCTAATTCGCGTAACCAACCTGCAGACGGGACAGACGGCGGTGATGCGGATTACAGACCGGGGCCCGTTTGTGCCGGACCGCGTTCTCGATCTCTCGGTCGCTTCTGCGAAAGTGGTCGGCGTATGGCGGCCGGGAACGGCGCAGGTGCGCATCGATGTATACGCTGCACCGAAACCGATTGATGCGGGCGGACGGTGGTGTGTGCAGATTGGCGCATTCTCAAAAGAGAAGGAAGCGATGAAGCTGGAAGAGCATCTGGAGCACAAATACCACACTGCGAACGTAATCGAATTTACAGGGCCCACTGGGCATTGGGTTAGGATTCGTCCGTTGAACGACGATAAAGATCGCGCCGTGGAGATTGCAAAGGAATTGAAGCCGGAGGAAGGCGAGGCATATCTCGTTCGGCTTGATTGAGGCAGCGAGCCGGCACTTGGCGAGCATACCGGTAAGTCAGCGAAAATCCTGAGGGCACTTTTGCGATGCGAATTCCCCGGTTGTGCGCGCAGGCATGTGTATACATGTCTCTCACTTCAACAGCCGTCCACGCGCAAACGAGCAAAATTATTTCAGCCACGTATACGCTCCCCGCGGACAAGCTGGAAAAGGCCATCCGTCTGAGCCGCTGGCACGCAGCATTGCATTTCGGCGATGTGGCGTGGACTGTTCTGGCGTTATGGCTTCTTCTGCGTTGCGGGCTTGGTGAGCGTGTTCGCAGATGGGCTGAGTCAGTGACGCAGAAGGTGTGGCTGCAGGGATTTCTTGTCGCTCCGTTCTGGGTCACGGTGCTTTCGCTGATTGGATTGCCCGCTGTTGCGATTTCCCATGCAGTTTCTCTGCACTACGGATTGTCGGTACAGCATTGGCCTGGATGGTTTGGCGACTGGGGACTGGCATCGCTGCTGATCGTTCTGTTCGGTACGTTTGCGCTTAGCAGTCTGTATGCGCTGATGCGGCATTCATCGCGGCACTGGTGGCTTTGGTTCTGGTTGCTCACACTTCCGGTGGAGATCCTGGGTATCTTCGCTGTGCCTGTCCTCATCGATCCGCTGTTCAATCACTTCTCTCCTTTAGAAAGGAGCGATCCCGCTTTAGTGGCGCGTCTGGAAGAGGTGGCGGCGCGCGGCGGGATCAATATTCCGCCGTCGCGGATGTTTGTGATGGATGCGAGCGCGAAATCAACAGGCGTGAATGCGTATGTGACGGGCTTTGGCGCGTCGAAACGCATCGTTGTATGGGACAACACGCTTAAGCTGGCTTCGACAGACGAGATCCTCTTCATTTATGGGCATGAGCAAGGGCATTATGTGTTGCGCCATATTTTGAAAGGATTGATTTACTCGGCTGTGCTGATCTTTCTCTTTTACTGGATTGCCCACAAGCTACTGCGACGATTTGTGGAGCGCAACGGAGATGCGTGGCGCATTCGTTCGGTGGACGACTGGGCACTGTGGGATTGGTGCTGCTGGTGATGACGGTGTTGAGTTTTTCCGCAGAGCCGATGGCGAATGCTTTCAGCCGGATGATTGAGCACCAGGCCGATGTCTATGGGCAGGAAGTGATTCACAGGCTGGTGGCTGATCCGCAACGAGTGGCTGCGGAGGATTTCCAGCGGCTCGGCGAGATGTGGCTGGATAACCCTTCGCCGAACAGGCTTGTGGAGTGGTGGACACACAGCCATCCTTCGACGACGGATCGGATGCGATTTGCGGCTGGATATGATCCGTGGGTTGATGGGAAGGACCCGCGGTATTTCAGCAAGTAGTGCGGAGTTTAGAGATGTGGGTAAGTTTTGCGGGTTCCCACCCTTCGCTGCGCGAAGGATGGGAATTTCTTTCTCTTGCCTAACTGATGACTGCGATTTTGGCTTTCTTGCCAACCCGCACGGGAATACGCGCGGGGCGATTCGGCAGATCGAGAAATTTCTGGGTTGTAGTTGCTCCGTCGATGTTCACTCCAGCCGCTACCTGTTTTTCGGCTTCTGTGCGCGATGCTTTCATTCCCAGCGCAACGAGCAGCTTGGCGACGTTTACGCGAATTTCGAGCGAAGGATCACTCAAAGCCCGCTCAATCTGCGCCGAATCACCGATTGCGATGGTGGCAAGATCGACGTGCGACTCTTCTGTAACTGCCGTTGTATCTTTTTGCTGAAAGAGGCGGGCCCAATTCTCGTCAGCTTCTTTGGCTGCTGCTTCGGAATGGAAGTCGGTCACAATGGTTCTGGCCAGGAGTTTCTTCGCCTCCATTGGATGCAGCGCCCCGCTGGCGGCGTCTGCCTGCATCTTGTCGATTTCGGACTGGCGCAGATCGGTCAGCAGCGTCCAGTAGCGCCACATCAGCTCGTCGGAGATGGACATGAGCTTGCCGTACATCTCCTGCGGCGGCTCATGGATGCCGATGGCGTTGCCGAGCGACTTCGACATTTTCTGTACGCCGTCCAGGCCTTCGATAATCGGCGTCATCAGGACGATCTGCGGTGGCTGGCCGTAGTCGCGCTGGAGTTCGCGTCCAGCAGAAGATTGAACTTCTGATCGGTGCCACCCAATTCCACATCGGATTCGAGAGCGACCGAGTCATAGCCCTGCACGAGGGGATAGAGCATTTCATGCAGCGCGATGGGTTGCTCTTCCTTGAAGCGCTTGTGGAATTCCTCGCGCTCGAGCATTTGCGAGACGGTGAACTTTGCTGCCAGACGAATGATGCCTTCGAATCCCAGCTTGTCGAGCCACTCGGAGTTGAAGCGGACCTCAGTCTTTTCACGATCGAGGATCGGAAAACCTGATCGGTATATGTCTTCGCGTTCTGGTCGATCTGCTCGCGTGTAAGCGGCTTGCGCGTGACGGAGCGGCCTGTGGGGTCGCCGATCAGCGAGGTGAAATCGCCGACCAGAAAGATGACCTGATGGCCGAGGTCCTGAAAGTGCTTCAGCTTGCGCATGAGGACGGTGTGGCCGAGGTGCAGATCGGGGGCGGTGGGGTCGAATCCGGCTTTGACGCGCAGAGGCACGCCGGTCTGCCGCGACTTTTCCAGGCGCTCGCGCAGGTCGGACACACGGATGATTTCTGCCGCTCCTTTTTGGAGCAGATCTAATTGCTCATCTACGGGAAGAAAATTTGCCATTGCTCCTCTCAGTATAGAAGCTACGAAGCGGTTGGCTAAACAGCGGTCAGCGCGGCTTTGCCGTAAGCGAGTCAGTTAGTCAGCCATAATGGAAACCTATGGACGCTGAACGGGTACGCGAGTTTCTGCTGAAACTGCCGCATGTTGAGGAGACGATGCAGTGGGGAGCGAACCTTGTTTTCTGGGCCGGAGACAAGGCAATTGGCGGCAAGATGTTTGCGCTGGCGAATCTTGATGGCGCTGGTGATCGCGTACTGTCGTTTCATGCCGGGGCCGATCGATTTAGCGAATTGCTTGAAAATGAGGGCGTGATCCCTGCTCCATACCTGGCGCGTGCGTATTGGGTGTGCCTGGAGCGATGGGATGCGTTGCCGGAGCGGGAACTGAAGGATCTGCTGACACGAGCTTACGAGTTAGTGTTTGCCAAGCTGTCGAGGCGCACGAAGGATGCTCTGGCCATGCCTGCTACCCAAAGGCGGAAATTGATTGCCGAGAGAAAAAAGCTGCTGGCTTCACAGAGCAAGAAACGATAAAGATTCATGGCTCCGGGCCTGTTGGAAATGCCTATAGACATTTGTCATTCAGAGCGAACGAAGAATCGGCTTTTTCGTTCCTGTTCGAAATTACGTCAAAAACAGCTCCTTCGCTGTGCTCGGGATGACATCCGTCTCTCTCATGGAATTCTTCCTGTGTGGAGACAAGTGCTCGTTTTGCTCGTTGAAGTCGTTTTAGGCCCGAGCCTCAAAGACCATATTGAAGGGTGTCTGCGCGGCGCGGCGGAAGTGGGTAAAGCCGCCTTCGCTGACAACTTCGCGGATGCGTTTTTCTCCCGCCTGTGCGCCCAGTCCTAAACCCACCTCCTGCGCGCGCGATGCGGGCACACAGCAGATGGTTGAGGCCGAGTAATAAATGCGGCCAATCGGATTCAGGTTGGAAACGATATCGTCGCCAGCAATGGGCTCGACGATCATCCACGTTCCATTACTGGCGAGAGCCTGGGCTACATGCGCCGCAGCTCCGGCAGGATCGCCCATGTCATGCAGACAATCGAAGCAGGCGACGAAGTCATAGTCCGTTCCGGGGAAGGACTTTGCGGGCGCGGTCTCGAAGTGCACGCGATCCGCGCATCCGGCGGCGGCGGCCTTTTTCGTTGCCTGCTCGATGGAGGCGTCGTGATAGTCGAAGCCGTGGAACTCGGAGTTAGGATACGTCTTCGCCATGAGGAGCGTTGATGCGCCGTGACCGCAGCCGATATCGGCTACGCGGGCGCCGCTTTTCAGTTTTTCTTCCACGCCCTCGAGCGCGGGTATCCAGCTGGTGGTGAGGTTGGCGAGATAGCTGGGGCGGAAGAAGCGCTCGCAGCCTTCAAAGAGCCCCTTTTCGTGCTCGTGCCAGCCAAAGCCTTTCCCCGTCCGGAAGATGTCGGTCAGCTTTTCTTCATCTTTCATGCAGGAAGCGAGCATGTGATAGAAACCTGGGAGATGCACGGCTGTGTCGTCCTGTGCAAGCGCGAACGATTGCTCCGGGGTCATGAAGTAGGTGTCTGTAGCCGGGTCGTATTCGACGTATTTGCCAGCGGCGTGGGCGTTGAGCCACTCGCGCACATAGCGCTCGTTGGTATTCGTTCGACGGGCAAGCTCTGCGGCGCTTACGGGCGCGCAATCGGCCATGGCGCGGTAGAGTCCCAGGCGGTCACCGATGACGATGAGGGTCGATTGCATTGCCGCTCCCATATCGACGACGGCTTGATGAAGAAGTTGGTGGAGCTTGTCGGGATCGACCGGGCGTGGAGTTGGGGCTGCGGTGGTCATGAGAATTTTCCTCCTGTCAGAGTAGCCGTGGATCTGAGGTATGCAGCGAGTAGGGGCTGAAGGGGGAGGAGCGGAGACGCTGCCCGTCCATGGCGTGCAGGCACATGATAGTCAGTTCCAGCAACGCTGCGCAACCGGTTTCCAAGGTTGCCAGTCCTTCTTGCCTGCTGCACCGGGCTCAAGTAGCGTCAAGATATGAGTGGAGTTGCGTTGTCGCTGGAAGGAAAAGTTGCGCTGATCACCGGGGGCTCACGGGGCATCGGCGCGGAGTGTGTCCGGTTGTTTCGCGAGGCGGGCGCGAAGGTTGCGTTCAGTTACCGGACGGCCCGGCAGCAGGCGGTGGCACGGGTTGCAGAATGCGGAGGCAGCCGGGAGTGCGTTGCGCTGGAGCAGGAACTTTCATCGCCGGAGGAGGGCCGTTCCCTGGTTGCCAGGACGGTCGAGGCCTTTGGGCGGATCGATTGTCTGATCGTGAATCACGGCATCTGGCCGGCTGAAGATACGCCCATTGCCTCGATGCCGGATACGCGGTGGCGGCAGACGCTGGGTGTGAACCTGGACAGCGTATTTGGGCTGACACAGGCAGCGGTGGCGCAGATGCAAAAACAGAAGCATCTCACGGATAGCTCGGCTGCGGGATATATTGTCCTCGTGAGTTCTACAGCGGGACAACGCGGCGAAGCCTTCCATGCCGACTACGCGGTGACGAAAGGCGCGGTGATCAGTCTTACCAAGAGTCTTTCGAGCGAGTTGGCGGGCGACGGCATCTATGTGAACTGTGTAGCTCCGGGATGGGTGGCGACGGAGATGTCGGCTCCAGCGTTGAGCGATCCGGTGACGAGTAAAAAGATTTTCGCAACGATTCCGTTGGGGCGCGTGGCGACTCCGCGGGAGATTGCGGGACCGATTCTGTTTCTCTGCACGCCGCTGGCAGGGTTTATGAGCGGCGAGATTGTGAATGTGAACGGTGGCGCGGTTCTGGTTGGGTGACGATGAAAGACAAGACCTCAGGGGCTGACGCCCCGCTGATTTCTTCGATCCTGATTGCGAGGGCTCAAGCCCTTGCATACCTAAGAGCGATCTTCGTGGTGATTTTGTGCGCCGGGTTTTTCCTGAGCGTAGCCAGAGCACAGAACAGCACGCAGGACGCCAATTCTGCGAAAGCCCGCGCGGCGCTGGACGCCATGGTGCAGGCGCTGGGCGGGGAACGCTGGCTGAATCTGCAGAACACCTATATTGAGGGGCGTACGACCGGGTTTTATCAGGGCAAGCCTACGGGGGCGATCGGGGATTTTTATTCCTGGCATGTGTTTCCGGACAAGGATCGCATCGAGCTGTCGAAGAAACATGACGTCGTCGACATCTTTCTTGGCAATGAAGGCTGGGAGATTACGTATCGCGGCAAACGCGAGCTACCGAAGGAACAGCGGGATGAATTTCTGCGCCGGCGCGATCATTCCATCGAGACAGAGATGAAGGTCTGGATGAAAGACCCGAATACTATTCTGCTTTTCGACGGTCAGTCGCTGGCGGAGAGGCATCTTGCCGACCAGGTGACTCTGCTCTCATCGACGAACGACTCGATCACGATCCAGATGGACGCGCAGACGCACCTGCCGCTGCGACGGACCTATCAATGGCGCGATCCAATTTATAAAGACAAGAACGAAGATGCCGAGGAGTACGACAACTACCAGACCATCGATGGGATTCCGACTCCGTTTGCCATCACGCGCTTCCACAATGGCGACATGACGAACCAGCGGTTTATTTACAAGGCCGCGTACAACGTGCCACTTCCGCAGAATGCGTTTGATGTGGATGCCACGACGGCGAAGATCAAGAAGTGACCGGGCTGAAGCCCCCTTCTGTTGACTGCTGTTCACCGGGCTGAAGCCCGGTGCTTCTACCTTAAAAGCCCTATCAGGCTTGGAAGCGTAGACACGCCACACCATCTGGAAAACTGCCCACTCAAGCCAAAGAGGGATTGAATGGGGCACCCGCCCGTATCGAGGGCCACCCACGCTCCTCTTTATAAATATGGAAACTCCGGTACCCCCAAGAGGTATTGCACCGCAACCTCATCGATGTATGATCGTAGATCGATATATCGATTATCGATCTACCATGCCTAAACGCAAGCTTGACCCCTTACCTTCGGCTGCATTTCAGATCCTTCTGGCTCTGGCGGGAGAAGACCTGCATGGCTACGCCATCATGCGGCAGGTCGAGGAGCAAACAGATGGCCGGGTACGGCTCGGTCCGGGCACACTCTACAGTTCCATCCAGACGTTGCTCGAAGAAAATCTCATCGAGGAAGTGGACAAACGCGAGGACGCGCAGGCGGGCAAAGAACGTCGCCGCTATTACCGGTTGACCGCTGCCGGTCACAAAGTAGCTCGTGCCGAGGCGGAACGAATTGCCGATCTGCTGCGTGTTGCGCGCGAACGCAAGATATTTCGGGGGGACTATGTCTGAGAAGCTCTTTGCTCTTCTTCTGCGTCTTTATCCGGCACATTTTCGCAGCGAGTATGGCGAAGACGCCATGCAGCTTTTTCATGATCGCCTGCGCGACGAGCGAGGTTTTCTTCCCAGGCTTCGCCTCTGGTTCGATCTGCTCATGGATCTGGCGTTCTCGCTGCCACGCGAGCATCGCCGTGATTCGGGCATCCTCGCTCCGGCTCACTTGCAGTCGCCAGCCGGAATTCCAGCATTCCACATTCTGGAAGACCAGCTGCCGCGGCCGGGTAGTTTCGTTGTCGCGACAGTATTTGCGCTGGTTGCTCTGAGCGCATTCGGTTTTCTGCTCTATCGCGGCGGCACGTACCGGTTCCGCAACTCATCGCCAGAAGCGTTGACCGCAGCAGCAGGGGACCTCGCTATCTCCAGTGAGGCAAATACGGAGGGAACATACGCATCTGCGCCTGAACCGATCCTTGGCGCAGCGGAGCGCAAGCGGGTCATCGCCGCCGTCATTGCCAATCTGAAGAAGTATTACAACCATCCCGGTGAAGATCGGAAAATTGCGGAGCAGCTCTCGACTCATGAAAAGCGCGGGGACTACGGGGTCATTGTCAGCGGTAGTGACTTTGCCGCCCTGCTGACCAGGCAGATGGGCGATGTGACCCATGATAAGAATCTGGTGCTGATCTTCAGCCGCCGGCCTATTCCTGCGGATGGTCCTGGGCTGTCAACGGTGAGTGACTCGCGAGAACCCGGAACTTTCCATCGCATTGACGATCACTTCGGCTTGCGAATTCCCCGATCAACTACCGTCCCTTAGTACTGGTTCATGGGCGAGAAGAGCGTGGCGCACAACCATTTGTAAACTACCCCACTCAAGCCAAAAGAAGGCTTGAATGGGGCACCGCCTCCCCCCATTTTCGCTAAATTCCTGATTTAGCAGGTGGTTAGCATTATCTCGTGATATTTTCCAGTAAGTTCCTCTATTTACGTGGGTTACGCCTGTTTTCTGCGATGATCTGTCAGTTATCGCTGGGAAAACAGAAAAGGCATGGCTTTGGGCCATGCCTTCTTTATTTAGTTTAGCAAATTCGGGAGTAATTCCCTGCAGCCATAAGTTGTTAAAGGCGTGCGACTTATTGGATTGTGGGGCTTGACAAAGTTTTCCACCGCCCGGGGCTGTAGCACACTTTCTTTTCATGCGCTATTCACCGGCGGTGCTTCTACCCGGAAGCTCTGTCAGGCATGGAGGGTTAGCGCGCTCCAGCAATCTCTAAAACTATTCGTTCAAGCCAAAAGATAGCTTGAATGGGGCAACCGCTGATGGAACAGGGTCGTACGGAGTATGTGGACTGTAAGAAATGCCAGTTGTTCCGCCACCACGCCGAACGATTAAATACGGTACTCAGATGCGCGTAGACGACTGAATTTTGTGTGACTGATGAAGCACTTGCTCAAGGAAATCGTCGGGAACCCCTTGCTGTGGGGACTGGCATTTGTCCCGATATTGTTCGCCTGTCGTGGCTCAAACCCGAATCCCACACGCTGCTGTTTATTCTCTCAGTGTTGGCGATCATACCTCTTGCGGCTCTGCTGAGCCTTGCCACCGAATCCGTCTCGCACCGGACAGGCGATGCCGTAGGCGGATTGCTGAACGCCACGCTGGGAAACCTGACCGAACTGGTCATCGCGCTCGCCGCCCTGCATTCCGGCCAGTACATGCTGGTGAAAGCTTCCGTCGCCGGCGCAATCGTCGCCAACACGCTTTTCATGCTGGGAGCATCGTTTCTACTCGGTGGAGTGAAATATCATCTGCAGGAATACAACCGGGTGAACGCCCGCTTTCAGGCGGGCTTGCTTTTCCTGGCCACCGTAGCGCTTCTGATTCCGTCGGCGGTGAGAGAAGCAGACTCGGCGGCGGGAGCGGCATTCACGCAGAAACTGAGCGTGGCCCTGTCGGTGCTGCTCCTTATCACATACGGGTTGGGGCTGTTGTTTTCACTTAAGACTCACCGCGAGTTGTTCGCCGTTGCGGAATCGCCGGTGAGAGCGGTGAAGCGCCGCTGCCTCTCGGCGTGGCCCTGGGCACGCTGGCCTTCGTCACGGTGCTGGTGGCACTGGTGAGCGAGGTGTTTGTCGAGTCGGTGCAGCAGGCGGCGGTGACGTTCGGCATGACGCCAGCGTTCGTGGGCTTCATTGTGGTGTCACTGGTGGGCGGCGCGGCGGAAATGGGCTCGGCGTTTTCAGGTGCGCGTAAGAACCGGCTGGACCTGAGCGTGGGCATCGCCCTGGGAAGTGCCTCCCAGATCGCTCTGTTTGTTGCTCCGGTACTGATACTGCTCAGCTATGTTCTTGGGCCACAGCCAATGGACTTGCAGTTCTGGCCGGGCGCCGTTGTGATGATGCTGATCGCAACGATGGCTGCGGCGCTGGTTACCAGCAGCGGACGATCCACGTGGTTTGTCGGAGTGTTTGTGTTGATGGTGTATCTGGTATTTGCGATGACGCTTTATCTGTTGCCGCCAGGGGTGCGTTGATCGTGACCGGGGCTGAAGCCCCTTTTCGGCTGGCGCTTTTTTCACCGGGGTAAAGCCCGGTGCTTCTACCCGGAAGCCCTTTGGGCCTAGAGGAGCAGGCGCGCTCCAGTTATCTCTAAAACTGCCCCACTCAAGCCAAAAGAAGGCTTGAACGGGCCACCCGTCCAGTTCAGGAATTCAGTCGGCGATAGTCGGCTGAATCCAGTTCCTCAAGTTTGCCGTTCCACCAGGCAAGTTCTGTGCGGATATCAGAGTATGCGGGATGAGTCTCGGGCACCTCGCGCAGAGCGGATTGCAACTGAACGACGCATTCGGCGGCGCCTTGCGCATCGACGAGTCCGTCTGAAGGTTCATTCACGAAGAGCTTGTGGCTATCCTGGCACATACGAAGAGACAGCAGATCGGCCTCGGTGACGGCGCGCAGGTAGGCAGTGCCTTTCTCGGGGTTGGCCTGGGAAAAAGGCTTGATTTGAGCAGCCGCTTTCAGATCCGCAGCGTGCTGGTTGTGATTTGGGATCTCCTCTGCCCGAGAGGTTTCATGGCGGGCAAAACAGATCGTTCCGACTAGAAGAGTCGAAAACATCAGAGCAAGGATAGAGCGTTTCACTATTAGCAAGATTTCCTGACTGGGATGGATTTCGTTCCGTGGTCGAGCGGGGCCGGGAACCGACTTGCGAATCTATTGGGAGTAACGAAGAATTGCATTCAGGATACCGGATTTTTTCAGGAAAACATAGAAAAAAGTTTCTTCAGAGCTTAGAAGTCCGTCTTTCATGGGGGCCTCGTTCGCTTCTATGGTGGTTCAGACCCCGGATGAAAGAAATTGTTTCGTATGACGTGAGGAAAGCCCGGGGCTGAAGCCCCTTCTTTTCAACTCGCTTGTTCACCGGGCTGAAGCCCGGTGCTTCTAGCCTAAAACCCTTCGGACTTGGGGATTTTTGGTCTGATTGAGAGCTGAAAGTACCCCACTCAAGCCAAAAGAAGGCTTGAATGGGGCACCCGCCTAGTTACCTACGAGTGGTGTTTTGCTGTCTACTTTTAGTTTTGCATCGGCTACATACGCCAGCGTCAGAAGATCGGCATATTCCGCTTCGCCTTTGTGGAGAGTTTTAGAATCTATCCCCATGTAGTCAAAGCCAAGCTCGGCATCCATGTAGTTGCCCAACGAGGGCAAAGACTTTCCTGCGGTCGCATCTGGATGCTTTGCGGCGAGACGCTGCAAGGCAAACGGTGCTTCGCGCGGATCGTATCCAGCGGCCATCACGTAGCGCAGGCCGACCCGATATTCGTGTTCGATCAGCGGTGTCCAATAACCTGCAGAAAATGCACCGTCGTTGATCATTTGACCTGCGCCGCCAAAGGGACCAGGAATAAGAGCCACATCAATCGCTTCCTGCGTGTGCTTACGCGAACGGCTGCGATAAATATCGTTTTCAATCGCCACGGCAATGTCGGCAGAGAGCAGGCAGGCCAGCTGCGCTTCATTCTGAAGTTTCGTAATGACCTGAGAAGGAATCAGCACAGTGCCCGAATCGTTGGAGAGTGTTTTTTGAAGCGCCTTCGATTTTTCCAAAACGAAAAAACGGAAATGGATTTTTGCCGGATCGGAATCGGGAAGTCTACGCTGCCAGGCAGGAACCAGATTCTGCCCGAATGCATTGATTGCCTCTTGTAGCTGGCGATCGGGGAGAATGCGGTAGCTCTGCAGGAAGAAGTGGACTTTGCCAGGCAGCTTCTTGTCATAGTCAGGCAAGTCTATTTTGAAGTCGCTGTCGGCTCTGAATCGCTCTTCGTCCGCAATATTCCCGTCGACCGCAAAACTCACTGATTTTGCAAGAAGGCTGCCATCGTTCTGCCGTTCGGCCTGATAAACGACCTGCAGATCCGGCCTGAAAACAGTCGGGTCAGTCATTCCCTGTGCGAGCTGCACGGTTGTTTTGGCATCGACCGCGATTTCATAACCGTCCACATACACGGTCCCGCGCCACCCACTGCCGTCTTTTGTCAGCGCCGGAGCGCTGTCTTCCCAAGCATGTCCGGAGCGGTGGGCTAGCGATCCGCCGTCCAAAGCCTCGATTCGCCTTGCAGTGATGGTGTGCGTCTGCAGGTCCTCAACACCTCGAACAACGATGCGCTTTCCAATGGAGATCAGACCGAGTGAAAAGTTGATATCCTCCTGAGACCCATTCGGGTCAGAAGGGATTACGAACGTAGTCGAAGGTGTGGTTACGACCAATTGTTGATTCAGCCGGAAAGAGATAGGCGGCTCGAGACGTGTGACGTGACCGTCCACGCTTACTTTCGATTGAGCTTCCACGGAACCGGCGACAAGAGCAAAGACTAAGCAGAAAAGACTACAGAAAAACGAACGAACCATTGGCAAAAAATTTCCGAACTATCCGATTGATATATGAGACTTTCTGCCATTTTACCGGATGACAGCCAATCTGCAGCCTTTTTTGTGTAGTCAATTCGCATGATAGTACCGTCTATTCCTTTGCATGGAACAAATAGCAGCGAGTGAGCTGACGGCCCCTGCGCGAGAGCAGGCGGTGCTTGATCTTGCCGATTTCGATGAAGTCGTGCGGCTGTACCGTCCGCGGGTCTTCCGGTTTCTGCTGGCGTCGCTGCGGGACCGCGATGCGGCGGAGAATCTGACGCAGGACTGCTTTCTGAAGGCCTACATGGGGCGGGAGCACTTTCGCGGCGACTCCAGCCTGAGCACATGGCTGATGAAGATTGCCATGAACCTGGTGCGCGACTACCTGCGGAGCAAGCGGATGCGCTTCTGGACCAGGACGCGGGAATCGGCGCTCGATCCGGTGGACGTAAGCGACTGGGTTCCGGATGGGCGGAGCTCGCCGGAAGCGGAGTTGATTGCGCGCACACAGGTGGCACATGTGTGGGAAGCGGTGAGCGCGCTTCCAGCAAAGCAACGCAGCGTGTTTGTGCTGCGTTTTGTGGAAGAGATGGAGTTGAGGGAGATTGCGGAGTTGACGGGAATGAACCCAAGCACGGTGAAAACGCATCTCTACCGCGCGCTGGCTGCGGTACGGGAGAGCATGGGAGGCAAGCCATGACCAGGGAGACGACAAACCGGCAGGTGCAGGAGATGTATCCGGAGTGCGACGCGGCGACGAAGCGCGACCTGGAAGGACTGGCGAATTCGATCAGCCAGTTTCGCGCGGCGGTGCACCATGTAGCCGGGCGCGAGGACGAACCGGTGCCGGTGATGCAGCAACTGGAGCGGGCGCGGCAGCGGAAGCACTCCGCCCAACGGCGCGTGATGCTGGAGTGGGCGATTGCCATGGCGCTGTGCGTGGCGGCGCTGGTGCCCGCGGTGGGCTACTATCGCGACCACGCGGCACAGATGCATGCGCAGCAGATGCGGCTGTTGCAGCAGCGCGAAGCGGATACGGCGCTGCTGGACCAGGTAACGAGCGAGCTGTCTGAAGCGGTGCCGGATTCGATGCAGCCGCTGGCGGATATGGACGCGGACTATATGAGCTATCAGACAACGGGGGAAATGGAGAAGAAGAATGGGAGAAACTAAAAAGTTTTTCGGTTTGGCGCTGGTGCTGGGCGCATGCCTTGGCGGGCTCGGTCTCGAAGGGCGAGCCATGGCGCAGGACTGGCGGCCGGGACCGCCTCCGATGGAGCGGGCTTTCCAGGGGCGGATGCATGGGCGATGGTGGGATGATCCGAAGCTGGCGGAGAAGATTGGATTGACGGCCGATCAGCAGAAGAAGATGGACGACATCATGCAGCAGCATCGGCTGAAGCTGATCGATCTGAACGCGGCGTTACAGAAGCAGGAAACGATTATGCATCCGCTGATGGAAGCCGAGCAGCCGGATGAAGGAAAGATTCTGGCGCAGATTGACGCCATTGCACAGGCCCGGGCTGAGCTGGAAAAAGGCAACGCGCGGATGCTGCTGGGGATCCGGCAGGTGCTGACTCCCGATCAGTGGACGAAGCTGAAGGCGATGCGCGAAGAAAAGGGCTTTGAGTATGGGCGCGGTTCGCGGGACCGGGAAGGGCGGCGTGGACCGGATGGTCCTCCGGCGGGACCTGATGGTGCTGGCGGGCCTCCGCCTCCGCAACCCTAGATGGAGTAGGTTTTTCTTGGAGAGGAGCGGCTTTCGGGCTGCTCCTCTTCTGTTTGGAGAGATTGAGGGTTATGGTTCCCATCCTATCGCATACTGCGCGATAGGATGGGGCACCCGTTTTCGTGCTTCTGCTAGAAACCGGGCCTTGCTGCGCAAGGCGTACAGCGCGCGAATTTTCATTCGTGCGGGTCCTTCGACTGCGCGCTACGCGCTACGCTCAGGATGACAACTTTATTTGCAGCGAGGCCGGCGAACGGCAGGGAGCGTTTCGCTGGACGCGGAGTCCCCTTTATAATCGCACGTGCAGATTATGGAGAACTCAACCCACGCTCCGGAGTCTCGCCAGGTGATGGACATTTCCGACATCATGGCGATTTTGCCGCACCGTTACCCGTTTCTTCTGATTGACCGCGTGATCGAGATGGAGCGGAAGAAGCGGATTGTTGCTATCAAGAATGTGTCGATCAATGAGTCGTTTTTTCAGGGGCATTTCCCGAACTACCCGATCATGCCGGGGGTGCTCGTGATTGAAGCGATGGCGCAGGCCGGCGGGGCGCTGCTGTTGACGGAGATTCCCGATCGCGACGACAAGCTGATGGTTTTTACGGGGATCGAGCGGGCCAAGTTCCGGCGGCCGGTAGTGCCGGGGGACCAGTTGCGGATCGAGATCAACGTGCTGCAGTGGAAGACCCGTGCGGTGCGTCTGGAAGGATTGGCGACGGTTGAAGGCAAGCTGGCCTGCGAGGGAACGGTCATGTGCCAGCTCGTTCCACGGCGCCGGCAGGAGGCGCCTGCTGAATCGCCGGTGCTGGCAGCGGTGACGGGCGAGTGAGTATTCATCCGACGGCGATTGTTGCGCCGGGTGCGGTGATTCCTGAGTCGTGTGCTGTTGGGCCATATTGCACTGTTGGGCCGGATGTCGAGTTGGGCGAGGATTGCGAGCTGGTTTCGCATGTCGTGCTGGATGGACATCTGAAGGCGGGAGCGCGGAACAGGTTTTATTCCTTTGCCTGCGTGGGGATTGCGCCGCAGGATTTGAAATACAAAGGCGAGCCGACGCGCGTTGTGCTGGGCGATGACAATGTCATTCGCGAAAGCGTAACGATTTCCCGCGGGACGACTGGCGGCGGAGGCACGACACGCGTTGGCAGCGGCTGCCTCATCATGGCATATGTGCATATCGGGCACGACAGTATGGTTGGCGATGCCTGCATTCTGGCGAATGCGGCTACGCTGGCCGGACATGTGATCGTCGAAGACTATGCGACCGTGGGTGCGATGAACCAGGTGCATCAGTACTGCCGGATCGGAAAATATTCTTATACGGGCGGAGGGACGACCATCACGCAGGATGTGTTGCCTTATTCGCTGACTTCAGCGAAGCGCGAGACACGCGCTTACGGGCTGAATAAAGTGGGTCTGGAGCGGCGCGGCTTCGATCGCACACGGCTGCGGGCTATTCAGCATGCGTACCGCTACCTGATGACGGCGAAGATGAATACTTCGCAGGCGCTGGAGAAGCTGAAGAGCGAGGGCATTGCTACGGAGGATGTGGCGTACCTGGTGGAGTTTGTGGAGAAGTCTGAACGCGGAGTGTTGAAGTAGGCCTCTCGAGTCAAAATGCCGACTTGTTTGTGGCATAATGTCCTCATGGCGCAATCGACGGCAGCCGAACAGAAAATTCCATTCATGGCTTCTCTGCGCCTTGATCTTGAGGCAGTTGAGTCTGGTGTCTCTATTGGAACCCTTGCAAACTTTGTGGCCGCCTCAGGGATGCAATTTCGAGATATCTACGAAGTTGTGATACCGGCACGAACGCTCAAGCATCGCAAGGCCCGGAGAGAACACCTCACTGCGGACGAGTCAGATAAATTCGCGCGGCTGATACGCATCTTCGACCAGGCGGTAGGTGTTCTGGGAGATAAAGAAAAAGCGCTGTACTGGTTGAACGAACCTAAGCGCCGCTTTGATGGGCGCACGCCGATCCAGATGCTGCGCACCGAGCTTGGTGGACGGATGGTTGAGGAGATGCTCGGTCAGATTGAATATGGCATGTTCGCCTGATGGACCTGTGGCGCATCAGCAAATACAAGTCATTGGCTGGTGAAGGCGGTCTGCGTTATTCAGCTCGCTGGCATACGGCGGGTAGGCCGATTGTGTATCTGGCTGAGTCTCCTGCGGGTGCGCTGATTGAGGCTCTTGTTCACCTGGAGTTGAATGAGAAGAGTTGGCCGAGCTATTACGACCTGCTACACGTAACAGTTCCGGGCACTCTCGAAGTGGCAACAATCAATATCATGACCGAAGAGGATTGGGAGCGCTCTCAAAACGTCACCAGGAAATTGGGTGACAGGTGGTTAGATTCACGGCGCACGGCTCTCGCGCGTGTGCCCTCAGCTATCTTGCCGAATACCTGGAATGTTTTGCTCAATCCAGAACATCCAGCAGCAGACAAAATTCGGATCATTGAAACAATAAGAGCTGAATACGATCTCAGGCTGTTTCCGAAATTGCGATGAGAGTTGAAAGATGGAATGAGAATGAGACTAAAACTGTGACATCGATCGAGAAGCTCGGCTTGATTGCCGGCAATGGCCGCTTCCCTTTCCTGTTGCTGGAGGCGGCGCGCGCGCATGGACTCGATGTTGTCGTAGCTGCGATCAAGGAAGAAGCCGATCCGGAGATGGATGAACGCGCAGCCGCTGATGCCGGTGTGCGTGTGTGCTGGCTTTCACTGGGCGAGTTGTCGAAGCTCATCGATACGTTTCACAAAGAAAACGTGACGCGCGCGGTGATGGCGGGACAGGTAAAGCACAAGCAGATTTTTTCGAGCATCCGCCCTGACTGGCGGCTGGCGAAGCTGCTGCTTTCTCTGCGCACCAAGAATACAGACATGCTGCTGGGCGCGGTTGCCAAAGTGCTGGGAGATGAAGGCATCGAGCTGATTTCTTCCACGGCATATTTAGAGCCACTGCTGGCCAAGGCGGGAGTGCTGACAGAGCGCGCGCCTTCAGAACATGAACAGAAGGACATTGTGTATGGCCGCGAGGTAGCGAGCGCTGTCGGCGGCTACGATATCGGGCAGACAGTTGTCGTTGCGAGCCAGGCCTGTGTCGCGGTTGAAGCGATGGAGGGCACGGATGCCGCTATTGAACGCGCAGGCGGCATCATGAAGACGATGGCGGCGGAAGGCGATGCTTCCACGTTTGATCGCGACCTGACGGTGGTGAAGATTGCGAAGCCGAAACAGGATATGCGCTTCGATGTTCCGGTGATCGGTTTGAAGACGATCGAAACGATGGAGAAGGCGCATGCGAGCTGTCTTGCGATCGAAGCAGGCAGGACGCTGATTTTTGATCGGGACACAGTTCTTTTGCGTGCCAATACAGCAAATATTGCGATTGTGGCTTTGGAACGCGGATAATGAGAATGCCCCCAAAGGAGGGTGATCCGCCGTGTCAAAGATTTCGATCGTATTGATTGCTGCAGTTGTTGCAATAGGCGCAGGTGTTTTCGCTGTGCGTAGCTTTGCAGCCGATGAGGCGGCGATGCCGCAGGTCGGTCAACAGGCTCCCAATTTCACGTTGAATTCGCAAGAAGGCAAGGCAGTGAGCCTGGACGCCTTTCGCGGCAAGTGGGTTGTGCTTTACTTCTACCCGAAGGACATGACGACGGGCTGCACGATTGAAGCTCACAACTTCCAGCACGATCAGGAGAAGTTCCAGAAGGCGAATGCTGTGATCCTGGGCGTGAGTGTAGATTCTGTGGATAGCCACAAACAGTTCTGCGCCAAGGACGGACTGAATTTCACTCTGCTGAGCGATGAAGAAAAGAAGGTTGTCGCGGAGTATGGCTCGCTGGGAAATTATGCGGGATTCAAAATTGCGAACCGCAATACATTTCTCATCGATCCCCAAGGCAAGATCGTGAAGGTCTGGACGAAGGTCGATCCATCCCACCACAGCGAAGAGGTATTGACGGCGCTGAACCAGATGGAGGGTCAGCACTGATTCGTTTTGACGAATGATGGAAAAGCAGACCCGGGGCTAAAGCCCCTTTTCATGTGCGGCCAGTTCACCGGGCTAAAGTCCGGTGCTTCTACCCTAAAAGCTGATCTCCGATTCATTGGGCAGCTCTGTAATTTGAAGCACAGTTCATCCTTAGCGTGTAACTGACCTAAACCGATCTCCGATTTATTGAGCAATTCTATCGATATGACTCATCAAACAGCGAAGGATTTTGTGGCGGGTTGCGAAGCAATCCGCCATTCGCTTTCAGGGGTGCCTGAAGGTATTGCCGGTGTGCCGTGGCGCGAGGGCGGATGGACGCGCAGGCAGGTGCTTGGGCACATGATCGATTCAGCAGCGAACAACCATCAGCGCTTTGTGCGCGCGACGCTTGATGGCAGCTATACCGGGCCTTTCTATGCGCAGCAGGGATGGGTGGACGCACACGGATATAACGAAATGCCGTGGGCCACGCTGCTCGGCTGGTGGCAGGCATATCACGAGATTCTCAAGGCGGTGGTCGAGCGCATTCCGGAAAACAAACTGGATGCGGAATGCCGCGTGGGCGACGATCCGCCGGTGACGCTGCGATTTCTGATCGAGGATTATATCGGCCATCAACAACATCATCTGGCGCAGATCTTATGCCCGTCCTGAAAGGAGTTGTTGTTTCAGGCATGGGGAATTTTTCTTACTGGCTGGAGAAGCTGGAAAGTTTCTATACCCAGAAGACGGGCATGCGGCTTTTTCCAGGAACGCTGAACCTGCGACTTCCTGAAGCCTATTCGCTGCCTGCGAATGTGATTCGCCTGGAGAAGGAAGAGTACGGCGGCACGGTTTCAGTGAGCATGGTTCCCTGCAGGATCTTCGGGCGTTCCGCGTTTCTGTTGCGAACGGATGCGAATGAAGCGGGGCAAGGACACCACCCGAAGAACATTATCGAAATCGCTACCGATATCAAGCTGCGCGACTTCTATCAATTGCAGGATGGCGATGAAGTAGAAGTGCACCTATAGTGATGCAACCTGAGTACAGACGCAAAAAAGCCCGGCAATGAGCCGGGCTCTTTTGCTTGCCTTGGTTATTAACTACTTCTTAGCTTCTTCTTGGCTGCCTTCTTTGCTGCCTTCTTTGCAGGAGCCTTCTTGGCTGCCTTCTTTGCTGCTTTCTTTGCCGGAGCCTTCTTGGCTGCAGCCTTCTTTGCTGCTTTCTTTACTGCCAAAGGGTACCTCGTTTGGTTGATTTTTTACTGCTGGCGCTCTTCTTCTTACTGCACGATTTCTCGCGGCCTTACCGCCGCTACGCGCCTTTACTGCTCGTCTTAGCGGCAGATTTTTTCGCGGCCTTTTTGGCCGGGGCTTTTGCCAGCTTCTTTGCAGGAGCCTTCTTCGCTGCCTTTTTCGCTGCGAGCTTTCTTTGCTGCCTTTCTTCGCTGGAGCTTCTTGGCCGAGCTTTCTTTGGCTGGCGCTCTTTCTTCGCTGGAGCTTTCTTCGCAGCTGCCTTCTTGGCCGGAGGGCTTGCTGAAAGCGGGCGCAATACTTCTTCGGCGATACTGCAGGCTCAGACATTCCGGTTTTTCGTCGTCGAGATCTTCAGATCCTCATCATCGTCGGAGGAGACGGAGATGCTTACTTCTTCTTCTTCCTCTTCTTCACCGAAGCCATCTTCCACTTCTTCCGGGTACTCGTCTGCTTCGGGTTCAAATTCATTGTCATTCTGTGCGTAGAGTTTGCGTTCGTCCTGCATTATATGCCTCCGGGCTTCGGTGCCTGTTTTCGGTCTACCACAGAGTACGTGATCGCAATCATGCACTTGCCCGCGGCGCGGATTATAGCAACAGCATGCAACGGGATGCCAATGAACGCAAGTATGAAGTGAGTTTCTTGCGTCATCTTCTTTCCCTTTCAGCCGAAGTCGGCGATTCGCGATGACGGAGCTGTTGTCTTTTGGCTTCCGGCATGTGCTTCTTGTTGCTGGACCTGCGCCTGTTCTTGATGAGATGCGGTTGTGCGAGCCGTTCGCATGCACGCTTTTTCTGCTGCCGCTGATGCGCCGAGGTTAGATACGAGATGTGCGCAGGTTCGGCCACGTAGAGACTGCGTCCCGGGTTCACAACTTGTTCGCGTCAGGTGATTCCAGCGGCGCAACTGTGCACCGTCACATTAAAGCGGTCGGCAACAGTGACCAGCGTATCGCCGCGCTGGACCTCGATAGACGCGAGTGGCGCGCAGAATGATGGAGGCGGCAGGCGGAACCGGAATCACCAGCGAATCACGCCGCTGAGACGGACATCGTCGAACTGAGTTGATTCACGAAGGCGATCTCCGAGGCAGCAGACGTGATAATCGTGAGCCATTCTTCCAAGGTTTCTCCTGCGACACGAACTTGTGGAATCGCCAGGATTGCCGCTTGTCCTCGGGGATTTCCGCGATGCGTTTTTCGTAAAGGTCTTTGCTTCCCGGCGGCAGATGCAGATCAAAGGGCGCGTCAGGCGGAGTAGCTCATCCGCAGCAGGCTGGGATTAGGCCGAGAATCTCCTGCACCGGCACTTCGACGATATCGGCAACCAGGCGCAGATCGACAGCTGTAGTCGGTGGTCACCTTGTCGGTAGCAAGCGGTGGATCGGGGAGAGACGTCGAGTCCATACTGCTGGGATTCTTCGCCATGATGGCTGCGGCAATGAATGATGGGGACGTAATTCTTGGTTTCCTGCGGGAAGCACGTTGCGCCGATAGAGCTCCCAGAAGTCGGCGTAGCCGGTGCGCTCGACGGCACGCTGCACGTTGCCCGCGCCCCAGTCATAGGCCGCCATGGCGAGATACCAATCGCCCAGCTGAGCGTATAGCTGCTTCATCTAGCGAGCATAGGCGCGCGTGGATTTTTCCGGATCGAAGCGCTCGTCGTACCAGCCATTGCGGTCAAACCATAGGGCCCGTATGGCATGAACTGCCACATGCCTCCGGCGCCGGAGCGCGGATTGACTGCCTGGGGATGAAAGCCGGATTCGGCAACCGCCTGGTAGATCAGATCCTGCGGAACGCCTTCTTCCTTGAGCAACGCGCTGGATCATGTCCTTGTAGCGGCCGGCGCGCTGCGAGCGAATTGACGATGGTGTTGTGTCCCTCGGTGGTGTTGAGAAGAAGTTGATGTAGCTGGCGACGTAATCGTTGATGACGAGGGGAAGATCGGATTGCGTGGTTTTCAAGTTCGGCTTCCGCCTGCGCCTTGACCTTGGGATCGGCGGGGAACGTGACGTCGTTGGCGATATCGACGGGCGAGTCTTCAGGATGCTGCTGCGCCGTCGGGTGCCGTTCTCGCGCAGCGCGTCCATCTCCAGAGTGTTGATGGCGTCGACGATGTGGTCGAACTCTTCGCTGATCGGCGGATCGTTCTTGATGTCAATGCCGCTGCGCAGAATCAGATCGACGGCATAGTCGAAGTTGGATTTTGCCGCGGCGATGTGTCCATCGCGGTAATTGCTGAGGCCGCCTGGTATGCCTTTTCAACGCTGTCGATGAGGGATTGATCGCGTACCGAAACAGCCTGTGCGGAGATGGCGGCTTGCGGCGGCGGAGTTGCCGCGGCAGAGGTTTGCGGATCTGGTGACAGAAGGCTGAAGCGCTTACGTCGCAGCTTGAGAGGCAATGATGGCCGCAACAAAAGCGGCGCCCGAGAGTTTCACAACTACCATGCGAATTTACAATGATGTCTCAGTGAACTTAAGCGATCGATTTCCCGGCCAGATCCGTGCGTGGCGATGACCCTTTGCGCCAGTGATTGAGCAGCGATGGAATCAGAGAACATCTTCGGTGATACGAACTTGCGCATCGGTCAAATGAAACCCATGCTTGTCGATGTCATCGAGACACTCATTCGTATTCACACCTGGTTGCGACTCTCCATCTCTGCTCAGATCGATTGATTTAAAACTGTTCCATGGGGCAAATCGTGAAGGAAGGTTGGCTCCCGTCGCATCCTTTGTAAATCCGAACACGCGACCGGTGCCTCTAAAAGTATGGATCAACATCAACCTTGCTCCCTCTGATTTCCGATATGCCTGCCGGACAGTGTCATTCTGCAAACGCACTCGCTACTTTGCAAACTGAGACACCGCGATTTACTGCTTTATTGTATGGGCTACGAGCGCCTGCTCGCCATAGCGGATGCGATAATAAGGCGTGAGCTAGAGAAGTTTCTTCGCATCTAGTAACCCCGGATGCAGGCCCTTCCGCCTCGCGCTTTTTCTCATGGACAGCAAGCACATCCGAAATTTCGCGATCATCGCCCATATCGATCATGGCAAATCCACGCTTTCCGACCGTCTGCTGGAGCTGACCGGCTCTCTGACGGCGCGCGAGATGCAGGCGCAGGTGCTGGATGCGATGGACCTGGAGCGCGAGCGCGGCATCACCATCAAGGCGCATGCGGTGCGCATGATGTATCCGGCGAAAGACGGCAAGACCTATCAGCTCAACCTGATCGACACCCCGGGTCACGTCGACTTCTCCTACGAAGTCGTCGCGCTCGCTGGCCTCGTGCGAAGGCGCGTTGCTGGTGGTGGACGCCTCGCAGGGCGTGGAGGCGCAGACGCTGGCCAATGCCTACATCGCGATCAGACAACGGGCTGGAAATGATTCCGGTCATCAACAAGATCGATCTGCCCAGCGCCGATGTTGTGCGCACGCAGGAGATGATCGAGCAGGCCGTCGGTCTGGACGCGACGGATGCAATCCCGGTGAGCGCGAAGACAGGCCTGGGCGTGCCGGACATGCTGGAGGCGATCGTGCAGCGGCTTCCTCCGCCAACGGGCGACCGCGAATGCCCGCTGCAGGCGCTTATCTTCGATTCCTGGTTCGATCCTATCGCGGCGTGATCGTGCTGGCGCGCGTGATCAAGGGCATGCTGCGCAAGGGCGCGAAGATTCGCCTGATGTCGAATGGCCGAGTCTTCGACGTGGAAACGCTCGGCGTGCTGACGCCGAAGCCGGTGGAGATCGATGAGCTGTCTGCCGGCGAAGTTGGATTTTTCTCCGCCACCATCAAGAATGTTGCGGACACAAAGATCGGCGACACGGTTACCGAGGACGATCGTCCTGCGGCTGAGCCGCTGCCCGGCTTCGAAGAGATCAAGCCGATGGTCTTCGCCGGACTCTATACGGTCGATTCGCACGAGCACACGCTGCTGCGCGATGCGCTGGAGAAACTGCGGCTGAACGATTCGTCGTTCTTCTTTGAGCCGGAGAGCTCGGTCGCGCTGGGTTTTGGATTTCGTTGCGGCTTTCTTGGCCTGCTGCACATGGAGATCATCCAGGAGCGGCTGGAGCGCGAATATCGATCTCGACCTGATCACCACGGCTCCGGGCGTGCGCTACAAGATCACGATGACGGATGGGTCGACGCTTGAGGTGGATAATCCTTCGCGCTGGCCCGATCCGAGCGAGATCGAGAAGATTGAAGAGCCGATTATCACGGCGACGATTCTGACGAATGAAGAGTATGTCGGCGGCATTCTGAAGCTGGTGGAAGAAAAGCGCGGGCGGCAGAAGAACTTTGAATACGTCACGCCGACGCGCGTGATGCTGACCTACGAGCTGCCGCTGAACGAGATCGTGCTGGATTTCTATGATCGCCTGAAGTCGGTGTCGCGCGGATACGCTTCGCTGGACTATCACCTTGCGGGGACGTGGGACTCGCCAATGGTGAAGCTGGATATTCTGGTCTCGGGCGAACCGGTGGATGCGCTCTCGATCATCGTGCACCGCGATTTTGCCTACGAGCGTGGCAAGGCGCTGGTGTCGAAGATGCGCGAGCTGATTCCGCGGCAGCAGTTTGAAGTTGCCATCCAGGCGGCGATCGGGGCGAAAATCGTCGCCCGCGAGACCGTGGCGGCCCTGCGCAAGAACGTGATCGCCAAATGCTACGGCGGCGATATTTCCCGGAAACGCAAGCTGCTGGAGAAGCAAAAAGAAGGCAAAAAGCGCATGAAGCGGATCGGGAAAGTGGACATCCCGCAGGAGGCGTTTCTGGCCGTGCTCAAGCTGGGCGACGACAGCAGCCGTTGAGGCGATTTCGCACGTCCACCACTGCTTGTCTAGTCACGGTCCTTTAACTCGAATTGTGGAAAGCGCAATTTTCCGCCTCATCGATGAATAGCGACCCTCGATCGGGCGCAATGTTACTTTTGTAACAATTCTCTATTGAAAATAAAGAGGTTGCGGGCTAGATTTCTGGTTACCCGGTAGAATTGACGGTTTTTTCATGCAACCCCGCAGGGAAAGAAAAAAATCTTCCACATTTTTTTCCACAGAGGAACGGGCTAACACGAGTCCGAATTCAATTCAAGAATCAGGCAATAAAAAGACCCCGTTTTCCGGGGTCTTTTTATTGCTGAAGCGAAGCTCTGTTACTGCCTGGGAGCAGCAGCGCCGCCCGGATGCGGGGTGGTGGCATGCGGGGTGGGAGCAGACGGGGCACCAGCTGCCGGCGTTGCCGGAGCGGGAACACCTGACTTCTGGTTATAGGCCTGGATTACAGCGGCGGAGATGTCCGTCCCCTTGTTAGCCCAGAGCACAGGGCTCTGCTGCGTGCTGCCGTCAATGACGACGGAGTAGCCATTCTGTTCGGCATAGCCCTGCAGAACGTTGAAAACCTTCTCGGCGAGCTGCGTGTAGGTTTGCTGCAAGTCCTGCTGGAAGTCGTTCTGCGTATCTTCGCCCAAGCGCTGGAAGGCTTTTTCCTTCTCGTCGATGGTCTTCAGGCGGAGCTGGCGCTCGGAATCGCTGAGGTTGGTGCCAGCGGTCTGGAGCTGCTTCTTGAGGGTGTCGACCTCGTCGCTCATCGACTTGAGCTGAACACGCTTCGGCTCATACTTCTTCTGCAGATCGGCAAAATTCCGCTGACCTTCGTTGGTCTGCATGACGGCGGGCTGAAACATGATGACTGCGATTCTTGTCGAACCTGATGGGGCAACCGCGGTGGTGGAGGGCGCAACAGGCGCCGGGTCTGTGGTGGCCGCGCTGCCCGCCTGGGCAAGGGCGCTGACACATAGCCCGGACGCAAGCATGCAAACGAGTGTTAACGAACGCTTCATGGAAATCAGAAACTCCTTCAATTCTTGGCTGTGGTCGCCCGCATTTCTGTGCGGAAGCGAACTTTCGCTTCCTGGCTTTCCCGTCTGAGGCGCTTCGTGGAGGCGGCATTCCGGCCGGAAAAGCCGAAGACGCAGAACAGAAACACGGACAGAGGACATTCTCAGGATCTCAAGGGAATTATAGGTGTGTGGATGAGCAAGGTCAAACACTGCGTATATGGAACTTTGTGCATCGGCTTAACTCTTCTTTTGGCCACATGGTTATGAACGCGACTTCCATTTCGGTTCCTGTCGGGGTGAATGGGGCTGCAAACTGCTCCAAACAAGGGGGATTCACAGTATGACGAGGTTTGGTCCCGGCATTTGTGCTCATACTGCTGCGCATTGGACGCAAGATCATTTCTTACGTCACCACTCGTTCTGACGCTTTTGAATAAGCTGTTAGCCCGGCTATTCCAATGCGCATACACTTAGCCACGAAAATGATCCGGAGATGAACAAAACGCAATGAGATGCATGGCCGCCGTGCTGCTTGCCGTGTTCCTGGTCGTCATCCTGCCAACGCAGGGAGACGCTTATGCTGACGCCCACACATTCAAAGCGGAAAACGGCCGTTTCACTCTGGATGGCAAACCCTTCCAAGTCATTTCCGGCGAGATGCACTATGCCCGCGTGCCGCGCGCTTACTGGCGCGCCCGCCTCAAGATGGCAAAGGCCATGGGGCTCAATACGATTTCGACATACGTTTTCTGGAACGCGCATGAACCGCGACCGGGTGAATACGACTTCAGCGGCAATAACGACATTGCCGAGTTTGTCCGCGAGGCGCAGGAAGAGGGCTTGTATGTGATCCTGCGTCCGGGCCCTTATGTTTGCGCGGAATGGGATTTTGGCGGATTCCCCTCGTGGCTGCTGAAAGATCGTGCGATGCTTGTGCGCTCGCGCGATGCGAAATTTATCACCGCGGCGCGCTCATGGCTCGTGCGACTGCATCAGGAAGTGGCGTCGCTGCAGATTGGAAATGGCGGCCCGATTCTTATGATCCAGATCGAAAACGAATACGGCTCCTTCGACAATGATCACGCCTACATGGGACAGATGCATCAACTATTCCTCGAAGCCGGTTTCACGAAAGCGCTTCTTTATACAGACGAGGGAGCCGGGCAAACGCTGCCCGGGCTGCTCGCGGCAGTTAACTTTGCTCCCGGCCACTCGCGGAGCGCCTTTGCCACGCTCAAGAGGCTGCACCCGCAGGGGCCTTATCTGAATGGAGAGTACTGGGATGGCTGGTTCGATCACTGGGGCGGAGAGCACGCGCATACGGATGCGCGGCAGGAAGCGGATGATCTGGGTTGGACATTGAAGCAGGGCTATTCGATCAATCTGTACATGTTTCATGGAGGGACAACTTTTGGATGGATGAGCGGCGCGAACTCCAACGGCAGAAACTATGTGCCGGACGTAACCAGCTACGACTACGACGCGCCGCTGGATGAAGGCGGCCGTCCAACAGCCAAGTACTTTCTCTTTCGTGACACGATTGCCAGCGCTACCGGCATTACACCGCCGCCGGGGCCGCAAGTGGCGCCAACCATCACCGTTCCGTGGTTTACGCTCTCAACGGCTGCGTCGCTGTGGGACAATCTGCCTGCGCCGGTACACAACGATCAGCCGCTCTCGATGGAGGATCTCGACCAGGCCTATGGCTACATTCTCTATCGAACGAAGATTAGCGGCCCGGTCAAGGGCGACCTTGTACTCGATCAACTGCATGACTACGCGCAGGTCTACCTTGATGGTCAGCTGGTGGGCACTCTCGATCGCCGGTTACGTCAAGGCAGTCTACCGCTCAATGTTGCGGCTCAGAGTGCGCGTCTCGATATCCTCGTTGAAAACACGGGACGCGTGGACTTCAGCAAAGCTCTGCAAACCGAGCGCAAAGGCATCACGAGGCAAGTGACATTGGCGGGGACACGTGTCACCGGATGGGATATGTATTCTCTACCGATGCTCGCACCTGAAAGGCTTAGCTACAGCAATACAGCCTGCACCGGTCCTTGCTTCTATCGCGCGACATTCTCGATCGACCGGCCGGGCGACACTTTTCTTGATACGAGCTCGCTTGGCAAAGGGGAGGTCTGGCTGAACGGCCATGTGCTCGGGCGCGTATGGAAGATTGGTCCGCAGAAGACACTCTATGTGCCCGGACCATGGCTCAGGCAGGGCGAAAACGAAGTGATCGTCTTCGATCTTGAGGGAGCGCCGGGACGTAGCCTGCAGGGGCTGAGCGATCCGGTTCTGAATGCTGCTGCGAATTAGTGTGTGAGACTGCAAGGGTCATCGATCAATTTTTGCTACCTGCCTGCTGATGTTTGGGTATTTCAAGGGGAATCTGGATGCTGCCGAAACGGCCGCTGACCGTATCCCATACGCCCAGATGGAGAAACTTATCGTCCTTTGCAAGGTTGATCTGCTGGTCCAGGGTGATGGGAAGATTGGGGCTGCGTTGAAATACGTCTTCCTTGAGAACCATCGTCACCTGTTCCGCGCTGTGCTCCATCAAATAGCCGTCGCGATTGAGAGCCATGGCAGCGACGCCGAAGACTATCTGATGCTTGCCATTCACAGTTCGCACCGACACCGCGCCGATGGGCAGCGTATAGCGAATCGAATATGGAACTGATCCCTTCTTTGCAGGAGGCTTTGACAAGGAGCCGGAGGGCTTATCCAAACTGGCTAAAGAGGGATCTGACGCGGGAAGCACGCTTGCCTGAAAGATGATGGGTTGCCGGGTTTTCGCTTCAGTCACTTCGAGCTTTTCTCCATTCGCGAGAAGACGCGTCCTGGGCTTAGCGGGCTCATCTTTCTCGCGAACACTGCCGTCGGCGAAGTATCCGGTTCGATAGCTGAGATGATACGGGCCCCCGTCTGCCGCGACGCGAATCTTGTGCCACTTGTTATCGAAACGCAGGTCATGCGGTGAATAGGTCAGAGTGTAAAAGCTGACATCCGAATTAAGAAGGTGCTCTGTGATCTCTTTCAACCCGTTGTTGTCATAGAAGGCTTGTCCGCCGGTCGCCTGAGCCTGCTCGTTCATCACGAGGTGCTGCGTCACAAGGGCCAGCAGTACCGCGGGGCGCAAGATCACCATGAGCCCTCGGGCATCAATCGGATAGATGGCGATGCGCTCCTGATCGAGCTCATCGTAGAGATCTCGCCAGGCAGCGTCATTCTGCAGAGGAATCGCATCAGGTATGAGCGTGCGCTCGGCGGAGCCACCGGAGAACCAGAGAACATTCTTTCGCCCGCGAAATTGGCTTAGGGCGAGGGCCATCTGCTGGAGCGTGTCAAAGTCGTTCATGTATTCGCTGTTGAGAGGAGTAAAGCGTGGAATTGCCTTGTGAACCGCAGCCAACAGCAGCTTGCGATCCGAAGTAAAGTTCTGCACGAGAAAACAACCTGAGCCTGCTCGCAGGTAGATGGCGAGAGGTTGCCCCTCCGGCTGCTCATTCAGAAACTTCGTCAACTCGTAGTTGAGATACATCTGATCGGCCATGTCGAGGCGGGCAATGTCGATCAGGACGATATTCAGAACGGGCGGCAGGTGGAGGAGATAGTCATTGCTGTAGACGCCGGATGGATTCGCCTCGGCCATCGTGACCGCAGGTGCGCCGGCGTGCTCTTCAAAAGAAGCAATCGTTTGAGGCCGTTTGTTATCGAAGATGCGAAAAGCAGATTGCGGTAAACCATGAACGGGATTGCCATTTGCGTCCCTGACCGTGACATCGGTAAGAACAATATGCGTATTGGCCTGAAAGGTGTATACCGATTGGCTGGACGGCGACGGCGGCTGCGACTGTGCCTGTGATCGGGATGGGGGAAAGAGTGCTGCCGACCAGATCATCGCTGCCAGAACCAACGTCGAACTTCGCAACATCATCGTTCCCTGGAACATGATTGCTGCCCAACACCATATCGACGGACAGATGAGCTGGCAAGTTGCAGGCGCAGGCAGCTGAGAACAGACCAAGAAAAAAGCCACCCTCATGAGGATGGCCTTTTTAAATTTCCTTCCGCTTAGAAGGTCGTGCTGACCGTGAGGCGGAAGGTCTTGTTGGGCTCGCGGAGTTCGTAGATGGAACCGTAGAGCTGTGTTGCCTGCGCGTAGCTGTAATCGCCAGCGCCGCCGGCGGGGAACATGCTGCGCGTGATCAGGTTCTGGCCGGTGATGCTGTCATGCAGGCGCAGCGGGTTGTAGGCATAGTAGATGCGGAAGGGCGCGTTGATAATCGGCATCATGACCGAAATCTGCGCGCCGAGCGACATGCGCGGAACATAGTTTGTCCCATCGATGGGGCGGATATAGCGGTCGAACTGCACCGTCTGGCCGCCGACGCAGGCACCGTTGACGTAGTTCGGGCAGCCATAGAGCGGCGCGTTCAGCGAATCAAAACCCTGCGGGCTCTGCTTGAGCTGGCTGCTGCTGGTGGCCATGTCCATGCCGAAGTCATCGAAGAATTCAAGCGCCGCGGTTCTGCCTACGAGCGGAATGCGGTACTCGATGTTGCCGGTGACCTGCGTATCACCGCCGATGGGGCCGATACCGTAGACCGGAATGGGCACCTGCACGCATTGATTCGTTTGCGGATTGGTTGGATCACGCGGCACGCAGCTGCCGTCCGGGTTGGTGAGGTTGAAGAGGACGCGCGTGGGAACGAATCCGTAGGGGGTCGCGGTGCGGATGTCGAAGCCACGAAGGTCGGACTCGCCGCCGGCGTAGAAGCGGTTGAATGGCGGCGCCACATCGCCGCTGATGCCGCGAATGTAGTTTGCCTGCACACGGTAGCCGAGGACGTTGCGGCCTTCGTTGTTGAAGCGAAACCATTTGATGGGACGGAACTGCTTGTACTCGACGACAGGCTGGAAGTAGCGGACGTTGCCCCATAGCCCGGCAAGCTGCAGAGCGCTCGAGAACGACGAGCCGGTGCGCGGCATGTAGCTGGAATCCAGCTTGTTCCAGGAGTAGCTGAGGGAGATCATGCTGTTGACGATGCCCTCAAGCGAGTTCTGACCCTGGATGCCGCTACGGAATGCGAGCGTCTGGAAGAGGTTCTGCGACGCGGCGCTGAATGCCGTTACCGAGGAGCGGTTGAGCGAGTAGGTAAGACCGACGCGCTTGAACGTGTGGCGGATGGGGTAAGCGCCGGAAACGGTAAAGCCGGTCACGGACTGGTTGTAGTTCTGGGTGAGCGAGGTAACGGCAGCAGTGGTGTTCGCGTCCGCGCCGGAAAGGTTATAGGCCTTGGCCGAATTGTAATCGTATTTGCTGGAGTAGAGCTGGAAGCCGAGGCTGACCGGCTTATTGCGCAGATACGGCTCGTTGAAACCGAAGAGCAGGTTGCGCGAGAGGTTGCCGGCGCTGGCCTGCACGCTGAGCGTTTCGCCCAGTCCGAGGAAGTTGTTGGTCTGATAGTTTAGGCCAAGGAAGGTGCCGGACAGACCGCTGACGCCGCCGTTGAGGCCGATGGAATTCTTGCCTTTTTCCGTGACCTTGAGGAGCAGATCGACTGTGCCTGCCTCGGGGTTCTGGTGTGTCTCGGAGTCCTGATCGACTTTCAAGGGGTTGAAGTAGTCGAGCTGGTTAAGGCGCAGGAGGCTCATCTCCCAGAGGTGGCTGTTATAGACCTGGCCCTCTTCGAGGAGCAACTCGCGGCGGATGACGAAGTCGCGGGTAACGGTGTTGCCCTGGAATTCAATCCGTGACACGTAGAAGGGCTTGCCCTCTTCGAGATCGACGACGAAGGAGACGGTCTTCTTGTCGTCATCGATCGAAGGAACAGGCGAGGCCGAGAAGTTGATATAGCCGAGCTGTCCGTAAGCCTTCTGCAGGTTCTGCAGGCCCTTGCCAAAGGCGGTGAAGTTGAAATATTCGCCATCCTTCAAGGGGAACTGCGCGCGAAGCGCTTTCAGGTTCGCATCCGGAACTGCCTTGTTGCCTTTGAAGGTGATGGAACCGAGACGGTAGCGGGCACCTTCATCGACGGGGATGCGGATGTCGATGCGCTTGCCCTTGCGCGGGCGGAAGGTAAAGAGCGACAGGCCGCCCTCGTTGCGGATGTGCGTCAGCGGCTCGCCGGTGTTGGCGCGGAAGTAGCCCTTATCCTGATAGTCGCGACGGACTCTTTCAGCGTCCTCTTCCAGTTTGCTGGCGTCGTAGGTCTTGGCGAAGAGGTTCTCAAAGATGATGGAGTGCGGGATGCCGATGGGGCGCAGGTTCTTCATCGAAAGGCGCAGGTCGCGCGAGCTGACGTGCTGATTACCGGTAAAGCTGATGTTACCGACCTTGACCCTGGGGCCTTCCTTGATGAGAAAGTTTACCTGCACGGAGGCGGGAGGAATGGTCTTGACGTCGGCCTTGATGGTGGCGAACTGGTGGCCGTGCTCGGCGAGCAGCTCCTTGATCACAGTCTCGACGCGGGCGATGCGCGTGGGATCGTACTGACTCTCGACGGAGAATGGAACCTTCTCTTTCTTGAGGCGATCAAGGACATCGGACTGGGTAACGGAGTTCAGGCCCTTGTAATTGATTTCGCGAATGGTGGCCTTCTCACGGACATAGACATCGAGGACGATGCCGCCCTTGGGGTTGTCTTCGCGCTCAATGCGGACATCCTCAAAATACCCGGTGTTCCAAAGAGAGTTGAAATCGCGCTCAACGGTCACCGGATCGAAGGTCTCGCCCTCGTGGCTGAAGAGGCGGGCGACGATGGTTTCCTTGGGGATGCGGCGGTTACCGATGACGCGAATCTGGGTAATCGTCTGCTGCGTCTGTGCCCATGCCGAAAAGACAGTGAAGCAAAGAAGAACGAAGGTCAACGGCTTCAGCGTGCGGCGGAACTTGCGGCTCGCATTCTGGCTGGTTTTGATTGGAGAGCTTACGCTCTCTCGCATGACGGGAAAAATAGGCACACCCTCACTGCAAAAAATCAGATGGAACTTGAGGAAAAGGCGATTATAAGTGACCGGAGGCGCAGTTCCCAACTCCGGAGTATCTTTGCGTTTGGCGCCGATCATCGGGAGATGCCAATCCACCCGCAGCGGCTTGAGCTAGCTTTCCAGTTCAGCACGGACATCGAAGCCATCACCATTCCAGACGATTCTGAGAACGTTTGGTTTGCAACAAACCTGACAATCCTCAACATAGGACTGCTTTCCGCCGGCTGACTCGTCAACCACAGTTTCATTCCACTCTCCACAGCCAGCGCATTGGAAACCCGCAGCGAACGGCATCGATTTGTCCGCTCTTAGTCTATCGGAATGAAGGAGTTTTCGCTTATTGGAGGTTCGAGAAGCTGACAGAAAAGTTCACCCCAGGTCCGATTTTCCCGGTCAACTCCTGGAATTATTGATCCAACCGAAGCGCAGGGCGTAGCAACAACGCGGGCCGGGGCAGCGTTTCAAACCAGCGCAGCCCGGGTTCAGAGCTTTCGCACTTCGACGAGCGTGGAGTAGAAGGTGGGACCGCCGCCGAAATCGGTCAGTCGCTGCGAGGTAAGCAGATTGACATTGTTGCCGCCGGGGGAGAGCTTGTTCCAGTTCAGACGGCTGGCGACGACACCCTTTGGCAGATGGCCATGGACATGGACGGTCATCTGAAGCGCTCCGCGGTCGTTGAAAATTTCAACTTTGTCGCCTTCGCAAATACCGCGCGCGCCCGCGTCGCTCGCATGCATTTCGAGATAGTTGGTATGGGCAGATTCCATGAGCTGGTGTCCCGGCAAGTTGGCGAAGGTCGAGTTCATATAGTGGTCGGCCTTGCGGGGCAGAAACTCAAGCGGATACCTGGATGGATTCGTGTGACGCGATTCCGCCGCGGGGATGAAGACCGGTAACGGATCGAGGCCTTGGGCAGCAAGGGCCTCGGAATAGAATTCGATTTTCCCGCTCGGCGTCGAGAACGGGCCTGTGGCGAAAGGCAGGAATGACTTGCCGACTTTCTCCGGCGCGAATTGCAGGCGCTGGTGGCCTCCGGCGGCGTTCAGCGTTGCTTCGGTCACACCCGCCATCCACTGGTCCTGCTTCTCCGGCTCGCTGGTGCGCAGAGCCTGCGCGATCAGGTCTTCGGGAGTGTCGCGGAAGCAGGACTCAGTGAAGCCCATGCGCTGGGCCAGCTCGGAAAAGAGCGAGACGTTGGAACGGGCTTCGCCGACGGGATCTATCGCCTGATTTGAGATCTGGACGTAGTAGTGACCATAGGCTCCCTGCACGTCCTTGTGTTCGAGAAAAGTGGTGGCGGGGAGCAGGATGTCGGCGTAGTCGGCGGTGTCGGTGAAGAACTGCTCGTGGACAACGGTGAAGAGATCGGGGCGCGCCATGCCGCGCAGGACCTGCGACTGATCAGGGGCGATGGCGGCGGGGTTCGAGTTGTAAACGAAGAGCGCCTTCACCGGCGGATTGTCGAGCTGAGTGAGGGCGTGGCCCAGCTCTGCCATATTGACGATGCGAGCATGGCGCTTGAGCGGGCTGGCGAACATCAGGTCGGGGCGCTCAATTGTTACTTTGTCCCAGGAGAAGGCTCCGCTGGTGGAGAGTTGCAGGCCGCCGCCGAGGTGCTTCCAGGCGCCGATGATGACAGGCAGCATGGCGACTGTGCGGGCGGCTGTGCCTCCGTTCTGATTGCGCTGGATGCCGTAGTTCATGCGGATGACGGCAGGCGTGGTGGTCGCATATTCGCGAGCGAGGCGTTCGATATCGGCCGCGGGGATGCCGGTCCAGCTGGAGACGCGTTCCGGCGTGTAGTCGGAGACACGCTGCCTGAGTTCTGCGAAGCCGTGGGTGTTTTCGGCAATGTAGCTCGCGTCTTCGAGGCCTTCGCCCAGGATGACATGCATCATGCCGAGGGCGAGGGCCACATCGGTGCCGGGGTTGATGGCGATGTGCCAATCGGCGACTCTTGCTGTACGGGTTCTGTAGGGATCGATGACGACGAGCTTCGCGCCATTGCGGCGAGCCTCTTCAATCATGGGCCAGAGATGGATGTTGTTGCCGTGGACATTGGCTCCCCAGGCGATGATGTAGCGCGCGTGGCGGAAGTGCTCCATGTCAGTACCCAGCTTGCGTCCGTAGACGGAGAGGAGCGCGTCGCCCCCAGCAGTTGAGCAGATTGTCCGGTCGAGCTGCGAGGCTCCGAGACGGTTAAAGAAACGGCGGTCCATGGAGCCGTAACCGAGTACGCCGATGGTGCCTGCGTAGGAGTAGGGCAGGATCGATTCCGGGCCATGCTCGTTGCTGATCTGCTGCAGGCGAGCTGCGATGATGTCTAGTGCTTCGTCCCAGGAGATGCGCTCGAACGCTTCGATTTCCTTGCCTTGCGGCAGCGGGCCTTTGGCCGCTCCGCTGCGACGGCGCAGGGGATAGAGAAGACGGTCCGGAGAGTAGACGCGGTCGAGATATTTGGCCACTTTGCCGCAGAGAAATCCCCGGGTGATGGGATGGTTCGGGTCACCCTGCACGCGCGTTGCCCGTCCCGTCTCGTCGATGGTGACGAGGACTCCGCAGGAGTCGGGGCAATCATGCGAGCAGACGGTGTGAACTGTCTTTGCGGCTGGCATAGATCGATTGTAGGCTGCCATGGAAGACTTTCGCGTTACATTTAGCACAAGCATCGGTTGAACCCCACGTCTCAGGATGGAGATGTGGGGCACCCGTGACAAGGAAATGGCGATGAGGCGATCGGATATGCGGTGGAAGCGGTTTGTTATTGTCTGTGCGTTTGTTGTGCTGTGTCTCGTTCCACAGAAATTGGCTTTCGCCCAGGATGCGGAGCGCGCGATCAAGCAGGTGCTGGCGGACCAGGTTTCCGACTGGAACAAGGGCGACATCGATGCGTTTATGAAGGGCTATCAGGACTCGCCCGAGACGACGTTTATCGGCAAAACGATTCACCATGGCTGGCAGCAGGTGATGGAGCGCTACAAGCATGACTATTCCAGCAAGGAAGCCAGGGGAACGCTTACCTTCTCTGAACTCACGGTCCGCATGCTTGGGCAGGAACATGCCGTGGCGACGGGGCGATATCACCTGACGCGGAGCGCCGCTGGTGGAGGGGATGCTACGGGGATATTTTCACTCGTTTGGGAGAAGTCGGCCAGCGGGTGGAAGATTATTCTGGATCACACGAGCTCATGAGGACTTTCAGGCGTTTCAATCTTGTGCATTGCGCATCTTTGCATAGCACAACTCTTAATACCTACTGAAGTGCAGAATGATGAAGATTGCATAGCTCACAAGGAGTAACGACCAAGCCACACCAAAAATTATTAGAAACCGCCTTGGTGCTTTGGTGCCCCAATCATGAGCTTGTGGAGGACCAACACCGGATTTATTGACTGCGGGGCAGCCACCGCCAATCAGTTCAGGCACTCTGGGCACCATTAAATCCTCTTCCCGATAGTAGGTACTGACAATTTCTTCCCATTGTTCATTAAGGTTTCTAATGGCTATCTGCGCTGCTTGAACGCCTTTGTAAGAGGTGAAACTAATAAGAATTCCGAAGACTGGTAACATCCCGACAAGGAAATAGAGAGCTGACGCTGTAGTCGTCTTCAAGTTTGGAGAAGTTAAAACTTCCGTCAGCTTCTGAACGGAGTAACCATATGTCACAAACAAAAAGCCCTGGATGTTTATATTCCAGAGCAACCGATTGTTAATGAGCTTATCTTCGTGATTCGCATACTCCCTAAACAATCGGAAATGGTCGTAAATAGTTGTTTTGGACCAATCGTGTGTAGTCTTTCCTGGACTGTCCGAACTCATATCGGATAGAGAATACCTTCAAAAAAGGCTTTTTACCACGGGGCTCATCTTGAAATCCCAAAAGAGTGACTCGCCGTCCTCGTCTATCCGAGATGGTTCGGTCGAGACTCACCAAAAGTAGCGCAGATGCAGCTAGAGGATGTAGCGCGACAGGTCATGGTCTTTCACGATGGAGGAGACCATCTGGCGCACGTATTCCGGGTCGATGATGGCTACCTTTTCGCGGCCTGTGGCGGTTTCGCGTTCGATGATCGGCAGCGGAACGGATGTGCCATTGTTATCCGCGCTGGCGGCGATATCGATGACATTGCTGTCGCTCTTTGGAGCTTTGATGAGGTCGGGGGCGAGGAAGCTGATCTCGTCGAGGACCCGCTCCATGATGGTGTGCAGGCGGCGGGCGCCGATGTTTTCTGTCGTTTCGTTGACGCGGAAGGCGAAGCCGGCTATCTCTTCGAGGGACTCGGGAGTGAATTCGAGCTTGAGACCCTCGGTTTCGAGCAGCGCTGTGTATTGCTTGGTCAGGGAAGACTTCGGCTCCTGAAGAATGCGGATGAAGTCTTCGACGGTGAGCGAATGCAGCTCGACGCGGATGGGGAAACGGCCTTGCAGTTCCGGGATGAGGTCGCTGGGCTTGGAGACGTGAAAGGCTCCGGCGGCGATGAAGAGGATGTGGTCGGTGCGCACCATGCCATAGCGGGTGTTGACGGTGGTGCCTTCGACGATGGGCAGGATGTCGCGCTGCACGCCTTCGCGTGAGACATCAGGGCCATGGCCGCCTTCGCGTCCGGCAATTTTGTCGATCTCGTCGAGGAAGACGATGCCGGAGTTCTCGACGCGCTCGACAGCGGTGCGCGTCACCTGATCCATGTCGATCAGTCGGCCTTCTTCTTCCTGAACCAAATACTCAAAGGCTTCGCCGACCTTCATCTTGCGCTTCTTGGTGCGCTGGCCAAAGATGTTAGGCAGGACATCCTTGAGGTTGATGTCCATCTCTTCGACGCCCTGGTTCGAGATGATTTCAAACGACGGAGCGTTGCGCTCGCGCACGTCGATTTCGACCATGCGGTCGTCGAGCTTGCCTTCACGGAATTGCTGGCGCAGCTTCTCGCGGGTGCGTTGATGCGATTCGCTGCTGGGCCCGGGGAAGGTGAGCGTGTTGTTGCTTCCCGGCTCGCTTTGGGGCACTGCAGAGGGCGCCGGCGTGGGCGTAGGCGGCGGCAGCAGCAGATCGAGCAGGCGTTCTTCGGCGTTCAACTCAGCCTTGTCTTCTACCTCTTCGAGCTTTTCTTCACGCACCATGTCGATGGCAATCTCGACGAGATCGCGCACGATGGCTTCGACATCGCGTCCAACATAGCCGACTTCAGTGAACTTGGAGGCTTCGACTTTGAGGAATGGCGAATTGGTCAGCTTGGCCAGACGGCGAGCGATTTCGGTTTTGCCGACACCCGTTGGTCCGATCATGATGATGTTCTTGGGCATGATCTCTTCGGCGATATCGGGCGGGAGCTTCTGGCGGCGCATGCGGTTGCGCAATGCGATGGCTACGGCGCGCTTGGCGGCCTTCTGGCCGACGACGTACTTGTCCAGCTCGGCGACGATTTCGCGCGGGGTCAGGTCTTCGAGCGCTAATTCCTGATCTTCAGCAGTTCCGGGTAGATAGATGGCCATGTGCCTGCTCCTTTGGGGCGGGCGAACGCAGTTATGCGTGTAGTTCTTCGATGGTGATCTGGTCGTTGGTATAGATGCAGATCTGTCCGGCGATCTTCAGCGACTTCTCAGCGATCTCGCGGGCGGACAGGTCGGTGTTCTCATAGAGCGCACGAGCCGAGGCCAATGCAAACGATCCGCCGCTGCCGATGGCGGCGATGCCTTCATCCGGCTCGATCACATCGCCTGAGCCGCTGAGGAGAAAGGTCTGGTGCGGGTCGGAGACGATGAGAAGCGCTTCGAGATTGCGCAACATCTTGTCGGTGCGCCACTCTTTTGCCAATTCGACGGCGGAGCGGCCGAGGTTGCCAGCGTATTGCTCCAGCTTCGATTCGAAGCGGCTGAAGAGCGAGAAGGCGTCGGCAGTCGAGCCTGCGAATCCGGCGAGGATTTTGTCCTGATAGAGGCGGCGTATCTTTTTGGCTGAGTGCTTGATAACGGATTCGCCCAGCGTGACCTGGCCGTCGGCCGCCATGACGACGCTGCCATTGCGGCGCACGCAGAGGACCGTGGTGGAGCGGATGCGCCGACCGGTAGCGAGGTTCAATTCTAAGGAGGAAGCCTTAAGAGAGGAGATGCCACGGGAAAGCGTGGCCGGAGACGACTTTCGATTCGACATGCCTAGGCTTCAGTATAGCGCACTGAAGCCCAGGCGGCGGGATAGCAGGAATCGCTGTTCCGGTTAGCTGTTTGCCTGTTTTTCGGCGAAGTCTCCGATAAAGGGCAGTTTGAAGTATTCACCCTTGCTGGCCTTGAGAATGCAGAGCAGCCATGCGATGAAGAAGCCGACGGCAACGGCGATATCGACCAGCAAAAAGAGAATACCGATCAATGGGATGAAATGCAGGACGAGCGAAAGAACCATGGTGGCAACCCACGCGGCGATCCAGGCGACGTGGAGGGCAATGCACTGAATGGCATGGAACTTGACCAGGCGCATCTTGTTGTACGGCTCGATCACCAGAAAAATGATGGCCGGGATGATGGTGATATACGAGATAGCCGCGGCGGCAGTCTCTGACAGGCCGCCTGCAGCGGGAGATGTAGAGGCGACCGGGGCCGCGGAAAAACTGGCGCCTACAGGCGTAAAGCCTGAGGGAGCCGCTGCGCCTGCTGCTGCGGCGGCGACGGGCGCTCCGCAGAAACCGCAAAATGTGGCCTGAGGAGCGACTTCGTTATGGCACGAAGGGCATTGCATGGGAATTTCTCCTGAGAGGTCTTTGAATTTCTAAGGATGCAGCGGGGAGAACGTCCTCGGAACGCCCACAAGCATACGCCAGCATGCGTTAAATGGAAGACAAATTTTTACATCCGCAGCGATCGACACATTCAGATAGTTATCGATGACGTAAGAGCGTTTCACCTACCGTATTGAAAAGGGGGTGAGGGGAAGGACTTTCGAGAAGCCGTGTGGACGGGCCCGGACTGCGGTATTCTGCTCGTAGACGCTGTTATGAACGGCATTTCCCTACGAGACCCTCAGGTTATTGGAACATTGGCGGCTGCCAGTCTTTGCCTGGGCGGCGTGGCTATTTATTTTTCCCTGCGCAAACGTCCGACAGCAGAGGAAATCGAGCGCGAACGGCGAGCGTTTCTGGTTCAGACCGGGCGGATTATCGACGGGACATTGCTGGATATCTCAGAGCTGGATGCGGGGGAGAGCGGACGGCCTACCGGCATGCAGCTGATTCTCTACAAATATGAAATTGGTGGCGTGATCTATGAGTGCTCCCAGGACGTAACCATGTTACGTGACCTGGTAGACATCCATGACTGCCGCCTGGGCTTCCCCTGCTCCGTGCGCTACGACACGCACAAGCCGGAGAACAGCATTGTCATTGCCGAGACGTGGAGCGGCATGCGCGGAACGACGACTTCGGTTCCGATACGCAGCGCCGCGCCGAATCCACCGCATTCGCGGACAGCGCCCCTGGCTTAAGCCTTTGTTCAGCCCACAGAAAGGCGCGTTTGAAGCCCTGATCGGGCGCGGCATACACTGAATTCATGCATGTCCACGGAGCGCCGACCGGCAAGATGCAGCGCGTACTGAAGCTTTCGCTGATGGCGACGCTTGCCTATGTGGCGCTGACATTTGTTGCCGGGCTGCGCGCCCATTCTCTGGCCCTGATTTCCGAGGCCGGGCACAATGTTTCGGATGCACTGGCGCTGCTGCTCTCCTTTGTTGCTGTCTACTTTCAGAGCCGCCCGCCAACGGATGCGAAGACTTTCGGCTATCAGCGAGCAGGCGTTCTGGCCGGATTTGTGAATGCGCTCACGCTGATTGTGATTGCGGCCTGGATTGCGATGGAGGCGGTGCGCCGCCTGAGCGAACCGGTGCATGTGCAGCCGCGACTGATGATGATCGTGGCGGCGGCGGGCGTTTTGATGAACGGCGTGATCGCCGCGTTGCTGTGGCGCGTGAATACGGATGTGAATATACGGAGCACGTTCATTCACATGCTGGGCGACACGCTTTCTACGGCTGCTGTGATTATTGGCGGCGCAGCAATTTTGTGGACCGGGCATTCCTGGATCGATCCGGTGCTGTCCCTGGCGATTGCGGCGATGATTATCTGGTCGTCGGTCTCCATTGTGCGGGAGACGCTGAATATTCTGCTGGAAGGCACGCCGCGCGGGATTTCACTTGCCGAGATTCGCGAGACATTGCAGCTGATCGGCGGGGTTGAGGATGTGCACGATCTGCACGTCTGGAGCCTGGGATCGCAGACGCACGCGCTGGCCAGCCATGTGACGATTGCCGATATTCCTCCTTCGGAGAGCAGCCGTATTCTTGAGGAAATCAAGACGACGCTGCAGGCGCGTTTTCACATCACTCATACGACGATTCAGTTTGAGAATGTGGATTGCGAAGTTGCGCACGGGTGCGTAATGGCAGTCGAGGAAGTGCAGCTGCATGCGCACGGGCATGGTCATCACGGGCATAGCCACTGAGGTCTAGTTGCCTTCAGGCTTGTCCGGTTGACCGTTGTAAATCTCTTCTGCACGTTCTAGTGTGTCGATCTCGCCGACGGGTTTGTCTGTTCGGATTCGCAGAATGCGCGGGAAGCGTAGGGCGAAGCCGCTGTTGTGTCGCTCGGATCGCATGATGTTGTTAAAGGCGACTTCGAGGACAATAAGCGGCTCGACGGTGCGCAATCCGCCGTGGTCTTCTAGCGTGTGTTCCTTGAAGAATTTGGTCAGCTCATCGATTTCTGCATCGGTGAGACCGGAGTAGGCTTTGCCAATGTTCTTCAGGTCGTCGCCGTCTCTTACGGCGAAGGTGTAGTCGCTCAGCACTCCGACACGGCGGCCGTGGCCATACTCTGCGCCTGTGACGACAACATCTAACGTCGCCAGTTCGCGTTTCAGCTTGAGCCATGCGAGGCCGCGCCGTCCCGGCTGGTAGATGCTGTGCAGGGCTTTGAGCATCACTCCCTCGTTGCCGCGCTCACGTGCTTCGTTGTAGGCGCGATCGAGTTGCTCGGCGCTGCGCAGGCTCGCGGCAGGAGCAAGGATGAGGTGAGGAAAGTTATTGGTGGATCCGTCAGAGAAGAGATCCGCTTGTCCTCGCTGCTCGCAATTCGTCGTCGCTTCCGCATGTCTTCCGACAAATTGCTCAAGATCGCTCCGGCGTTCGCTCAGCGGGCGTTCAAGCAGAAGTTCACTGGAAAGGTAGAGGAGATCAAAGGCTACGAAAACGACCGGGGTTCGCTCGCGCATCTCCCGGGAGACTCGTTTTCTTCCCAGACGCTGTTGCAGTGAGGTGAAAGGCAGGGCGCGCCGTTCGGATGGATTCCAGGCAACGATTTCGCCATCGAGAATGGCCGGCGCGCCAATCTGCTCGAAGGCTTCGATGAGTTCCGGGAAGCTTTCACCAATATCCTCGCGATTGCGGGAGAAGATCGCGACGCGTCCGGGCTGACTTGAATCGCCGCAATGCAGTTGCGCGCGGATGCCATCGTATTTGTCTTCGAGCTGCGCCTCACCAAGGGCTTGTTGCGGGGTTGTTTTCTCAGGGGACGCGGGAATCTGATCCTTCTCCGGCAGCCCTTCGGAAACACCGCTGTGTTCGGCTGCGATTTCTTCACTGAAGCGTTCGATGGCCTCTTCGACGGTGGCGACGGGGCTGGCGAGCATGAAGCCCAGAGCATGGAAGAGAACCATTTGCGCTTGATGAAGCGTCCCGGTACTGGCCATCGATGTGACTTCAGGCAGGCTGCCGGTGAGCATAACGGCGTGACGCACCTCCGCGGGCGCGGCTCCATAGGCGAATGCGATGGCTTCTTCGACGAGGCTTTGCTTGACGCCGATGCGCATGTCGCCGGTGATGAGCTTCACTAGGTATTTGGCTTCAATAGGCATAACTTTGCCGAGCAGATCCAGAAGCTGCGGCCGTTTGCCAGTGGGGCCTTTTGCTGCGGCAATACCTTCAAAAGCTTGCTCGATATCTTCAAGGGCCAGCGACGGAAGCAGGTTCTGGCGGTTCTGGAGGAGGTCAAATGCAGCCCCTCCCAGATCGCCATTGCGGCGATAGGCTGCATACATGGACGCCTGGTCTGCGCCGGAGAGCTGGGAAACGGTCTTTGACAGCAGCGAGCCGCCAACATTGAGCGTGCGGCGGTCCGTTTCAGCGAAGGGCCGGCCTGATAAATAAAGGGCTGCTCTTGGCGTGTCTATGGCGGAGAGCGATTTCAGGTAATCCGCAATGAGGGACCGCTTTTCGAGCTTTTTACTGGTGGAGGAAAGCTGCTGACACAGCTCCGCGAATCCTTTGAAAGCGGCGCTCATCTCATCGACTATAGATGCCTGGGGGTTCCCGGCGCATTCCAAGTTATCCATATTTGGCTTTTTCAACGGCGGAAAGCGCGATAAAATAAAGGAAATGCAGTTCGATCTCCAGAACGGCACTCTTCTCTAGCGGCTCCCGCCGCCGATACGATTCGTTCGTTTTTTTCCCTCATTTCTGAATCCACCTATAATCGCGCAGAGCGCACGAGAAGCCACCATGTTTGAACGTTTAGACCAGATTGCAGCCCGTTATGAAGAGTTAGGCGAGCAGCTTGCCTCGCCCGATGTTATTTCCGACCAGCAGAAATATCAAAAGCTTGCCAAGCAACATCGCGACCTTGAAGCCGTGGTCGAAAAGTATCGCGAGTATAAGCAGATCGAGACCGGCATCACCGATGCCAGGACGATGCTGAATGAGACGGACGCTGATATTCGCGCAATGGCAGAAGAAGAACTGGCGCAACTGGAAGAGCAACTGCCGAAGATTGAAGAAGAACTGAAACTGTCGCTGTTGCCGAAGGATCCGAACGACGAGAAGAACGTTATTCTCGAAATTCGCGCCGGCACCGGTGGCGACGAGGCTTCGCTGTTTGCGGCGGAGGTCTTCCGCATGTATTCGCGCTTTGCCGAGCAACGCCGCTGGAAGGTCGAGGTGCTTTCGGCTTCAGAATCGTCTGTCGGCGGACTGAAGGAAGTTATTGCGATCATTGAAGGCGACAGGGTGTACTCGCAGCTGAAATATGAGAGCGGAGTGCATCGCGTGCAACGTGTTCCGGCGACGGAGACGCAGGGCCGAGTGCACACATCTGCGATTACTGTCGCCGTTCTGCCTGAGGCCGAAGATGTGGACATCAAGATCGAGGCGAAGGATCTGCGCATCGACACGTTCTGCTCTTCCGGGCCCGGCGGACAGTCGGTAAACACGACGTACTCTGCGGTTCGCATCACGCATATTCCGACGAATACCGTCGTCAGCTGTCAGGATGAGAAGTCGCAGATTAAAAATCGCGAAAAAGGGATGCGTGTGTTGCGTGCTCGTCTCTATGAAATTGAGATGGAGAAGCAGCAGCAGGCGCTGGCCAAGGAGCGCAAGCAGCAGGTTGGCTCCGGCGACCGCAGCGAGAAGATTCGCACGTATAACTTTCCGCAGAACCGGCTGACGGACCACCGCATCGGACTGACGATTCATCAGCTGACCGATATGATAGACGGCAAATTGCAGCCTGTCATTGAGGCGTTGACTTCGCACTTCAATGCGGAGCGGCTGAAGGCGGAGACTGCTTCTGTAGCCTGAGTGCTGCGCGCACGGCGGCTCGCGCTTCGCCCTTTTTGCCATGTCCATCACTCTCCATCACGCGCTTGCGCGAGGCGCAGTCGAACTTGAAGGCATTACCGCGCAACCGCGTCGTGATGCCGAATTGCTGTTGCTTCGCGTCCTAAGCTGCGACCGTACTTTCCTGCTGACCCATCCTGATACCCAGCTCACTGTTGAGCAAGCTGATCAGTACCAAAAATGGTTGCGCCGCCGCGCGGTGCATGAGCCGATTCAGTACATTCTGGGCGAGCAGGAGTTCTTCGGGCTCACCTTTGCTGTCACTCCGGATGTTCTGATTCCACGTCCGGAGACGGAGCATCTGGTGGAGGCTCTGCTTGCGCGTGTGCCGCACGACCAGGCGTTGCGAATTGCTGATGTCGGTACGGGTTCGGGCGCGATTGCGGTTGCGCTGGCACATGCTTTGCCTCATGCACTGGTGACTGCGCTTGATATTTCGGAGGGTGCTCTTACGATCGCTCGACGGAATGCGGAGACGCATCAGGTGGCTGACCGCGTGCGCTTTCTCAAGTCAGATTTGTTGAATGTTGTTGCGGGCGAATCGTTCGATGCGATTGTTTCGAATCCTCCTTATGTCGCGGAGGCCGATCGGGAGTCGCTGGAATCGCAGGTTCGGGATTATGAGCCGTCGGTGGCGCTCTTTGCCGGGGCATCGGGGCTGGATATATATCAGCGGCTGATTCCACAGGCGTATGACAGTTTGAATACGGACGGCTGGCTGCTGATGGAGATGGGGCAGGGACAGCGGGATTCTCTGTCACGGCTCCTTTCTGGCTGGCATGATGTCGGTTTTGTGGATGATCTGCAGAGGATTCCGCGGGTCGCCTGTGCGCGGCGGAGACAGGCCCAGGTTAGCTTCGCGAAGCCGGGGCACCCGCGTAAACTAGACCTATGACCACTGCAGCAGTTGCCACGGAACAGCTTACTCACGAACAGAAACTTGACCGCCTTGCCGAGGTGGCCGTCCACGTTGGGCTTGGCCTCGAACGCGGGCAGGAACTGGTGATGACCGCTTCGCTCGACGGGCTGGCGCTGGCGCGCCGGATTACTGAGCATGCATATCGGGCCGGAGCTTCGCTGGTGACGACGCTCTTTGCCGATGACGAGGCAGCGCTGATGCGCTATCGCTTTGCTCCCGATGAGAGCTTCGATCGCGCTGCGGGCTGGCTTTACGATGGAATGGGTGCGGCGTTCAAGAGTGGAGCGGCGCGGCTGGCGATTGCCGGGGCGAATCCGTCGCTGCTCTCGAATGAGGATCCGGACAAGGTTGGGCGTGCGAACCGGGCTGTTTCGAAAGCATATCGGCCAGCGCTGGAGCTGATTACCCGACACGAGATCAACTGGACGATTGTGGCCAGTGCTACTCCGGCGTGGGCCGCGGCGATGTTTCCCAAGGATGCGCCGGATGTTGCGCTGGCGAAGTTGTGGAACGCGATCTTTGCCTCGTCGCGTGTGGATGCCGACGATCCGGTTGCGGCGTGGAAGGCGCACGATGCCGGGTTGCACAAGCGGGCTGCGTTTCTGAATCAGAAGCGTTATTCGGCTTTGCAGTATCGCGCGCCGGGGACGGATTTCCGCGCTGGGCCTGGCTGACGACCATCTCTGGCTTGGCGGTGGGACTACGGCGGGCAATGGGCGCGTACTGCATTCCCAATATGCCGACGGAAGAAGTCTTTACGACGCCGCACAAGGACCACGCGGACGGCACGGTGACGGCGACCAAGCCGCTCTCGCACCAGGGCACGATGATCGAAGGCATTCAGGTGCGCTTCGAGGGCGGGCGCATTGTGGAGGCTAGCGCTACGAAAGGGCAGGAGGTGCTGCAGAAGCTGATCGACACCGATGACGGCGCGCGGCGGCTGGGCGAAGTGGCGCTGGTTCCGCACTCGTCGCCGATTGCAGCGAGCGGACTGCTCTACTTCAATACGCTCTTTGACGAGAATGCTGCCTGCCATATCGCGCTGGGGCAGGCTTATAGTTCATGCCTGATCGACGGCGACAAGCTGACGCCGGAGCAGCTTGCGGCCAAGGGTGCGAATGACAGCCTGATCCATGTGGACTGGATGATCGGGTCGGACAAGCTGGATATCGATGGGATTACTGCCTCTGGAACGGCTGATCCTCTGATGCGGCAGGGTGAATGGGTTTAGACCCTCCCCTATATATTTTGTAAATTCTTCCAAATTCAGGTGGTTAGGGAACACCTGTTCTGTGGAAGCGATGTTTCTTATCGCTTCGGCTTCGCCTGCGCTCATGCCTACGGCGGTAAGGTACGGGCCTTGGTTCGGCTTAATTCGGTGGGCTAAAGCCCACCGCTTCTACCCTCTACCCCTCCCCCGTGTTTTCGTAAATTCTTCCGAATACAGGTGGTTAGGAGCATCTGTTTTTTTTGGCGGTAGCGAGGTTTCTGATCGCTTCGGCTCTGCCTGCGCTCGTGCACTATTCAAGAATGGATCTGTCACCGTTGATAAACGCAAGCCGACCCCTCGTTATTTACTGTGCAATGAGCAGCTCTCATTGAATTGCGGGTCAATGCGACATCGGCGGCCCCGGCGTCCCGTCAGACCATTCGCCGGTCAAAACGAAGAAAGTCGTCACCCGTTGTTCATGGTCATATGCCGCCATAACAGGCGAGCCAGGCAGATTAGCTCCCCAGCTTTTCTCAGCATCACCCGAAGCATAAAACATTACATGTGGATGCCAACTCTTGCCGCCATCGTTTAGATACTGATGCTTCGACATCATGTAAACCATCGTCTCAGGCGCAAGCGGCGGAAGTTCGCTCTTATCCAGTGCCGAGGCGATGGCCGCTGCGATCTCCGCCTTCGATTTTCCTGCCAGCACAAGTTTGCTCTTCATCAGAAAGAAGGGCAGAAAAGTCCTTGCGGCGGGTGGATTGAAGCAATGAGGGGCGCGTACTTTGGGATTCCAGAACTGTGGATCATCGGTCGTGTTAGCCCATGATCGCTCGACAATGCAGACAAAGCCATTGGAGCCTTTCACGGCAGTCGTATAGCCGTCCCGTCGCAGCACCATCACTTCGGCTGCATTGGAAATCGACGCTGGAGCGGCACTCCGAGCCAGCGCGATCTCAGCATTCTCGTCCGTAATCAAATACTGATCGAGAGGAGCCATGACCGGATAGGGACCCTTCTCAACCTGAGCTTGTGCACAGGCCAGCCAAGACGACAAGATCGGAACAACAAATGCTAAAGCTCTGATCCTGATATTGTTCTTTCGCATTGGATTCTCCGTGAAGAGCAATGGTATCCGATTCGTCCTGACAAACGCGCTTGTGTTTAGCAATCCCATCCGGTCAATACAGGATCTCTCGCCAAATGGAAGTGTACGATCGCCAAGTCGCGCATTAAACTCACAGGTTTTCCTAGCGCCTGAGGCTAAGTTATGCTCGATTCCCTTCTGCAATTTTTTTGATCCGGAATGTGTCTTTTGCAAAGCGATTTGAAAAGGAAGAAAGCCAATGTTTGGAGCGCCGTCTTTGACGGCGATCGTCTTGACCCACGTTAACCCGCGAAGTCTTTGACTTCGCTCCTGCTAGTCCCTCCCCTATTGTTTTTGTAAATTCGTCCAACTAAAGCTGCTTGCGTGCATCTGGTTTCGGGCTTCTCTTCTGAGGGCAGACGCGGGCAAATGAAAAAAGCCCGCTGTGGTCGGCGGGCTTTAGGGTTCCTATATACAGGATAGCTGATACGAAGATATTCATACGCCAGTAGTCGTTGCGACGATGATTATTTTCCTGCTGCCGATTCCTGTTTTGGGACTTCCGATAACGATCCCTCACCCGCAGGTCAATCTCCCGCATATGCTGTCCGTTTCCGGTAAATCGCTGTCCACCAGCGAACATCCTTACGGCTCCACATTCCCCGCCCGGTATCCGCTCGCACGTACCTAACCTTCATTTCAGCAATGGCCACGCTGCCACGACTCCGTTTTCCCGCCGCAATCCCGATTGGCAATGCTCGTGCATATCCAACAGCGCGACAGCACCACAGCCTATCTACGGAGCAAGCCATGGCCAAACGCAGCTTCCAACTTCTGCTCACCTTCATATTGCTGACAACCGTTCTCCACGCAGCCGATTCCGACGCACCCTTCCTGGGAAAATGGAAGCTCGATCCCTCTCACAGCCGCCTCACCGACCAGATGAAAGTCGAAGCCGCCGGCCCCAACAGATATAACCTCATCTTCTCGGGCGATAACGTCGAAACCGTCACAGCGGACGGCACGGACCAGCCCGCCCTCTACGGCTCCACTTTCTCCATCACCGTCCAGGACGCCAACCATTGGAAGGGCGTCCGCAAAACCAACGGCCGCACCACCATCGTCGGCCTCTGGCAGCTCTCGCCCGACGGCAAAACATTAACCGACGACTTCACCGGTTATCACGATAACGGCACCACTACAAACCTGCACTACATCTACCAGCGCATTGCGGGACCGGCTCCTGACGGCAAAACGTCTGGCTTCGTAGGCACATGGGAGAGCACCACCGAAGACGTGAACTCGGCCTACGAGATGGAGGTGAAGCCCTTCCAGGATGGCGGTCTCTCCTTTACCAATGTCGACGCCCAGGTCACCCAGAGCCTTCAGTTCGATGGCAAGGACTATCCCGGCTCCGGCCCCAACGTGCCGCCGGGCTAGCCTCCTCAGGCCATCGCATCAACGATCGCGCCGTGGAACGCATCGACAAGATCAACGGAAAGACTCTCTACAGCCAACAGATTGAAGTCTCCGCAGACAGCAAAACCCTGACCATGACGGTCCACATACCGGGCCGCGACAAACCCAACATCATGGTCTTCAATCGCGAATAAAACACAAGGCCTGCGGATTCCGTAACTGGTTTGATTGTGTTCGCCTACCTGCAACCTGATTGGGTTGATGCGATGGTTGTCGAGTCGTTTGACGGGAGTGGGCCATCCAAACAACACGAGGTGATGCATGCCGAAGGTTGTTCGTTTTCATGAAGTGGGTGGACCGGAAGTTTTGAAGTTTGAAGATGTGCCGTCACCGCAGCCAGGTAAAGGAGAGGTGCGGTTGAAGGTGCAGGCGCTGGGGATGAATCGCGCCGAGTCGATGTATTACCGCGGGCAATATCTCTATCAGCCGAACCTTCCTTCGAGACTTGGCTATGAGGCTGCGGGCGTAGTGGAAGCCGTTGGACCCGATGTGGACAAGAGCTGGATCGGCAGGCAGGCATCGACGATCCCGGCTTTTTCACTGAACGACTATGGAATGGTAGGCGAAGAGGTGCTGGCTCCGGTTGCAGCGCTGGGTGAGTATCCGGCGAAGCTCTCTCCGGTAGAGGGCGCGGCCATCTGGATGCAATACGTTACGGCCTACGGGGCGCTGATCGCCATTGCCGGCCTCAGCAAAGGCGATTTCGTTGTCATTCCAGCGGCTTCCAGCAGCGTGGGCATTGCCGCCATTGAAATTGCCAAAGCCGAAGGCGCGGTGTCGATTGCAACCACACGGAAGAGCGGCAAGAAAGCGGAATTGACTGCGCTTGGAGCCGACTATGTGATTGCCACTGAAGAAGAGGACTTTGCAGCACGCGTGAAGGCGATTACCGGCGGCAAGGGAGCACGCGTGATCTTCGATCCTGTGTCGGGACCATTTCTCGAAAAGCTGGTTGAAGCGGCGCAGCCGGGGGGAATCATTTTTCAGTACGGCGCGCTGTCTATGCAACCGACCCCCTTTCCACTCGTCACCGTACTCGGCAAAGGGCTGACGGTTCGCGGTTATACGCTCATGGAAATTACGCAAAATCCCGAAAAGCTTGCCGCTGCAAAGAAGTATGTCTATGACCGGCTGGCGGACGGGCGATTCGTTCCGAAGATTGCAAAGACGTTTCCGTTTGCGCAGACGGTGGAAGCTTACCGGTATCTTGAGTCGAACGCGCAGGTCGGGAAGATTGTGATTACGGTTCCGTAAGGACGGCGTGTTGTGGTCTCCCACCCTTTGCGCAAACAACGGCGCAAAGGATGGGGCACCCGATGTTTGTCGCTATCGAAGTGACTACGGGCCTTGCTTTCGCAAGGCTTCGCACGAAGTTGTTCGTGCGGGTCCTTCGACTCCGCTGCGCTTCGCTCAGGATGACAATTTTATAAAGTTAAGCTTTGGCTAGCTCGGCTTCAATGGCGCTGACGAGGGCAGGATCGTCCGGGGTGGTGTTAGGCGCGAAGCGGGCGGCTACTTCCCCGTTACGGGAGACGACAAATTTTTCGAAGTTCCAGAGGATTTCCGGCTCGTTATTGGGCTGGATGCCGTAACGCTTCAGGTCTTCTGCGAATGGCTCTGCCGATGTGCTTACGGCTGTGGGCCGGGCTTCGATCAGGGCGCTGTAGAGCGGGTGCTTTTCTTCGCCGACGACGGTGATTTTTTCGTAGAGCGGGAAGTCGACGCTGTAGGTAAGGCTGCAGAAGTTCTGGATTTCTTCGTTGGTTGCGGGTTCCTGTCCGGCGAAGTCGTTGGAGGGGAAGCCGGTCACGACCAGCCCATGGTCGCGGTATTTGCGATAGAGATTTTCGAGGGCTTCGTATTGTGGGGTTAGTCCGCATTTAGAGGCAACGTTGACGACGAGCATGACTTTGCCCTGGAATTCTGCGAGGGTGGTTTCTTCTCCGGTGATGCGGCGGACTGGGATGTTCTGAATGCTCATAGGGGTTATTGTAGGCGTTTACGCGATGCTGATCTCCCCCAATTGCTGGATCCTAAAACGAAAAATTGCGTGAGGTATACACAATCCTGATACCATACATCGCGGTCCTAGAGGCGCTATGGACATCAAGGCGCTTGAAACAAAGTTTCGTGGTGAGATCCTTACGCCGGGGTCGCCGGAATACGAAGCCTCTCGCCGAATCTGGAATGCAATGATCGATCGCATGCCGGCTGCCATTGCATGCTGTACTGGCCCTGCAGATGTCAGCACAGCTGTTCGATTCGCTGCCGAGCAGGATATCTACCCTGCTATTCGCGGAGGCGGACACAATGCCGCTGGTCTTGCCATGGTCGACGATGGCCTGGTGATCGACCTGTCGCGCATGAAGGGCATCTTTGTCGATGCCGCAGGGCGCAGGGCGATCGCGCAGACCGGGCTCACATGGGGCGAATTTGACCGCGAAACACAGTTGTATGGCCTCGCGACTACTGGCGGATTGATTTCGACGACTGGCATCGCCGGGCTGACTCTCGGAGGCGGTGTGGGATGGCTGATGGGCCGCTGCGGTCTGGTTTGCGACAACACGCTTTCCTACGACGTGGTCCTCGCAAGCGGCGAGCCGGTCCAGGCAAATGCGAGTGAACATGCTGATTTATTCTGGGCGTTGAAGGGAGGCGGTGGCAATTTCGGTGTAGTCACCTCCATCACCTATCGAATGTACCCCCTCACCACGGTGATCTCGGGGATGGTTCTTCATCCGCTTGCTCACGCTCGTGACGTGCTCAGGTTTTATCGCGATTTCACGATGTCTGGACTCCCGGATGAGCTGATCGTCTATGCCGCTGCCTTAACAACGCCGGACGGGCACCCAGTTGTCGCGCTCATCCCCGTGTGGTGTGGCGACGATCCTGCCGAAGGTGAGCGTGTGCTCAGTCCACTCCGGAAATTCGGATCACCGGTTGCTGATTTGATCGGCACCATGCCCTATGTCGCGTTGCAGCAAATGCTGGATGGGGCAGCCCCGTTTGGTCTTCGCAGCTATTGGAAGAGCCGCTTCCTGCGCGATCTGCCGGATGAAGCCATCGATACATTCCTTAAATTTGCCGAGTCACGTACCTCCCAGCGTACGTTCGCGATTCTGGAACACGCGCACGGAGCCGTCTTCCGTGTGGGCGACGATGCGACTCCTTTCCCGGCACGGACCGCTGCTTACGATTTCGCGCTGATCAGCTTGTGGGACAATCCTGCGGAAGACACCGGCCATATTGACTGGACGCGGCAGTTCTACTCCGCGATGCAGCCCTGGTCGGCGGGGTCTGTGTACGTAAACGCTCTGGATCAGGATGACGTGGCGCGGATTCCCGAAGCCTACGGCCAGAATTATGCGAGACTCCGCGCCGTCAAAACACTCTACGATCCCGCGAACCGCTTCCGCCGCAACCAGAACATTCAACCGCAGTCGTAAGAGTGGTAGAAATGCGAAAGGGGACGGAGCAGATGCTCCTTCCCCTTTTGCGTATGCCCGTCCGGCGAGGACCGCGCCGCGCGGAGCTGCCGCCGGAGCACTGAGGTTACGCCCGGCCGATGGCCACGTGGCTTTCGAGCGGGATGCCGGCGCGGCTGGTTACCTCGAAGGTGAGGGTGTTGGTGCGCTTGTCGGCGTCGATTTTTACTTCGTCGCCATGCAGGATTTCGCCGTCGAGGATCTTCATCGCCAGTGGGTCCTGGATCAGCTTCTGGAGGGCCCGCTTCAGCGGACGTGCTCCGTACGCGCGGTCGTAGCCTGCGTGAAGACCATGTGCCTGGCGGCGTCGGTCAGCGTGATCTCGATCTTGCGGTCGGCGAGCAGCTTTTTGAGATCGGCCAGTCGCAGATCGATGATGTGCGTGAGCTGATCTTCGCCCAGCGGACGGAAGATGACGATGTCGTCGACACGGTTCAGGAACTCGGGACGGAAGCTTTGACGCAGCACTTCCATGACCTGTTGACGAGCTTTCTCGAAACCGATTTCGTTCGAGATCAACTCAGCATTGAGGGCCTGCGCGCCGAGGTTCGAGGTCATGATGATGACCGTATTCTTGAAGTCGACGGTACGGCCTTTGGAGTCGGTGAGGCGGCCGTCATCGAGAACCTGCAGCAGCACGTTGAAGACGTCGGGGTGCGCCTTTTCGATCTCGTCGAAGAGCACGACCGAATATGGGCGGCGACGGACGGCTTCGGTGAGCTGGCCGCCTTCGTCGAAGCCGATATAGCCCGGAGGCGCGCCGATCAAGCGTGCGACGGCGTGCTTCTCCATGTACTCGGACATGTCGATGCGGATCATGGCCTGCTCGTCGTCGAAGAGAAATTCGGCGAGTGCACGGGCGGTCTCGGTTTTGCCTACGCCGGTCGGTCCAAGAAAGATGAAGGAACCGATGGGGCGTTTAGGGTCGCTGAACCCGGCACGCGAACGGCGAATGGCGTTGGCGACGATGGAGAGGGCTTCGTCCTGCCCGACGACGCGCTCGCGCAGGCGGTCTTCCATCTGGACGAGTTTTTTCACTTCGCCTTCGAGCATCTTGGAGACGGGGATGCCGGTCCACTTGGAGACGATGTTGGCGACGTCTTCTTCGTCGACTTCTTCCTTCAGCATGCGCTGGCCGTTTGCGTTGCCGTCCTGCGCGGCGTTTAGCTGCTTCAGCTCGGCTTCGAGCCTAGGCAGGTCGCCATACTGGATCTGCGCGGCGCGTTCGAGGTTGCCGAGGCGGGTTTGCTCTTCGGCTTCGAAGCGCAGGGCTTCGATCTTCTTTTTCAGGTCGGCGAGGCGGGTGATGGCTTCGCGCTCTTTCTGCCAGCGGGCGCGCAGGCCGGTGGCTTTTTCGTGCAGTGCGGCCAGTTCGCGCTCTACGACTTCGAGGCGTTGCTTCGAGTTGTCGTCGCTCTCGCGCTTGAGGGCTGCCTTCTCGATTTCGAGCGAGGTGGCCTGGCGTTCAAGCTGGTCGATCTCGGTCGGGACCGAGCCGATCTGGATCGCCAGCGAAGCGGCGGCTTCGTCGACGAGGTCGATGGCCTTGTCGGGCAGGAAGCGGTCGGTGATATAGCGGTGCGACAGCTCGGCTGCGGCGACGATGGCCGAGTCCTTGATGCGGACGTTGTGGTGCGCTTCGTAGCGTTCTTTCAGTCCGCGCAGGATCGCGATGGTGTCTTCGACGTTGGGTTCGCCGACAAAGACGATCTGGAAGCGGCGTTCGAGGGCGGCGTCCTTCTCGATGTACTTGCGGTATTCGTTCAGCGTGGTTGCGCCGATGGCGCGCAGCTCGCCGCGCGCCAGTGCGGGCTTGAGCATGTTCGATGGCGTCGATGGCGCCTTCGGCTGCGCCTGCTCCGACGAGGGTGTGCAGCTCGTCGATGAAGAGGATGATCTGGCCGTTCGACTCTTCGATCTCTTTGAGTACGGCTTTGAGGCGGTCTTCGAACTCGCCACGGATACTTTGCGCCGGCGAGCATCGAGCCCAGGTCGAGCGAGATGACGCGCTTGTTGCGCAGGATCTCGGGCACGTCGCCGGAGACGATGCGGCGCGCGAGGCCTTCGACGATGGCGGTCTTGCCGACGCCGGGTTCGCCGATGAGCACGGGGTTGTTCTTGGTGCGGCGCGAGAGCACCTGGATGACGCGGCGAATCTCTTCGTCGCGGCCAATGACGGGGTCGAGTTTGCCGCGGCGTGCGAGTTCGGTGAGATCCTTGGCGTAGTTTTCGAGCGCCTGGAATTTGGCTTCAGGATTCTGGTCGGTCACGCGCTGGATTCCCCGCACGGCGGTCAGGCTCTTCAGAATCGCGTCGTAAGTCGCGCCGCTGGGAGGCGAGGAGCAATTGTGCGCCATCGTTCTTCTGCTTTGCGAGCGCGAGCAGCAGATGTTCGGTCGAGACGTACTCGTCCTTGAAGTTATCGGCTTCTTTGAAGGCCTGATCGAGGACTTTCTGCATGGCGTTCGACATGCCGGGCTGCGCGCCCGCGCCGGAAACCTTGGGCAGCTTGCCCAGGGCCTCGCGTTGCTTTTGCGATGAGCTGGTCGGTTGCTACTCCGACTTTTTGCAGGACAGGGACGATGATGCCTTCCTTGTCCTGCAGCAAGGCGGCGAGCAGGTGCAGCGGCAGCAGCTCAGGGTTGCCGTACTCGGTGGCGAGCGTCTCGCCTTCTGAATCGCCTCCTGCGATTTGACTGTGAATTTGTCCCAACGAATTGCCATAGTATTGTCTCAGCTTTCAATCTTTAGATAGAAGAAAGCGGGAATGAGAGCAATTTTCTCATTCCCGCGAGAGCGTAAGAGCCGGGGCTAACAGTCCTCTGATTCCCCGCCTCTGTTCACCGTGGCTAAAGCCCGGTGCTTCTACCCGAAAACCAAATCGCCTGGTTTTCGACGGTTCGTGCTCGCACCCTGACTTTGTCAGAATGGGCGCACCCGGCGTCCGGTTCTTGCCGGCTCTTAGGCGGCTGGCTTTGATTCGGTCTTGGCGCTTCGATCGGCTTGTTGCCGCCGACGCTGACCTTGATCTGCTTCGGCTTGGCTTCTGCGCGCTTCTGACAGGTCGATCTTCAGCACGCCGTTGTTGTAGTCGGCCTGTGACGTTCTCGGTGTCGACCGTGTTCGGCACGGTGAAGGCGCGGTAGAAGCTGCCATAGCGACGCTCGATGCGATGGAAGTTCTCTTCCTTCTGTTCCTTTTCGAACTTGCGTTCGCCGCTGACGGTCAAAGTGTTGTTTTCGACGGATGTCGAAGTCGTTCTGCTTCATGCCCGGGACTTCCAGCTTGAGGAAGACCGTGCTCGTCCTCATAGATGTCGACCGGAGGGACGAAGGTCGCTGTTGTAACGGGGTCGGATTCTCCCTGCCCGCGAGTGTAGTCCTGAAAGAGCGAGTTCATACGATTCTGCAGAGCGATTACATCGCGAAATGGGTCCCAACGAGTGATAGTCATAATTCCTCCAGATAGTGTGGTTCAAGATATGAGGCCGAGGTTGATTCGGCCTTGCGATCTATCTGATTCGGACTATAGCACGAGCGATGCATAAAATATGAGTGATTTACTATCATATTTATCTCTAGAATTTGGGAGCGATCTAAGTTATTTATTTTATTTAATTTAATGGTATTTCCCTGTAGGGTAAATGGCTCATTGCCTTGAAGGAACAGTGCGAATTCTGCCATCCTGGCCCCTCGCAGGGTGCGGATGGGCAGGCTTGGCGATAGAGATTGGGCGGCCAGTAAACGACGCAACAGCTCATCCATACCCGATGAACTTCTCACCGGGTATGGATGGATTCCGCTTTTCTTAACTGTCGGGTGCGGCAAAAAGAATGAGATTGCCGTCGGGGTCTTTGACAATGAACGTCCTGGCTCCCCATGGTTCTTTCCTCAGGGGCTGATGAAAAGGTATGTCCGCAGCCTGCCAGGCGAGAAAGAGCGGCTTGATTTCGTCTGCGCTGCTCAGCGTAATCGAGGCCGAGAGTAAGCCCTCCCGGTCCCGGATGTCTCCTGCAAAAACAGGTTCATCGACATAGCGCAAGGTAAGTCGAGCATTGTCCCGGCTGACCTGCCCGTAAAATGGCGGATCGCCATAGACAAAATCGACGGTGAAACCGAGTTTCGTGGTGAAGAAGTCAGTGGACGTTTTGAGATCTCGAACAAACAGTTGTGCGGCGATTGAGCTGAGAATCGGTTGAGCATTTCGGTTCGTTTGCGACATCGCACTGTAAGCTCCTGTTCTGAGCGCCTGCCATCCCTCGAAGCCTTCTTTGCAGGCAACGAGTTCCTGCGCGTCAGCCAAACGGAATGCTGCCGCCAGAATCTCCTGATCAGAAAGATGACGGAAAGGGGCAAGTGTTCCCGGATGATGGCGGCGACCGGATAATACTGCTCACGGTGCCATCGCAGATATTGTTTGGCCTGTTTTCTGAGGTTTTCGAGATTCCGCATCGACGCAATGATAGATCACGTGCAGTAGGTGGGCCTTGCCCTTTCGACGTGCACCGATGCCCCTACACCGCAATCCAAGCTTGTGTTGCCCTGGGCTCGTTTGTCAACTCAATACGTTCTAGTTTCGTCCGCGAAAACGGTTGATGAGGCGGCGGTCGCGTTTTGAGGGACGGCCTTCGGGCAGATTCTCGAACTGTTGCAGCGCCTTCCGTTCTTCGGCAAGCTTGCGCCGAGCTTCCTGGCTGGCTTCGGTTTCGTGGTAAAGAGTCTTGGCTACGGCCGCCGGACCACGGACGGCGCTCAGGAGCAGGACTTCTATTTCGAAGTCGCCGCCTTCATTCCTGATCTGCAGCAGATCGCCGACATGGACATCGCGAGAGGGTTTCGCTAACTGTCGGTTGGACTGGATTCTGCCGAGATCGCAGGCGCGGGAGGCGAGTATGCGGGTCTTGAAGAAACGGGCGGCCCAGAGCCACTTGTCGATTCGTACCGTGGTCATACTTTATTTTCCATGAACGAGGCCGATTTGCGGGGGCGCGTTCCTGTGCGACGGGGTTGAGCGGCCTAGAATAGCCAGGAATGTTGACCGAAGGGCAACTCGAGCGGGTTTGCGTAGTGCTGGTGCGGGCGCGGAATCCTAACAATGTCGGCGCCGTGGCGCGCGCCATGTATGATTTCGGTTTCCATGACCTGCGGGTGGTCAGCGAGTACCCGTTCCGCTTCAGGGGGCCCGGTCGGCGGTGGATGCTTCGGATGTCCTGGCGGGAGCGCGGAGTTTACCGGAGTTGCTGAAGCGGTTGCCGATTGCAATCTGGTGGTGGGGACTACGGCAGGTGGAAAGCGGGTGCAGCAGCATGCTCTTTATCCGGTGGCTGAGGGGGGAGGAATGATCCGGGCTCACCTGGCCGGAATGGAGGGCAATCGTGTCGCGCTGCTTTTTGGATCCGAAAAAACGGGTCTCAGCAGCGATGAGATGAGCTACTGCAACTGGACACTGACGGTTCCGATGGCGGAGAAAGCGGGCGTGAGGCGGCCTTCAATGAATCTGGGGCAGGCGGCGGCTGTATGTCTTTATGAATTAGTGCGGAGCGAAGCTCTGCCGCCGGTTGCCGAGTTCCCCGTGCGTCCGCCGCCGATCTCGATCGGCTGACTCAGTTGCTGGCTGTGCTTGTCGAACCAGCGGGTATACGCGGCGGCACCCTGCAAACAGTGACGATGTACTGCTGCGTAGGCTGGTGCGGCGCATGCAATTGAGTTCGGCGGATGCGGTGATGTGGACGGGAATTCTGCGGCAGTCGCTGTGGAAGCTGCGTGAGGAGTCTTGAGGCGGAACAGTAGGGCCGTCGCTGACGCAGGCCGCATTCTTCGGATCGAAACTTCAGGGTCAGTTCCAGTGTCAGGTTAATGAGCGACAGGCTGGTAGCTGGAATTTGTGGTTGTCACTACGAGCTTCTTCGCCGTTGCGTCCAGAACAGACTGCTGCACGTAGTTGGTTCCATCGGGCAGGCTGGCGAACTGTACCTTCAGCGTGACGATGTCCTTCGGGTCGTCCATGTAGGTGTTTACGTTGAGCGAGCTGATTTTCCTGGCTTCGGTGTCGAAGGAAAGGGTCATCTGGTCGCCGGGCTGCGCATAATCTTTGAAGACAATTCCGGCTGATCCGGAACCCGCCGTAGCATTCAAGGAAACCTTCCCGTCCTGAAAGGCTTGTTGCATGCGCTGGGAATCGGGCGGCACGTACATGGCGAGTAAGGTCTTCACCTGTCCCATGTAGTCCTTCATCTCTTCTTTCTTTTTCGCAACGACACGCTGCTTCAGCCTTCCACCCTGAGCCTCCGCCTGTGGCTGCGCCGGAGATCCCATTGGGGTCTTCTGCACCTTTCCGTCAGGACCATACTGGCACATGGAAAGGGTGGGAGGCTTGGGGTCGCCGTTGAGCGTCAGCTGTGTGCTTTCCGTCCATTGATACTGGTGCAGTTTCTGCTGGTTTGCAGCAGCTGATTGCTTTAACCGCTGCCAGCTTCTGTTGCAGTTCTCCGCCTGCCTGCGCGCGTGCGGTTGCAGGAATGACACCTGCCAGCATGGCTGCGGCTGAGAAGATGATGAGCCCGGTGTTGATGCGAGGCGTGCCAGAGGTGGCTCGATTCATTTGGTGATCCTCCTGTTACCCGCGATTGTTTCGTGAGAGTAGTTCGTCTTTGCAAGTCTGCAAAGAGATGTTCGGTTTCAGCGTTCTTGCCTGTTTCCCCTTTGGAGCAACCTGATTCAGCTCACAGCCAGATCCAACTTAAGTATCGTGAGATACACTACTCCCCCCGGGTTAAGATTTCGCCGAAAAGATTCTCGGAATATCAGGCATCGAAGCAGGTATGGCAGAAACAAAACAACGTTGGAGTGTGGCTCCTTATTTCATAGTTGACGATGTGGTGGCTACGGCTGACTTCTACCGCGACAAGCTGGGCTTCCAATGCGATCGTTTCTGGGGTGAGCCGCCCTGTTTCACCATGGTTTATCGCAGTGGTATCACGATCATGCTCAGTCAGCCGGAAAAGACGGGAGTGATGCGGCCCAACAGCGCAACGGTTGGCGATGACATCGTCTGGGATGCCTATATCTGGGTCGACAACGCCGATGCGCTGTACGAGGAGTTCAAAGGCAAAGGCGTCCAGATTGTGCGGGATATCTGCGACCAACCCTACAATTGCCGAGATTTCGATGTACAGGACTGCAACGGCTATACGCTGTGCTTTGGGAGCTAGGCGCGCGCCGTTGTTTGCGCATCGATGATTGCTTCGGCGCGAAGGATGACCCGTTCGGAGAGAATTTCCAGGAGATTGCTCGTATCCTGATAAAGAAGCGTATCGAGCACCCATGGGTAGCGCTTGAAGTGCTCGAACATACCGTATTCGCTCTGCGAACTGAGCAGGACGGGCTGCACTGGCACAGAGGGCAGGTTGGGCACGATGGTGGTGAGTTCCTGCGGGATGCTGCGGGCGTCGGTAAGGTCGGCGATGATGAAGCGGGCCAGATGGGCAAGAGTACTTACTGTTTCGGTGATGTCGCGGCTGGATGGTCCTTCGAAGTCGAATACGAGGGGAAGATAGCCGCGATCGCGGAGAGCCTCGCGGATGCCGTGCAGCACTGGAAGGCGGTCTGCGGTGAATCGACCGAGAATGAGCACCACTTTTGAAGTAATCGTGTCGATGCACTGGCGGATACGGGAATTGTTGAGCAACAGGTAGAGGAATTGCGCGACTTCGAGATTATCGACGGCAATCGAGATTTCGCCTCCCGGTGTGATGACGAGGTCGGATTCGAGTGTTCCGGTGGAGCTGAGGTTCCAGGCGGAGACGCCGTAGACGCGGCAGGAGGTAAGATTGGCTCCGTCGAGGTTTGAATCAATCAGGCGCGCGAACTGGAGGTTGGCGTTCGTGAGGTCCGCCCCGGAAAGATCAGCGTCGATGAAGGTGGCTCCGGTGAGATTGGCACCGCTAAGGTTTGCGTCGCGAAGATTGACTCCAGTGAGATTAGCCCACAGGAATTTCGCTCCACGCAGCTGGGCGCCCATCAGGTTGGCCTGATAGAGATTCGCCTTGCTGAGTTCGACACCGATCAGCTTGGCCTGCTGTAGATTGGTCTCGACCATATGTGCGCCAGTAAAGTCGGTCATCGAGATTTCTGCTTCACGCAGGTCAGCTTTAGTCAGGTTGGCGCCGGAAAAACTGGTTTCGACAATGCGTGCACCGCGCAAGTTTGCTCCATAAAGAGACGCGTTGCCGAAGGCGGCGCGATAGAGGTCGGCGCGGCTGAGCTGAGTGTGATGGAGACGAGCATCGTTTAAACTGCAGTGCTGTAGATTGGCGTCAGCAAGTTCAAGCCATGAAAGTGTGGCGGAGGAAAGATCCGGGAACAGTCTAGAATTAAGGCTGCGCCATTCATTCCATTCATCTACCCCTTCCTGCAGCATGAAGAGATGTTTAGGGTTGGGCATGTCTTCCCTCAGACGCTGGTCTTTGTGACAACACGAATCTGGCGCACAAAGGAAACAGTGTCTTGTGCACGGTTTATCGTATAGTGCACCAGATACCCCTAAGTTTCTAAAATTTGTCCGTTTTCCAGGAGAGAGATGGCGAAATCGCGCAGAGATTTCTTGAAGCAGGGATCGCTCACCGTTGCGGGTGCGGCCCTTGCCTGCAACAAAAAGCAGCCGCAACCGCAGACTGCTGCGACATCCGGAACTCCATCAACGCCTGGAGCTCCGCCGGCGTTCGCGACTGCTCCCCCGGTAGGACCAGAGGTTACTTCGACTACGTTTACGGAAGCGCAGAAGCTGGTGCAGGTGGATTTGAGCCCGGCGGAAAAAGCGGAAGCTGCGCAGAGCTGGCGGCAGGCGATGGCTCCGTTATATGAGCGGCGCATGGGGCCGCGGAAGGTGGCGCTGGAACCGGGACTGGCTCCGTGGTCGCGGGTAGAGGCGGTGCAGCCGGGACAGCACGCCGGGCCGGAGAAGGAACGGTTTATTCGCAGCAAAGGCGAGGTTGTGGCCCTGCCGGAAAAGGACGAAGACATTGCGTTTGCGCCGGTGTCTCAGCTTTCGCGCTGGATCGAAGCGCGAAAGCTGACCTCGGAACGCGACTGACGCAAATTTATCTGGACCGGTTGCAGCAATTCGATCCAAAGCTGCGCTGCGTGATTACGTTGACGCGCGATCATGCACTGGCACAGGCGAAGCAGGCAGATGCGGAGATTGCGGCGGGAAAGTATCGCGGGCCGCTGCATGGGATTCCATGGGGCGCGAAGGATCTGCTGGATACGGCAGGCATTGCGACGACCTATGGCGCAGAGCCGTTTCGCAGCCGCGTGCCGACGGAAGATGCCGCCGTGTCGAAGCGGCTGCAACGATGCGGGCGCGGTGCTGGTGGCGAAGCTGAGCCTGGGCGCGCTGGCGCTGAACGACATCTGGTTCGGCGGGCAGACGATGAATCCGTGGCTGCTGGAGGAAGGCTCGTCGGGATCGAGCGCGGGGCCGGGCGCGGCGACGGCGGCGGGGCTGGTGGGGTTTGCGATTGGCAGCGAAACCGGCGGGAGCATCGTGAGCCCGAGCATGCGCTGCGGTGTGACGGGATTGCGTCCGACGTATGGCCGGGTTCCGCGTACCGGCGCGATGACGCTTTGCTGGTCGCTCGACAAGCTGGGGCCGATGGCGCGCAGCGTGGAGGATACGCTGCTGGTGCTGAATGCGATTTCCGGGCCGGATGCGGGCGACCTGGCGAGTGTGCCGAGCAAATTGGATTTCGATGCGAATGCCGATGTGCAGGGGCTGAGGGTTGGGTATTTTCCCAAGTGGATGCAGGAGGCTCCGGCAACGGATGTGGACCGCGCGGCGCTGGAGACGGTGAAGAAGCTGGGCATGATGCCGGTCGAAGTTTCGATTCCGGATTGGCCGTACGATTCGCTCGACTTGATTCTGTTCGCAGAGGCGGCGGCTGCGTTTGAAGAGATGACGCTGAATCACCAGGTCGATACAGCTGAAGATGCAGACTCCGGATGCGTGGCCGAATATCTTTCGCCAGTCGCGCTTTCTTTCCGCGGTGGATTATGTGCAGGCCGATCGCTTCCGGCGCAAGGTCGCGCAGGAAATGGCGCGAGTGTTTTCCGAGGTGGATCTTCTGCTGGTGCCTTCGCTGCGCGATGAGATGCTGACGCTGACAAACTTTACCGGTCATCCTTCCCTGACGCTGCGGGCTGGATTTGTTGAAGTGTCAGAGGCGCGGAGCGACTGGGCTCCCGACCCGAATAAGCCGCTGCCGAAGTTTTCCCCGCCGCGGCGAGTGCCGCATGGCGTCACGCTGATCGGACGACTGTTTGATGAAGGGACGCTGGGACGGGTGGGGCTGGCACTGGAGAAGGCATTTCATGTTGCGGGCGAGCGTCCGCCGGGTTTCTAAGGCATGGGCCCTTTCGAACTGAGAGTCTGCTGCGCGCGCAGGAAGCCATAGGGCTCGACGTGCGCCGCGCCCTGATAGGGCCGCGAGAGGTCGGCGATTGCAGCGAGGCTCAGCGCAATGAGCAGCGACAGACCCGATACCTGGATGGCATGCAGCGTGAGGTTCTCCGCTCCGAAGAGGCAGGCGTAGAGGATGGTAAGCACGCTGCCGAAGAGCAGGACTGCCCAGAGAATTCCGGGAAGGTGCTGGAGAACCTGCTCCTGACGGATGCGGCGATGTTCTGTCATCGAGGAGAGCTCGCTGAATGCGTGATCGAGGCCGACCTGCTGCGCCTGACCCACAGCCGGCGTGTGGGTGAGGACGAGCCAGAGCTGTCGAATAATTTCGTGGCTTTCCGGCGTAAGCTTGCTGTGCGTCATCGCCGGCCACTCTTCCGTGAGAATGACTTCTACATAGCGCCGGGCCAGCCCCTGGACTGCGTCACGCTGCGGTTCGGGCAAGGTGTCGGCCACGCGCGACAGGTTGATGACGGCATTGGCTTCTCCGTCGGCGTTAGAGATAGCGTCAGAGAAACTTGTCCAGGCCGCGAAGAGCATAAAGCTGATGATGACGCCATACGTCATGCCGAGAAAATTAACCTGCCAGGCAAAAACAGCGTTGTAGTTGCGCCGGTGCGCCGACGGCCAGAGCCGATTCAACACAAACAGAAATGCCAGCGACATGGCGACGACCGCGATGACAACGAAAGCGCTTTCTATCGACTGGAGCAATGTGTTTCTGCCTCGGGGTAGGATTGCAAGCGGATTGTACATGGATGCGCATGCGGTGTTCAGTGTTTTCAGATGTGACGCTGTTTCCGCCGCATGCATGGGATGATGAGCTTGCAATAAATCGATTGAATCGATAGAACGGAAGCGTTGTTCTGGAGGCTGTATGGGCCGTGTTTTGCGGGCGTTTTGGGTGGTGCTGGCTGCTTCGGGAATGATGGCGCAATTACAGGCGCCTCCGCCGGTGCACAGTACTTCAGAGAAGGACCATCAGCGGACGATGGATCTGCTGCATATCACGTCGCTGCGCCGCGGCGTGGATAACGATGCGAAATCGCAGTATCCGGTGAACTACGACGAATCCAAAGCGCACGCCGATGCGAAGCTGCCGGATGTGTTGATCCTGAATAACGGGAAGCCCGTGACAACGGCAAAGATGTGGTGGACGAAGCGGCGTCCGGAGATTGTCGAATACTTCGACCGTGAAATTTATGGCCGCACTCCTGCCCACACTCCGAAGGTGACATGGGAAGTAACAAGCACGAAGCAGGAGACGGTTGGTGATATTCAGGCTGTCACAAAAGAGATTGTTGGGCATGTCGACAAGTCTTCCTATCCGCAGATCACGGTGAATATTCCGCTGACGCTGACGGTGCCGGCCAATGCGAAAGGGCCAGTCCCGGTGATGATCGAATTCACTTTCGATCCGGAGTTCATGGCAGCGCTGGCGAAGCGCATCAAGCTGCCGCCTCCGCCGCCGGGGCCGACGTGGCAGCAGCAGGTTCTGGCCAGGGGATGGGGCTATGCCGTGCTGATTCCGACGAAGTACCAGGCGGACAATGGCGAGGGGCTGACGCAGGGGATCATCGGGCTGATGAACAAAGGCGAGCCGCGCAAGCTGGATGACTGGGGCACGCTGAAAGCGTGGGGCTGGGGCGCAAGCCGCGTGCTGGATTACTTTGAGACCGACAAATCAGTGAATGCGAAAGAAGTGGGGATTTCAGGACATTCGCGGTATGGCAAGGCCGCTCTGGTGACGATGGCTTACGATCCGCGCTTTGCCATTGCGTATGTCAGCTCGTCGGGCGAGGGCGGCGCGAAACTGTGGCGTCACGACTTTGGCGAGGCGCTCGAGAACGTAACGGCAACGAATGAATATCACTGGATGGCAGGAAATTTCCTCAAGTATGGAGGGCCGCTGACAGAAAAAGATCTGCCCATCGATTCGCATGAGCTGATCGCCCTGTGCGCGCCTCGGCCTGTGTTTATTGGCGGCGGAGCGACGGAAGGCGATGGCTGGGCGGATGCCAGGGGAATGTTTCTGGCCGAAGTTGCTGCCGGGCCGGTGTACAAGCTGCTGGGGAAGAAAGATCTGGGGACAACGGAGTTTCCTCCAATTGGAACTGCGCTGATTGACGGCGATATCGGCTTTCGCCAGCATACGGGCGGGCATACGCCATTGCCGAACTGGCCGACGTTTCTGGACTTTGCCGGGCACTACTTCAAGACGCCACAGTAAGCGCTCCGCGGTTCGGCTATCATCCATTCACGATGCTTCATTTGGATGAAGAGCAGGTTCGCAGCCTGCTGAGTTATGAAGAACTGATCCCTGCGATGGAGCAGGCGTTGATCCGTTTTTCTTCTGGCGACATTCTCCAGCCTGTGCGCTCGCTGGTGCGGATTCCGGAACATGACGGCATTCTCGGCCTGATGCCGGCTGTAGACGGCGACGTTATGGGCATCAAGCTTGTGGCCGTTTACGAAAAAAATGGCGCGGTTGAGTTGCCGACGCATCAGGCGATCATTCAGCTCTTTTCGGCGAAGACGGGTGAGCCGCTGGCGTCGATGGATGGACGGCTGATTAAGGAGATGCGCACGGCTGCCGTGTCGGCTGTCGCGACGAAGTTGCTTTCGAAGCCGGATGCCCGCGTGATGGCTGTGCTGGGAACGGGCGTACAGGCGCGGGCGCATATCCGTGCGCTGCGACTGGTGCGGTCATTCGATGAGATTCGGGTTTGGGGTCGGACACCATCGCATGCTGAACAGGTTGCTGAGGAGTTGGGTGTTCGCGCAGTGCTTGATCTGGAGCAGGCGGTTCTTGGAGCGGATGTTGTTGTCAGCGTCGCACATGTGAATGAGCCGCTTGTTCGTGGGGAGTGGCTTGGGCCGGATACTTACGTGAATGCTGTGGCTACTGTCGGGCCTGCGCGGCGCGAGCTGGACGATGCGGTGATGGATGCGGCGATTGTAGTGGAGTCGCGTGAAGCCGCTTTGCGCGAGTCGGGGGATATTTTGAAGTCGGGTGCTCGTGTTTATGCCGAGCTGGGAGAGTTGCTGGCTGGTTCCGTTGCTCTGCCTGCAGGACGGCGGATTGTCTACAAGGCGCTTGGGATTGGTGCTGAGGATGTGGCTGCTGGGCAGTTGGTGTATGGAAAGGCCGTGCGTTAATCGTCGTGCTGGCCGAAGGAAAAGCAGATCCTTCACTACTCAGGATGACAAAGCTAAAGGGAGTTCGCTCAGCCAACATCGCTTGAGATTCTTCGCTGCGCTCAGAATGACGGCAATATCGGCAGGCGCTGGAAATAAAAAAGCCGCTCATCAGAGCGGCCTTTTAATTTGTAACTATGCTTATTCGTTTACGGCGTCGACGAACGCTTTCAGCTTGCGTGAGCGCGAAGGGTGCCGCAGTTTGCGCAGGGCCTTTGCTTCGATCTGACGGATACGTTCGCGGGTGACCTGGAAGCTTTGGCCCACTTCTTCGAGGGTGTGCTCGGAGCCGTCTTCAAGGCCGAAGCGCATCTTGATGACGCGCTCTTCGCGCGGGGTCAAGGTACGCAGCACCTGCGAGGTGTACTCCTTCAGGTTGACGCTGATGACGGCATCGGAAGGCGATACGGCCTGACGATCTTCGATGAAGTCGCCAAGATGCGAATCTTCTTCCTCGCCGATCGGCGTTTCCAGCGAGATGGGCTCCTGCGCGATCTTGAGGACCTTGCGGACCTTCGCGACAGGGATGTCCATGCGCTTGGCAATCTCTTCCGAGGTTGGCTCGCGGCCAAGCTCCTGCACCAGCTGACGCGAGGTGCGAATGAGCTTGTTGATCGTCTCGATCATATGCACCGGGATACGGATGGTGCGGGCCTGATCCGCGATGGCGCGGGTGATGGCCTGACGAATCCACCAGGTAGCGTAAGTCGAGAATTTGTAACCGCGACGGTACTCGAACTTATCGACGGCCTTCATCAGGCCGATGTTGCCTTCCTGAATGAGGTCGAGGAACTGGAGACCGCGATTGGTGTATTTCTTCGCAATCGAAACGACGAGTCGCAGGTTGGCTTCAATCAGCTCGCGCTTCGCCTGCTCGGCGTCCATATCGCCCTGAATCATCTCGCGCTGTGTGCGCTTGAGTTCGGCGATGGAAACGCCTGCTTCCTGCTCCAGCTCTTCAAGGTCGATCTTGCAGTTCTTCTGCTGGCGCCGGTATTCCTTCTTCAGCTCTTCGCTCTTCGACTGGTCGTGCTTCTGATCGAGCGAGCGAATCTGGCGCTCGAGCATACGCATGGAGTCGACGGTCTTGTTGAGCTTATCGAGAAGCCGCTTGCGTTCCTGGTTCGTGTACTTCAGCTCGCGGACGATGCGCGAAACGTAAACTTTCTCGCGCGCAATGGCCCAGCGCGTCTTGCGATGCTCTTTGGCCTTCGCCTTCGGGTTGATAGTCGCGAGCTTCTCTTCGAACGCAGCGGCTTTCTTCTGGTGCTTGACCAGCGAGTCAATACGTGAAACGGTCTGCTTGACGCGCGCCTGCAGGATCTCTTCGGTGATCTCTTCTTCGTCGAAGATCACCACTTCCTTGATGTTGCGGACGCCGCGCTTGAGGTCTTCGCCGAGGCCGACAATTTCGCGAATCACAATGGACGAGCGGGAGATTGCTTTCATGACGCGAAGCTGGCCGCGTTCAATGCGCTTGGCGATTTCAACTTCGCCTTCGCGCGTCAGCAGTGGAACGGTGCCCATCTCGCGCAGGTACATGCGGACGGGGTCATTGGTTTTTTCGAGGGTGCCCGGCGTCAGGTCGAGCTCTACATCTTCGCCTTCTTCGCCTTCTTCATATTTATCGGCGCCAAACTTGGGGCCACCCTCATCGAGCAGATCAATCCCCTGCGTTCCGATCGTTGTGATCAGATCATCAAGATCGTCTGGTGAATTCAGATCGTCGGAATCAGGTCGTTGACTTCACCATAGGTCAAGTAACCTTTTTCCTTACCTGTATCAATCAGTTTCTGGATATCATCGTCGAACTTGTCTTCCATCGCCAAGCGGGTTTTCTCCCGGGAAAAATTAGGGTCTGTGTGTGCCTGGGTAGGACAAAGGTGCGGTTGGAGCCATATACGGCAGTTCCCGGAGCGAAGCTATGTCGCAGGGTGCAAGGCGCACGTCCACCAAAGACTTATAGAATACCACGGACTATCGCGTCCTCCGGCTCATCCCAAGCACAATTCGCTGTCCGTGATTTTCTGATCCTGTTCGTTAGATGTGGAAAACGGGAATATGTTTCCGCGACTTTCCATTTCTATGGCGCTTCCGCGAAATATCTTTACTCACAACGCAAGGCCGTCATGGGGTCAACTGTCGACGCGCGCCTGGCGGGCAGCAGGCAAGCCAGGGCTGCAACTGCAAGTAGAAGAAAAGAAACGGCTAATAGGATTAGAGGGTTGGTGGAGGCGTTTTCGATCCAGCGCGTCATGATGCGGGTAAGGCCGAAGCTCAGAGCCAGGCCAATCAGAACCCCCAGGCCGACGCTCACTCCGGCAGACGCAAAGACGATTTTGAGGACATGCCAGCGCTGCGCTCCCAGGGCCATGCGGATGCCGAATTCGTTGGTGCGCTGAAGAACAGAGTAGGAAACGACGCTGTAAAGACCCACGGCCGCCAGCAGCAGGCGCAAGGACCGAAAATGCCGCCGAAGAGCATGGAGACCAGCCGTCCCCTGGCATAGACTGGCATGCTTCTGATCCAGGTTTCCAGCACGCCGTCGTTCCATAAAGTCGCCTGCTGGTCAGGATTGACGGAGACGATCTGTTGCTTGACGCTGTGTACAACACTCCGAGGATCGACGCGGCTGCGTACCAAAATCTGCGTCCACATCCACATATTTAGCGGAATAGGGCAGATAAATCGCGCGGCTTTACGGGCTTATCGAGTGCCATCATCGAGCGCGTCTCCCGTGACGCCGATGATCTGCAGCCAGCCGTCGGCGCCGGGCACGACCAGACAGTTTGGCGGACTCGCCTTTTAACGACGGGATCTTTACGGAGCGGCCGAGAATATCGCCCGTTGGATAGTAATGTTTGGCAAACGTCTCGTTGACCACGGCCATGAGAGCGCCATGCTGCAGTTCCGTCTCGTCCCACAGACGTCCCCGTCTTGAGGGGAATCTGCAAGGCACTGAAATAATCGCGAATCGACGAAGTTTATGCTGGCTTTCTGGTCTTCCGAGGCTGTTTTGCCCTGCAGATCAAAGGGCTGGCCCCAGCCGCTGTCGGGAGGAGTGGCGTTGGTCGAGATTCCGGTTGAGAGGACATCGGGCAGTGCCGCGATCTTGTCGCGAAGCTGGGTGAAGTAACTTGACCGCTCCGCCCAGGTGGGGAAGGTGTTCTCGTGGATGGGAATGCCGACGGACATGACGTTGTGCGGGTTGTAGCCGAGATTGTACGTGCATCATGTGCACGAAGCCTTCAATGGCGGCGCCCGCGGCAGTCAGCAGAAGCAGCGTGAGCGCGATTTGCCCGGCGATCAGGACGGAGTGGAGATTGCTTTCCGCGCACGCTGCCGGCAACTTTTCGCGTACTGGATTGCATGACCTGGCTGATTTCCGGACGCGCAAACTGAAGCGCGGGAAAGAGTCCGAAGAGAATTCCGGTGACGAGCGCAAGTGCCGACGCTGAACAACAGTACCGGCATGTTGACGTGGAAGTTCGCTTCATTGGGGAAAGATCTCTCGGGCAAATGGGCGACGATGAATCCGATGCTCTGATATGCGAGAAGCACGCCGAGATCCGGCTCCGGTGAGGGCCAGGATGAGCGATTCGGTGAGCAGCTGGCGAACGATGCGGACGCCGCTGGCTCCGACGGCGGAGCGCACGGCAAATTCATGCTGGCGAGCGGTGCCGCGCGCCAACAGCAGAATCGAGACATTGCCGCAGCCGATGGCCAGCAGCAAGGCGACAGCGCCAAAGAGCAGGTAGAGCGTCTTGCTGATGGTGTGCAGTGACCCAGTAACTCAGGTTCTGGAACTCGACTTTCTTGAATTCCTTCGGGTAATGGTCGGGCGTCTGTTTTGCGAATGCCTGGAAGTATGGCTGCAGTTCTGCTACGGCTGCTTCCGGCTTGATCCCGGCTCTAAGCTTGACCATTGTGCCGTACTGTTCGGTAACGGAAGACGAGAGTTTCAGAGGGAGATAGACGTCCGGGCCCATGAATCCAAAGTGCGGTGGCATGACGCCGATGATGGTGTAGGTCTTGTGGACGAGCTGAATCGTTTTGCCGACGACGGTCGGGTCGCCGTTGTAATGGTGCATCCAGAACTTGTTGCTGAGAACGATGACAGGCAGGGGGTCCTTGCCGTCCGGCGCATCGGAGGGTAGATAGTAGCGTCCCAGCATGGCGGGCACACCAAGCATCTGAAACAGATTGCCGGTGAAATACATCGCCTGAACATCTTCCGGGACATCGCTTCCGGTGATGGTCAGGTTCCATCCATTGAAAGCGACGACGGATTCGAGAGACTTTGCCTTAGCCAGTTCACGCGTTTGCGGGCCGTTCAGGCCGTAGCCTTGTCCCTCCCCGGACTTGTCGAGCAGGGAAATGTTGCCGATGCGGTCCGCTCCCTGGTAGGGCCAGGGATTCATGAGCACCGCATAGATGATGCTGAAGACGGAAACGGTAGCCCCGATGCCGAAGGCGAGCGAGAGAATCGCGGTAAGAGCGAAGCCGGGATGGCTCCAGAGCTGGCGGAAGGCGTAGCGGATGTCCTGCAGCAGAGTATTCAAAATCAGTCTCCTCCAATGGAAAACCGGGCCCTCAACTTATTCGCACCGTAAAGCCGTCATAGGATCGACGGATGAAGCCCTGCGCGCGGGAGCAAGACAAGCTACAATTGCCGCCGCAATGAGAAGAATTGAACCAGCCAGAACCGGCAATAGATGGTGGCTGCCGTTTTCTACCCAGCGGGCGATGAAGCGGTTCAGGCCGACGCTAGCACAAGGCCGACGCCGATCCCCAGTCCGACACTTGTACCTGCCGTTGCGAGGACGACTTTGAAAACGTCGGACTTCTGCGCACCCAGGACCATGCGAATGCCGAATTCGCTGGTGCGCTGCGCCACGCTGTAGGAAGAGACGCTGTATAAACCCACTGTTCCCAAAAACAGCGCCAGAACAGAGAATATTGTGAACAAAATCGAAACCAGCCGTCCTCTGGCCCATTCGGGCTGGCGCCTGATCCAGCCATCCAGATCCTTGATTTCTCCGCTCGTCTCGCCAAAGATCTGCTGATCCGGATTTACGGAAGCGATCTGCTGCTGGATGCTGTGCATCATGGAGAGCGGCTCGCCCTTCGTGCGCACGAGAATATGCGTGAACATACGCATCTGGAGCGTATAGGGAGCGAAGACCGCCGGCTTGACCGGTTTGAGGAGCCCATCATCTGCCGCATCCGCCACTACCCCAACGATCTGCAGCCAGCCGTCGCCCCCGGGTGCGAGCAAAGAAGCGGGCGGCTGGTTCGTCAGCCGGGGCAGGCGGACAGAATGGCCCAGCACATCGCCGTTCGGGAAATAGCGCCTGACAAACGCCTGGTTTACCAGCACCAGCGCGGCGTCCCGCATGGTCTCGGCGGGACTCCAGAGACGCCCCTGCCGGAGCGGGATGCGCAGAGTCTCGAAATATTGCGGACTCACAAAATTGGCCTTTGCTTCCTGCTGATCGGCCGCTGTCCTGCCCAGAATCTCGATACGCTGCTCGAAGCCGTTGTTCGGCGGCGTGGCATTTGTCGAGATTCCCGCAGAAAGCACGCCGGGCATCCCGGCAATCTTCTCTCGCAACAGCTCGAAATATTGCGCGCGCGCTTCCCGCGTGGTGTAGGTGTTGTCATGCAGAGGAATGCCAACCGACAGCGCGTGATGCGGATCAAAGCCCAAAGGGACATGCACCATCCCCATAAAACCCTCAATGGCCGCTCCCGCAGCCGTAAGCAAAAGCAGCGTAAGGGCAATCTGTCCGGCAATCAGCACCGTGTGCAGATATTTTCCGCGTATACTGCCAGCCACTTTCCGCGTGCCGGACTGCATCACTTCGCTGATATGCGGCCGGGATATCTGCAATGCCGGAAACAGGCCGAAGAATACGCCGGTAAATACCGCAATGCCTGCGCTGAAGAACAATACGGGCAGATTCACATGGAAATCCGCCTCGTGGGGAAACGAATACTCCGGCAACCGGGCAACGATGAAATCAATGATCCGATAGTCAAGCAGCACGCCCAATCCCGCGCCGGTGAGAGAGAGCAGGAGCGATTCCGTCAGCAATTGCCGCCCAGCCGGAAACCGCTCGCGCCGATTGCCGACCGCAAGGCAAACTCATGCTGCCGGGCCATGCCTTTCGCCAGTAGAAGAATGGAAACATTGCTGCATCCGATCATCAGCAGCAAGGCCACTGCGCCGAATAGCAGGTAGAGCGTGGGCCCAAGCCTTGCATAAGATAAATAACCGAACTTTCTGATCTGCAATTTGTAATCTTTTGGAAACTGGTTGGGATTCTCTTCGACAAACGACCGGAAGAGCGGCGCGATCGCAGCCTCAGCAGCCGCATGGCTTATGCCTGGCTTCAACTTGATCGTCGTGAAATAGATTGCTGTCGTGCTTCGCGCAGGGTTGAGTGGTAAATAGACATCTCCATCGATCCACGCGAATCGCGGCGGCATGACTCCCAGAATGCTGTAGCTTTTGTGATTGAGCTGAAGCGCCTTGCCAACTACGCCGGCATCGCCGTTGTAATGCCGCTGCCAGAAACTGTTGCCGAGAACCGCCACCGGTTGCGGGTCCTGCCCGTCGGGGGCGTCGGTTGCAGTGAAGAACCGCCCCAGCATCGCTGGAACACCGAGAAACTCGAAGGTATTGCCGGGCGTGTCCACGGCATATACATCTTCCGGGACGTCTTGTCCCGTGACCATCATGTCCTTTTCATCCACGCCAATCACGTCTTCCACCACAGGCGCCTGGCGCAATGCACGAATCTGCGGCCCGGTAAACTCCGCTACATTCTCGTTTCCTGCCTTATCCGTCAGGTAGATCAGGCCTATGCGGTCCGCGCCCACATAGGGGAAGGGATGCAGCAGCACGGAATAGATGACGCTGAAGACGGAAACCGTAGCGCCGATGCCGAGGGCGAGCGAGACAATCGCGGTCAGCGCAAAGCCGGGATGGTTGCGCAACTGGCGCGAGGAATAACGGAGGTCCTGCAACAGGATGTGCACACACGTCTCCCCGGGAAGAACTGGCTTTAATCCTGTGGCAATTTCGTGCCCATTCACTTTTCAAGTTAAGTGCTTGATTCTGCGCCGAGACAGCAGGGCCGGATGAAGAATGCCCAGGGGCAGCTGTCCACTTCTGGAATGTGCCGTTCGTATGTGGACAATGTTGAAATGTATGGGGCTCCCGGATTTCCGGACCCCATCTCGAGACGCGGCTACTCCGTCCGCAGGGCCTTCATAGGCTGCACCAGCGAGGCCCGGAAGGCGGGCACAATGCAGGCCAGCAGCGCCACGGCCAGCAGGAGAAAGCAGACGGAGAGGATCAGAAGCGGGTCGCCGATGCGGTTTCCGATCCACCGTGAAAACAGGCCGTTGAGGCTGAAACTGAGAACAAGGCCCACGATAAGGCCCCCGCCCACGCTGATTCCCGCAGTCGTTGCCACGTTGAGCAGGACGTGGCGGCGCTGTGCGCCGAGCGCCATGCGGATGCCGAATTCGTGAATGCGCTGGGCGACGGAGTAAGAGACAACGCTATAGAGTCCCACGGTGGCAAGCACCAGCGCGAGCACGGAAAAGATGCTGGAGAGAATCGCAATGAGCCGCTCGCGCGCCCACACCGGCTCCTGCTCGACGCGCTCGGTCATGGACAGGACCGGGTACGAAACCTGCTGGTCAGGATTAATGTCAGCAATCTGGCGGCGAACAGCGGATTCAAGCGCATGCGGGTCGCCCTGTGTCTGCGCGAGAATCTGAACGAAATTGATCATGTAGAGCGAGTAGGGGACATAGATCTCGGGCTTTACCGGCTTCTCGAGGCCGCCATTGCGCGCATCGCCGACGACGCCGATGACGGGAAGCCACCCATCGCTGCCATCTACGGCGAGGATGCTTGGCGGATAGCTTCGCAGCCGGGGTATGCGTACGGAATGGCCCAATACGTCATCGTTCGGGAAGTACTGCCGCACGAACTCCTGATTCACCAGCGCCAGGCGTGCGCCGCGTTGCGCTTCCGCCTGCTCCAGAGCCGGCCGCGCAGTAACGGAATATGGAAGATGGCAGAAGAATTGCGGGTCGACGAGGTTGATATTCGTGATCTGCGCGCCGAAGGAGTTCTGGCCGAGAATCTCAATCGGAAAGTCCCACGGGCTGCGCGGCGGCGCGACCAGCGCGACGGATGCGGAGGTCACTCCGGGGGTTCGGGCGACCTGATCGCGCAACTGTTGGAAGTAGTTTGCCCGTGCCTCCCAGGCGGTATAGGCGTTCTTGTGAACAGGGATGCTGAAGTCGGCTATGTTGTGAGAGTCGAACCCCATATTGATGTGGAGCAGGGTGCGAAAACTCTGAATCGCGGACGCAGAGGAGGTGAGCAGCAGCATGGCCAAGGCGATCTGGCCGGCAATGAGAACCGCATGAGACGCCTGCTGGATACACTGCCCGCGGCTTTCTGCGTGGTCGTCTGCATGACTTCGCGGATCTCAGGGTTTGCCAATTGCAACGCGGGAAAAAGGCCGAAGAGAATGCTGGTAAGAATGACGAGCGCGATGCTGAACGCGAGCACTGGAACGTGCACCGGAATCGCAAGGCCGCGTGGAAATAACTGAAAGGGGAGAAGACGAACCACGAATGGCGTGCAGCGATAGGTGGCGATGACACCGAGGACGGCGCCGGCAAGACCGAGAATCAAGGACTCGGTCAGCAGCTGGCGGACGATGCGCCATCCGCTGGCTCCGACGGCGGCGCGAACGGCAAATTCGTGCCGGCGCCCGGTACCGCGCGCAAGCAGCAGGATCGACACATTCACGCAGCCAATGACGAGCAGCAACAACACCGCGGCGAAGAGCAGATAGAGAGTGCCGCCGAGGGCGCGCCGAATGCGATCGCCAACGCCCTGCACGTTAAGCTCAAGCCCTTCGATCCAGAGATTCGGGTGCTCGCGGATCATCTGCTGAAAAATCGGGCGGACCTCACTGAGAGCCTGAGACCGGCTAACGTCCGGCCTGAGCCGCATTACCGTCATATATACGGACGGGCCGCTGCCTGAGGTATCGAGCGGCACATATACATCGGCGTCCCACCACGTAAAACGGGGAGGCATGATGCCCAGGATGGTGTAATTGCGATTGTTCAGCCGCAGGGGCTGGCCGATGACCGTGCGATTTCCGTTAAACCGGCGCTGCCAGTATTGATAAGTGAGCACGACAACGGGCTGAGGCGCCTGCCCCCGCGGCGCGTCCGACGGAAGAAAGGTGCGCCCCATGTAGGCGGGAACGCCGAAGAACGGGAAGGCATTGCCGGAGAGATAAACGACATCGACATCCTGCGGGATATCGACCGTGGTATCGGCCAAATACTCCTCGTCCATCTCGACGATATCCTCGAAGGCGCGCACCTTGTGAAAGTCGGCGACGCGGTCGCGGGAAATATCGGCATCGTCTTCATAACCTGTCTTGTCTCTGGAATAAAACTGAACGATGCGGCTGGCATGCACGTAGGGCGAAGGATTGATGAGAACGCTATAGACGACGCTGAAGACAGATACTGTGGCGGCAATTCCCAGGGCCAGAGACAGAATGGCCGTAAGGGCAAATCCGGGATGTTTCCATAACTGTCGGAGAGCGAAGCGAACATCCTGCAGGAAGATTGGCACAGGGCCTCAAGAAATAGGAAAACCAGTTTAACTTCGTACCGAATTTCCAAGTTTATACGACTTAGAGTCGCGGCAGGAGGGCGTGTTCGGGGCGGGGAAATAAGTGCCGCAATCCAGAACATTGCAGCTCAGTTAACGGCCATGGTTTCCTGCTGATATCTGAAAAACGAGGAAGCTCATGACGCCGAGCACGGCGATGGCGAAGACCAGAAGAAAGCCGCCAATGACCAGGTTGGCCGTGCGCTGCTGGTCAGGCCTGGGGCGGGTGATGCCGAAGGTGTCAATGAACAGCTCAGTGAGATAGGCCAGCAGCTTCATGGTCTTTCGTTTCCGCAGCTACAGGATAATGGCAATCTCTCATCTTGCGAAACCATTCCTGGAAGCGTTGTCAGAGGGCCCGACCGGCGGCTGCTCCCGATGCCCAGGCCCACTGAAAATTGAAGCCCCCCAGATGGCCCGTTACATCGACCACTTCTCCGATGAAGAAGAGACCGGGAACGCGCCTCGATTCCATCGTCGCGGAGGAAAGCTCATGGGTGTCGATTCCACCGGCGGTCACCTCTGCTTTGTCGTAGCCTTCCGTACCGGAGGGCGTGATCGGCCAGCGATGCAGCGTTGCTTCCAGTTGCTGAATGGCGTGATTTGTCCATGATGCTGGATGTTCGAGAGCGACAAGGCGGTCGGCGAGGCGCTGCGGCAGGGTTTCGCGCAATAGTGATGCTGCTCTTGCAGCGTCGCGACCTGAGGCGCTCGCCTGCATGGGAGTAAAAAGCTGTTTTCCCGGGGCCAGGTCGAGTTGGACAGCTTGCGGCGGCGTCCAGTAGGAAGAAATCTGCAGGATTGCCGGGCCGCTCAACCCGCGATGCGTGATGAGCATCTTTTCGCGGAACTGCTGGCGTCCGATCGAGGCGATGACCTCGGTGGATACTCCTGACAGGTCGCAGAGGTGGGCACAGTCTTCCGCAGAGAGCGTGAGCGGGACCAAGGCCGGGCGCGTGGGAACGATTTTGATGTCGAACTGGCGCGCCACGTCATACCCGAAGGCAGTTGCGCCCATCTTGGGGATTGAAAGACCGCCGGTAGACAGGACCAGCGCGGGCGAGTGGAACTCGCCTTTGTTTGTGTGCGCGGTAAAGCCGCTGTCGTAGTCGATGTGATCGGCTCGCGTTCCGAGAAAGATGCTCACGCCCGCTTCTGTGCATTCGGCGAGCAGCATGTCCAGTATCTGCCGTGAGGAGTGGTCGCAGAAGAGTTGACCAAGGGTCTTCTCGTGGTAGGCGATGCCGTGTTTGTGGACGAGGGTGAGGAAATCCTGCGGCGTGTAGCGGGCGAGTGCGGACTTGGCGAAGTGCGGGTTGGCGGAGAGGAAGTTTTCCGGACGGCAGTGAAGGTTGGTGAAGTTGCAGCGGCCTCCGCCGGAGATGAGGATTTTCTTGCCGGGGCTCTCGGCGAGTTCGAGAATGGCAACGCGCCGGCCTCGCTTGCCCGCTTCGATGGCGCACATGAGTCCTGCAGCACCAGCGCCGAGAATGATGGCGTCGAATGTGCGCGTCACCTCAGCATCCTTCCGGTCACGAATTGGAGGCCATTCGTTGCGAACCTGTGCGTCTGCCTTGGCGGCAAAACGCACAGCCGCCTCGCGGGACGCTTTTGAATATTTGTCAGACTCGAAGACAGTTTCAGAGCCGGGGAAGCAGGGCTGCTAGCTGTGCAGGATGCGCGCCGTGCCGCCTTCAGCGCCCTGTACCTTGATCTTCTTTGCCAGTCCCAGAACGCCCATCAGGCGGATGCACCAGTAGTTGAAATCGAACTCATACCAAGCCATGCCGTGGCTGGCAGAGACGGGATGCGCATGATGATTGTTGTGCCAGCCCTCACCGCCGGAGAGCAGGGCGACCCACCACAGGTTGCGCGAGTCGTCGCGCGTAGCGAAACGCTTGGAACCCCACATGTGCGTTGCAGAGTTGACCAGCCAGGTAACATGCAGGCCAAAAGCCACGCGAAAGAAAACTCCCCACAGCAGATATGGCAATCCACCAAAAATGAAGAGCGCGATTCCGACAATGGTGACCGGCACCCAGTGGTACTGGCTCAGCCAGCGATAAAAGGGCTGCTTGGCAAGATCGGGCGCGTAACGGCCAAGCAGTTCAGGATCGTCGTTATGCAGGGAACCATAGAGAATCCAGCCAATATGCGACCACCATCCGCCGTCGCGCGGGGAGTGAGGATCGCCGGGCTTGTCAGTCAGCTGATGGTGCAGGCGATGCACCGCTACCCAGTAGAGCGGACCGCCCTGAAGAGCCAGTGTGCCGCAGATGGCCATCGCGTATTCCACCCACTTGGGCGTGCTGAAGCCGCGATGCGTGAGCTGGCGGTGATAGCTCATGGCGATGCCCACGTTCTGGCCCAGCACCCACAGCACGGAGCTGACGATCAGCGCCCGCCAGCTAAAAAAGAAGAGCGCTGCGATGGCTCCGAGGTGAAAAATGCCGATCCAGATGCCGAAAATCCAATTGAACTTGCCTGAAGGCTTCTGCAGGAACAGTTCGGAGTCGGATGCAGGAGTGGAGGTATCGGCAGGCGTTGCTTCTAAGGTGAGTACTGGCATAAATGATGTTTCCCTGATTACGACGATAGCCCCCACAAGTGCTATGACTTGTAAGACTTCCGTAATTTCTTCCTACCAGCCGGGAGACATGTACCAGGAGGTCCCCCCTAAAATCGCAAACCGGCTCTCCGTAGACATCTGATTTATCCTTGAAAGACACATGTCGCAAGAAGGAATTCCACCGTTAGGCGGCTACAGCGAAGTCGCACTGGATAAAGCCTTTGCCGAATTGACACGCGAGGTAGAAGCCTCCGCGCAGACGCTCTCGTCTGCAGAGGCCGTCGAGCAATTCCGCCTGCAGTGGCTGGGCCGCAAACAAGGCCGTCTGAAGCTCGTCAGCGACGCCTGGCTGAAATCTGCCCCTGTCGAGGCAAAAAAGCTGATCGGTCAGCGCTTTAACCAGCTCAAGGCACAAATTGAAGATCGTCTGGAAGCTGCCGGTACCGGTAGTCAGACTGCCCTCGACGCTGAAGCGATCGATATTACCCTCCCCGGCACGCACCGCACCCTTGGAGCCGAGCACCCGCTCATCAGGACGATGCATGAGATGGTCGCCGTCTTCCAGCGCATGGGCTACTCCGTCGGCGTCGGCCCCGAGGTCGAAACTGACTACTACAACTTCGAATCGCTCAACTTCCCGCCCGGCCACCCGGCGCGCGACACACAGGACACCCTGGTAGTGGCGAATCAAGAGCGCAAGCCGCTGCGCGACCGCCTGCTCATGCGCACCCATACATCTCCGGTGCAGATCAGGACGATGGAGCAGCAGCCACCTCCGGTACGCATCGTCATTCCCGGCAAGGTGCACCGCAACGACGCAGCCGACGCCACGCACTCGCCCATCTTCCATCAGATCGAAGGCCTCTGCGTCGACACCAACATCACCTTCTCTGACCTCAAGGGCACGCTCGACCACGCCATGAAGGAGTTCTTCGGCTCGAGCGTCAAAACGCGCTTCTTCCCGTCGTTCTTTCCGTTCACCGAACCCAGCGCCGACGTGCAAATCAGCTGCCCCTTCTGCGGTGGCAAAGGCTGTAAGAAGTGCAAGCACTCCGGCTGGATCGAGTTGCTTGGGTGCGGCATGGTCGACCCCGCCGTCTTCGGCTTCGTGCAGGGAAAGCAGCCTGCCTACGACCCGAAAAAGATCAGCGGCTTCGCCTTCGGCATGGGCGTCGATCGCATCGCCATGATGAAGTACGGCATCAGCGACATCAGTCTTTTGTATTCGGGAGATGCGCGTTTTCTGGAGCAGTTCGCATGAAAATTCTCAGCGGATGGCTCCGCTCGTATCTGCCAAAACTCGATGTAACCGATCGTCAACTCGCCGACGACCTAACCCTGCGCGGCATTGCTGTTGAGGGCGTGTTCGACCTCGGCGCGAACGGCTCGTTGTTTGAAATGGATATAACAACGAATCGCGTCGATGCGATGAACCACTACGGCATCGCCCGCGAGGCCGCAACCATTTACAGCCTTAAACTAAAAGAACTTGATGCGGCATTGCCCGCAGCAAAGGTCGGCGCGAAGCCGTTTCCGATCAGAATCGAGGAACCAGCCCTCTGCGGACGCTTCACCGCCCGCGTTCTGCGCAACGTAAAAATCACGCAATCGACGGGCATCGTCGCCGAACGATTCCGCCTGCTCGAACAGAAGCTCATTTCGAACGCCGTCGACGCGACAAACTTTGTCACGCAAGCAATGGGGCATCCAACCCACGCCTTCGATCTCGATAAGGTGGAAGGCTCTATCATCCTGCGCCGCGCTCGCAAGGGTGAAAAGCTCAAGACTCTCGACGGAATCGAGCGCACCCTAGATACAGATGATTTGGTCGTCGCCGACGAAAAGAAGGCTCTCGCAATCGCCGGAGTGATGGGCGGATGGGACACGATGATTACGCCCGAGACGAAGAACATCCTGGTCGAAGCAGCATGGTTTGATCCTGCCACGGTCCGCCGCAGCTCCAAGCGGCATCTGTTGCACACTGATGCCTCGCACCGCTTCGAGCGCGGAGCCGACTTCAACGCGCCGCCTATCGCGTCGGCACTCGTCAGCAGCATCATTCTCGAAGCCGGAGGTGAGATCGAAGGCGATTTCGTCGATGTCATCGTTCCGGAAGCCGAGCAGCGGACAGCAAAACGCCCCGCGATCACCTTCGCCATCAGCGAAGCGCGCCGCATTCTCGGCGCAACCGAAGATCCCGAAGGCATCACGGCAGCCATCGCTGAGAACATCCTGACCGGACTCGGCTGCGCGTTAAAGAAAAATGGAGTGCAGCCCGCGCCAGCCACCGCGCACGACCTCGACCCGTCGCGTGCTGTTTCTGAACCCAGTGCAAGCGTCGCGGAACACTCCTATCAGGTCGCGCTGCCCAGCTGGCGCCTCGATCTTGAACGCGAAATCGACCTGATCGAAGAAATCGCCCGCGTCTACGGCTACAACCGCTTCCAGAACACTCTGCCCAGCTTCGCCGGAACGGTCGTCGAACTGCCCTGGGCAGAGAAAGAGTCGACCACACGCTGCACCCTGCTCGGTCTGGGCTGGAACGAGGCTGTGTCGAGCACTTTCTGTTCTGCAACTGACGCAGTTACATTTGCGCCGCAGCCAAATTCATTCGTTCCGCTCGGCAACCCGCTAAGCGAAGAAGCGGGCATGCTGCGCCCCTCGCTCGCCTCGGGAATGCTCGGCATGCTCGCCCTGAACCTGAACCGCGACATGGAAGACGTAATGCTCTTCGAACTGGGCACCGTCTTTTCCGGTTCCACAGACAAGGTCGAAGAAAAACCGTCGCTTTCAATCGGAGCCACCGGTAGACTGCCGCTCGCAGGCCCGCATCAGCCGTCACGAGAACTCGATTTCTACGACATCAAAGGCAGCGTTGAGACACTGCTGAACAAATTCTCCGCCAAATCGCTCTACTTCGACCGCTTTCCGTCTGACTCCGGACTGATGCCCGCATGGCTCCATCCGGGCCGCTCGGCTCGCGCCGTCCTCGATGGAGCAACGGTGGGCTACTTCGGCCAGCTTCACCCGACTGAAGCGCAGCGGCGCAAGCTCAAGCAAACCATCTTCGTCGGCGAAATCTACCTCGACCGGCTCTACAAGCAGAACCTGCGCCAGCCCATCGTGCGCGAGCTGTCGCGCTTCCAGGCCGTGCGGCGCGATTTTTCCTTCATTCTTGCCGCCGCAACCCCGTGGGCGCAGGTGGGCGAAGCGCTCAGCGCTCTCGCAATCCCTGAGCTGCAAGGCTTCGATGCGGGAGAAATCCTGAGTGAAAAAGATTCGAAGCTGGTCCCCGCCGGCCACATCTCGCTGCTTCTGCGGACGGTCTTCCAGGCACAGGACCGTACGCTGCAGGAAGAAGAACTGCAGAGTTATACGCAGCGCGTCGTGTCGGCTGTTGAAGCTCTGGGTGGAAAGCAGCGCAGTTAAATTCGAATTGGTTGACAAACTGGTTGCATTTAGCGCGCTGGTTGAGCTTTCTGTAATTTTCCTCCGCGCAAAACCAGCTATACTGCGCGAAGAACGCTTGAATTTTTTTCCCGAGTAGATGAGGTACCCGATGTCCACCCTTGCACTGAACGATGCCGAACTGAATGTGACTGCCGACGACTTTAACGCGCTTGAACAGCGCGTCCTGCGCACGGTCGAACTGCTCAAAAAAGAGCGCGAAGCACGCGCCACCGCAGAGCAGAATGCCACCACCCTGCAGCAGCTTCTCGATGAGCAGTCCGCGCATCTGACGAAAGTGCAGGAGCAGGTCAAGGTCTTCGAGCAGGAACGCGAGACCGTACGCCAGCGCGTGGAGCGCCTGTTGAACCAGCTGGACGAAATTTCTGCCTGAGATAGATCGAACAGGAGCAGCCGTACCTATGGCCGATTCTCAGCAAGAAACCAATGATGCGACGCAGTTTGTCACTGTAGATATCTACGACCAGACCTATCGCCTGCGCGGACAGGACCCGGCGTACATTCACCACCTTGCCGACGTCGTCGACACAAAAATGCGCGCGGTCGCCGCGCAGGGAAAATCCGTTGACTCGCTGCGCGTGGCCGTGCTGGCGGCGTTGAACATTGCCGATGAGCTGGCTTCGCTGGAACAGCGCTACAGCGCACTGGCAGGTCCGGCAAAAGAAAATCTGCGCAGCCGGGCCAGCAAGCTCAACGGCCTGCTCGATGCCGTGTTGAGCGAAGAACGCAAGATTGGCTGAAGGCGGACTGCGCTCTAAGTCTTCTGGCTGCAATGATGGTTCGGCGCAGCGACCGCCGTCACTTGCAATCCGCGGCGTCTCCCGCTAGCATCCAACATAGAAACCGGCCTGCAAAGCAGGTGGCTGCGATAATCGTCGGTTGAACCTACATTCATTGAACAGGGAGCTCGACTCGACAAATCGGCTCGGTGTGCAGTGTCCGCCAGTTCGGAATGCCTAAAGAGCCGCGGAGAGTTCCCACCGTCTTAGGACGGGTTCACCGACGCATCGTTCCACGGCCCCGCGGGTCGGTTTTGCAATCAACAGGAAGGAGTCCCGTGCGATCGATCATGAAAAAGCCTGCGATGTTGACTATGGGACTGGTTGCGCTTGTCCTGGGCCTCTTTCTGGAATCGGTTCTGCACCCCGCAGGAAAAGCGGGCCATTTTGCCGTTGGCTTCTTTATGGGTGTTTCCCTTGTGCTTCTTATCGCTGGCGCCTATCGCCACAGCCACGCTCGAACGCACAATCTCTGATCGCTTGTAAGTGTACCCACGTCTCTTCCAGTTCGGTCACATCGCCATTCCGACGTATGGCGTATTCGCGGCAATTGCCCTGATCGCGGCATTGGCTGTGGCCATGCAAACAGCGCGCCGCCTGGCTCTCGACCCGAACAAAATCTGGAATCTCAGCCTCATCGGCATCTTCACTGCGCTGCTCGGCTCACGGCTGCTGCTCATTCTCTTTCACCTGCCCGATTTTCTCGCTCACCCCTTCTGGATGCTCGGGCTCGTCAGCGTCCGCGGCTACGGCAGCTTCTACGGTGGCGTATTACTGGCAATTTGTGCCTGTATCGGATACATATTTGCCGTCCACCTGCCGCTGCGGCGCACGCTCGACTGCCTTGCACCAGCCGTCGCTCTGGGGATCGGCATCGGCAGCATGGGATCATTTGCCGCCGGGTCAGACTACGGCACGCCCACGAGCAAACCCTGGGGAGTCGTTTATCGCCACGGACTCGCCACGCTCTGGTCAGGTACGCCTCTCGGCGTGCGCCTGCATCCTGTGCAGATTTACGAGGCAATCATCGTTTTTCTGCTGTTGGCCGGGCTGCTGTTCTGGCTTCCGCGCCGCGCCCACGATGGCGACCTCGCCGGAGCCTTTCTCTTCGTCTACGGAATTGCGCTTTTCTTCCTCGACTTCTACCGTGGCGACCGCAACTTCGTCTTTCATCGAGCCGTCACTATCACGCAGCTTCTGGGTGCCGCCTTTGTACTGGCAGGCGCAGCTCTCTGGCTGCCGCGAAAACCCGCCACGCTCTGATTGCATCCGTTTAGGTATGATCCGCAAACTCAAATCCGGTGAATATCGTCTTTACTCGCGGAAGAAGGATGCGTCGACAGGCAAGCGCCGCAATCTCGGCACCTTCTCAAGTATGGAAAAGGCGAAACAACATGAGCGCGAAGTGCAGTACTTCAAGAAGCACTGAGTGCTGAACGCGGGGTATGCCGCAGAAACGAAAACGCCCGTAGATCAGTCTGATCTACGGGCGTTCCGATTCATTAGCCCTCCCCCAAGTGCTACTCAATGTCTGAACTTTACTGTGCCGCCCTCTCCCCTGCTATCCCACATTCGGTTTTTCCGGCAACTATGTCGTAATACCGACAGAGTTACTTGTGTACTCTGAAAAGAGCTTAGTGCCTCACGTTCGTACACTGTGCTTCTCAATCTGCCATGGCGCACATCAACAGCTTTGTCCGTATCCCGCTACTCGCCCTGCGCCAGCGCATCCGCCCGCTGCCGCGCATCGGGGTTCTCGACGAAGACCGCATTCGCATGCGGGTCTGGCCTAACGATATCGACTTCAACTTCCATTTGAATAATTCGCGCTATCTCAGTTGCATGGACTACGGACGCATCCACATGATGGCCGCCTACGGCATTCTGCCCTACGCGCTGAAAGAACGCTGGATGCCGCTCGTCGGCTCCGTCGACATCACCTATCGCCGCTCACTGGATCTCTTCGCCACCTTCGAGCTGCGGTCGCGCACACTTTGCTGGGATGAGAAATGGTTCTACATGGAGCAGAGCTTTCACTCCAGGGCCGGCCTTGCCGCCATAGCCTGGGTCAAAGGTCTCTTCCGCAGCAGGCAGGGAAACATTCCGCCGCAGTCCATCGTCGATCTGTTTTGGCCCGGAGCAATCTCGCCACCCGTTTCAGAATCGCTGACGCAGTGGAACGAGATCACGAAACTAAGGTTGGACAGACCGCTTTAAATATCCGCCACCAATTGAAACTCTCGGTCAATGACTCGCGATTCGGCCGAAGTGCAACGCGGGTATCAGATCGACGAAATTGTCTCCAGCTCGCTTTTGGGAGTTCTATCTTAGACTGGATGACACTAGCCGATACCCGGGCCTATAAATCATTTGAGACAAATTGCCTGAAAGACTAGGCTGCAAAGGTGGACCAGAGCCAAGCGATATGAGCGAACAATCGGTTCTAGAGAGGCTGAAGGCCGGAGTGCGGAAGTTCCAGGTCGAGGTCTATGCGCAGAATTCAGAGCACTATCGGCGGGCAGCATCTGCCCCACAGGAGCCGCATACGCTGATCATCGCCTGCGCCGATTCGAGGGTGGATGTAGAGGCAATCACCAGCTCAGGGCCGGGTGAGGTCTTCGTCTCGCGCAATATCGGCAATATGGTGGCTCCTTACGGCGGCGCGCTGGGTGGGGTGACCGCTGTAATCGAGTACGCGGTGGCAGCGCTCAAAGTGAAGCACGTCGCGGTGTGCGGGCACTCCGATTGCGGGGCGATGAAGGCACTTCTGCATCCTGAATCGACAAACGAGATGCCGACAGTGAAAGCCTGGCTGCACAACGGCCACGCTGCGTTGATGGTAGCCAACAGTCTTACCCAAAAAGACGACCGCCCCAGCGAAAAACTTGTGCGATTAACAGAAGAGAATGTGCTCATGCAGTTGGTGCACCTGATGACTCACCCGAGCGTGGCCGGTGCTATGGCACGCGGCGAGCTGACGACATCGGGCTGGGTATATGACATTGGTACAGGTGGCATACGGATCGCCGAAGGAAGAAGCAGGAAATTTGTGCCGGTGACGGCCTCCGGCGGAGCCGAAGGATGATTGTTTCCCAAAAGATTCCGCAGCTGATGATGATGATCAGCGGTTTGGGGTGGTCGCTGCTGCTCCTGCTGGGATGGGACTTTGCGATTGTGCTGGGCTATCAAGTCATGCACTGGGGTTGGGTAGGCTCGCGAAACCTACCGTTAGCTTTTTACGGCGTCGCCATCGGCATCGTCGTGGGCTTCCGCAACAGCTCAGCATACGCGCGCTGGTGGGAGGCGCGAACACTCTGGGGCACAATCGTGAACGAGAGCCGTACGTTCGCGCGGCAGGTCCTGACGACAATGTCGCCTGCGGCAACTGCGACGGCAATCGAGCAAGCGGAAGTTGCTGCCGTACAGCGGCAGCTGGTTCTCTATCAGGTGGGGTATGTTCATGCACTGCGCCATCAGTTGCGAGGGCTTGATCCGCTCGCGGCCGTGGCTCACCTGTTGCCGGACGAGGATTCAGCAAAACTTGCCCACGAAAAGAATCTGGCGCTGACGCTGCAACGCCGGATGAGCGCAATGCTGATCGCAGCACGCGAGCGCGGCTGGCTGGACCAATGGGAGTGGCAGGCGATCGATGAGAGCCTGGTTGGCCTCATGGACGCGCAGGGCGGAGCGGAGCGAATCAAGAACACGCCGATGCCGAAGCAGTTTGACTTCTTCCCGAGGTTCTTTGTGGAGATTTACTGCCTGATGCTGCCGGTGGGACTGGTGGAAACCCTGGGATGGTATACACCGCTCGGTTCGACGTTGGTTGGGTTCATGTTCCTGGCGCTGGAGAAGATTGGAAATGACCTCGAAGATCCCTTCGAAAACACCATCTTCGATGTGCCAATGACCTCAATCGCAACGACCATCGAAATCAATCTGCGGCAACTGTTAGGCGAAACTGAACTGCCTGCACCGGAACAACCAGTACGCGGCGTCTTGTGGTGATCGGGCAAGGCGCATATTTTGCCGCAGACCATCGTCGATCCGGGTCGCGCCGGGATTCACATTAATATCCGTATCGGAATCCCTGACGCAATGGAACGAAATTACAAGGCTGAGAGTCGCTACGCCTCTATGAAATTGCGTGATGTGTTTCAAGCCGCTGGTAGACTTCTTGATTACATGACAGCCCCGACCTGCCAGGGCACAAACTCGTAATCGCCATAGTCATTCTGCTCACTGCAGGTCCGTTCTCCCGAGGCAACTGACAAAATCTTGTGGAAAATCAACGTGCCTGCTTCCTCGATCGTTTTTTCGCCGGTTACGATGCCTCCGCAATCAAGGTCCATATCGTCTGACATTCGCTCGTAAAGCGGAGTGTTTGTGGCGAGCTTGATGCCGGGTACCGGTTTGTAGCCCGTAGTCGAACCGCGCCCGGTGGTGAAACACAGCATGTTGCAACCGCCTGCGATCTGGCCGGTTACAGCAACCGGGTCATATCCGGGCGTATCCATGAAGACAAAGCCGCGTTGGGAAATTCTTTCCGCATACTCATAGACCGCTTCCAGTCTCGCCGAACCGCCCTTGGTGACAGCTCCGAGGGATTTCTCCAGAATCGTCGTTAGCCCACCTGCCTTGTTGCCGTGCGACGGGTTGTTATCCAGATCGCCCTTGTTGCGTTTTGTGTAGTCGCGCCACCATTCAATGCGGTCAAGTAGTTTTTGCGCGATCTCCGGCGTTGCAGCGCGCCGCGTCAACAGATTCTCCGCGCCATAGATCTCCGGAGTCTCCGCGAGAACGGCAGTGCCTCCATTCCGGACCAGAAGGTCTGACGCGTAGCCGAGCGCCGGATTGGCGGATATGCCCGAATATCCGTCCGACCCGCCGCACTCCAATGCAAGAATCAGCTCCGACGCCGGCTGAACACTGCGCTGCGTTTCGTTCAAAGCAGGCAGCATTGCTCGCACTGCATCGATTCCGGCTTCAACCGTCTTTCGCGTGCCACCGGTCGCCTGGATGGTCATTGTTCGTAACGTTGGCCCCGCAGTAAGTGACTGCGTTTCGAGAATCGCCGGGATCTGGTTCGTTTCGCATCCCAGCCCAATCATGAGCACTGCGCCAACGTTCGGATTGCGGGCATATCCAGCCATGGTCCGGGTCAGGTGGATATACCCTTCGCCGCGGCCATCCATGGCACAGCCGCCGCTATGCGTAAATGCGGCAACGCCGTCGACGTTCGGATACTCTTCCAATTCCCCGGAGGAGCTGAAGTGCCTCGCAATCGCGTGACAGACGGTTGCCGAACAATTGACCGATGAGAGGATGGCAAGGTAATTCCTGGTTCCCACACGCCCGTCACCTCGCTTGTATCCCAGGAAAGTGGCCCGCTCTTTTTCAGGAAGGAGGACTGTAGGTACGGCGTCCGCGCAGAATTCATGGCGCAGATGCGGATCCGTAATCGCGAGATTGTGGGAATGAACATGATCGCCGGCCCGAATGGCCTGCGTCGCGTTGCCGATCACCTGACTATATTTCACGACTGCCCCGCCTTCGGGAATCTCCTGGAGAGCGATCTTATGTCCCCGAGGAACGGGCATTTTTACAGTGACACCGAAATCCGAAAGGACCATCCCCGGATTTAACGGAACGATCGCGACTGCGACATTGTCAGAGTCACTGAGTCGGATCAGTGAAGACTTTGACGTACTTATGGTGTAGAGACTCATCGTCAACGCATCACCCGGGAATGGCAGATTCTGCCCAACTTTCACAATCTTACGCCGATGTAGAAGAGGTCACATGCACGAGCCAACCATCTTCCCTGCGGAGGCACAACGTCTTGAAGCGTGCGCCTGATGAGTACGAATGAGTGGGAATTTGCTGAATCGCGATCTTGATTCGCTCATTGAGACGCTAAAATAGCTTGTGCGAAAAGTTCTTCTTCCAGTTCTCTCTCCTGTCGTTCTCCTGCCTCTTGCCTTTCTTTCCGGCTGTTCCGCGCCGCCCGTTGTGGATGTCTCCCCGTCAGTTACCGTTCTCGGACAGGCCACGCCCATTACTGTCGAGGTGCGCGATCCGCACGGCGTTCGCAAAGTGCAGGCCTTCGTGGAGCAGAATGGCAGCCGCTACTCTGTATGGGAAGCAGCTCAACCTTCGAAGGCGGCAGCCAGCACATGGAAATTCAGTACCGGAGTGAAATCCACGCCGCAACTCAAGGACGGCAAGGCGAAGCTGATCATCGACGCCACGGGGAATGGACTCTTTAGCAAGACAGCTCATTGGGAGCACGAAGTCACGGTGGCGACGCAGCCGCCCAGCATCACCGCCGATTCTGACCAGCACTATCTCTATCTCGGCATGGCCGACCTCGCGGCTCTCAACATCTCCGGCGCATACACGGAAGCCGGCATACGCGTCGGCGACCAGACCTTCCGCGCATGGCCCATGCCCAACGGCAAGCCCGGCTACTTCTCTCTCTTCGCCTTCGCCTGGAACATGCCACCCGATACCGCCCCCGTGGCTTATGCGGCGAATGGCCCCGGTAATGAAGTCACCAGCCCGCTTGTCTTTCAGTTCCCGAAAAAGGAACAGCCGAAATACACCATCCGCGACCTACAGATCACGGATGCCTTCATCAACAAGGTGGTCAACGAGCTGGACCCGAACGGCTCCGGCGATCCCGTCGCGCGCTTTGTAAAGATCAACAACGAAATGCGCAAGGCTAACAACCAGACGCTCTTCGATCTCCGCAGCAAAACCGCCGACCACTTCCTCTGGTCGCAGCCCTTCCAGCGGCAGTCGCGAGCTCAGGCAGAGGCCCATTTCGCCGATACACGCAACTATATCTACAAGGGCAAGAAAATCGACCAGCAGACCCACCTTGGCTACGACCTTGCCGTCACGCAGCACGTTGGCGTCGAGGCTTCAAACGACGGCCGCGTCGTCTACGCAGCGCCGCTCGGCATCACGGCAACTGCATCGTTGTTGACCACGGTTACGGATTGATGACGCTTTACGGCCACCTGAGCCATATCGACGTGCATGAAGGCGACATGGTGAAGCGTGGACAGGTAATGGGCATCAGTGGCCAGACAGGAATGGCCGGAGGCGACCACATCCACTTCGGCATGCTGCTGGACGGTATCCAGATCGACCCCAAGGAATGGTGGGACCCCCATTGGATCAAAGACCACATTGCCAAGCGCGTCGAACTGCCTGGATTCAAGGACTAAGCAACTCTAAAGGATAGAAAACAAGTTCGATGCTTTCCCGTGACGTAAAGCAAGGGTACGTATTGGGACAGAAATGCCAATTAAGGCTTATTACAACGCTCATATATCCCATTTCCTAAAGGATGATGCTGAACGCATCCTTGGAGTTCTAACTCTGGAGCATCATCACGCACTGGAAGAACAGCAGCGTTGGGCTTGGCTTCAACAAATATCAATCCTTAAGAAAGTACTCTCTAGCCGATCAAACGGACGGCTATTCTTAGAGTTTTATATTCCGAGAATGGGTAAGCGCGCTGACGTTGTTCTAGTTTTGGAGAGTATTGTTCTTGTTATCGAGTTTAAGTCAGGAGCAAATGAGCATACGTCAAGCGCCTTGGATCAGGTGGAAGACTATGCCCTTGATCTGAAGAACTTTCACGAAGGTAGCCATGACGTTCCGATCGTTCCCCTGCTAATTTCGACCAACGCCAAATCTCAGCCAATACCAGAGCTTAAGTTCGCAGATGACTTAGTCGCTGCCCCTATAGGAACCAATTCGATCGATTTAGCAGGTCTGATCGACAGAATTTGCACTGGGCAAGTCTTTCCCGCTCTTGATGTCAACGAATGGATGTCTAAGGGCTACAAACCAACTCCAACTATTGTTGAAGCGGCGCAAACCCTATATCAAACTCATAGCGTTGTCGATATATCGCGATCGGATGCAGGTGCGAAGAATCTTCAGGAAACTAGTGTCAGCGTGAGCAACGTTATGGATCAAGCTCGCCGGAACAATAAGAAGGCTATTTGTTTTTGACCGGCGTTCCCGGTTCGGGCAAGACTTTGGCAGGCTTGAATATCGCTACACGACGCTCTGACGAACATCGCAATGAACATGCCGTCTTTCTGTCCGGGAATGGCCCACTTGTTGACGTCCTACGTGAAGCATTAGCACGGGATAAAGCCGCACGTGAGGGTGTTTCAAAGAAAGTGGCAGAGCGTGAGGTGCGCAGCTTTATTCAGAACATTCACCATTTTCGAGATCATTACGTTGGAAACAACGATGTTCCTGTCGAAAAAGTAGTTGTCTTTGATGAAGCGCAACGCGCTTGGACTCGTGAACAGGCAGCTAGCTTTATGCAGCGGAAGCGAGGGCAAACTGACTTCGATATGTCCGAACCGGAGTTTCTCATCAGTGTCATGGATCGTCATCTAGATTGGTGTACGGTCGTATGCTTGGTTGGAGGAGGTCAAGAGATCAATACTGGTGAGGCCGGTATGACTGAATGGATGAATGCTCTCAAACTTAAATTTCCTAATTGGGAAGTCCATGTCTCGCCTCGCATCGCCTTACCCGAATACAGCTCGCAAAGTGGAGTAGGGGATTTTCTGGCATTATCACAAGTTCACTCAGACGAACATCTTCATCTCGCCGTTTCAATGCGCTCATTCCGAGCCGAAACACTCTCACAATTAGTTAGCCACATCATCGATAATCAGCCGGGTATGGCGAGGGATGCATTCCAAAGTGTACAGGCAACATACCCCATTTATCTGACTCGTGATCTCAATGCTGCGCGGACTTGGCTACGTAGGCGGGCTCGTGGAACTGAGCGATTTGGCCTCGTTGCATCTTCAGGGGCGCAACGGCTTCGTCCGGAAGGCATATACATTAAAGCAGACATCGAGCCGGCAAACTGGTTCCTAAATGACAACAATGATGTCCGATCCTCTTACTACTTGGAAGATGTGGCGAGTGAATTTGCCATTCAAGGTTTGGAATTGGATTGGGTCGGCGTCTGCTGGGATGGAGATCTACATCACAGGGGTGGGAATTGGATCTATCAGGCATTCAAAGGCACAAAATGGCAATCGATAAAAGACAGAAATAGGCAACTTTATTTGAAGAATGCTTATCGCGTAATACTGACTAGAGCCCGGCAAGGGATGATCCTTTTTATTCCAAAGGGCGATGTATCAGACAGGACTCGCGCGCCATCTTACTATGATGGCACTTTCGAATATCTCCGCAATTGCGGTCTTCCCGTACTCAGTTAGAACCCAGTCATTGTTCGTCGAGACAATATCATGAGCGCGCTTCAGCTGAATCATTCATTTCAGCATCTCTCAACTCCCGCACCCGATCCCCAATCGCATACTTCAGAGCATCCACACCCAACCCGGTCACCGCAGAAATCACATAGAAAGCCAGCTTCTTCCGCTTGGCCATTGCCTGCAGCTTCTTGAGCTTCTCCGGGTTCGCCACGTCCGCTTTCGACGGCGACCACGATCATCGGCTTCTCATCGAGCCCTGCCCGAAGCTCTCCAGCTCTCCCACGATGACCTTGAAAGTCTTCCACCGGATCGGGACGACCGCTCGCATCCGAAACATCCACCAGGTGCACCAGCAGCCGTGTGCGCTCGATGTGCCGCAGGAACTGCACACCCAGCCCTGCGCCCGGTGCGCGCCCTCGATCAGTCCCGGAATATCGGCGACAACAAAGCTCTCCTCATGCGGAGCCTCGCCGATCGACACTACGCCCAGATTCGGCTCCAGAGTTGTGAATGGATAATCCGCAATCTTCGGCCTTGCCGCCGAAATCCGCGAAATCAGCGTCGACTTGCCCACATTGGGATAGCCAACAAGACCCACATCGGCCAGCAGCTTCAACTCCAGCCGTAGATGCTGTTCTTCGCCCGGACGCCCCAGCTCATGCTCGCGCGGAGCCTGATGCGTCGAAGTGGCAAAGTGCTGGTTGCCGCGTCCGCCGCGGCCGCCGCTGAGCGATACGATGCGTCTCATCGGGTCGCTGGAAGTCGTGCACCAGTTCGCCGGTCTCCTCGTCATAGAGAGCGTACCCACCGGAACCTTCAGCAGAATGTCTTCGCCGTCGCGGCCCGTGCAGTTGGAACCTTCACCGTGACGTCCGCGCTGCGCCTTGTATTCGGGGTTGAAGCGGAAGTGCACCAGCGTGTTGTGCCTCTCGCTGGATTCCATGACGACATCGCCGCCACGGCCGCCGTCTCCGCCCGAAGGACCGCCACGCGGAACAAATTCTCACGGCGGAAGGCCATGCAGCCATTACCGCCGTCACCGGCTTTTATCCGGATTCTCGCTTCATCAATAAACATTTCTATTGTCTAGTCTATCGAATCGCGTAATCTCGCATCACGATTCCCAAAACTGGACAGTAGGGGCGGGCAGGTATCAGCCGTTTCGGCTCGGGGGTGGGCAGCTGCCATGCCCGGCGCTTATTGAGCTCGATCCACTCACTCCGCAAATTGCATGGGGTTGTTAGCCCCGGTTTGATTGCTTCGCCTTGGAGACGGTCTTGAAGCTTCGCGTCGCGCTGCTGTGCGCATTGCTGCTCGTGCCTTGCTGCAGCCTCACGGCTCAATCCACAACCGGGGGCGCCATTGCGGGCACGGTTCTCGATGCCGAAGGCCGTGCTATCCCCGGCGCACAGATTGCGCTGCGCGATGCGGCAACCGGATTCGAGCGCAACGCAAGATCAAGCGACACCGGGGGCTTCTACTTTGAAGAGCTGACCCCGGGCAACTATACGCTTATGGCGGGCGCGGACGGATTTGCGCCTCTGCTGGAACAATCCATCACGGTGGAAGTCGGACGCCTCACCCACGTCACTCCAAAACTTGTAGTCGGCACCGCGCAGGAAACGGTCCGCGTCAGCGACGATGCGCCGCAGATAGACACCACCAGCGCGGCCGTGACGCAGAACATCGATCAGACGCAGATTGATGAGCTGCCCAGCAACGGACGCCGCTGGTCGAACTTCGCCCTGCTCACTCCCGGCGTAACGCCCGACCAGAACGGTTACGGCCTGCTCAGCTTTCGAGGCATCAGCGTCCTGCTCAACAACAACACTATCGATGGCGCAGACAACAACCAGGCCTTCTTCTCAGAAGAGCGCGGCCGCACCCGCATCGGCTATTCAACAACGCAGGCTGCCGTCCGTGAATTCCAGGTCAACACATCGAATTTCTCCGCCGAATACGGACGCGCTGCCGGAGGGGTCGTCAACACCGTTACCAAGAGCGGCGGCAACGAAGTTCACGGCCAGTTCTTTCTTTACGATCGGAACGCCAACTGGGGCGCCACTAATCCCTTCACCACGCTCACCAGCCGCACGGCGACGGGCGACTTCGTCACCGCGCCGTTCAAGCCTTCCGACGTGCGCAGGCAATGGGGCTTGAATGCCGGAGGACCCGTTCGCAAAGACAAGCTCTTCTGGTTCTTCGCCTACGACCAGTACCAGCGCGATTTTCCCGGCGTAGCTCGCGCCGGAACTCCGGAAAAATTCTTCCAGATACCTTCCGCCCAGCAAATCCAGACCCTCGCCGGGCGCATCCAGCAAACACCCCTGCAGGCCCTCGCCAGTTACAACAAGCTGCTCGACAATTTGAACGGACTGCTGGGAGACGTGCCTCGCAACGGCAGCCAGGTCATCTTCTTCCCTAAGATCAACTGGCAGCTCAACGAGCGCAACCACTTCATCTTTCAATACAACCGCGTGCGCTGGAATTCGCTCAACGGCGTGCAGACCGCCACATCCGACACCTATGGCGTCGCCAGTTTCGGCAATGACTATGTGAAAGAAGACTGGGGCATCGCCCGCTGGCAGTACTTCCTCACCGCCAACATGCTCAACGAAGCCCGCTACCAATATGGTCGCGACACCGAATCCGAATTCAGCCCTCCCCCCGCACCTTTCGAACAAAGCCTGTCCAGGAACATCTACGGTCACGCTCCGCAAATCAACATCGCTGCCTCAAGCTACGGCTTCCGCTTCGGCAAGCCGGCCTTTCTCGACCGCCCTGCCTACCCTGACGAGCGCCGCCAGCAGTTCGTCGACATGATCACCTGGATCAACGGAAACCACGCGATTAAGTTCGGCTACGACCTGAACTACGTGACCGATTACAGCGACAACCTCTACGACCAGAATGGCACCTACGATTACTCCAACCCGCTCGAATTTGCCGCTGACTACTACTCGCCCAACCACTGCAGCGGCACAACAACCGGTGTCGGCAGCCTTCCCTGCTATGCGTATTTCCAGCAGGGCGTCGGCTACACAAAATTTCAGTTCCAGACCGCCGACTACGCCGGATTCATCTCTGACGAATGGAAGCTGCGCCACGGCCTGACCCTGTCCTTCGGCATGCGCTATGAATACGAGCAACTGCCCAACACCAACAAAAACCTCTTCAACCCGGACATTCCTCAGACTAAGACCCTCCCCCACGACGCAAACAACTTCGGCCCGCGCATTGGCCTCGCCTGGGACATCTTCGGCAAAGGCAATACCGTGCTCCGCGCCGGATACGGCATCTACTACGGCCGCATCATCAACTCCACTATCTTCACCGCTCTCTCGTCGACGGGATCTCCCAACGGCCAGCAGACATACTTCTATCGTCCAACGGACCTGGGCGCGCCGCTCTTCCCTTATGTTTTCAGCGGCAGGCCGGCGCTGACCGTTGCTCCCAACGCCGTTTATTTCGATCCGCGTTTTCAGAATCCGCAGATTCACCAGGTCGAAGTTTCTTTCGAACAGGCCCTCCCCCACAAAACCACGCTCACCTTCACCTACATGGGCAGCGCCGGTCGCGAGCTGCCCAACTTTATCGATACCAACATCGACCTGAGCGGCGATCAGCCCTTCAACACCATCACCTACACCATCGACGACGCCACGGGAAAAGGCCCGCTCAAAGGCACCTACACGACGAACTTCTTCTCGAAACGCATCAATCCAAAATACGAACAGATGACCAATATCTTCAGCGAAACCAACTCCGCCTATCAGGCCGGAGTCGCGAAGCTCAGCCATCACTCGCGCGCGCTGGACCTCACCGGCTCATACACCTACGCTCATGCCGTCGACTACAACCAGAACGAGAGCACCTTCGCCGACCTCAATGATGTGCTCGATCCCACCAACTTCAAGCTCGAATACGGCAACTCCAGTTTCGACATCCGCCACCGCATCACCGGCAGCGCCGTTGCGCACACGCCCTGGCGCATCCACGGATTCTGGGGCTACCTCGCCAACGGCTACCTCGTCGCTCCGGTCGTCGAACTCCGCACCGGGTTGCCCTTCACCATGCGCACTACCGGTTCTGTTCCCTCGCTCGAATGCTCCTACCAGCAGTTCCTGCTCGGCATCTGCCCGGCAACCAGAGTCAGCTGGCTCGGCTCCGGCATCAACGGTTCAGGAGGCGACAACCGCATCCCCGCCGTGGGACGCAACACCTTCCGCTACCCGCGTATCTATAACGTGGATGCGCGCCTTGCCAAGAACACCCGGATCGGCGAACGCTACAATCTCGAAGTCGTTGGGGAAATCTTCAACGTCCTGAACCATCAGAACGCCACCAACATCGACACCGTCGGCTACATCATTGACGGAGCCAGCACGCCGGGCGGTAATGGCCGCCTCACCTTTTTAGGCGGAGCCAACGGACAAGCCCGTTTCGGCACCATCACCAACGCCAACAGCACTACGCTTTACCGTGAACGCCAGCTCCAGCTGGCCCTCCGGCTGCGCTTTTAGCTGGCGCAAACCAAAGTCATCACGGTTATCATGGAACAAGATAAATAAGAGCTGTCACGGCCACCTCTTAACCAGCCTTTAAAGCAGTTATGGGAGTCTGATGATGGCCGTCTCTGGTTCCTCTGCGCCCGGTCAAGACTAGTTGCGCCCAGAGATGGCGATGAAATGTGCCTGCATGCAGGCGTCAGCCAAACGTCAAAAGTGTTTCACAATTTTAGGAGAGCCAAAATGCTGCAAAGACTACGGCGGGGATCACTCGCGGCACTGTACATATTTCTGTTTGCGTGTACCTGTATGTCCAGCGCACACGCACAAGGCACAACGCAGGGCGCTATCGCCGGAACTGTTATCGACGCCAGCGGCTCGGCAATCACCAATGCTAACGTGAGCATTCACAACAACGGAACCAATGCAGAAACCAGCCTGACCGCTGATCAGAGCGGTTATTTCAAAGCGCCGCTGCTGACGCCGGGACTGTACACGGTCACCGTCACCGCACCGGGATTCAACGACCTTCGTCTCACCTCGGTCGTCGTGGAAGTCGGCCAGCAGACAACGCTGCAACCGCAGATGGCTGTAGGTTCAGTCGCGAATACCGTGACTGTCTCCGGCGCAGCGCCGATGATCAATACCGAAACGCCCGACTTCTCTTCAAACCTATCCTTGCAGACCATCAATAACCTGCCGATCAACGGACGACGCTGGTCGGATCTCACCCTGCTCACTCCCGGCGTTGTTGCCGACTCAAATGGTTTTGGCCTTCTGAGCATTCGCGGCATCAGCCCCCTGCTCAACAATGTCCAGATTGATGGCGCGGACGACAACCAGGCCTACTTCTCCGAAGAGCGCGGCCGGACGCGTGAGGGCTACTCCACGCCGCAGGTCGCCGTGCAGGAATTCCAGGTCAACACCGGCGTCTACTCTGCTGAATATGGCCGCGCCCTGGGTGGCGTCATCAACTCTGTCACCAAGAGCGGCAGCAATCAGATCCACGGCCAGCTTTACTTCTACGACCGCGACAACGAATGGGGCGCAAAGAACCCCTTCACCAAGCTGACCACCTTCGACGCCACCACCGGTACGACCGATACGATCCAGTACAAGCCGAAGGATTGGCGCAAGCAGTGGGGATTTGGCGTCGGCGGTCCTCTTATCAAGGACAAGCTCTTCTGGTTCTACACCTATGACGGATTTCGCCGTAATTTCCCTGGAACAGCTGTCGCCTCCAACCCCGGTGCATTCTTCCAGGCCCCCGACGCGTCAATTCCATCCGGATATGATTGCCCCACCATCATCTCGACATCGGGTAAGACGGCGCCATCGAACTCGGTGGATACCCAGGTTTGCGTGCTGCAGGCGCGCCTCAAGCTGCCCTCTTACTCAGCCGCTGTGAGCCTGTACAACACTGACCTGGCCGATGTAGCAACGAACCTGGGTCCGGTGCGCCGCACCGGCGACCAGACCATCAACATGCCAAAAATCGACTGGCAGATTAACGCGAAGAATCACGCCAGCTTTGTGTACAACCGCCTGCGGTGGGATTCGCCGGGCGGCGTACAGACGCAGGCGACCAACACGTACGGCCTCGATGGCTTCGGCAATGACTTTGTGAAGCTGGACTACGGCCTCGCCAAGCTGGACACGTTGTTGACCCCAAGTATCGCGAATGAACTTCGCTATCAATATGGTCGCGAGCTGAACTACGAAAGCGCGCAGCCACTGAGCGCCTACGACGGCCAGTTTGTAAACAGCACCTCATTCCAGGGCATGCCGCCGACCATTTCTCTGCAGAGTTCCAACGGCTTCAGCAGCGGCATCCAGTACTACTCCTTCCGCTCGGCCTATCCGGATGAGCGGAAGTGGCAGATCGCCGACACCGTAAGCTGGGTGCATAATCAGCACTCATTTAAGTTTGGCGGCGACGTTGTCCACAACCACGACCTCATCAACAGTCTGGGTCTGGCCTCCAGCACCCCGAACGGCAGCTTCAGCTATACCTATCTTGGCAACTTCTTTGCCGACCTGGCCCAACCCAGCGGAACCTGCGGAGCCAGCGCCAGCGAGTTCAATACCGGTACGCTCCCCTGTTATTCGACCTATAGCCAGAATTTCGGACAATCGACCTTTAACTTGAACACCGTCGACTACGGCTTCTTTGGGCAGGATGACTGGAAGATTCTGCCCCGGTTGACGCTTAACCTCGGTCTGCGCTGGGACTATGAGAGCATTCCCGGCCCCTACACCAACCTACAGCAGGCGACCGGATCTTATACTCCGCTTCCGCAGATGCTGCAGCATCCGTCCGACAAGAATAACTTCGGCCCTCGCGCCGGTTTTGCGTGGGATCCATTTGGTAAGGGTTCGACCGTGCTGCGCGGCGGTTTCGGCATGTACTACGGCCGCATCGTCAACGCGATCATTCTTACCGCGTACTCCCAGACCGGCTCTCCGAATGCGCAGTTTTCATCAAGCTTCCGCAATAATCAGGGTGGCCCGCAGTTCCCGCAGATTCTGCCCACCAGCTTCGTGCCCACCGCGCTTGCTGCGGCAAGTGTTCAGTACCTGGACAAGCATTTACAGACTCCGCAGGCCATGGAGTATGACCTGACCTTGCAGCAGCAGTTTGGCCCGCAAACCGTCTTCTCGCTGAGCTACCTCGGCACCCAGAGCCGTCAGCTGACAAACTTCGTCAACACGAATCTGATCAACACGCCTGCCACGAACAACAATACCAACACCTGCTCCAATAGCTTTGACTGCGGCTACACCACGGTCAATTATCAGATCCAGCCAGCCAGCAACGGTAGCTGCGGACCGCTGACATGCGGCAGCACCTACTCAGCTAAGGTCTATAACGGCTATGCCAATCCGAGCTTTGCCGCTATCACGGATGTGGTGAGCAATATCAATGCCAGCTACAACGCTCTTGTCGCCGAGATCAACAACCAATCCTCGCGTTACGTGACGTTCGATGCCAGTTATACCTGGTCGCACTCACTGGACTACAACCAGAACCAGTCAACGCAAGCATCGGCAAACCAACCGCTCGATCCCAATGCCAGCCTGAGCTCCCAGTACGGCAATTCGAACTTCAACGTGCCCAACCGCTTCGTCGGTTACGCCTTCCTCAAGTATCCAAATAAGTTCCAGGGATGGCAGAGTTATCTGCTCGATGGCTGGAAGCTCAATCCGCTTGTCCAGGCGCAGAACGGTCTTCCTTATAGCGCGTTGACCAGCAGCTTCCCCAACGGCACCTCACCCAGCTCCGGCTGGAATGGAGCCGGTGGTACGGTATTTCTTCCCGTCCTGGGAAGGAACACGCTCACCTTCCGTCGCACGGCAGTCTTCGATCTCCGTGCTCAAAAGGAGCTCACCTTCCATGAGAAGTACAACCTGCAACTCATTGGCGAGTGCTTCAACGTCTTCAACCATGAGAACGTAACCGGCGTGAACACCACGGGCTATATTTTCGGGAGCCCCGTTCTTGGCAACACAACCAAGGGCTACACCGGGGACCAGACCTACACCACCCCGTTGACATACAACTCGACATTCGGCAGCGTGACGAATGTAAACAGTAACTACGCCTATAGCCCGCGCCAGGTCCAGGTAGCTCTTCGCCTGGAGTTCTAAAGCGCGCAGGCAAGCGGGAAAGCGGCGGCTCTGGCCGCCGCTTTTCTTTTTGGCCACGAATACGTTGCGTGGTTTCAGCTTATTGAATAACCGAGTTCTTCCCGGAAAACCATTAAAATAAAACCAGGATGCCTTTCACTGAACAGTACGATGTCGTCGTAGTCGGAGCCGGACATGCCGGCTGCGAAGCGGCCATGGCTGCGGCCCGCATGGGCCTGCGCACTGCTCTGTTCACGCTCAATCTCGACCTGATCGCGCAGATGTCCTGCAATCCCGCCATCGGCGGCATCGCCAAGGGTCATCTCGTGCGCGAAGTCGATGCTCTCGGCGGCATCATGGGCGAGGTTGCCGACGCGGTAGGCATCCAGTTCCGCCTACTGAACACCTCTCGCGGCCCCGCCGTATGGTCGCCCCGCGCGCAATGCGACAAGCAGCAATATCGCGTAAAAATGCGCCAGGTGCTCGAATCGCAGCCGAACCTGTTTATCAAGCAAGCCGAAGTCGTCGACTTGGTCTTCGATCACCGAGCGGAGCAGGCGGCGTCGCAGTCGAATGCGCGGGCTAAGCTGACGCGACGGCCGCACCGTGCACGCAGGCGCTGTCGTCATCACTACGGGAACCTTCCTCAACGGCCTCATCCACTGCGGTGAAGAGAACTACCCCGCAGGACGCAGCGGCGAGCCGCCATCTGTCCTCCTCGGCGAAGCTCTGAAGCGCTTGGCCTGCGCGGCTGCCGCCTCAAGACGGGAACGCCGCCGCGCCTCGACGGCCGCACGATCGACTGGAAACAGTTCGAAGAGCAGCCCGGCGATCTCGATCCGACTCCCTTCAGCTTCTCGCACCGAATGGAAATCAAGCAGCGCCAGATCTCCTGCCATATCGCCTACACAACGCCGGAAACGCTGCGTATCATCCGCGAGAACGTGCACCGCTCGCCCATGTATTCCGGCCAGATCACGGCCATCGGTCCGCGCTACTGCCCTTCCATCGAGGACAAGGTGGTCAAGTTCCCGGACAAGGAGCAGCACCAGTTCTTCCTCGAACCCGAGGGACTCAACACGCACGAGGTATATGTCAACGGCATGTCCACTTCGCTGCCGATGGAAGTCCAATGGCAGATCGTCCAGTCGATTCCCGGCCTGGAGAACGCCGAGATGCTGCGTCCCGGATACGCGATCGAGTACGACGCCATCGACCCCACTGAACTCGATCGAAGCCTAGGGGTGAAGCAGTTCCAGGGCCTCTACCTCGCCGGCCAGATCAACGGAACTTCCGGCTACGAAGAAGCCGCCTGCCAGGGCATAATGGCGGGAATCAACGCCGCCCTGCATGTCAGGGGCGAAGCGCCATTCACACTCGACCGCACCGAGGCCTACACCGGCATCCTGATCGATGACCTCATCAGCAAGGGCACCAACGAGCCCTACCGCATGTTCACTTCGCGCGCCGAGTTCCGTCTGCACCTGCGCATCGACAATGCCGACCGCCGCCTGACGCCGCACGGACGCCGGCTCGGCCTCATCGACGACGAGGCCTGGCGGGACTACGAGGCGAAGCAGGCGCGCGCCGTTGCACTAGAAAAGCTGCTGGCCACCAAGAAGGTCAACGTCGAGCGCATGCAGACACTGCTTCCGGAACTCGCCGCGCAACTTGGCAACGTCGCCGGACAGACCTACGCGCAATTGCTCAAGCGCCCCGAAGTCACCATCGATCACTCTTCCCGGTAATCCGCGAAGAGCTGACCGACCCATTATTTGAGCACTGGATAATCCTCAGCGACCATCGGGAGAGGAATGCAGGCCAAACGGTCTGCGCCAGCGCAACGAGCTTAAGTCGGTGGAAACCGAAATCAAGTATGCGGGCTACCTCGACCAGCAGAGAAAAGCCATCGACAAGCTCAAGAAAGCCGAAGAGCGCACCATTCCCGAGTGGTTCGACTACAAGAACGTCAGCGGACTCTCCCGCGAGATGCAGGAGAAGCTCCGCCGCGTCCGCCCGCAGACTCTCGGACAGGCCAGCCGCATCCCCGGCGTAACTCCCGCCGCGCTCTCACTCATAAACATCTACATCGAGATTCAGGCGAAGCGCGGTCTCGCGCGCAGCGCCAGCTAGCTGCTTTCACTCCAGCCCACCAACGCAACAATCAGTGTCACCACCTGCAACATGGCGATGAACCCGACACACGCCGGCCATTTCCCCAGCGCCCACAGATAACTTGGCGCGACACCGGCAATCGTTCCGCCAATGTAATAACAGGAGAGATACAGCCCCGCAGCCGCAACACGGCCGCCCGCAGGCGCCACCTCGCGCAGGTAGCTCATAGCCGAAGCCTGCGAGATGAAGACGCCGGTGCAAAGCAAAGCCAATCCGCAGATTACCCATGCAAGCGTATGTGAAAGCGTCAGCAGCACGCCTATAAGAGAGAGAGTGATGGCTCCGGCAAGACCCATTCGCAGCCCAACGTGTCCGATCAGGTATCCAGCCGCCGGAGTTACAACCAGTCCGATCAGGTAGACGACGAAAAGGTAGCTCAACGCTTCGGTCGAAAGGTGAAACGGAGCTTCCGCGAGATAGAAGGTGACGTAAGTAAAAATACCCACCAGCGAAAAGAGAATATTGAAGCCGACCGCGAGAGTCGCAATCAGGCGCGGGTTCCGCAGATGCCGCACCATCCCGGCAACCTGGGCACTCCAACCCGCGTCCGCATGGGGATGGCGAAGATGCTTTTCCTGTGGCAGCCATCGCGCAACCAGAGCCGATCCGGCTAACGTGATCACGCCGAGGATGAGAAATCCCCAATGCCAGCTGAGACGCTCCGCGGCGAGGCCGGAGATAATGCGCCCCATGAATCCGCCAAGTGCCGTGCCGCTCACATAAACGCTCATCACCAAAGCAACGGATTGCGGCGGCCACTCTTCGCCCACATAGGTAATCGTGATGGCGAAGATGCCGGGCATAATCAATCCCTGCACAAAACGCCAGAAGATGAGCACGTGCAGGTTTGGCGACGTTGCTGCAAGCAAAGTGGGTACAGCCAGTGCCACAATCGACCACGCGATCACCCGCCTGCGGCTCAGCCGCTCGGCGAAGACACCAAAGAAAGGCGCCGAGATCGCAACGCCCAGCGTCGATGCGCTGATGGTGAGTCCGACAGCGGCCTTGGAGGCATGAAAGATGTGCGCGAAAAGCGGCAGCAAAGGCTGCGTCGCATACAGATCGATGAAGGCGAAGACCCCACACAGGCAGACGGCAAAGACGCTTGACAGCGGCCCGCTCCCCAATTGAGGCGCGGACGCCGTAACCGGCGCTTCGGGAAACGGCAGGGATTCCTGCAATGGGGACGAGTCCGCCATATTTCAGCGTACATGACGGCGAACCACAGCATTACAGCATCTACGCAGAAGAATCCCGCGCCAAAAGAAACCAATAAGACATTCCAGTTGACTCATTTCGGATAGCAGACAAGCCGCCAGATCGACGCAGGCTTCCCTCTTCAGGTCAATGAGTGCATTGGCCGGTTCGCGCCAGTTACCCTCCCACACCGGGTTGAAGGACTGATTGCGTATGCTTTCCGCCTTATGTGAAAATGAACTCACGTCAGAGCTTTTCGGCGGAAAGTCCAGCAAGATCTGCCACACCTGCTCTTACTATTTTGAAAAAGGCTGACCCGAGAATTTATTTCATTAGCACTGCACTGGCTGGGCAGAATAGAAGGTCGTACCATCCATCGTTGCCTTCACTGTGCATGGCTGGTGCGCATTGCCTGTGCATGTCACCTCGGAAATATTCTGTTTGAATTCGCCCGCCACCACCGGGCTCGAGTAGTACGAAGCCGTTTTACCCGGCGGATAGGTCACGTCTATCCGAACGCGCACGCCGTTCGTAAAATGGTACCCCTGCACGATAATCCCTTCGCTGTTCGGATCACGCGATGCTGTGATGGACGGCTGGGCTGGCTGCGGCGATGGCTGCTGCCCGCCTGATGCGGACGTCACCGTGATCATCCCGGCCCAGTAAGCGGGATTGTTCGACTGCGCCGTCACCTCCAGCGACACCCTGTACTGAACGGTGTTGCCGGTGTTGTTGTGAAACACATGCGTCGGAGTCGGATTGTTTCCTGCGTCTCTGCCCCCGTCGCCGAAATCCCACACCCGCGACACGACGCACTCCTCCTCAGAGTCGTCGACAAACGTAACCTGCAGCGGCGACGGCCCGGCCCAGGCACTCGCACCGAATTTCACCTTTGGAGGATTGGGATACACCCAAAGGCTGCTCGTCGCCGTGTCGCTCCCTCCATCGTTTGAAACCGTGAGCGTAATTGGATACTGATTGTCGCAATCGGCAGAAGTGTAAGTATGTGATGGATTGGCCGTGTTATCAGTCTTTCCATCTCCAAACTTCCACTCGCGTTTCAGAATGTAACCTGTGGACTCATCCCTGAACTGAACCGTGATCGGCGGCGTCCCCTGTGTCTTGTCCTTTTGGAACGCTGCTCGCGGCGGCAGCTTCTCATACGCCCTGATCAACGCCAGCGTTGAGATCGGAGCGCTCACTTTCAGTTTCGCTGCCATCTGGCGCTCGCTGGACATCCCCAGAAATTCGGCAATGTCTCTGAGATTCGGCATTACATTCTCCTGACAAAGCTATTGCAAAGCGATCAGAATAGGCAGCAGCCCGGTCCCGGATTTCAGGGGAGCCAGCGCTTTACCGATCACTGCACCAAATGCGCGCCGATGATCCCTTGCAGCCATTGCATGGCCAGGCGTCGGCGAAGTAGTGAGCAGGTCGCCGACGCCAATCGGCGAATGTTGCGCGTCCGCCTTGCAGAAGACTTTGCCGGACAGGGCTATGGGCCAGCGATTAGTTGCGTTCGCAGATCGGCCAAGAACAATGCCCGGCCTCAGTCCACCGGCTCCGGAAATGACTCCGGCAACCTTCCGGTCATAGGGAACTGTAGACAAAGCGAGTGGCCCGTCATCACTGAGTGAGAGCACGACGCCGGGCTCGATGTCCGCGTTGTCCTGCACTTCAAAATCTTCAGCGCAGTCCGCATTCTGCAGAATTACGTCGCCGGTCGCACCCTTGATCCACACTGCAGCATTCGCAGCAGCAGTACCCTTCGCGTCCGCGCCAAACACGAGAACATCGCCGTCCACGCCGGGGGCGCCGAACCACCCCGATGCGCCTTTGCCGCTGAGCCGGATAGTATTCACTCCCGCCCCATTTGTAAGCGTGAGACTGCCATCAGGATTGCTTTGTAACTGGGCACCAAGCGTATTGAAAGGCCCGGCAGCCCCGGCAGCAGCGTAAAGGCTGATCATGCTCTGATCCGCTTCAAATACAGCAACCATTTTTCCCACTGCGTTCAAAAGCTGGAGAGATCCCGCCTTGCCTCCACCGCCAACCTTGATTTGTCCGTTTTCTCCATCGATCCCGACTGTCAGTGTCCCAGGTCCGAAAACCGGCGCGGGAACAGGCTGTACCGTTCCTGGTGGAGGCGAGCCCGCGTGAACGGAAACTGTGACGTTCTTGTTGTAGTCCTGGCCAGTCAGTGTCCCTATGAAAGTGTTATCAGCCATGGAGCGGTATCCTTTCCTCGGAGTTATCCAGTTTTGGAGTGGATTAAGTAGTTCGTGTGCACAATACACCGCATTGCTCACGAATACAATCAGGATCTGCGTGATTCGCCAGCATGGCAAAAGGCTGGCTCGATGGTTCGCTCAGACTTCACCCAACTCTCGCCGATGCAGGCAAGGATTGACATTCCTGACCGCCAGATAAAAACCGCCAATGGTCGGGCTTCAATCAAACCAGTTCTTACACGATATGCGGCGATCACGAAAAAAATCGGCTCAATCGGCTTACATCCTCGTAAGACGAGGCACCTGCTTTTATCGGTCAATGAATAGATGCCAAGCGGTTCAGAAGGCGCTTTTCGACTCACTGCTGATCGTCCATAGCGAATGCTCGGCTGACCCGTATGCTATCGTTCGTCGATCAGCTCCCATGTCGTAAAGGCCGTGCTCGGAACCGAAGTTGATCTTCCGTTGTTCTCTGAATATCTTCACATCTGAAAATCGCAATGAATCGAACTGCAATCTCAATTTACGCATCATCGCCAACGCACTCGTTGAGCTTGACGAAAGATTTCACTCCTCCTCAATGAGTGCTAAGGCCTGTGGTCGCCCGTTGACCTCCAACTGCTTGTTTGCCTGTCCTTCGCGCCTTTGTCCCCTGATCGCTTCGCCGCGAAAGCGGACGGCTAACGGACCAACGGGCTCTTCCAAACTCGAAAAAGCAATTCCTTGAGTTGAGCGAAATCCTTCTGGCCAAGCTCGGCCCGCCATTCGTGCTCGATCTCGAGGAGCACCTCCAGAGCCTTGGCCCACGCGGCGTGACCACGCTTGGTAAAACGGACAATGCGCGCGCGGCCTTCATCCGGCGCGTCGGCCCGGATCAGATACCCGAGCTCTTCCAGACTCCCGAGCAAGCGGTTCATGGCCTGCTTGCTCATCCCTGCGCGCTCGGCTAGAACGCCAGGGCGAATCCCGTCGGGGCCCGGGAATCGGAACACCGCGATGTGCGGCTGGGTAAGCCCCTTGAAGCCTGCCGCATTCAGGTCGCGGAGGATGCGCCGGTGAATAGCCTGGGCAGGTACGCGCAGCATTGCGCCGATGAGCATATCTTTGGCCTTGACCGACGATGAATTCTCCTCAAAAGAACTCATTGACATATTCCGTAAACTAAGTTTACTCTCCATAAACAGTAAACATAGTTTACTACAAGGAGATCAGAATGACACTACAAGCCACCGAGTTGTTGCCTGAGGCAACCTCAATCCTGCCGCAGCAAAACCTGTCAAAGCACGTTCCGGCAGAAAGCGGCACGGCTTACTGGGGTCCCGGCGAGTTAATGACATTTCTAATCACCGGCGAGGAGACAGGCGGCGCGTTCTTCATGGCGGAGATCTCTGTCGTGCCGGGCGGAGGCACGCCGCCGCACATCCACAGCCGCGAGGACGAAGCGTTCCGCCTGATCGAAGGCACGCTGACGATCCAGGTGGGCGGAGATACGATCACTGCGTCTGCCGGAGATTTTGTTTTTCTTCCCCGTGGAATCGCTCATTCGTTCAAGAACACCGGCGACGGCTATGCGAAGGCGCTTGTCTTAATCACTCCGGCAGGCCTTGAGGGATTTTTCACGGAAGTGTTCACATCTGCTGCGGATCGTTCCGTGGCTCCCCCGATTGCCATGGAAAAGTTGATCGGCCGGGCGCTCGCGGCTGCCCCAAAGTACGGACTGGAGCTTCTCCCCCGGCATAATTGTTTTATCGGAATCCATGAAACGATCCATAAACGAAGCGATATAGGAAAAGGAGATCTCTGTGTCACTGCAATCTATCGATCTGTCGGTCAATCCTGCCAACGAGACGATCCGCTTAGGGCCGCTCGAGGTGCGCTTCCTCGTTACCGGAGAAAATTCGTCCGGCACCGTCGCGGTTTTTGAGGTGGTTGTCCCCGCCAGACAGCGTCTGATGGCGCCGGCGCATAGCCATGACCACTACGAGGAGACGATCTACGGCATTGAAGGGGTGTTGACGTGGACTGTGGATGGCAAGCTGATCGACATTGGGCCGGGGCAGGCGCTTTGCATTCCACGGGCCGCCGTTCACCGGTTCGACAACAACGGCGCCGCGGACGTGAAGGTGTTGTGCATCATTACACCTGCTGCAATTGGCCCGCAGTATTTCCTTGAAATGGCCGAGGCGACCAGCGCAGCGGCCGGTAGTCCGCCCGATCGGGCGAAGATGGTGGAGATCATGCGCCGCCACGGACTGACTCCGGCTCCTTCTCCGCCCCAGGCGTAGGGCTTGAGACACGTCCAAGCCAACAATTGTCGCCATCGCCGGCGTATGGTTCTGGACTGACGCTAAATCTCTAGTGCCGTATCGACAGCGCTCCGCGAAGATGAATTAGTAGTTGGCGATGCTGGTACGGAGCGTTGTGGATACGGCGATTTGCAGTAAGCCGCTAGCGCGGTGGATGTATGGAGATTGGATGCCGCCTGCGGAGATCTGAGACGGCCGACTGGAGACGAGGGGATCCACACCGAGCCGTTGCTGAGTTGGTTTGCGTGTCTGTTGTAGGCGTGACGCGCAGTTTAGATGTCTGTCGCGAACTGTGCGGAGCCAAATCCGGACATAGGGGAGCGATGGCGGGACGAGAGGCCGTCGGGGCGAGAAAACGGGTTGAAGGAGAAGGCCGCATAGCTTCCTCAAGAAGAGTCTAAAGCTGCGCTGAGAAGCTCAACTGCGAAAGAACGTGCGACGACGTGCATGGTTCCGTATTTGCACTGCGGGCATGAGCGGCTGAGCGCAGACATCTGTTGTTCTGTCAGCAACGAGCCTGGATCCACCGCGGTAGTGCAGAGATGGAGTCTGCAGAGGGCAAGCGCCTGACGGCGGTTGCGGTTGGCAAGCAATCCGAAGTGGCGGATCTTGACGAAGCCGGCAGGCAGGACATGGAGCAGGAAGCGGCGGATGAACTCGACCGCATCGAGTTCCATAACGCTGCTTCGGTTGTTGTGGCGGGAGTCCCGCCAGCGGAAGCGCACCCGCCCGTTCTCGAGGCTGAGGAGCCTTCCGTTGGAGATCGCCACCCGGTGCGTGTAGCGGGCCAGGTACTTCAGGACATGTTCGGGTCCGCCGAACGGAGGCTTGGAGTAGACCACCCACTCTGTTCGGCGCAGACCACCAAGGAGCGTGTGAAATGCGCGTGGCGTAGAGAGTTCAGCCAGCTTGCCGGGGAAGCATAGTTCGCTGCGCCGATAGCTCTGCTTGAGGAAGGCGAGCAGCTTGCCGCGGAACATGCGGCTGAGCACGCGCACCGGGAGGAAGAACCCGTGACGTCTGGTTGGGATCCAGCAGGAGTTATTAAAAGCCAGTCCGCCGGTGGGAACGAGGCAGTGCAGGTGTGGATGGTGTCTCAGGTTCTGCGACCAGGTATGCAGCACGGCCAGCACACCGATGCGCGCACCGAGATGGCGTGGATCGGCAGCGATCTTGAGCAGCGTCTCGGAAGCTGCCCGAAACAGCAGGGTGTAGAAGAGCCTCTGGTTGCGCAATGCGAGCGGCGCCAGTTGTTCGGGTACGGTGAAGACCACATGGGCGTAGGGCACCGGCAGCAGACTTCCAGCCTGCTTGAGGAGCCAGCGATCGCGTGCTGAAGACTGACACTTGGGACAGTGCCGGTTGCGGCATGAGTCGTACGCGACGGTCTCATAGCTGCAGCGATCGCATCGTTCGAGATGAGTGCCCAGCGCGGCCGTGCGGCACAGGCCGATATCGCGCAGCACCTTCCGCTGCTGGTCCGACAGAGCATGGCCCCAGCGCTGAAGGAACTCTTGTTGATGTGCGTGGAAGACATCGGCCACTTCGAGCCGATGTCCACTCATGCGGTTCTGTTCCCTCCCTGAGTGTGGACGTTCCGAATAGGCAGACCGTCAAGCGGACTCGCCGTGGCATGCAGGCGGGCTTCGGAAACGTGCAGGTAGCGGGAGGTAGTCTCCAGGTCGCGGTGACCGAGCAGAAGCTGGATGCTGCGCAGATCGGTGCCCGCATCGAGCAGATGGGAAGCGAAGGAGTGACGCAGCACATGCGGGCTGAGCGGTTTAGAAATGCCCAGTTGTTCGCGCAGCTTCTGACAGGTCACACGCACTGTGTTGGCCTTCAAAGGCTGACCCGGCTCCTCGCCGGGAAAGAGCCAGTCGGTGGGCTTGCGCCAGCGCCAGTAAAGGCGCAGCAACTCCAGCAGCTTGGGCGACAGCATGACCTGGCGCGGGAACTTGCCCTTGCCCTCGCGGATGTGGATGATCATCCGTTTGCTGTCGATATCGCTGACCTTCAGATCCAGCGCTTCCTGACAGCGAAGGCCAGCGCTGTAGTACAGGGCCAGCAGCGCGCGGTGCTTGGTGTTCATCGACGCATCGAGCAGGGCGCAGACTTCCTCACGGCTCCAGACCGTGGGCAGCTTGCGGCGCACCTTGGGCTTGATGATCTCCTGATCGAACCAGGTCTGCTTCAGCGTCCGCATGTAAAGGAACTTCAGCGCCGACCGGGCTCCCTGAATGGTTCCCCAGGCAAGCTTCCGATCGTTGAGCAGATACAGCAGGAAAGTGCGAACATGCTCCGGGCCAAGCTGATCGGGTGACTTGTGGAAATACCTTGCGAACTCAGCAACAATCTCGGTGTAGCGACGAATCGTGCGTTCGGAAAAGTTGCGCAGCCGGAGATCTTCCTGCATGCGCTGGCGTAGATGTGTCATGGACACCTCCTTGGGTGTCCAACACTCTATCCAAATGTCACAGAAGCATAACCTCCCGCGCTAGCGGGTTAGTGCAAATCGCCAATGCACTCATCGAGCTGCGTGAGGAACCTAAATTTTCCAGATTGCTGTTGGGTCACGGACAATCCAGCAATAAACGGTCGGCTCCCGGCATGGGCTACCGACTTCAATGTTGATACGTATAAGTCCCGCACAGCGCAGACGAGTTCGTGATCGCATCCAGCGTAAAGACAGGGAGCTTTTGTCCTGAGAAAAATGCGAGGTGCAGTGTGCGCCCTTCAGCATAGGCCGCCATCCACTGCGTATCTTCGCCTCCGCAGAGCGTGTTCTTGTGCATAAACTTTTTAGCAGCAGGGATGTTCACCTTGTAGAGATGGCCCTTGCCGCTCGTGTTGATGTCGACATCGAAGACCGAGGCTACCTGTGCCGGTTCAAGGTCGGTTGCGCGCACGATGGAAAAATTGGAAAAGTTGATCGTGAGCTTCGCATCGGAGATGCCCACATCACCTGTAATGGACTGGGCTTCCGCACTCGCTGCGCGCCAATATCCTAGTTCCTGTGCCGAGGCTAATGCACAACCGGTCAGCAGCAATCCCGCAATCGCCCCAAGTAAACGTCCTTGCTTCATACTTAAGCATGACATTCCTACATCTCTTGAGCAATTCGGGGCAGGATCTCCCATGGTTTTCAGCAAGGCAAGACCCTTCTTTCAGAAGTTGTTTTAGCGAACGGAAAATCGGCCCTCGAGTGCGGGCGCATAATCAGGATCGCTGATCCTTGTCGAATCCAGCCTGACTGCCAGCAGTGCAAGGACAATGACGACAGCCGCAACCAGCGCAGCCACAAGCGGAAGGACACGATAGCTGTATCCCGCTGTAAGGACGATGCCCCCAAGGCTCGCGCCCAGTGCATTCCCCAGATTGAATGCCCCCTGGTTAAGCGTCGATGCCAGGTTCGGAGCCCGGCGCGCCTTCTCCACAATCCGGGCCTGCAGCGGAGCCGAAGCTCCAAAGTGAAACATGCCCCAGACGAGAACGCACGTTCCCATCGCAATGGCATAGGGCATCGTCAGCGGCATCAGCAGCAGGATCAGCGTCACCAGAACGTATCCCCCGACTACCGTCGTCATCTGCCGCCAGTCGCCCAGTCGTCCGCCGCCGAGAACGCCAATCGTGATGCCCACTCCAAAGAGCACCAGGATCCACGCCACCGCATGCGGGGGCAGATGCGTTACCGCCGTCAGCAAGGGCGCAATATAGGTGAACACCGTAAACAACGAGACCGAGCTCAAGGTCGACACTGCCAGCACCAGCAGCACCTTCGGGTTTCGCAAGGCCCGAAATTCATGTTTTAAATGCACCGCCTCCGGCTCCTGTCGCGGTACCAGGAAAATCAGGCCCAGCATCGCAATCAGCCCAATCGGCAGCAGCGCGAAAAAAGTCGAGCGCCATCCGAAGACGTGCCCCAGAGCCGTCCCCGCCGGTACTCCCAGCACGTTCGCCAGCGTGAGGCCGCTGAACATCGTCGTAATCGCCTGCACCCGCTTCTCTTTGGGAACGAGGCTCGCCGCCACAATGCTGCCCGTCCCGAAGAACGCGCCATGGCAGAGCGCCGTCAGAATGCGCGCGCCCAGCATCAGGTAGTAGCCCGGAGACAATCCGCAAAGCAGGTTGCCGATCAGAAAGATGCTCATCAGGATAATGAGTGAGCGCTTGCGTTCCTGCCTGGAAAGAGCCAGGGCGACCAGCGGAGATCCAAAGGTCACGCTCAACGCGTATGCCGAAACAATGACGCCGGCTTTGGGGATGCTGATGTGGAAGGACTGCGCCAGATCCGGCAGCAGGCCCATGATGACGTACTCTGAAGTGCCAATGCCGAAAGCGGCGATTGTGAGCGCGAGAATTGCCTTTCGCATGAAGCGGTGTCACCTGCTCAGAAGCAGAATCGTATATTGATCTTCTCATCCGCTGGGCGCTTCAGGTTATATGCCATCGTCGCGAGATCCATTTCGACTCTTGTTCCCGGTACTACTCGGTTCGGAGCGCTTTCATTGGATCTAACCGGGAAGCACGCCATGCGGGAGCGAGGCAGGCCAGAACCGCGACCGCCAACAGCGTCGCAATCACGCCGGAGAGAACCACAGGATCGAGAGGCTTCGTTCCGAAAAGCATCGACTGGAAGATGCGTGTCGCCGCGAGGCTCAACACCAGGCCAAGCCCGAGCCCGAACAGCGCCGGCCGCAGGCCATCGATCAGCATCAACTGCAAGAGCTGATCTCGTTGCGCGCCGAGCGCCATGCGGATTCCCAGTTCCGAAGTCCGCTGCGTGGCCAGGTACGACAGCACGCCGTACAATCCCACCGAGGCAAGAAGCAGCGACAAAATTGCAAAGGCCAGAACGAGGGTCGCGCTCAGGCTTGCATTCACCAATGACTCGCCGATCACCTGGTCCATGGTGCGCACATCCGAGACCGGAAGCCCAGGATCGAGAGATGCGATCTGCTTTTGCACCGTCACCGAGAACTGCAACGGCTCCGACGCCGTGTGCACAGCAAGCATCTGCCATTGCTGCCACCCTTCAAGGATGGGGAAGTACATGGTCGCCTTCGGTTCTTTGCCGACCTGGTACAAGGTGTCGCCGACTACGCCCACGATTTCGTAATCGACGTCGTCAGGCGCTCCAGCATGGGCATGCGCCGGAACGTGCAGATGCTTGCCGATGGGATTGTCACCGGGGAAGTATTGCCGGACAAGTTGACGGCTCACAATCACCTTGTACGATCGAGCAACGCGTTCGTCGTTGGTAAAGAACCGGCCACTCACAAGCGGAATTCCGAGGGCGCTGAAATAGCCTGGATCGGCCCAGCGCGTCAGCGCCTCGGGCAGGTCTTCGCCCGGCTTGAGCGGAGGATGCTCCTTCACCGTGAATACGAAGTCTCCCCAATATCCCGCTGCCGGAAGCGTGTTTCCCAATGCAGCAGCGCGAACCCCGGGGATGGCTCTCACTCGCTCCAGCAATGCTTCATTGAATGCGTTCACCTTCTCCGGCGTGTCGTATTTCTTTTCCGGCAGGCTGTACTGCAGCGTGAGCATGTTTTCGGTAACGCAGCCCACATCGGCTGAGCGCAGCCGCATAAAGCTCTTGAGCAGCAGCCCGGCGGCAACCAGCAGACCACCGTGATTCCAATCTCCGCCGTGAGGAGCGACTTTCGCAGCGCCGTGCGCGAAACGCTGCTCGATCCGGTGCGCGCGGAAGTCTGCAGGGCTTTCAGCATCGTCTTGCCCGTTGTCGAGAGCGCGGGCAGCAAGCCGGCAACCAGCGCCGCTGCGAACATCAGCACGCACGCAAACGCAATCACCGCGCCATCGAGGTGGATGCTTTGCGCGGTGGGCAGGTCTTTCCACGCATGCGCGAGCAACTGCGTAGCAAGTACCGACAGCAGAATGCCGCCCAGGCCACCGGCCGCGCAGATCAGCACGCTCTCGGTCAACTGCTCGCGAATCAAGGTGGCACGCTGCGCTCCGAGAGCGCTGCGAATCGCTACTTCCTTCTGCCGTGCCGCGCCCCGCGCAACCAGCAGATTCGAGACATTGAGGCAGCCGATCAGCAGCATGCAGCCGACGGCGTACAGCATGACATTCAGCGGCTTCTTCACGTTTCCGGCGAGATCCTCGTTCAGCGAACGCGGAGCAACATCTTCGTCCACAGGATCGTGCGGGTATTGCAGGTGAAGCTGGTACTGTACTGCGCCCACCTGCGCCAGGGCGCTCGCAAGGCTCACGTCAGGACGCAACCGCGCTACCACCTGGCTCTGGTGCCAGTCGTGATGCTGCAAGAACTCGGGCGTGGCATCCGCTTGATACGGAACCCACAACTGGATGCCGGCATCGGGATACGTGAACCACGAAGGCAGCACGCCGACTACAGTGTAGGGCTTGCCGTCAAGGTGAATCTGGCGGCCTACAATCCTCGCATCGCCGGCAAACCGCCTCTGGAACACGCTCCAGGTCAGCATGACAACGGTGCTGCCGCGCCGGTCCTCCGACTCAGTAAATGCCCGGCCCAATGCCGGCTGCACTCCCAGCAGCTGAAACAAATTCCATGAGCCCGCAGCTGCACGGACCGACTCCGGCAGTTCGCCCCGTTCACCGGTCAGGTTGTACCCGGCGTAACGCATGATTGCCATGTCTTCAAAACCGTGGGTCTTCGAGCGCCAATCGTAAAAGTCCGCCGGTGCAACCGGGTTGTAGCTGAAATCCGGCGCGTTCGCCCACTCCTCGGAAGTGCTCGTACACCATCACCAGCCGGTCGGGATCGCGGAAAGGAAGCGGCCTCAGCAGAACCGAGCGCACAATGGTGAAAAGAGATGTGGCCGCACCAATGCACAGAGCCATGACCGCAACCGCGATGATCGAGAATCCGGGCGTGCGGCTCAACGTACGAAAAGCATATTTCAAGTCGCGGCCGATATGGGTCAAAGTCGGGAGAGAGTTCTGCGTCCACAGCGATTCGCGCACCTTCTGCGGGTTGCCAAACTTTACCCGCGCCTGCCGCCGGGCCTCGTCGGGCGACATTCCGCGCGCCTCGTTGTCAGCTGTCTCTTCGGTCAGAAAGGCCTCGATCTCGTCCTGCAACTCGGCGTCGGAGCGTTTGCGGCGAAGAAATCTCAACCAACTCATTGCGCACCTCCCTCTTCGCCCAGTAGATCTCTCCCCTCGAAGTTCTATTGGAAGGAATCATATACCACTCGAATTTCTATGGGAAGAAAATCTGAGGGAATGTTTTCGAATGTTTTGGGTCAACTGGGAGGTTGCAACAGTGATGAGTCAGGTTCGAGCAATGACTTTTAGAACAGCCCGGGATCGATCCCGGTACGCGGAGGTGGAAAACTCCTGTCAAGCCCCTCACCCCGAAAAAAATCTTTAACTCACACATTCCAAAGCGCAAATAGTCAAGCAAATCTGGCATATCATTTCCCCTCAAATTGCTATAATAGAAAGAGAGCTAAATGAAGGCCCGCTATTTCTAGCGGGCTTTTCTATTTGCGTATAAAGGTAATCCAACTCCTTTAGAAAGAGGAATTTAGAAAGGTAATTATCCCCTTGACTCACGTATACTAAAATAACCGTGACAGGTCAGAGTAGAATGGGCGAAGATAGTGCGAAGAGAGGAACGCAATGTACCAAGTGCATAGAGCCAATGGTCAGGTGACTATCTCCGATTGGAATGGGAAGGTTATCTATTTGACGTTCGACAACTCTATTGTCCTGTACAAGCATACAAGCGGCGCGATCCTTTCGGAAAGGGTGAGTAAAATGCAGGACGATGTACTGCTGATCGCCCTTGCCACCGCGGTAAAGCTACCCTTGTAGCGCACTATGATGTCAGAATGGCATCTCTTGACGCAGTCAAACTAAAGATTGACTGGGCATCCCACCACTTCGATCTTCTCCGTTCCGAAGTTGCGGAGTATGTCCACACTTATCCCCCCAAATTCGTGATAAAGCGTAATAATCCCGCGCACACTGAGGCTTGGGGCACTTTCATTGGAAGTCATCCTATTCCGGCGCAAATCCCCCTGATCGTCGGGGATGTTCATCAGACGGTTCACTCGTCTTTGGATTATTTGATATGTGAACTCATCCGAACGGGGAAAGAAGAACCCACGACATCAGCCAATTCCCTATCGCGGATAGTCGGGCTGTCTTCGACGAAGAGATAGGGAGAAAACGTCTTCGGGGAGTTCCCTTTGAAGCAGTCGCAGTCATAGAGGGATTGCAGCCTTACTACGCTGGGGAAAACGCGCCAAAATCCCCCCTGTTCGTTCTCAAAACCCTCACAAACATTCACAAGCACAGGAATCTCTTGCTCACCGCTCTGGGTGCAAGCAAGGCCCCTGCTGACGCAGAAATCTTCATGATCGGCGGGAAGACATATACCAATTCCGTCCCGCCTCCGTTTGATTTCGATGCAGAATTTGGGCCCGTCATCATTGACGGCCCGATGTGAAGATGGAAGAAAAGTTTGGAGCTGTCGTAGTCCTGGCAGAGACTATCTACAAGGGTCGAGAAGTTACGTCGTTCATTGGTCAGATATGTTTGTACATCCAAAATACGCTGATCTCTAAGTTTGAGCGGTTCTTCTGAGAACACTTCCACCTCTCCGCCGCGTGATACACTGCGGCTAGGAAAGGCTTGGACGCGATCATGAGCGGCAACTCAAATAGCGATCAACCTAACGCGAAGCACGAATTAAAGCCATCGAAAGAGACTCAGGAGAAAATGCAGCCCGTCGCGCGGGAGCAATTCTTAGGTCTCTTGAGGCGAGCGGCTAATTCAACCGCTCCAGCAAAGAAACAAACATAGGCTCTTCAGCGAACCTACGGTTATAGCGGAAGCTGTATTCATCACAGTACGATTGCAAATACTTCGCGCTGACTTGATGATAAACCCCGCCGATTCCCTCTTCAATAAGCTCCAGAATCCCTCAATCGAATTGGTGTGCACGTCGCCCATCACATAGACCTTTTGTGAATGGCTGATGCGGTTATGCACGTATCCCTTACCCATCTCCGAGAGCCTGTCGTAGATCGGGTAATCGTCCGTGTAGATGATCGTGGACGGCAATACTCTTTCGGCCACAATCGGGAGCACCGTCTTGGCCTTAGCATCTGGCGTTACACGAGCTACAACGCGGCCACCGCGCTCTACCATGCCAAATACGGTAGTCTTAGCACCGGGAGCGCGACCAGCAGCCGTAGAGCGTTTAGAGCGGTGCTTATTGATTTCTTTCCCGCCCACATAGGTTTCATCCATCTCCACCGCTTCGCCCTCCAAGCTGATGTCCTCTGACATCAAGGTGCGAATCTGCTTGAAGATGCGCCAAGCCGTCTTGTAGGTCACGCCAGTCTCACGCTGAATCTGCTTGGCTGAGATACCGCAGCGCGTAGCAGACATCAGGTACATGGCATAGAACCAAATGCGGAGAGAAGTCCGCGAGTCCTGAAAGATCGTTCCGGCCATCGGGGATATTTGGGTGCCGCAATAGTCGCAGGAGTAGACGGGTCGCTTGGCGATGCGATGAAACTTTCGTTCAACTCCGCACTTGGAGCAAGGAACCAATCCACTGGGATACTTCTGCTCTTTCAGAAACTCCAGACAAGAGGCGTCATCGGGAAACTGAGCATTGAAGTCCTTGATCGTAAACCGGAGTTGCGGCGGAATCGTCTGCTTGACTTTCATGACTCATTCAGTATCGCCTATTCTTCTACGTGAGTCAAGGGGATAATTACCTTTAGAAAGGTAATAACATGCTTGGCTGAAGTACAGAAAAGAACCATGCTATTGACGCCGTGAC
>CAVTVL010000019.1:0-208883 GCA_963738095.1 Terriglobales bacterium
TGAGGATAGGAACCGCTTCACTCAATCGGCGTGTTATCCGAATGCACTGCAGATCTTTTCGGGCGCTCCTTCGTACCCGCGCCCGGCACAACCCAAACCACCGTTACCATGGCAACAATCACAAGTGAAAGCGATGGCCGATAGAACGCCGTCGCTATCGCTACCAGATAAATGACAAGACAGGCGCCGTGCTTCCACAGCTCCGAAGTATCTCTGTGCCCAAGTGACCTGGCATACCACTGCCGCCGCATCACCGCCCAGCGCAACAGAAAGAACGCCAGCCCGGCTATCAGCATCGTTCCGTCGTAAAGCAGCGTCGAAAAAGAGTCGAAATTCTTCTCATCCAGATAGTCGACAAAAAACGGCACCAGCGAAAGCCCAAACGAAAGATCAGGATTAGCCCACAGCACACGGTAATCCACCGACTCCGTCCGCCGGATCAGTTCATGATGATTGATCCAATGGATCCCCACCATCAGAAAGCTGAGCGCGTAGACGCTCAACCGCGGCGCCACCGACCACAACCCCGCCCATACGTTCTCGTGCGGTACATGCAGCTCCAGCACCATGATCGTGATAATCACCGCGATCACGCCATCGGAAAAGGCTTCCAGTCGCGCCGAACTCGTCCCCGAATGTGAATCTGCCATTGCCTGCACATCCTCCGTTTCATCTTAAGGATTGATACTAGGCCAAATCTGACTGCGTAAATCGCTTTGAAAGGACATGGCCGCCAAACCTCCCCGAGCAAGGTTTCCAGGGTAGAAGCACCGGCCTTCAGGCCGGTGAACATGAGCTGCGGCAAGAGGGGCTTCAGCCCCGGGCATACCAAACTGGCCGCCAAAAAAAAAGCAAAATAATCCTTGCAATGTACTAGTCAACTAGTACATTATTTATCTAAATGATGCCCTCGAAACAATCCGAAGCTTTCGCCTTCCGTTTCGACCCGCACAGTGGCGTGCCCGTCTTCCGCCAGATTATCGACCAGGTGCAGGCCGGAATCGCCGCCGGCTCTCTCAAATGCGGCGACCAGCTGCCGACCGTGCCGCAGACAGCCGTCGATCTCGCGATCAATCCCAACACGGTATTACCGCCTATCGCGAGATGGAGATTCGCGGCATCGTCGACACGCAGCAGGGCACCGGCACTTTCATAGCCAGCCGAAAAATCGAGCAGTCCAAAACCGAGCGCGAACGTGCGCTCGCGCAGCTCACCAGCGAATTTGTTTCCCGCGCCGGAGCCAGCAGGTTCGCCTTCCAGGACTTGATCGATTCGCTGCGCGAATTTCAATCCGAAGCAGGACGAAAAAGGAGATAACCCATTGGAGGATGGCCAGTACAGCACTGTCAGCGTCGCAGTCTCGGTCATTTATACCCTCGCCGGATTACAAGCCACAGTATTCACCAGGCATGGCGCTTATGCGATCGCCGGCCTCGTCCTTGGCGCCTATTTTTTCTTCGCCATCAAGGTCGTGCAGCAGTGGGAACGCGTTGCCTTGTTGCGCTTCGGCCATTACAAAGGATTGCGCGGCCCCGGCGTCTTCATGATCGTTCCTATCGTCGACACGCTCAGCCGCTACGTCGATCAGCGCACCCGCCTCGCCACCGTCAACGCCGAATCCACGCTCACGCGCGACACCGTCCCCGTCGACGTAGACGCCATCGTTTTCTGGCTCGTATGGAACGCGGAAAAATCCATCCTGGAAGTCGAGGACTTCGTGCAGGCGATCACCCTCAGCGCACACACCGCGCTCCGCGAATCCATCGGCCGCCACCACCTCGCCGAGATGATCACCGATCGCGAAAGCCTGGGCGAAGAGTTGCAAAAAATTCTCGACGCGAAAACCACACCATGGGGCATCACCGTACAATCCGTCGAGATTCGCGACGTGCGCATCCCGATTGGCCTGCAGAATGCGATGTCGCAGCAGGCGCAAGCCGAGCGCGAACGTCAGGCGCGCGTCATCCTCGGCGAAGCCGAAGTACAGGTTTCCGCTCAATTCGCGCAGGCTTCACAGGCCTACGCCGACAACCCGGTGGCCCTGCATCTTCGCGCCATGAACATGCTCTACGAGGCCATCCGTGACAAGGGAGCGACCGTCATCGTGCCATCCTCTGCCGTAGAAACCATGGGCCTGGGCGGAATGCTGGCCCTGACCTCGATGGGAAAACAACAGTAGAGCAGGGAGGAAAAGTGCACTACACATCAATTCCCGCGAGATTTCGCTCACCACGCTGTCATCCTGAGCGAACCCCGAACGAAGTGAAGGGGCAGTAGAAGGACCTCCGCCGAGGGTGGGAAGCCTTGTGCAGCAAGGCCCGTTTTTAAGTACGCAATAGCAAGAAGGGGGTGCCCCATCCTGACAGAGTCAGGGTGGGAAGCAAGACGCCCTGGCTGACCAAAGCAAGGGTAGAAGCACCGGGCTTCAGCCCGGTGAATAAGAACCGGGAACTAACGGGGCTTCAGCCCCCGGATTTTAAAAGCAACAAGGAGGAACTATGAAAAAGACAATCACATTCTGTCTGGCCAGCGTTCTCCTACTGGCCATCCCAGCCCGAGCCGACAATCCACAAATGGCCGGTGTCTGGAGAGCGACCATGCACGACCAGCCCTGCATTCTCATGACAGTTCATGACAATCAGGGAAAGCTGAGCGGCACGATCATCTTCTACCTGCTCAAACTCGAGAACGGCTCATGGCATGCAACCGGCTCTGACCCCATCCCCCTCATTCACCCACGCATCGAAGGCAGCTACTTTGTCTTCGAGGTCGTCCACGCCAAAAAGAACGGCTCCGCCGCTCCAGCCGACCAGCAACTGCAAACCTTCCGCATGGGACTCGCGGAAAAGGACAAGGGCGTCTTCAGCAATGCACTCGAAGGCCAGGACCTGATAATGCAACGAAGCGATAACTGAACAAGCGGCTCAGGAGCCACCGCTTAGAGGCTTGCCAATCTCCCAATGGTGCCCAAACGGATCGACGATCCGTCCTACACGCCAATGGTAAGGCTGATCGGCAACCGGCCAGATAACGGTGGCTCCCGCCGCAACTGCGCGATCGAAGACAGAATCCGGATCATCCACCACCATCACCATCCGCACCGTTCCGCCGCCAAGCGTTTCCGGGCTGAAGTTCGAATGTTCCGGTGATTCATCGGCAAGCCAGAAATCAGCCCCGCCAACAGAGAGTTGCGCTACCACCGCCCCAACTGGATCGTCTACACGAAGCAGTTCAGCAGCTCCAAATGCCGTCTTGTAGAACTCAACCGCCTTAGCCCCATTCCGCACCGAAAGTAGCGGAGCAATCGACGCCTTCCTGACCGGGTCACTCATCCCAACATCCTATTCCTCATCCTTCTGATGTCATCCCGAGCGAAGGCAGGATTGGCTTGAGCCACCGGATATCAGAAGCATCGAGTACGACGGCGGTAGTGCCTTCCAGATGACGACAAGCGCGTTTTTCAGGACCGATCCTGATTTTCGGGCGCAAATAGAGCTCAATGAGTGCGTTGGTCTGAAATCGTGAGTTGAGACGGGCCGGACGCCTTCGCCGTGGCCTCACTCCCAGTTCTTCACCTTTGGCCACAGCGCCTGGAGATTTTCATGGAGGCCTCTGCAGATGAAAACCGGCCCACGCTCATATGGCTCCAAATACGGATTTGCATCCAGTGTAAATTCCACTACCGAGTCGAAGTTGGTTTCGAGCGTACTGCGGCTTTCGCCAAACACGATCATCACGCTACCCGTATACGTGCGCGGGCCCCAGAAGAAGTAATTCTGGTGACCGCTGATGGCCTCCGGCACATCCGGCCGGTACACGTTCACCGCGCTCGCGTCGCCATAGTTCTCCGTGTAGATCACGGCCTGTGTACGCTCCGCCTGCGGCAGCGAGTACCAGGCAGCGGCCAGCAAGTCCGCCTTCTGCCGCCAATCCAGCATGTCGGCGAAGTACTGCGACAGCGGCGCGGTGGCACTATTCTCCAATTTCGGAGGCTGCAGATGCAGCCGCTGCTGATATGCAAGAATTTTTGCCGGTGGCAGTACCGGGAGAATGATTGGCAACAGAATCGCGATGACAAGCACGTTCATCGCCACGTAAACGGGCGTGAGCCCGCGCCGCAACCAGGCCTTGCGGAAGAGAAGATCCCAGGCGGCCGCCCCCGCGGCAAAATAGAGCGGATAAATGGCGGCAAGGTAATAGTCCTTGGCGTGCAGAATCATCATCAGGGGCAGATACAGCAGATAGGTCACGCCCAGGAAGCGGAACGCCTGAGCCGCCCGGCTGAAGAGCAGCCACAGAATGCCTCCCACCCACAACGGCGCCATCAGGGGACCGAAGACGAGCATTTGGTCTAGCACAAACGCGAGGGGGCCCACACGAACGTTCTTGCCGTTAATCTGATCGTTGTGCAGCAGGTCGAGCGTTGCCCAGTGGTGGTGCATCTCCCACAGCAGATTGGGCAGAATCAGAACGACCAGGAGCGCAAGGCCGATCGGGAACCATTTCGAAGCCAGTAACTTTCTCTGGCTGGTCATCAACAGCGCCGCCAGCAGACAGGTAAGGAAGAACACCTCGTTCCACTTGTTTTCGAGGCCCAGGCCAGCCGTCACGCCCAGCACCACCCACCACAACGCCACTGTACGGCCACTGCGAATGCCGCGATCGGCCAGCCGCGCCAGTTCCATCGTCGCCAGCGCCACCGTCATCCAGAAGACCGGCTCAAAGGTGCTCGTCGAAAAGGTCTCACCTGCTGCCATCGCCATGGGCGCCAGCAAAATCCCCGTCATCGCCAGCGCTTGCGCCCAGAGCGAAGCGCCCATCCGCCATGCCAGCAACCCCGTCATCGCAACTTCCGCGGCGGCCGCAAGCGAGGCAACGGTCCGGAACAGGGCCAGCGATTGCAAGCCAAATAGCAACTCCGAAATACGCGCGACCAAAGGAATGACGGGCGGCTGATCCACATACCCCCAGGCCAGATGCCGGCCGCACACGATGAAATACAACTCGTCACGAAAAATGCCGTACCCTGCATGTTGGATCGTTATCTGGCCCAGCGTTGACAGAACATACTTCAGCAGGCCAAACCCTACCGCTAGCCACACCACGCCCTTCACTGATCCCGCGGTAAATTCCTGCGGCTCTGCAATTCTCGTCTCAGCCGTCACCCCGGTTGTGCCTCCATCGCCGCGTACGGATATTTCGCCGGCATCGATCCTTACGCATAGCTTATCCCTGGTGCCCGATCATGTATTCCTGGACCCGAAAGAGCGACTTGGACGTTGATTGGTGCCAATTCGCCAATGCGCTCATCGAGCCAGATTAATACCGGAAAGTCTTAGTGCTGTATCTGGAGCGCCCCGTCAGGTAACAGTGTGCGTCTGCGCGGTCTTAGAGGGGGCGCTTCTGATACAGCGACTTGAAGGAAGCCGCCCTCATGGAAGCCTATGTACTTTGAATCGGTCTGAACGGGTGCAGGGGGATCAGGCACAGACTGAGTCGGGGATGTTCCGCTGACTGAAGGGCCGGATGGAGCAGCATATTGGCTTGCCGAGGCCTGATGGAGAGGTTGGCATCCGAGGTGTTTTGGCCGGAAGAGACACGGGATCGGCGTGTGTGCCGAAGCACAGGCAAAGGCCGAGGATGGAGATGGTGCTTCATGCTGCGTACCGGTCTGGTTGAGGTGGGGAGCGAAGCAGAAGCTGCGCAGCTGACAGCCGCTCGACGACGTGCATGGTTGCACCGCAGACTGGACAGTTCCAGAGTGAACGAGTCTGATCGGTAGACGGGGATGCAGGCGAAGCAGCCATCTTCTCTGAGCCGCTGAGCAGTTGGAAGCATAGCGGCAGGAGCGAAGCGCGTTTGCGGTTGGCGAGGAAGCCGAAGTTGCGGATACGTACGAAGCCAGGTGGCAGCAGATGGAGCAGGAAGCGCCGCAGGAACTCATGGACGTCTAGGGTCATGAGCCTCTTCTTGTTGCCGTGGGCGGAGTCGCGCCAGCGGAAGGTAACTTCGCCATCGGATAGAGCAACCAGCCTGCTGTTGGAAATGGCGACGCGATGCGTATAGGCCCCGAGATAGCGCAGCGCATGTTCCGGTCCGCCAAAGGGCGGCTTGGAGTAGACGACCCAGTCGTGGCGGAACAGCACGCGTAGCCAGGTAGAAAATGCGGGCGGCTGGGCCAGAGGCGCGAGGCTGCCGTGGAACTGGAGTTCACCGCGATGGAAGGCGTTGCGAAGTCGGGCGACGAACTTACCGCGGAAGACGCGGCTGAGCACGCCGATAGGAAGGAAGAAGGAACGCCGGGCTGAGATCCATCGTGCGTGGTCGGGCGCAAGGCCGCCGGCGGCAACGACGCAGTGGATGTGCGGATGAAACTGCAGGCGCTGATTCCAACTGTGAAGCACGCTGAAGAAACCGATCTCGGCTCCAAGGTGCCGCGGGTCGCGAGCAATCTCCAGCAAGGTCTCGGTGCTTGCTTGAAAGAGCAGGTTATAGATCAGCCGTTTGTTTTGCAACGTGAGGGGAGCCAGTTCCCGCGGCAGTGTGAAGACGGCATGGACATAGCGAGTGGGCAGCAGTTCGCCCTCGCGCGCCTTGAGCCAGCGTCTGCGCGCGTTGCCCTGGCATCGTGGGCAATGCCTGTTGCGGCATGAGTTGTAGGAGATCCTGGCCGTATATCCGCAGCCGGTGCAGCGGTCGCGATGCCCGCCCAGAGCAGCGGTACGGCAGCGCACGATGGCCAGCAGCACCTTCAGGTGTTGCCAGTTGATCCACCTGCGGCTGTGTTCCACAAATGTCTGTCCAGCGCAGCGAACGATGTCGGCCATCTCCACGAGAGGCCGGTTGTTCAACTGTGCTCGTGTCTTCCCTGTGAAGAGAACATGAGGGCATCGAGTGGGCTGGCGGTCGCGCTCAGATGCCGTTGCGAAAGATGCAGGTAAACCGTCGTTACTTCGAGGTCGCGATGGCCGAGCAGGATCTGGATGGTGCGCAGGTCAGCGCCGGCTTCAAGAAGGTGGGTCGCGAAGCAATGTCGTAAAGTGTGGGGATGAATGCGCCTGTTGTCGAGGCCGGCGCGTTCGGCGGCGATCTGGCAGGCAGTCCAGAGGACCTTGGTGGTGACAGGGTAACTTGCCGTGTGCCAGCGGTTGCCGGGGAAAAGCCACTCCTTCGGCTTGCGCCGAAGTCCGCGCCAGTAGACGCGCAGCTCTTCGAGCAGCTTCGGGCTGAGCATGACGTCGCGGTCCTTGCCGCCCTTGCCCTCGCGGATATGCACCACCATCCGCTGGCTGTCGATGTCGCTGACCTTCAGGCGGGCTGCTTCTGCGCGACGTGCGCCGGTAGCATACATCGTCATCAGCAGGATGCGATGAAAGGGTGTATCCGCTGCGTCGATCAGACGCCCGACCTCCTCCTGGCTGAGTACTCCGGGAAGGTGACGCACCTTCTTCGGATAGGGCGTCTCGGCGATGCTCCAGTTACGCTTCAACACGTGAATGTAAAAGAAGCGCAGCGACGCCAGCCGCAGGATGACGGTGTTCGGGCTGAACTTGAACTGGGTGAACAGAGCTGCCTGATACTTGCGTATCTCCTCCGGACCAAGCTGATCGGGCCGACGATGAAAGTATCGACTGAAGTGCTCAACACCGTGCAGGTATGTGCGGATGGTGGTGGCGGCGAAGTTGCGGCGGCGCAACTCCTCAAGCATGAGCTGACGTAGTTGGTTCACAGAGAATCCTCCTTCTCTGCGAACCAAACTATCCCGGCAGCCGCAAATGCCGGCTCAGCAACACGCGGATGCGTCCGCCGCCGCAGCGGGCTTCGTTCAAGTCGGCTTCTCATCAGTAATCATCGAGAAATATCAGATCTGGCCGATGTGCAGGTATTGAATCAGTCTCAACCCATTGGTTTTTTAAGTGAAGAAGACTCATGTCAAGCCCTTACGATGGTCACTTTCCCCGCAAACAATTGAAAATACACCACTAACAACCGTGGCTGCTTGGCGTACTATTTCGCCAAAATTGATATTCTGGATATAGGGATAAAACGATTGGAATCATAGACCAGCAACGGATGCCAAATAGAGTAATCCCCAGCTAAGCTATTGAAAACACTAGGATCACCCTAACCGCAATCAAATCAATAGGTTAGCGGGGGATGATCCCCCCGCAAGTGATTGAAAACAAACAAAGAGAAGATCAGGATGGGGGGGAGGGGAGTAGCAGCTGCCTCGCAGCCTCACGGCCCTGCCGAACCAGATCCGGGAGCCCAACCCCGTAATAGGCATTCCCGATCAATTGCAGCCCCGGCAGATTCCGCACGCGCTCGGCAACCTGTCCCATCCGCTCCAGATGCCCTATCGCATACTGCGGCAGCGAACGGGGCCAGCGCCGGACCACGGTAAACGACGGCTCAGGTAACGGCCCGAGTCGCGAGGCAAGCTGCCGCAGCGCCAGCTCAATCACCTCGCTGTCGGACGAATCAGCCAGCAGCAGCGCAGACTCGCCGCCGAAAAACGCCCGGAGCAGAACCGCTCCATCTGGCGCTCGATGCAGGAACTTCTGGTCAACGAAGGTGCAAGCAAGAAGTGACGGAGCATCCGGTCGGGCGGTAGCTTGCGGCACCAGAAACCCAAAGCCACGCGGAATCCGCAAAGATTTCGCAATTCCCGGAGCAAAAGCCAGCGCAACAACAATCGCCGACGAGGCATCCATCGCCAGCAGCTCATCGAACGAAGGATCAAGCGGGGTCAGCAGCGTGCGCGTCACATCCGCTGGAGTCGCAACAAAAACGGCGTCAAATTCATCACCATTCGACGCAACGACACGCCATTTTCCGCCACTTTTGGCAACTTTTGTGACCCGATCATGCAACCGGATCGAAGACGCAGGCAAAGTCGCAACCATGCGATCGATCAGCGTCTGCAAACCGGATTTGAGCGTAGTAAAAACCGACGCTGCACCAGCGTCGCGGAAGGTCTTCTGGAGCGCGGAAATCAGGCTCCCGTGCTCGCGCTCCATCTTCACGAACGCAGGCATCACCGCGCGCGCGCTCAACCGGTCAATGCTGCCGCCGAAGACGCCCGCCAGCAGCGGCGCGGCAATCGCATCCGTCGCCTCATCGCCAAAGTGCCGCCGGACAAAGCTGGCCACTGATTCATCGGATTCTGGAACCGCAGCCTTCAGCTCCTCGGCGCGCTTCGGCTCTCGCAGATAAGCAAGCCGTGCCTGCCAGCTGAAGAGCGGCGAGCTCAGCAGCGGCTCCCACTTCGCAGGAACCATCATGCGCATGCCATCGGGCATCGCGATCAGTTCCCTGCCTTGCACAATATAGGTTCGCCGCAATCGATCGTTCGACGGGAGAATCTCGTCTTCCAGGCCCAGTTCGACGGCAAGCTCGCGCGCCCAGGGTTTCTCCGTCACCCACGAATCCGGCCCGCATTCGATGACAAAGCCGTCGCGCCGCACCGTCTCGATAATGCCGCCGAGCCGATCGGAAGTCTCATAGAGAACGAACTCTGCTCCGGAACAGGCCAGTTCGTACGCGGCGGAAACTCCGGCAATACCACCGCCGATGACCGCAATCCTCATGATGCGGCAAGCCGTGCCAGGCCGCGCCGCGCAATATCGGCCAAAGCCATAGTCAGCAGCAGCGAGGTGTTGAGCGAGCGCGGCCGTTCGACTCGCAGACCAATCTTCTTCCCGAAGTCCCGGAAGGCGATGTCGATGTCATACAGGATCTCGACATGGTCGCAGAGGAAACCAATCGGATCGATGACGACCGCCTCGTGTCCTTCCTTATGCAGTGCAGTCAGAGTCTCCTCGACCGTCGGCCCAATCCACGGACCGCCGGACATGCCCTGGCTCTGGAAAGCGAACCGCCACTCCTTCAAGCCTGGAACGCAATCGGCCACAGACTCAGCCGTGCGCTTCGCCTCATCGGCGTAAGGATCGGCCGGTTCGCCCGCCTGCGGTTCTACCGTCCGCTGCGGAACGCTGTGCGCCGTAAACAGCACCGGCACAGGCGACCCCCCTCCCCGGAAACGCGATGCCACGCGGGACGCAACCGCTCTGCAAAGGCTTCCACCAGCAGCGGATGGTCTGCCCATCCTTCGACAAAGTCGATCCGCATCCGCTCACCCGTTGCCGCCATCACCGCGCGTCTGTACAGTCCAACGCTGGTGCGCGAGTTCTGTGGCGCAAGGCAGATCACGACTGCCGCAGTTATTCCGTCATCCACCATCTCCTGGACGGTGTCCTTGATGTACGGTCTCCAGTTGCGCATGCCGACATACACCGGCACCTCAAGCTGCTCTCCAAGCAACCGTCCCTGCTCCCGCGTCAGCCGCGTCAGAGGGCTCGACCCGATCAGCGAATAGCGGTGCCGTATCTCCTCGATCACCGCATCCGGCAACGCCCGTCCACCCGTGACGTTGCTGAGATATGCCGGAATCTCGTCGAGTGAGTCCGGCGTGCCATGCGCCACCAGCAGCACTGCAGCCCGGTCAGCCACGAATCACCTCTGCCGAAAGCTCGCGCACAAACCGAACTACGTGCTGCACATTCTCGACTGGAGTGTTCGGCACAATGCCGTGCCCCAGGTTGAAGATGTGCCCCGGACGCCCCCCAGCCTGAATAAGAATCTGCTTCACCCGTTCCCGAATCAGCTCAGGTTCGGCAAACAGCGTGATCGGATCGAGATTTCCCTGCACCGCGCAGGCATAATCCAGCGACTGCCACGCCTCGCCGAGCGGTGTGCGCCAGTCCAGTCCCAGAACATCTGCGCCTGTCTCGCGCATTGCGGGCAGCAGGCTCGCCGTCTCCACGCCGAAGTAAATCACCGGCACGCCGAGCGATTGCACTTCACGCACCAGCGTCTTCGTAATCGGCAGCACAAAGTCACGGTAGTCTTCAACACTCAGGACGCCTACCCAGCTGTCAAATATCTGGATCGCATCCGCCCCTGCATCCACCTGCTGTCGCGCATACTCACGCAATACGGTGACGAGCTTTTCCAGCAGCAGACGCCACGCATCCGGCTGGCGATACATCATCGTCTTTGTCGCGATATAGTTTCGGGAGCTGCCGCCCTCGATCATGTAGCTCGCAAGCGTAAACGGAGCGCCGCAGAAGCCGATGATGCCGATGCGCTCTTTAAAATGCGCCACTACTTTGGCGATGGCCTCGGCCACATATCCAAGTTCGGAGGCGCGATCCGTGCGCAGCCGGGCCACATCTTCCGCCGTGCGCACTGGTCTGTGAACCACCGGCCCCTCGCCTGCCTGAAACTCAAAATCCAGCCCCATCGGTTCAAAGGGCAGCAGCAGATCGGCAAAGATAATCGCCGCATCCACATCCAGTTTTTCTGCCGCTGTAATCGTCACTTCAGCGGCCAGCTCCGGCTTTTTGCAGATTTCCAACAGCGAATGATGTTTCCGTACAGCCTGGTATTCCGGCATGTAGCGCCCAGCCTGGCGCAGAAACCACACGGGTGTGCGGTCAACAGGACGGCGGAGACACGCGCGCACAAAGCGCGTTCCCGGTGCAAGCGCTTCAGTATCAATCTGGATGTTTTGAGAATTTCGCTGCATGGTGGAGATCACTCTTGAGGGTAGCATCCCTGTGCCATCGCCTCCAGCGCTGAACATCGAAGACCTTCGCCCTGAAAAAAGCCCATCCATGCGCACATTTTCACGAATGGATGGGCACTAGAATCACAGACAAAATGCCCGTTGTTACTTCTTAGCCGGAGCAGCCGTTGGCATCAGATATTTGTCATACCACGCAAAATATCTCTGGTAACGGTCGCGGATAAAGCTCGGCCGTCTGAATCCGTGGAACTCTCCCGGATATACGACCAGCTCCGTCGGTACATTCAGGCTGCGCAGCGCCTGGTACATCTGTTCGCCGCCAATCAGAGGTACATTGAAATCCTTATCTCCTCCCATAAACAGCGTCGGTGTATGAATCCTGTCCGCGTGCAGGAATGGGTAGCCGAGCTTCAGATAGGTGTCGAGATTCTTCCACGGCGGTCCCAGTTCCTGGTCATATTGAATGATGTACTGGTCTACGCCATAGAAAGCGACCGGATTGCCCGTGCCCGCGCCGCTGATCGCTGCCTTGAAACGGGTTGTGCTGGCGATAGAGTAGTCGGTCAGGATCCCACCATAACTCCATCCGCCCACGCCAAGGCGGCCGGGATCGGCCACGCCTTCATTTACAGCCTCATCGACGCATGCCAGCAGATCAATGACCTCTTTGTCTCCCCAGTCGGAGAAGATGATCTGCTGGTAGGCCGCGCTTCGTCCGGCGCTGCCGCGATAATTCACATTCAGCACTGCGTAACCGCGTCCGGCAAAGAGCTGCCGCTCCGTGACAAAAGCATGCGCGTCCTGCGCATCCGGGCCGCCATGGATTCGTAACAGCATCGGGTACTTTTGTCCCGCCTGATAACCGACAGGGAGTGTCAGCAGTGCATGCACTTCCGCCCCGTCTTTGGTCTTCGCCTGCAGGTCACGTGTCTCGCTCAGTTTCAACTGCGCCAGCAGCGCGTCATTATGCGAAGTCAACTTGTGCAGTTTCCCGTCTTCAAACACAAAAATCTCGCCCGGCGTTGTATCCGTGGTCCACACCACGGCCGCATGTCCTGCAATCTGATTGTGCGACATGATCGTGCCCGGGGTGTCGATAAGCCTCTTCACGGTTCCATCGCTCAAAGAAACCGCTGCGGGATATTCAGACCTGTCATCTGTGACCAATACAGTTACAGACTGTCCGTCCTGTGCAAAGACAGGCGAAGAAACAGCGCGGTCCAGCTTTGCCGTCAACACTCTCGGTTCGCCACCCGCAGCCGGGACCACCGCCAGTTGGCTCTGGTTGTATTCCAGATATTTCGGCTCACTGCCATGTAGATACGCAATCAGTTTGCCGTCCGGACTCCACGCCATGCGGCCGCCATCTGGCCCGTTGAAGGTCGTCAATTGCTTCGGCGTGGAATTGACCTTGGCCTCAACCACAAACACATCTGTATTTGTAGTCCGATCCGGATCGGCATCATGATTGCTAACATATGCGATATGCGTTCCGTCTGGCGACCAGATTGCGTTCTGTTCGTTGAATTTCGTGTCCGTCGTCAGCTTTTCCAGCTTGTGCGTCTCTACGTCGAAGAGATAAAGAAGCGTCGGCGTCGTCTCAGATGAAATGAAACCTTCCACGTCCTGCTTGAAGTGGTAGCGATCAATCACGATCGGCTTAGGTTTCTCCTTCTCTTTGTCCTTATCTTTTTCTTTGTCCTTCGCCTCTGCTTCCTTATCCTCGGCAATCCCCAGGAGCAACTTCTTCGCATCCGGCGACCAGGCGTAGAACGACAGATGTCCCTTCACATCTGTAAGCTGGCGGGCTTCACCGCCCCGCCGGTCCAGCACCCATACCTGTGAGCCCTTCGCTTTCCCCGGACGCCCGGAGGTGAAAGAAATATACTTCCCATCCGGACTCCAGCGGGGCGCGCTGGATGACTCTTCTGTCCCGTAGGTCAGCCGAATATCCTGCGAGCCATCCCAGTTCACCATCCAGATGTCTGTCAGCCGCTTGTCTGCCGTCGTGTCGATTGTGCTGACGGTATAGGCAATCCAGTTTCCGTCCGGCGAAACTTCCGGATCGCCCACATCCTGCAGACGGAAAAGATCATCGAGGGTCATGGCGTGCGGGGCTGTGGGCGCCGTCGTTGTACTGGTGGGAGCCGCAGCTTGCGCCTGGGCACAAACCGGAACCAGGCATGCTGCAATTACCGCAGCAGAAAAATAGGTTGAGAGTGGCATGCAGGCAGGGTAATGGCTCCGCAGCTTCCAGACAAGACATGATTTCTAAAGCCTGCTTTAACGAGGCCGGTTTGAGACCCGACTTGCGCTTGCTTCTCTGGCAGCATGGGATAAAGGCTTGAATCAGCCTCTTAAGACACTGTGGATCCTGAATAGTACCTCAGAGTCACTTTTCTCCCAGAAGTCTCAAAGACCGGCGAGTGCTTGAGTCCCAGGCGGTGGGCCACAAAACTGGCTGTTGTCTGTAACACGCCAAAGCCATATTTCACGCTGCGCTTGAAATTGATAGAAGAGGCTTCCTCAAAGTATTTCGTCGTGCATGAGATCTCGCCGATATGAAAGCCGAACATGACGGACTGGGCAATCATCTGATTGTCGAATACAAAATCGTCCGAATTCTCAAGAAGGGGAAGCTTTTGCAACAGCTCCCGCGAAAAGGCTCGGTAGCCGGAGTGATATTCAGACAGCTTGACCCCGAGGAATAGGTTCTGAAATGCAGTCAGCATGCGGTTGAAGACGTACTTATAGCCCGGCATCCCGCCTTTGAGCGCGCCGCCGCCCAGAATGCGCGAAGCCAGAACCATGTCATACACGCCGCTGCCAACCATCGCTGCCATGGCTGAAACAAGCTTCGGCTCGTATTGGTAATCGGCATGCACCATCACCACAACGTCGGCGCCGGCTGCGAGTGCTTCCCGATAGCAAGTCTGCTGGTTGCGTCCGTACCCGTAGTTCGCATCGTGAACAAAGGTACGCACGCCGAGCTTTTCCGACAGCAGAGCAGTCTCATCGGTGCTCGAATCATCGACGAGAATTTTGATGTCTACTTCCTCTGGAAGTTCCCGCACAGTCTGCTCCAGAGTTTTTTCCGCATTGTACGCGGGCATTACAACCGCAATCCGTTTTCCGTTGATCATATGCATCAGCCTCCCGGCTGCGTGGTTCCTTTCATCTTGGCGAATGGCCCGGAGATGCAGGCTGAACGGCAACCCCAGTCTCGGACAGTGGGTACGGAGACAGCCCTGCTGGCTGTAAATCCGGTTGCACCAACCAGATCTTTCGATCCTTGTAGTAATGAATGAGTTCGCGGTTCTCTGCGTCGTCCATCTCCCGCGCCCAGATAACCTTGGAATTGTCGATATCGGCAGCGTTATAGACCCATTCGTCCAGCGGATTGTGATCGGGCGTATACCGTACAATCACAAGCTGCTTTCCCGGCGATTTCTCCAGTTCGCGCTCGAATCCATCGCGAGCAAGCCCAAAGTTTTCCGGTCCATACCATCGGTCAGCCCACGAGGACGCTGGCCATTCAGCAACCCCCAAATGAAGCGGCACGGCAAATAGCCGCAATACGCCTAACACAACGCATGTTGTTACGACGAGCCGAACCAATCCTGTTCCAACCGGTTGATCACCCGGCTTCCACACTCGCAGGTGGCGCATGGCCTGCAAACCGATCGCATAGAAAACGGCAGTGAAGGGAGCAACGTAGTGAGGAATGAGGAATATCTGTATCACCATGCCAGCCATCAGAACCGGCACGCATAAAAGCAGGAAGCGAATGCGACGATCAGCCAGAACCCGCAGCAGCATGATGAGTGGGACTAATCCAATAACTGAACAGGCCCAACCGCAGCACAGCCAGCATCCCGCCCAGCAACGCCCATGTTGGCGGCAGCCATTTTCCTTGCCCGGGGCAACAGCATTTGCGCGGAAGATCTGCCGCAAAACATCCGCGAAGAAGACGTCATCAGCATCAATGACTATCATCCTGACGGCTCCTTCGAGTGGCAGTTGCGCGACTATAAGATCAGGCTCGCTGCAACAGCCGTGCGCGAGCACAACGGAAATAAGACCCTCGCTGCGCGCAGTCTGTCGATTTCCCGCGCCTATCTGCACCGGCTGATCAGGCTTGCCGATCAACCCGGACAGGATCTCCTGGTAACGACCGACGGCCGCGAATTCGGCACGGCATGAGCACCGTATCCCTCGCCGTCGAGCAGGCGGCGAGACCTGCACGCACCAGCGCTTTGCGGCATATTTTCTCCTTCCCCGTCATGCTGGCAAGCCTGTTGCTCGTGTTAGCTACATTGACCGTGCGGTCTCGTTTCGACGATCCCGATATGTAGTGGCACCTTAAAACAGGCGAGATCATCTGGAGCACCCATACCATCCCAACCACCGATCTTTTTTCCTACACCGCCAGCCATCAGGACTTTGTCCCGCAGGAATGGCTCTCACAGGTCCTCATCTATGGCTCTTATCGATGGGCAGGCTATTCCGGCCTGATGATCTGGCTGTGTTTCTTTACGGGCGCTCTGGTCATTACCGGATTCGCCTTGTGTTCGCTTTATTCCGGCAATGTGAAAGCAGGATGGGCAGGTGCCTTGATCCTCTGGCTCTTTGCGACTGTCGGATATGCTGTGCGTCCGCAGATGATCGGCTATCTCCTTCTCATCGTTGAATTACTGCTTCTTCATCTTGGACGTACTCGCAGCCCGCGCTGGTTTTTCTGGCTTCCGCCCGTGTTCGCAATCTGGGTGAATTGCCACGCGTCGTTTTTTCTGGGATTCGAGCTCGCTGGGTTATTTTTTCTCTGCTCGTTCTTCCATTTTCAGATGGGCCTGCTTGAGTCGTCGCGCTGGGACAGGCGACGCCAACAGGTTTGTGGACTGGCGCTGGTTCTTTCAGCGGCGGCGCTCTTCCTCAATCCCCTTGGCCCCAAACTGGTCTTCTATCCGCTGGATTTTATGTTGCACCTGCCCCTCAATCTCAGCGTTATCGACGAGTGGAAGCCGCTCGCAATGAACACCGCGCGTGGAATCGGTGTGCTTACAGTTCTTGCCGGCATCTTTCTTCTCGTGATCGTGCAGCGTTCCCGGCTTTTCTGCCATGAATTAGTGTTGTTGGCCGCTGGAACGTGGTTTGCGGTCCATCATGAACGCATGACCATCGTTTTCGGCATCCTGGCGGCGCCGATTGTCTCCAGGCTCCTCGCATCTTCATGGGACAGCTATAAAGCTGATGAGGATCGTCCCTGGCCGAATGCAGCCATGATCGCCTTATCGCTTCTGGTCGTTTTCTGGAGCTTTCCCGGTCGTCAGAATATTGGGCCACGCTCCAGAGCGATCCGAATGCTCTGCTCCACAAATATAAGATCGATTTCTGCCTCCTCCAGCGCACCGCTTCCGCAGCGCGGCTCATGCAATTCCTGCCCGGCTGGAAGTCTGTTTATTTCGACGACAAGTCAATAATTTTCCTGCGAACTGCCGCCGGGAACTAGCCGATCTAGCCGCCTTCAACCAGCAAGACTTCGACATTTCTCCCTGATTCCGCCGCAGTCTGACCTTGAATGTTCCTCCCGTCATCACGCGGGCATTGAAGCAAAGCAATCCAGTCAGTTACTGTATTCACGAATCAAAAAGGGGTTCTGAAACAACCCCAGAGGAGAATGGAAACCATGAGCAAAGCTCTCTTCTCGCGGCGCGCATTCCTGCAAACCACGGCGGGCGCTGCGGGCGCATCCCTGATCGCCGGTACGAACTTCCTCGATCCCGAACCGATGCTGGCTGCCTCTCAATCGGTCGCGCCAAGCGATCAGGTTCGTTTCGGAATCATCGGCGTTGGCATGGAGGGCTCAGGACTGCTCACAAACGCAGTCCAGCTCCACGGAGTCGAGTGCGTGGCCGCCGCTGATCTTTACGATGGCCGTCATGAGCTGTCGAAGGAGATCGTCGGCAAACCGATCCGTACAACCCGTCGCTATCAGGAACTGCTCGACGCAAAGGATATTGATGCCGTCATCATCGCCGTTCCCGATCACTGGCATAAGCAGGTCGTTGTCGACGCACTGGCTGCCGGCAAGGACGTGTATTGCGAAAAGCCCATGTCCCACAACCCTGCCGATGGATTGGCCATGGTCGCAGCAGCCAAAAAGACAGACCGCATCGTCCAGATAGGCGCACAGCGTACCAGCTCCGTCCTCTGTGCAAAGGCGAAGGAGCTTTTCGATCAGGGGGCGATCGGCGAGATGAGCCTCATCGAGGCCACCTATGGCCGCAATGACCCCAACGGCGCATGGGAATACCCGCCGCCGCCTGATCTGTCGCCGCAAAACCTCGATTGGGACACATGGCTCGGAACCGCGCCGAAGGTACCCTTCGACCCAAAAATCTTTGCGCGCTGGCGTTGTTGGAGAGAGTACGGAACCGGCGTGGCCGGAGACCTGCTCGTCCACCTGATTAGCGGCATGCAATTCGTTCTCGGAATCAACGAGCCCCCCAAGAAGGTCTCGGCATTCGGCGGCATCTACCGCTGGAAAGACGGACGCAATATGCCGGACGTGCATCCGGTCCTCTTCGAATACGACAACGTCCCTGTCTACATGCGTTTGACTCTGGGCACGGAATCGACTGAGGTCACCCGCTTCATGGGCTCCAAGGGCATCATCGAGCTGCGCGGATTCAGCGTAAGCTACACTCCCCAGGCCGGAGTCGATACGTCTCCCAGCTACTATTCAGGCTCTTTTCCTGCGAGTATGCGGAATGCCTATGTCAAACAATGGCATGAAGAGCATGATCCTGCGCCTGGACAGGAACCGGCCCCGGAGACGATCACATATAACGGGAACGACTACGACGACCTCAAGCCGCATCTCTGGAAATTCTTTCAGGCTGTCCGTTCGCGAAAACCCGTTGTGCAGGATGCGGTCTTCGGTCACAACGCAGCCCTGGGTTGCCATCTCGCAAACGAGTCCTACTTTCGCAAGTCACCGGTGTATTGGGACCCATCATCCCAGACAATCAAGTCCCTGGCATGACCTGCGAAGGACGAGCAACACGTTATGAGCGAATCTCGCAATATATTTTCCAGATCAGGGCTGGCCAAAACCAAAGCAGGGAGATGCTGATTCCGTGAAATTCCAGAAGTTGATATTTGCCACAGCAATTGCCATCATGGTCGCGAATGTTCCGGCTTACTCGCAGAATGCGAATACCGGTGCGAGTTCTTCGAGAGCAGCCCAGCCTTTTCTCGGACGCTGGGATCTGACGCTGAAGGCTCCGGACCGCAACTACCCATCCTGGTTGGAGGTACGAGAGGAAGACGGCCAGTTGAAGGCGCGGATGGTTGGCCGATGGGGGAATGCTCGTCCGCTCCCCAAAGTTGAAGTTGCGAACGGCGTTCTCACCTTTGTTTCCCCGAAAGAAGACGAAGGCAGCAAAGTCGACATGGTGTTTCAGGGCAGGCTCGTCGGCAAAACCTTGTCCGGAACCACAAACAGCCCCGACGGGTCTAAATGGACCTGGATTGGCCAAAGAGCTCCTTCGCTGAAACGGGCAACTGCCCCCAAATGGGGCAAGCCGGTTCAACTGTTCAACGGGAAGGATCTGTCTGGCTGGAAGATGGACAAACCCGGACCGCCAGTCTGGACCGTCCACGATGGAACGCTCGTCAGCCCGGGGAACGGCCCCGAGCTGTTCAGCGACTCCAAATTTCAGGATTTCAAGCTGCATATTGAATTCAACTGCGGCAAGGACGCAAACAGCGGTGTTTACCTGCGTGGACGTTACGAAGTGCAGGTGGAAACCGAGTCGCAGGCGGAGCCACCCAGCCATCACACAGGCGGAGTCTACGGCTATCTGACCCCATCGCCTGAGCTGCCGCGTAAGGCGGATACGTGGCAGACCTTCGATATCACGCTGATCGGGCGAAGAGTGACCATCGTTCAAAATGGCCAGACGATTATCGATAATCAGGAGATTCCCGGCATCACCGGAGGTGCGGTCAATAGTGACGAAGCCTCGCCCGGGCCAATCTATCTGCAAGGCAGCGAAAAGGGACACGTCGCCTTTCGGAATATCGTGATTACTCCGGCTGAATAGACCACGCCATTACGCTTCTCGCCGCATGGTTGCATCACCGTATGAGAGGGTTTCGGAATGGTCCATCCAAAGACTGTGCTGCAGCATCTTGACGAGCTTCGCGCGCTGACCGCCGACGAGCAAGGCGCGCAGCGAGTAGCCTGGTCGCCGGTCTGGCTCAAGGCCCGTGCGTGGTTTGATGAGAAATTGAAACATCTTCCCGTCGAGCACCATTACGACGCTGCGGGCAATCATTGGATAACCCTGGCGGGCAAATCGGAAAAATCGCTGGTACTGGGCAGCCATTTGGATTCAGTACCGAACGGCGGCTGGCTCGACGGCTCTCTCGGCGTGCTGGCAAGCCTCGAAGTTCTTACCAGTCTGACGCAGGCACACAATGGCAAGCCCCCCTGCACGGTACGCCTGGTCGACTGGGCCGATGAAGAAGGCGCGCGTTTTGGACGCAGTCTCTTCGGATCGTCAGCATTCGCCGGCAGCCACACAATCGAAGCAGACCGCGTGCGTATCGACCGCGAGGGGGTAACTCTCGAAGCGGCGCTGCGAAACTGCGGTATTGACGTGAACCGCATCGGCGAGGCCGGCCGCGAGCAGAAAAACATCGCAGCATATCTCGAACTGCACATCGAGCAGGGACCGATTCTCGAAACACTTGGCAAGCCACTCGGCGTGGTGCAGGGTACCAAGGGTGTCGAACGCTGGGCCATCACTTTTCACGGGCAGGAAGCGCACTCCGGCTCTACGCCTATGGAGGCGCGTCGCGATGCACTCGCCGCCGCGGCGAAATTAGCGCTCGAAATAAGGCCCATCGCGCGCAGGTATCCGCAATCTGTAGCCACCATAGGCAGCGTCAAGACATTTCCAGGCATCGTGACCGCCGTAGTTGGCCGGTGCGAAGTTACGCTCGACATGCGCGATCTCGACGCCGATGTTCTTGCGGGAATGCTGCGCGAGGCCAGGGAAGCCAGTGAACGCTTTGCCAAAGAAGAGCTCTGCTCCGTCGAATGGTCAAAAATATGGTCAATTGAGCCCATTCCTTTTCACCCTGAGCTCATCAAGCTGTGTGAGGACGCCGTCGTCGAAACAGCCGGGCTTTCCGAGCAGCTTCCTTCCGGACCTCTGCATGACGCAGCAGAAGTAGCCCGCATCGGCATTCCAACTGTGATGATGTTTGTTCAGTCGCTCAACGGGCTGAGCCACAATCGCGCAGAGGATACGAACAGAGAACACATCGAACAAGCCGTGGTCGCGTTCAACCGTCTCGCAGAGAAGACCATCGGCTGGATACAGGAACAGTAAGCTGCGAGACAACGGGAAAGCGCGCGATTCCCGGTTGCTATAGAAATGTTGCATAATCAGGACTTCCGGGATGTTCTTTCATCGTGGAACGCATTCCGGCAAGCTTAGGGAGCGGTGCGCGCGGTCCTTTCTTCGCAAATTGCAGGAGATATCGAGAAGTCGATGAGCGAATCTACGAACTTTTACGATCACGCCCCGGATTCACCAGAGATCGCTGCGCGTTTTCCCGACCTGCATCCGCCTTTCACGAAGACAGCCGCCGTCACGGAAGCAAATCGTTGTCTCTATTGCTTTGACGCGCCCTGCACCACAGCCTGCCCCACGCACATTGACGTTCCACGGTTCATCAGGAAAATTGCCAGCGACAATCTAGAAGGATCGGCAAAGACCATCCTCGACGCAAATATTCTCGGCGCCAGTTGCTCACGCGCCTGCCCGGTCGACGTGCTGTGCGAAGGCGCCTGCGTCATGCATGGCTACAACAAGCAGCCGATTGCAATTGCCCGCCTGCAGCGTTTTGCCATGGACGCGCTGCATGAAAGCGGAGCGCCTCTGCCCTTCTTGCCCGGCGAGGATACGGGGAAGTCGGTGGCACTCATCGGTGGCGGCCCTGCGTCGCTCGCCTGCGCTGCTGAACTTCGCCGCCGTGGCATCTGCGCGGAAATCTTCGATGCAAGGCCACTGCCGGGCGGCCTGAATACCTATGGCATTGCAGAGTACAAGCTACCGCTGGCTGAGAGCCTGCGTGAGATCGACATGCTGGCGCAGCTTGGCGTCAAATTCAACTCCAACACCACCGTCGACGCTAAGAAGCTCGCCGAACTTGAAACTGGATACGACGCTGTCTTCCTGGGCCTCGGCCTGGGCGCAATTCACAAGCTCGGTATTGCCGGTGAGGCTTCAGCCGGCATAACCAACGCGCTCGATTACATTGCCGCATACAAGAGCGGACAAATCACATCGCAGTCCGGGCGTGTGGCCATCATCGGTGCGGGCAACACGGCGATTGACGCCGCCAACGCCGCGGCCCGGCTCGGCGCAAGCGAAGTACACATGATCTACCGTCGCGGGCCCGGGCAGATGTCCGCTTTCGCCTATGAGTACGAGCACGCCAAACAGGAAGGCATAAAGTTCCTGTGGCATATGCAACCGACCGGCATCAAGGGTGCAGATAAAGTCGAAGCGCTCATTCTCGCGAAACTTCAGGACACTGAAGACGGATCGCTCGTGCCGAAAACAGAAGATCACTTTGAGTTGCCGGTCGATCTGGTCATCCTCGCCATCGGACAGGCAACACACACAGATTTTCTGGAGAGCGGTAAGGTGAAGCTTGAACGCGGACGCATTGTGATCGATCGCTCCACCGGCCAGACCTCGAACCCGAAATACTTCGCCGGGGGCGACTGCGTGAATGGCGGTCGCGAAGTCGTCGATGCTGTTGCTGACGGCAAACGTGCCGGCATTGGCATCGCCGCATGGCTGGGGGCCCAGAATGCCAACGCTTGAAACCACCTTCGCCGGAATACCGTGTATCAATCCGTTCTGGCTGGCTTCTGCCCCTCCCACCAACTGCGGCGAGCAGGTTACGCGCGCCTTTGACGCCGGCTGGGGTGGTGCCGTGTGGAAGACAATCGGCGAACCCATCAGGAACGTAAGCTCGCGCTACTCGTCTATCGACTGGAACGGCCAGCGCATGATGGGCCTCAACAACATCGAACTCATCAGCGATCGTCCCATCGAAGTCAACCTGCGCGAAATTGCGGAAGTGAAGCGGCGCTATCCAAAGCACGTCGTCATCGCATCGCTGATGGTCGAATCCAAGCGCAATGCATGGCATGAGATTGTGCAGCGCGCGGAAGACGCGGGAGCCGACGGACTCGAGCTGAACTTCGGCTGCCCTCACGGCATGAGCGAACGCGGTATGGGTTCGGCTGTGGGCCAGGTGCCGGAGTACTGCGGCCAGATCACCGAATGGGTTAAGGAAAAAGCGCGCACACCTGTCATCATCAAGCTGACTCCGAACATCAGCGACATTCGCATGCCTGCGCGAGCAGCCAGACAGGCCGGAGCCGACGCACTTTCCGCAATCAATACCATCAACTCGATCACCGGTATCGACCTCGACACCTTGGAGCCGCGTCCAAATGTAGACGGCAAAAGCTCGCACGGTGGCTATTGCGGTCCAGCGATAAAACCCATCGCGTTAAATATGGTGCAACAAGTCATGTCCGATGATCAGGCCGCACTACCCATGTCCGCTATCGGCGGTATCGGCTCATGGCAGGATGCGGCAGAGTTCATCCTGCTGGGCGCAGGTACTGTGCAGGTATGCACCGCGGTCATGCATTATGGCTACCGGATTGTTGAAGACATGGCGGACGGTCTGCTCGCATGGATGCGCAGAAAGGGCTACGAGACACTCGAGGACTTCCGAGGCCTCTCGCTGCCCAGGGTAACCGACTGGAAGCACCTGAACCTCAACTACAAGATCGTTGCCCGCATCCACGAAGACAAGTGCATCGGCTGCGAGCTTTGCTATACGGCGTGCTGGGACGGCGCGCATCAATGCATTCACCTCGATCGCTCCCTGCCTGCTCCGAACACATCGCGCACGCCGGACATGATTCTCGAGGAAAGCCGTGGCCGCATCAGCATGACGCCGATACCAAAACTTGATCTCGACGGCGCAGGCGAATTCGGCTCTTACCGCACACCGCTCTCACGTATCCCGAGAGTAGACGAACACGAGTGCGTCGGCTGCAATCTGTGCTCGCTGGTATGCCCTGTGCCGGACTGCATTACGATGGAACGCGTTGACGATGGCCTGTCCCCGGAGTCATGGGAGGAGCGTGTAAATACATTTACGGAAGCTTCGACCACGTTAGGGAATCCCAACCTTTAGCCCGAAGCCGTTTGACGGGTGCATCATGGAGGCATTGGAGCCAAACGAAAATGGGAACGCTGATCAAGAACGGCACCGTGGTCAACGCCGACGGCTCAATGAAGACGGACGTGCTAATCGAAGGCGAGCGAATCGCAACGGTTGGCTCAAGTCTCGACGGAACCGGCCACAGCATAGTCGATGCCACCAGCCTGCTCGTCATGCCCGGCGGCATCGACGTGCATACGCACCTTGACATGCCCTTCGGCGGCGCCGTCTCAGCCGACGACTACACCACCGGTACGCAGGCCGCGGCAATTGGGGGCACCACCATGCTCATCGATTTTGCGCTGCAGTCGCAGGGCCACACCATGCGCGAAGCCTTCGATGCATGGCGAAAAAAATCGGACGGCAAGGCGTGTGTTGATTTCTCGCTGCACATGGCCGTCACCGATCTCGGTCCCGGCGACGGCTCACAGGGACTGAGCGAAATGGAAGAGATGGTCGCCGAAGGCATTTCCAGTTTCAAGCTCTTCATGGCTTATCCCGGAGTGCTGATGATCGACGACGGTCTGATGTTCAAAGTGATGCAGAAAGCGGAGAAACTGAATGCGCTCTGCTGTATTCATGCCGAGAACGGCAGCGCCATCGATATCGTCGTTGCCCAGATGCTGGCAGAAGGCAAGACGGACCCACATTATCACGCGCTGTCGCGCTCACCAAAGGCGGAGGCCGAAGCCACGCATCGCGCCATCGCGCTCGCCGACATGGCCGGAGCTTCCGTCTACATCGTGCACCTTTCGAACGCCTATGCGCTCGATGAGCTGAAGCACATGCGGAAGCGCGGAGCGAGAGCGCTGGCCGAAACCTGTACGCAGTATCTCGTGCTCTCCATCGAAGACCAGATGCCGGGTAAAAGCTGGGACGAAGCCAAATTTGTCTTCACTCCACCGCTGCGCGAAAAGTGGAACCAGGAGCCTTTGTGGCAAGCGCTCACCGATGGCTCCCTCTCCGTCGTCTCCACCGATCACTGCCCTTTCCGCTTCGCTGACCAGAAATCTCTAGGACGTGGAAATTTCAGTAAGATCCCGAACGGTGGACCCGGTGTCGAGAACCGTCTGCAAATCCTCTGGCACTATGGCGTCAACGCCGGACGATTCACCCCGGAAAAATTCGTCGAGCTTTGCTGTACCGCGCCCGCCCGCGTCTTCGGCATGGAGAAACAGAAAGGCGCAATCAAAGCAGGACTGGATGCGGACATCCTGCTGTGGGACCCCAACGTCGAGTACACCATCTCCGCCGCAACCCAGCACATGGCGACTGACTATTCAATGTTCGAAGGCTGGACAGTGAAAGGCAATGCCGCCAAAGTCTTTTCACGCGGGGAATTGGTAGTCGACAACGCGTCGCAACCAGGCAAGTTCCTCGGCGCAACCGGGCGCGGCCGATTCGTAAAACGCGAGGCGACTGCGGGAGGCCTTGGTTGATCCCAGCCACCGCAGAGCTTATCCCCGACCCGCGCCTCTATAACAACGATCTCGCGCCGACGGAGCCTGCGCAGCGCACATGGCGCACCTACAACTACATCGCGCTATGGTTCTCCATGTCGATGGAAGTGACGACGTACATGCTGGCATCGTCCCTTATCGCCGGCGGCATGAACTGGAAACAGGCAACCTTCACCATCCTGCTCGGCAACCTTATCGTGCTCATCCCCATGCTGCTGAACGCGCATGCGGGAGCGAAATACGGTATCCCATTCCCTGTCTTTGTGCGCGCATCGTTCGGCCCCGTAGGTGCAAATATTCCGGCGCTCCTTCGCGCGATCGTGGCTTGCGGATGGTTCGGCATTCAGTCATGGCTCGGTGGACAGGCCATTGCCGCAATGGTCGGCGTGCTTTTTCCGCAGACAGCGCACATGCCCTGGGTTCTGTGGACATGCTTTCTCGGATTCTGGCTCCTGAATATGGCAGTTGTATGGCGCGGCGTTGAGTCCATTCGCTTCCTCCAGAGTTTCTCCGCTCCGTTCATACTCACAATCTCACTCATCCTGTTGTTCTGGATGCTGCACAAAGCCGGCGGCTTTGGCCCCATGCTGGTAACGCCATCCAGATTCACCACGACTCCCAGCTTTCTGCACTTCTTCCTGCCATCGCTTACGGCCATCGTCGGTTATTGGGCAACTTTGTCGCTCAACATTCCGGATTTCACGCGCTATGCAAAAAATCAGGATGCGCAGATCATCGGGCAGGCCTTCGGATTGCCCGTCGCCATGACGCTCTACTCCTTCATCGGCATCGCCGTCACGTCTGCCTCTGAAGTTGTCTTCGGCGAACCCATCTGGAACCCGATCACGTTGATCGGGCGCTTCCACCAGCCAGTCATGGCATTTCTCGGACTGATCGCGCTTCTCATCGCAACCCTCAATGTGAACATTGCCGCAAATGTCGTCTCGCCATCGAATGACTTCTCCAATCTCGCCCCGCGGCTCATCAGCTTTCGTACCGGCGGAATGATCACCGGCTTTCTCGGCCTTGCCATGATGCCCTGGAAGCTAATGGAGACCTTCGGCAGCTATGTCTTCGGATGGCTCGTCGGATACTCCGGCCTCCTTGGTCCGGTCGCAGGCATTATGGTGACTGACTATTTCCTGATACGCGGTCGGAAGCTCGACAGCTATTCTCTCTATCGCCGTGGCGGAATCTACGAATATCGCCGCGGGCTGAACCCTGTCGCATTAATCGCCCTCGTCATCGGCGTAGCCGCCGCATTGATTGGCCGCTTCGTTCCAGCTGTCGCTTTTCTCTACGACTATGCATGGTTCGTCGGCTTCTTTCTATCCGGCACGCTTTATTACCTGATGATGTTCGAACGCCGTGAAAGACCAGCTATCGCTATCCCATGAAATGAGGCAACACAATGACCCCCAATGAAACCATGACACAGCCCGGCACAACAAAAATGACTTCCGAAGAGGTCGTCCGCATCACGCGCGAGACAAACTACGGCACCTGGCGTTTTCAAAAAGGATGGAACCCGCTGCACGTCGTCGACGCAGAGGGCTGTTACATCATCGACGCCAGCGGCAAGCGATACCTCGATTTCTCCGCGCAGCTGATGTGCATGAACCTTGGACACAAGAACCAGGCCGTCATCGACTCCATTGCGAAGCAGGCGCAGGATCTGGCATACATACTGCCTGGCTACACCACAACCGCTCGCGCCGAGCTGTCAAAGCTGTTGCTCGAAGTGCTCCCAAAAGGCCTGAATAAATTTTTCTTCACGACTTCAGGAACTGACGCAAACGAAGCGGCTTTCAAAATCGCCCGCATGTACACGGGAAAAACAAAGATCATCGCGCGCTACCGCTCTTATCACGGATCGACCGCAGGCTCCATTGCCGCCACCGGCGACCCGCGGCGCTGGGCCATGGAGCCGCGCGGCAAAGGCCCCGGCATCATCTTTGGACCCGAGGTGCACTGCTACAAGTGCCCCATCAGGCACACTTACCCGGAGTGCGGCATCGCATGCGCCGATTATCTCGAACACATGATCCGCAATGAATCCGACGTAGCGGCTGTGCTGGTTGAGCCGATCGTCGGCACCAACGGCGTGATCGTTCCACCAGCCGAGTACATGCCGAAGCTTCGCCGCATCTGCGACGAAACTGGAGTGCTGCTGATCGCCGATGAAGTCATGAGCGGCTGGGGACGCTCAGGCGAATGGTTTGCAATGAACCTGTGGAATGTCACTCCCGACATTCTCACCACCGCTAAAGGCATCACGTCCGCTTATGTTCCGCTCGGCCTCTGCGCAACATCGGAGAAGATCGGCGCATTCTTTGAGGATCACTACTTCGCCCACGGTCACACCTATGAAGCGCACCCCATGACTTTGCTTCCGGCAGTCGCGACCATTCACGAGATGCAGCGTCTCGGCCTTGTCGAACGCGCCCGCGAGCTTGGCCCGCTTGTCAAGAGCAAGTTGAATGCACTCAAAGCAAAACACCGTAGCGTGGGAGATGTGCGCGGCAGGGGACTCTTCTGGGCGGTGGATCTCGTGAAGAACCAGAAGACGAAGGAACCGTTCAACACATACTCTGACAAGGTTTCCGGCAAACCTCTGGTGGTCGATCAGATCGCGGCCAAAACGCTAGCCGATGGCGTGATCTTTCAGGCATGGGTAAGCCACTTCATCATCGCGCCGCCGCTCATCATTACCTGGGAAGAGATTGAGCGCGGAATCGACGCGCTCGACAAACATCTGCATATCGCCGATGAACAGTGCCTAGCGGATTAATCTGGAAGCCATTGTCAAAAGAGAAAGGCCGCCTCAATGAGGCGGCCTTTCTCTTAATCCCGATGCTATCCGAGTGTTGGCATGGTTGTGTCAACGCCGGTCCGGATACCGGTCGGCCAGCGCGCCGTCACAGTCTTCAGCCGCGTATAAAACCGAACGCCTTCCTGTCCATGAACTGCATGATCTCCAAACAGGGAGCGCTTCCATCCGCCAAAGCTATGGAAGGCCATAGGCACCGGAATCTGAACATTGATGCCGACCATGCCCGCCTGTACGCGACGCGCAAAATCGCGAGCCGTATCACCGTCACGGGTAAACAGTGCTGTCCCGTTGCCGTACTCGTGCTCATTGATCAACTGCAGCGCAGTCTCGAAATTGTTGACGCGCACAACGCCTAGCACCGGGCCGAAGATTTCTTCCTTGTAGATCCGCATCTCCGGCTTCACATGATCGAACAGGCATGCACCTAAAAAGAAGCCTTCGCCTTTGGGCAGTGCGCTTTTGCGTCCGTCCACCACCAGCTCAGCGCCTTCTTTGCCTCCAAGCTCAACGTAGTTGCTGACTTTTTCAAGATGCTGTCTGGTAATCAGTGGACCAAGATCGGCATCGTCTTTTGCGCCATCGCCAATCCGCAGCTTGGCAATCCGGTTCTCAAGCTTCTCAATCAATTTATCCGCCGTCTGGTTTCCCACAACAACCGCCACGCTGATGGCCATACAGCGTTCGCCAGCCGAGCCGTACGCCGCTCCGGCAAGCGCATCTGCTGCCTGATCCAGATCAGCATCAGGCATCACGATCATGTGGTTCTTAGCGCCACCCATGGCCTGCACGCGTTTGCCCTGCCTTGTGCCTTCGCGGTACACATACTCTGCAATCGGCGTTGAACCAACAAAACTGACTGCCTGAATCGCCGGATGCGCGAGAATGGCATCCACCGCTACCTTGTCGCCGTGCACGACATTAAAGACACCGTCAGGCAAGCCGGCTTCCTTCAACATCTCCGCCAGCAGAATCGACGCACTCGGATCGCGCTCACTCGGCTTCAAAATAAAAGTATTGCCGCACGCAAGAGCGATGGGAAACATCCACATCGGCACCATCGCAGGGAAATTGAATGGCGTAATGCCGGCAACGACTCCAAGCGGCTGCCGCATCGACCAGCTGTCAATGCCTGTGCCAACCTGCTCGGTATACTCACCCTTCAGCAGTTGCGGAATCCCCGTAGCAAACTCTACGACTTCAATCCCGCGAGTGGCCTCTCCTCTGGCGTCGGAGATTACCTTGCCATGCTCCCGGTTGATTAGGACAGCAACCTCTTCCACGCGCCGCTCGAATATCTCACGAAAGCGAAACATCACCCGCGCGCGTCGTAACGGCGGCTGCGAAGACCACTCCGGGAAAGCGGCGGCGGCAGCAGCAACCGCCCGGTCGATCTCATCAGAGTCGGCCAGCGGCACGCGCGCCTGAACCTGTCCCGCAGCAGGATGAAACACATTAGCAAACCGCCCCGACGATCCCTCGGCGCGCGCTCCGCCGATCCAGTGAGTGACTTGCGGCAAGTCGTTATTAGAAGTTTTTGACGAGGTTGCAAGAGGGGATGCAGTGACGGAGGACATAGAGTTTCTCCTTTGCAGAAGAGACTTAAATGATAACAGTCAGTATGGAGTGACCGGCGCCGATGCGCCGACCGTGGGTTGAGCTGTGAGCGTCCGAAGGACGCACAGTTCAGAGCCACAAGCGGAAGGGAGCCGGTCATGAAGGAGAAGTTACGATTTTTGGGTTTGGATGTCCATGCTGAGACGATCGCCGTAGCGGTCGCGGAGCCAGAAGGTGAAGTGCGGAGCCTGGGAACGATTCCGAACCGCGCTGAGTCTATCCGCAAGTTGATCAAGAAGCTCGGGCCTGCAGGCAAGTTGAGAGCATGTTACGAAGCCGGACCGACGGGCTATATTGTGTACTGGCAGCTGGCCGAGTTGGGCGTCGAGTGCGAGGTTGTAGCACCCACGCTGGTGCCGGTGAAGGCAGGTGATCGAGTCAAGACGGATCGGCGCGATGCAGAGAAGCTGGCACGTTGCTTTCGATCCGGGGATCTGACGGCGGTGTGGGTTCCCGATGAAGGTTCCGAGGCATTGCGCGATCTTGTGCGTGCCCGCGAAGCAGCCAAGCAGGATCAGACACGAGCGCGGCATCGGTTGAGCAAGTTCCTTCTACGCTCCGGTCAGCGTGCACCGACCGGAGTTAGGCCGTGGACACGCCCTTATCTGATATGGGTCGCGCAGCTTCGTTTCACACAGATAGCTCAAGAGTCCACACGCCAGGATTATCTGCACGAGGTCGAGCACATGCGGGAGCGGGTTGCGCGGCTGGAGCAAGCCATCATGGAAGCGGTGAAGCTGGCCTCGCCGGCGCGGCAACAAGTCATTAACGATCTACAAGCACTGCGCGGCATCGCGGATATCTCGGCTGTAACCATTGCGAGCGAGTTGGGCCAGGTATCTCGCTTTGGGAGTGCTCGCCAGCTTATGGATTACTGCGGCGTAGTACCAAGCGAGGATTCCAGTGGCAAGCGAACCAGACGCGGAAGCATCACCAAGACCGGCAACGCGCACCTGCGACGCATCGTTGTCGAAGCCGCATGGAGCTATCGTCGTCCGCCAGGGATCTGGTACGGTCTGCGAAGACGACAAGAGAGCATTTCAGAAGAGGCGAAAGAGATTGCGTGGAAGGCGCAACACCGACTGCATAAGCGGTATTTGAAGCTGGGCGCAGCCGGCAAGGACCAGAGGAAGATTGTTACAGCAGTAGCTCGAGAGCTGCTGGGCTTTATCTGGGCTATTGGAACCAGAGCCGAGACTATTTCCAGGCAGCAAGTTGCGGCCTGACAACAACCAAAACAACGACTTCCTAAAAAGGAAAAGCTAAGAACCCCGAATCGATGAACGCTGACATCCATCTCGAACACGGAGCCGGCAGCAGCCAGGGCAAGCACGAAGGAGAACCCTCGCTCGCCCTATGCGACAGGCTCAACCGGACTCGCGATAACAGTCAGAGGCAGCTCCCGACGGATCATGATTATGCGGTTTCGACCCGCGAATATCAGACTGATCAATCGTCGCTCAAAAACTGCTCCGACTGCTGCTCGCTCTGTCTTCGGGAAAGGAAAGCAACGACAACGACAACCCCACTGTTGCGCGGAGTTGACACGGTCACTCCATATCAGGGCGATTCTCAGCGTGCAGCCACAGGAATCAAAGAGCGTGTGCGCAACGAACGCACGCAGGCGCTGCAATGAACAAAAAAGACCCGGCGGACAGAAAGCCGCCGGGCGTGAAGCAAAAAACTGCAAACTGTTAGTCGGTCAAAAAACAATCTTCCCGGCAAACTGCAATTGCCGCGAAGAACCGGCATCGCCAACAAGATTCCGCGTTGCTGTAATTTGTCCGAAGGTGCTGGTGCTGGCACCCGTTGCTGAAAGATTCGGGTTCCCGAAATTCACATGGTTGAGAAGATCGAAGGAATCCATGCGCAGCACCAGAGAAACAGACTCGGCGATGCGGGTGGTCTTCTGTAGCGAGAGATCCGTATCGGCAAAACCCGGCCCGGTAAGCGCATTGCGGGCAAGGTTTCCAAACCCCGCAGGTTGCGCGTAGAAAGTGCATCCCGTAACGATAGTGGAGCACGCGGAGCCATTGATGAACTTCACGTTACCAGAAGCCAAAATTGCACCTCTGCCGGTTGAGAATTGGGCCCCGGGAAGCACTGTGGGACGAATCGTGTTAGTCACTCCGTTATAAGTCGAGGTGGTAGTCACGTTCAGAGGATTGCCGCTCTGCAATTGGGTAATGTTGGCGAGCAGCCAGCCCTCTTTCAGCCGGTTCCCCCGGAATGGCAGTTCCCAGGTTCCGCTAAAGACGAAGTGATTGCGCGCATCGAAATCAGACAACCCGTAGTTGCCGTGCGGATCGAAGTTGTTCTGCAGATTGTATCCACCCTGTGAGCCGAGCGAATTCACATCCATTGACTTTGACCATGTATAAGTTGAATTCAACTGAACTCCATGCGAAAGGGCTTTCCGCATGGTGAACCAGAGAGCGTTGTAGTCGGAGTAAGAGTCTGAATCGATATATCCGATGTTGCCCAGAAGAACGCCCGGTTTGAATGCGCTTGCAGTCGATACCGCAGGGAAAGGACGGCTTGCTTTTCCGCCGGGATAGATAAATTGGTTGATGTTGCGTTCAATGCGAAGATGACGCCCCACGGAACCGATATAACCCATCTCCATCACTGTTCCCCAGCCCACATCCTGTTGCAGGTTGAGGTTGTAAGACTCTGAGTAGCCGTTGCTGAACAGCGGATTCGTTGCATTCGGAGCAAGACCCGTAGCAGCAGCGCTGTTGTAGAGATTACCCACAGGAAGACCAGTACCTGCCGCTGTTAAGCTCACCGGGCTAGCATTCGGCGGATTGCTGGCAAGACCCGTCACCACACCAGCGGTAGGCTGGTCCGCAAGCAGCCCGAAACCGGCGCGCAAAACCGTCTTGCTATTGCCAAATGCGTCCCATATAAAGCCTGCGCGCGGCTCGAAATTATGGTTTTGATTGTATGGAGCGTCTACGCTCTGGAGCGTGCTTGAATCGGCGAGGAAATTCACGAAACGGCCACCGCCTTCAGCCGGAGTACCATTCCATTCGTACCTGAAACCAAGCTCCGCAATCAGGCGAGGAGTGAGCTTCCATGTGTCCGAGGCAAAACCGCCGACAGACGAAATAAAGATGCGGCTGGTGACATTCGTCGGCGTCACCGTGAAGGAATTCGCCTGACCTGCAATAAAGTTGTTCGTGGTAGTAAAGGTGAGTGTCCCGGGAGTCTGGGCAAAGCTGCTGCCGATAAATCGCCGGAACTCCCCGCCCACCTTGAACGTGTGGTTGCCATGAATCTTCGTCAGCGAATCGGAAAAGACAATCGTCGTGTCGAAACGCCCTTGAGGAAAACCGGAAGGACCGCCAAAATTGAGCCCTATGTCAGAGACAGTGGTTTGCGGCAATCCGATCGGGTTCGCAACGCCATTGTCGATACCATAGCTCGCAGCATCAACGGGTGTATTCGGCGAGAATGAGATAGCGATGCGGTTGAAGCCGATACGCGCCTCGTTCACAGTATTGGACGAGAAGATGTGGACCTCGTTGATTGTGCCGATCTGCCGGTGCGCCGTGCGATGATCGCCGAATCCGGGAATCGTGTTGCCCTGCAGGTTCGGCTCCGTGCGCGCATCCTGCTGCCAGGCGTAATAGAGGTGAAGACTATCCGCATCTGAAATCTTGTGAGAAAGATCTCCACTGAACTGATCCGTTTTCACCGGGCCCGGTGAGGACCCTGCGAATACGCTGCCCGTGCTGTCATTGGCGACAGGAATGAAGTTGATCAGGCCCGCATAATCTGATCCGGCAGGACTGCTGGCGAATGCCGTGCGCTGTGCATCTGTAAGCACATTGCTCCGCAGCAGAATATCCTGCGACTGGCGCAGTCCCTCATAGCTCAGGAAGAAGAAGGTGCGGTCTTTCCAGATTGGTCCGCTGAAGGCTCCGCCGAAATTGTTGCGGCGCAGCGTGTTCATCGGGTTCGGCTTGCGATTGAAGAAATTGCGGGCGTCGAAATAGTTATTGCGAATGTAGTCAAAACCTTCGCCGTGGAAGGCGTTGGTTCCCGAACGCGTGGCCACGTTCACGATCGAGCCGGAGCTGCGTCCGTACTCGGCGCTATAAGTCGAGTTCGAAATCTTGAACTCCGCTGTCGTGTTGATCGACGGTTGAAACGTGATCTGGTTCTGCGACATGTCGTTCAGGTTGATTCCGTTGATCATGAAGTTGGCGGAATCCTCGCGGCTGCCTGAAGTGATATATGAGTTCGCGCCCAGTCCGCGGCTGGCCGCGGTCAGACTGCCGTTTGCCGGTGGCACCACGGAACCGGGCACCAACTGCGTCAGATCGAGAAAGTGCCGTCCGTTCAGCGGAATCTGCTGCACCGTCACTTTATCGATCACCTGCCCCACGGTCGTTGTCAGCGAATCCACTTGCGGAGCGCTGCTCTGTACCTGCACCACTTCGCCCGTAGCCGCAATTGAAAGCTGGACGTTAATCGTCGATTTCTGATCGACCTGAAGCAGAATGCTTTTGATCACATATCTGCTGAAACCCGCAGCCGACACTTCCAGGCTGTAGTCGCCCGGCTGAATCGACGGAATCACATAGTTGCCGTCGTTGTCAGAGCTGACGAGACGGGTAATGCCGGTGGCATTGCCATGCAGGGTAATCTGCGCTTGTGGCACCACGGCTGCGGATGGGTCTGTGACTGTACCGGAAACAGTTGCCGTGGACTGGGCGCACGCTACGCGAACGCCGAAAATAACAAAAGCTGCGACGAATATGGCCTTCAGAAAGCGATTCAAAAGAACCTCCTAAACCACTGCTTTATGTGTCTATAGCTAGTGCCAACAACAACCCTTCAAAGAGATGAAGGAACAGCGCGAGGCATAGATGAATATGCACGACTTTGCAAGCCGGCAATCGAAGCGCTGTCCGGAACAATTGTCGTTGGGCTGTAATATATCAGATACCAATAAACGCCCTGTCAAGAATTTGTTGAATTTCGATTTGAAAGGACAAACGCTTTTGTTGATTCCACACCGCAATGCTGTTCTCCTCTTCCTTGCCTCTGTCTTCGTTTGCGCACCTCTCAGTACGGCCCAGACCGCAACCACATCTCGTCAGGCGGATGAGACGGCAGCGAACCTGAGGCAGCTGACGGAAACCGTTGCCGTCACCGGATATGAGAGCCGTCTGGCACAGGTGATTCAGGACAAGCTTGCAGGGCTCAATCCCCCACGCGATGCGATGGGCAATATCACGGTAACGTTTGGCTCCGGCGCGCCGCACCGGTTAATTGCCGTCCCAATCGATGAGCCGGGTTATGTCGTAAGCAGAATCGATGATGACGGTTATCTTCGCGTCCAGAAGCTCCCGCAGAATGGCCTGCCGCCGCACTTCAACGAATTGCAGAACACGCAGCCGATGGAAATCGTAACTCGCGGCGGCAAATTGCTGCCCGGCATCGTTGCCGGTTTGTCGATCCATCTTGAGCCGGGCCGCAGCACGCCACCTGATCCCGATGACATCGACAACCTCTACGTCGATATGGGTGCTGCCAATGCAGACGACGTGCGACATGTAGGGGTGGACTTGCTTAGCCCGATGGCTGCGGAACGCCGCCTCTGGCCGGTGGGGACAACGCAGTGGAGCGCCACCGCCGTTGGCGACCGTTTCGGCGCGGCAGTCCTTCTCTCACTCGCACACTCGCTCGCTGCGAGCCACATGCAGGGAAGCGTGACGCTGGCCTTTGTGGTGCAGCAATGGTCAGGCGCCCGGGGACTGACGCGGGTGCTGGAATCGCAGCATCCCGACGAGCTGATTTATATTGGCCGCCCGCTTCCAAAATTGAATCGTCCGGGTACGGGTCAGGCCGACACAAAATCAAACGCTGAGACAGAAGTCTACCGCGCCAAACCCGGTTCCGGCGTGTGGGTCTGTGGAGAAGAGCGGTCACCGGTTGAGCGCGATCTCGAAAAGGCGGGCATCGCACTGCATCGTGGCACGGCTCCGGCCTTGATTCCTCGCGGGTACGGATCGGCAATCCCACTGCCGGAGCGCTCCATCCATCTGACCGTCCCCTTGGCGTGGCCAATCACTGCCGCGGAAACGCTGGACGAAACCGACCTGCTGCAACTCGAGCATCTCGTGGCCGACTATCTCGGCATTCACGCGCCTGAGGCTGCGCCTCGCGACAATGCCCCGCTCGCATATGCAGCCATGCCTCCACGCCCCGCGGCAACGCCTACGCCTGAATCGATTCTGCGCTCGTTGATCCTCACCTATGGCGTCAGTGAACAGGAATCGCAGACGCGCGAGACGGTGAAACAATTGCTGCCGCCCTGGGCGCACCCCACCACTGACGCTGGAGGCAATCTCGTTCTTCATCTGGGCAAATCAAACGGAAAGCCCGGCATTGTGCTGATGGCGCACATGGATGAGCTTGGCTTTCGCGTGCGAACCATCCTGCCCGACGGCTCTCTCGACCTGGAAAATAAAGGCGGCGGCTCTCCGGCCTTTTACTGGGGCCATCCAGCCCTGGTGCATACCTCGGCTGGCATGCGTGCCGGAGTGTTGCAACTCCCGGACGGATACGACTCGCCGTCATTCCACTTCCCAAGAGATTTTCGTGTAGCCGCCACCATATCAGTAGGCGCAAAGAATCAGGAACAGGTTGAAACGCTCGGAATCCACGTAGGCGACGCCGTAACGATTCCTAAGGAATATCGCACACTTCTCGACGACCGTGTATCCGCGCGCAGCCTTGACGACCGCGTGGGCTGTGCCGCGCTGGTCCATGCCGTATGGGCACTGGGACCTGCATTTGATCGAGGCGAAGTCACCTTCGTCTGGTCGACGCGTGAAGAGTTGGGATTACTGGGTGCAACCGAATACGCAGTGGAAGCTGCGCGCACCGGACAATCCCCGGCAACTGTTTTCGCCATCGATACATTTGTCTCTTCAGATTCTCCGATCGAATCGCAGCGCTTTGCTGATGCCCGGCTGGGAAAAGGCTTCGTCATCCGCGCCATCGACAACTCGAACATTGCGCCGTGGCCGCAGGTGATGCGGTTGCAGGACTTGGCCGAGCGCCACAAAATACCGGTGCAATATGGCGTTACCGGCGGCGGCAACGACGGATCGGCATTTTTGCGATATGGTGCTATCGATGTGCCTCTCAGTTGGCCACTGCGTTACTCGCACTCGCCCGGAGAGGTTATCGACGCGCATGACCTGGATGCGTTGTCCGCAATTGCAGCCGATATCGCGAAGGAGTGGTGACGACAACTACGGAAACTTTGGAGGAATCGATAAATCATGCAGGAAAACAAAGGCCGCCGTCATTGTTCGGCTGCTAAACTGAGTGCGAATTTGCCAAGGCATCCTCGCATATTCAACTGGCGCCGGGTAAACTTGTGCCCGCAATAGAACCATAGAGTCTGGACTGTCGATCGCCGAATGTCTGTGATAGAAAAACTGGCCCCATCGCAAAACCTCACTACGCTCGCGTATGAAAGCATTAAACGATATATTCTCGAGGGCGACCTCGACGAAGAGTCGCGCCTGACCGAAGATTTTCTCTCCGGACAACTCGGTATCAGCAAATCGCCCGTGCGCGAAGCGCTCAATACTCTGCAGTCCGAGGGCCTCATCCGCATTGAGCCTCGGCGCGGCGCATATCTGAGACGTTTCACGATTAAAGAAGTGCAGGATCTCTACGACCTGCGTGAAACGTTAGAAGTGCACGCCGTAGCAGCAGCAAAAGTAACGCCCGAACTGATCGCTTTGCTCGAAGCAAGTATTACCCGCACAAAGAAGTGGTTGAAGGCAGGAGACAAGCTGCGGCACATCGAGGAAGATACGCGCTTCCATGCCGCTATCGCCAATGCAAGCGGCAATCGTGAACTCTGCCGTGTGCTCGCGAATGTCCAGAATCAAATCTGGCTCTTCCGCTGCAAAACCTACCGGCTCTCATCAACCACTGCGCCCGATGCACATCGCGCCATCCTTGACGCAATCAGGGTCAACGACAAAAAGGCAGCAGAAGCAGCGATGCGGGAGCATATAAAGTTCGTTCGCAATCGCCTCATCCACCATCTGAAAGACAGATAAAAGATGGATCAGCTGGAGCTTCCCCATCCGCCGCCGCCCGGAGTCTCGACGCGGATAACATCTCCCTTAACTGCCCGGATACTGCATTTCCCTGGAATCTGCTTCTTCTCCGCCTCATGCTGAATCGAGACATAGCCAGTTGTCCCGCCTGCTCCTCCATGCAGTCCGTAAGGGTGGATCGTCTGTCGGTCGGCCAGTAATGTCACCTGCGCATCGGTAAGTAATTCGATCTCTCGAATCAACCCATCGCCGCCTGAGAAGCGGCCTTTGCCTCCTGAACCTGGTCGATAACCATAGCGTCGCACCCGGAATGGATACGCATATTCGAGCGCTTCAACCGGCGTATTCAGCGAGTTTGTCATATGCGTATGAACTCCTGAAACTCCATCCCGGTCAGGCCGCGCTCCCATGCCGCCTGCTGTCGTCTCATAGTAGGCAAAGGCACGTCCGTAACGCGGATCGAAGCCGCCAATTGTAAGATTCGTCATCGTGCCGCAACTCGCCGCAGGCACGCGATGCGGCACAATCGCAGCGAGGGCGCGCAGCAGCACATCCACAATGCGCTGCGAAGTCTCGACATTTCCGCCCGCCACCGGCGCAGGCAGGCGGGCATTCACAACCGTTCCCTCCGGAGCAATCAGCGTGATCGGTCGCATCAGTCCGGCCGTGGCCGGAGCATGCACAGGCAGCAGGCAGCGAAAAACGTAGTACACAGCCGAGTAAGTAATCGCCAGCACCGCATTGAGGCTGCTCTCTATCTGAGCATCGCTGCCCGAAAAGTCCACCGTGGCCGTCATGGCGGAGGGCTCAATCGTCAGCTTTACCCGGATACGGACCGGACCGCCGCCGTTGCCATCATCATCGAGAAAATCTTCTGCTTCGAACTCACCCGCTGGCATGCGCGCAAGCTCAGCGCGTGTAAGCCACTCAGAGTAGTCAAACAATTCCCGGACAAATCCCTGAATCATCGCTGGCTGGTACTTGCCAATCAGTTCGTGAAGACGCAATTCCCCCACGCGACAGGCTCCGATCTGCGCCTGTAAATCGCCTTCTCGTTCCACTGGAGTACGTACGTTGTGCAGCAGAATCTCCAGTACAGAACGATCAATGGATCCGCCGCGCACAATCTTCACCGGGGGAATGCGCAACCCTTCCTGGTAAATCTCACTGCACAACCCCATCGACCCTGGGTAGCGTCCCCCCACATCGGCATGGTGCGCGCGGGTGGCAACATAAAAACCTGGCTTGCTCTCGTCTTTACCAAAAACCGGCATCACCATCGTGATATCCGGCAGGTGCGTCCCGCCCCGGTATGGATCGTTCAGGATGGCAATATCGCCGCGCTCCAGGAGAAGCGCATCCACGGCAGCCTTGACCGACATCGGCATAGATCCCAGGTGCACAGGCATATGGTCACCCATTGCGATCACCTGCCCCTCGCCATCGAAAACAGCGCACGAGTAATCACGGCGCTCTTTGATATTCGGCGAAAACGCAGTACGCCGCAGCGCCGCTCCCATCTCTTCGGCAATGGAATGAGTCGCGCTCTGAAAAACGGCGATATCGATTGGATGGATTGCAGTCATAGAGCAGCTATCTCGATGATGAGGTTCTTATGCTCATCCACATGAACCTCATCACGCGGCGGCACAACCGTCGTCGCGCTGTATTCGGTAATGATGGCCGGCCCCGGAAAACGGTCCCCGGCTTTCAGAAGATCGCGCGCGTATACCGGAGTCTGTAACGCCTCGTCACTGAAATACACCCGCGCCATCTTAACTTGTGCCTCCCTCCCATCGCCGGGCCGCGTCGTCTGCGACGGAAATTCCCAGGGCTCCGCTTCAACCGTAAAACGCACGCGCAGATTCACAGCCTCAACTACGCGCTTCTCATCCGCGTATCCGTATCGTTTACGGTGAAGCGCATGAAACCTTTCCTGCGCATCCCCGCCCATTGGCACATTCACTTCATATCCCTGCCCTGCATACCGCATATCGATAGATCGGCTCACGTGTCCTGCCAATCCTTCCCCTTGCATAGCACTGCGTCCCAGCTCTTCCAGTTCGCAAAAATGCGGCTCCAGTTCCGCTTCGTGAAAAACAGTCATCACCGTCTTTGAAAAATCGCGAACGTGGTCAGCCAGCAGAATCCCAAGCGCAGAAAGCGCTCCCGGCATAGTCGGTACCAACACACGCGGAATCTCCAGCGACCGTGCCAGCGCGCACGCATGAAGCGGCCCCGCCCCGCCAAATGACAGCAGCGTAAACTCGCGCGGATCATAACCCCGCTCTACTGAGATCACGCGAATGGCCTTCTCCATCGCCGCTTCCGCAAGCCGGATCGTCCCCAGAGCAAACTGCTCGACCGAGCCCAGAGGCGCGGCTGTTTTCTCCATCCAGTAGCGCGCCCGTTCTTCGTCCAGCGTCAGAGATCCGCCAAGGAAATTCCCCGCATCCAGCCGCCCCAGTATAAGATTCGCGTCCGCAACCGTAGGCCGTTCGCCCCGGCCATAACAGATAGGCCCCGGCAGTGCCCCCGCCGACTCCGGTCCGACATGCAAAATGCCGCCCTCGTCGAAATACGCAATCGACCCGCCACCGGCGCCAACCGTATGGATATCAAGCATAGGAACTGCAATCGGTAAGCCTGAGATGCCGGATTCATTTGTCGTCTGCATGCCGCGGACCGTCAGATCGATCAGCGAAACATCCGTCGAGGTACCGCCCATATCGAATGCAATCACCTGGGACAATCCCGCGCGCGCTGCGACCCGCGCTGCTCCGATCACGCCGCCGGCAGGCCCTGAAAGGACAGTCCGCACCGGCTCTTCTGCCGCAGTTCCAGACGAGAGGATGCCGCCCGAAGACTGCATGACGTGCAGCCCCGCGCCTGAATAAGACCGACCCAAAGTCTCATGCAAATCCCGGATATACGACCCCACCCTCGGTGCAAGATACGCATTCACGACGATCGTTGAAGCGCGTTCATACTCACGGAACTCCGGCAGGATTCTGTGTGAGACCGAGAGCGGAAGACCCAGCGGTTTGAGCGCCCCCGCTACAAGCTGCTCATTCTCCGGATTGGCAAACGAAAACAGCAGCGAGAGCGCAATCGCCTCAGCTCCGCTTCCGCGAATCGACTCGCGCAGTTCGTTCAGCTCCTGCGCTGTTGGCGCGCGCAAAACAGTTCCCTCTGCGCTCGTTCGCTCCGGAACGCCAAAGCGCAGAGCCGCCGGAACAAGGCAACGCGGCGCAGCCGCAAACCAGTCATAAAGAGATGGCCGCGCCTGTCTCCCAATCGCAATCGTGTCTTCAAAGCCAGCTGTGGTGACAAAAGCAACCTTCGCGCCTTTGCGTTCAAGAAGCGCATTGGTTCCAACCGTTGTGCCGTGTCTCACAGAGATCGACATTCCGGAAGTCGCAGCCTGATGAATCGCTGTCAGAATGGCATCACCGGGATTGGCAGGCGTGGAAAAAACCTTCGCGACCTTCAGGGCTCCGTGATCGAATGAAATACAATCCGTGAAAGTGCCGCCGCTGTCGATAGCGATACGCATGCGTTCAAGGCTCCAATTTTTATCATTCACGGTTACAAATACGGCGCGGCAACCAGCGGCTCACAGAAGGAAGTTTACCAGCGCTGTCTGATCCCTCTTCGTCTATGGCAGGCTTAGAGCCAACAAATGAGACCCATGTTCAGGTCATGAGTGCCATCTCGTCCACATCCTCCAGTCCTTGGATCTGGCTGCGGGAGGCCAGCCCCATGCAGCGCCGCGCGCTGCTAGCCGCTTCGCTCGGCTGGATGCTCGACAGCATGGACGTCATGCTTTATGCGCTCGTAGTCCCCAGCATGAAAGGTGACCTCCATCTCACATCCGGAGGCGCTGGGCTCATCATGTCCGCCACGCTCATCTGCGCGGCCATTGGCGGAATTCTCTTCGGCGTCTTTGCCGATCGCTTCGGACGCACCCGCGCTCTCATCGGCAGCATTCTCGTCTACTGCATCTTCACCGGGCTTTGTGGATTCGTGCACTCAGCGGTCCAGCTTGCCATTTGCCGTATGCTTCTCGGCTTTGGCATGGGAGGCGAGTGGGCTGCGGGTGCGGCTCTTGTAGCCGAGACCTGGCCGGACCAGCATCGCGGCAAGGCCCTGGCTCTGATGCAAAGCTCCTGGGCCATCGGATACGCCCTCGGCGCAGCCATCGTCGCCGTCATCATGCCCCACTTTGGCTGGCGCAGCGTCTTCTTCGCCGGATTGCTGCCCGCCCTCTTCGCCATCTGGATTCGCCGCAGAGTAAGCGAACCGGAGCGCTGGATCGCAGTCGCGCACGCAGCTACGAACACCACACGCCCGGCGCAAATCTTTCGCGGACGAAACGGACGCTTCCTCGCCATCGCCACGCTGGTGAACGCCGCCACGCTTTTCGCATGGTGGGGACTCTTTTTCGGGGGCGCCTTCCTACCTATCCTTGCCCGCATCACAGGGTGGCCGCGGCCTCAGTATCGTACAAACATCGACCTGGACCATCCTCATGCAGGTCGGCACTTTCCTTGGCTATGTCAGTTACGGATTTCTCGCCGACCGCTTTGGCCGCAAGTGGATTTACGTCGGATTCCTCTTCATGGCAGCCATCGTTGTGCAGTTCTACGCTCACGCAACTGGCGCTATCCAATTGCTATGGCTTGGCCCAATCGTGGGCTTCTGGGGAACAGGCTATTTCAGCGGCTTCGCCGTCATTACCAGTGAGCTCTTCCCGACCGCAATCCGTGGCACCGCCATGGGATTCGCCTATAACACCGGGAGAATCGTGAGCGCCGCCGCTCCGCTGCTGGTAGGAAGAGCATCCGACCAGCACGGCATGGCCTCAGCGCTGGGCATCACATCGATCAGCTTTCTTGGCGCCGCGTTGCTGGCTCTCAGCATCCCGGAAACGCGCGGAAAACCACTGCGATGATGAATTCCAAAATCGACTTAGCGCAGCGCATCCGACGGTTGAATTTATACGGGGGTTTCGTCTGCACCATAAGTGGAGTCGCGCGCAGCGTAGTCAAAGCTATTTATTTTTGGAATCGAACAAAGGCAGGATTCTGGCGGAGAGAGGGGGATTCGAACCCCCGATAGAGCTTTTGACCCTATAACGGTTTAGCAAACCGCCGCCTTCAGCCACTCGGCCATCTCTCCGGCTTTCTTTGCACTGATTATATAGGAACGAATGTTTTCAGCCACAAGACATCCTGAATAACTCGCCAACAACACAAAACGGCAAGTCTCATCTCACAATATTCCCTCACACTTTCTGCCGATTTCCGCCTGGTTTTCCTGAAGGCCGGGCGGCCCTTTGTTTCTATCGAGGGACCCTGTAGCCAACGCGGCAATTGACCATGCCGAACACGCTTCAATAGACTTCTGAAAGAGTTCCCAGCCAAATGCCGTTTTGCCCGAATCTGCGCCTGTCCATCCTCATCGCCGTCGTCTTCACTTTAACTTTGTTGCCGGCAGCAGCCCAGCAATCAACCCAAATACCGTCAAAGACAGCAGCCGAATCTGCAGCCGCGCCCGGAAAAGCCTCCCGCACTCGCCGATCCCGCCGGTCCCGCTGTAAGTCTGCAGACCAGTGAAGCGCTCTTCGATGTAGCCGTTGCCCTCAATGCCTGCGGGTACGACAACGGTCTGGATGACTCCGATCCCGTCCGCGCCCGCATCCGCGACCAGCTCAACCAGGCCATGCTGCAGTCAGAAGCCGCTCGTGACGCCCGCGACAAGCTCTGCGTCTACGTCAACCAGCACCGCCTTGCCGACGCCAGCCGCGACCTCGCGCAATACGTCTCGCTCGCGCTTTATCTCACTCCGCCACCCGAGCTCGCTCTCAGCGTCGATCAGGACGACATGCCGCCCGACTCCACGCAGGTCGTCGACATGCTTCCCGTGCTGCACGCCTTCGTGCAAGCTACCGAGTTGCATCTCATCTGGATCGCCAACCGCCCTGCCTATGACGAGGAAATAGCCAAGCTGCACGATCCCCTTACGCGGATGATCGTCACCACCAACGTCTATCTCAAGATGCCGGCCAGCACTTACACCGGCAGCCGTTTCCTGGTCGTTCTGGAGCCGATGCTCTCGCCCGCGGAGACGAACGCGCGCGTCTACGGCCCTGATTACATCGTGGTGGCCTCGCCTGTGAATGACACCATCCACATGCAGGAAGTGCGCCATACGTATCTGCATTATGTGATCGAGCCGCTGCTCTACTCGCGCGCCACCGCCATGGACCGCTTGCTGCCTATCCTCAAAACCGTGCGCGAGGCTCCTCTCGACTTCCAGTACCGCAGCGATATCGTCTCGCTCGTCATCGAGTGCCTCATCCGCGCCATCGAAGCGCGCACCATGGACACCGGCATCGCCGAATATAAAATCCCCGACGATGTGCGCCGCAGCGATCTCGAACGCGAAACGCAGAAGCACAACGCTTCCCTGCAAAGCATCGCCGCTGTCCGGCAGGACTCCGTCACCAGGAGCATGGTCTCCGGCTTCGTGGTCACCCAGTATTTCTACGACCAGCTCATTGGCTTCGAACGCACGCCAGACAGCCTGAAGGAAGCCATCGGCCCCATGGTCTATGGCATGGACATCGACCAGCAGATCCACCGCGCGCGCGACATCCACTTCGCTGAAGAAGGTTCGGCCGATGTCATCCGCCACGCCACCCGCACGCCTCACGGGCTCGACCTCGCCGAGATCAAGCTCCACCAGGGCGACACGGCGGGCGCTGAAAAATTGGCGCAGCAGGCACTCTCCGAACACACGCCAGAGCCGGGCCGCGCAGACTACATTCTCGCTCTCACCAGCGTCATGCAGGGCCGCATGGAGGAAGCCGAAAAGAACTTCGGCGAAACCATCCGTCTCTCGAACGATCCGCGCCTCCTCGCCTGGTCGCATATCTACCTCGGCCGCATCCACGATATTCGCGATGAGCGCGACGAAGCCCTCGTCGAATACAAAACCGCACTTACCGTCCGCGATGGACAGCCCGATACCAAGGCCGCTGCCGAAAAAGGGATCAAACAACCCTTCGAGCCTCCGCACCGTGCCCAGCAAGACCAGGACGGCGACGATAACAACACGTCCTCCACCGCAAAGCCGGAACCGCAGTCCCCGGCAACCTCGCCCCATCCGTAGTCCCCTGGAAAAGCGCGGAATAGGAACCCGGTTGGCAACCGCCAGATAGATGCGTTCCGAAAATGCCTCTTTTCGGGACGTATTTCTACCGAACCCTTCCGCGAATCTGCCGCATCAAAAACGCGTAACTTTCTTGACCGCTAGAGGCAGTCGGATGACAAAAGAAAAAATAACACTTGTCTGGCTGGGGTTACTCGTGCTCTCATGCTCCGTCGCGGAGGCGCAAGCCCCGCAGCAGACAGTTCAGAAAGTCGTCGACACCGAACGCGCCGCAAACCAGAGCGATCACTCCCACTGGATCTATCTTCAGGAACTGCGCAAACCGAAAGAACATATTCTCCAATGGGTTGCCGGCACTCAGCAGTGCGACGTTCGGCGCGTCCTCGAGAAGGATGGCCAGAAGCTGACAGAGCCTCAGCAGCGCGATCTCATTCAGGAATTTCTGCACGATACCAGGGCCCAGAACAAGCAGGTCTTGGAAACGAACCATGACAACCAGCAGGTGGATGACTTTCTCAAGCTGCTGCCCACCGCCTTTGTCTGGACGCAGACAGCCGCCACCGCAACCAACACTTCCCTGCATTTTGAGCCCGCGCCGGGCTTCCATCCACCTACGCGCGAGGCGCGTGTCTTCAGCAGCATGGCCGGTGACATAGTCATTGACAATGCACAGCATCGCATCCGCAGCATGAGTGGACGCCTCATCCGCGACGTCACCTTCGGCGGAGGCCTTCTCGGACGGCTCAAAGCGGGCAGCTCGTTTTCTCTCGAGCAGGCGCAGGTCGGCCCGTCGATCTGGCAGCTGACGGAAATCCACGTCCAACTCGAAGGCAACGCCCTTCTTTTCAAGAGCATTTCGCTCCAGCAGGACGACGAACGGTCCCGGTTTGCCCCCGAGTCTCCCACCATGACCCTCGATCAGGCCGCTACGACAATCATGAGCCAGCCAGCGGTCGAGCAGCTGCGAGCCCAGGCCTCCCTGAAGGCGAATTGACCTCGAACCGCACGCCACCTCCCTATCGGATCAGCGGGCATTCGATCCAGCAACACAAAAGTCAATTCGCCTCACACATCGACTTTGAAGTGCGTCTTATAAATCGTCTACAGTAAAAGAGGACTGCATCGCGAATGGGGCAACCGGCTTTCCAACCGCTCGAGCGCGCACTCGGACACAAGTTCGAACAGGAGCATCTGCTCGTCCAGGCCCTGACTCACAGCTCTCTCGCCCACGAATTCCAGCTCTCTGAAGCCGGCAAAACAGATCAGCCTTCCCCGGAAGACAATGAACAGATGGAGTTCCTCGGCGACGCAGTCATCGGTCTTCTGGTGGCCGAGTCGCTCTACAAGCGCTTCCCTGAATTGAGCGAAGGCGAGCTCACGCGCCTGCGTTCAGCTCTTGTCAGTCGCAAGCATCTCGGCCACGTGGGCATGCGCCTCAAGCTGGGCAAATACCTGCGCCTGGGCAAGGGAGAAGAACGCAATGGCGGCCGCAAGAAAAGCGCCCTGCTGGCCAACTGCCTGGAAGCCATCGTCGCGGCCCTTTATCTCGATGCCGGGCTCGAAGTCACCTGCGCCTTCGTCGAACGCGAAGTCATCACTCCCTCTGTCATGGAGTTGCAAAAAGAGCTGCTCGAAGGCCGCAGCATTGGCGACCACAAGTCTGCGCTGCAGGAATATCTCCAGGCCCAGAAGGGCAGCCAGCCTCTCTACGTTGTCAAGGGAGAAAGCGGCCCCGACCACCGCAAGCGCTTCACCGTCGAAGTCCGCATCGCTGACAACGGCACCGCGGGCAAGGCACTGGCGCGAGGCACCGGCAGCACCAAGAAGAAAGCCGAACAGGAAGCCGCTCGCCGCGCACTCGAAAAACTCGTCTCAGCCATGGCCTCGGCTCCGGATGATGCCGCGGCCAGGGAGTCTGCCGGTGAATGACCCGCAGTTCACATTCGCCGCCAGCGTGGAAAACCCGCCCGAGCTGTCGCCAGTAGCGCAAAGCTCTCCGCCCGCCACGCCCCCGCCAGCGCCGGTCCGGCACCATGTCGTCTACCCTACAGTCCTTGACTCAGGCCGCTCGCTGCTCTCGATCATAGTTATCGCCCTCTTTGTGTTGACCTTCATCGTGCAGCCCTTCCGCATTCCATCGGAATCGATGGAACACACCCTCCTTGTCGGCGACTTCCTGCTGGTCAACAAAATGATCTACTCGCCCTCCGGCATCTGGCGCTGGTTGCTGCCCTACCGTCAGATCCAGCGTGGCGATATTGTCGTCTTCCACTTCCCGCTCGATCCTACCGATCACGTCGTGAAGCGAGTCATCGCGGTTCCCGGTGATCGTGTGCACCTTCATGACGGACAGGTCTACCTCAACGGCCAGCAAATCACCGAGCCTTACGCCGTTTATGAGGCTTCCTACTCCGACAACTTCCGCGACCAGTTTCCTACCAACCTCTACACCGACCCCGGCGTCGATACCCGTTGGTGGATGGAGATGCGCCATGACGTGCAGCATGGCGATCTCATCGTGCCGCAGGATCACTACTTCGTCCTCGGCGACAACCGCAACCATAGTCGCGACAGCCGCTACTGGGGATTTGTGCCTCGAGCCAACATTGTCGGCCGCCCGTTTCTCATCTATTTCTCGATCCGCAAACCCTCTACCACAGATGTACCCGACCTTCCGGGTGATAGACTCGGACACGATAAGGACCCGGTCAACAGCGTTGTCGATTTCGCCCGTTGGGACCGCATGTTCCGCATCGTGTGGTGATGGATTTGGGATGGAGCACGAATAAGGATGCCCCCTCCTTCGCAGAGCGAAGGGTGGGACGTAAGAATCTCAGTCAGGATTTAGGTAGAAGCACCGGGCTTTAGCCCCGGTGAACCAAAACAGTAGATACAGGGGCTTTAGCCCCGGTGTTCGGTATTGCAGCCAACAAGAGAGCTATGGAACAGATTCTGGAAAAACCGCAGTCAGAGAAGAAACAGGCCCACCACGAAGAGACCCCTCTTGAGTTCATCGCCTCCATCTGCAGCGTGCTGGTGCTTGGCCTCTTTGCCCTCACGTTCATCTTCCAGAATTTCGAGATCCCGTCGGCCTCCATGGAAAAGACCTTGCTCATCGGCGACCATGTCCTCGTCGACCGCATGACCTTGGCGCCGCCTGCAAAGTGGGCCTTCTGGGAGCACTACCGCAACGTCAGGCGCGGCGATATCATCGTCTTCTACAAGCCGGTTGCGGAACCCAATGGCGACCATATCTTCCTCGTCAAGCGCGTCATCGGCATTCCCGGCGATCACATTCACCTGCGCAACGGCACCGTTTACCTCAACGGACAGCCCCAGGACGAGCCTCTGGCAGCTAAGCCGGGGGACGATGGCTACTTCCCCTATCGCGATGATTTTCCGTCAGTTCCAGCCTCACAAGCTGGCGACGTAACCGCCGAATGGGCTGTTGACCTGCCCAGCCATATTCAGGGTGACGATCTCGTTGTCCCCCCAGGCCACTACTTCGCCATGGGAGATAACCGCCCGGTCAGCCTCGACAGCCGCTACTGGGGCTTTGTCCCCCGCGAGAACATCGTGGGCCGTCCGCTCTTCGTCTACTGGTCCTTCGTAACGCCTGAGAATCAAATCGATAAGACCTCGATCGGCGATCGCATCGGCTTTATCTTCCATATCGTCATTCACTTCTTCGACCAGACTCGCTGGAGCCGCACTCTGCACCTGATCAAGTAGCCCTGCAGCCGAGTCTCAGAAGTTTGTCATCTGAGGCAGATTGAACCCGATAAATGTTGTCAAGCCCCCAAGCCCTATGGTACGGAGGCAAATTATTGATTATAAATTACTTACTTCGAGACACCCAGCGCAGAGAATTACCGCCCAAAACGATATACTGATAAAGAAGGGGAAATATGCCCCGGATGCCCACAGTTTCCGAGGCCCTCATATCCTGTAACTTATTGAAACAAGGAAATTTGCGTGGACAAACAGGCTAAATTCCTGAAAACGAACGATCAGCGCTGCTCATTGATGGTGTAAGTCCAATGAAATAAGTAATTTACATATAAGATGCCGGGGGTCTCCGGTCGAAAATAGCGGATGATAATGTTCAATCAACAGTGGAAGCGATGAGCGAAAACCTGCGCAAACCCCAGACGAAATACTGGATTCTCTTTGCCGCTCTGCTCCTTCTGGCCGTAGCCTTGATCCTGCCGCCGCTGATCAATATGAATCGCTATCAGCGCCGCATCGCCGATGCCATCAGCCGCAGCCTCGATCGGCCGGTGCATCTTTCCTCGGTCACCCTGCGCCTGCTCCCGCGTCCCGGCCTGGAGCTGAGCGACTTCATTGTCGAAGAAGACCCCGCATTTGGATCGGAACCGACGTTGCGCGCTCCCAGCGTCGACGCAGCCATCCGTCTCAGCTCTCTCTGGCGCGGACGCCTTGAGATTGGCCGCATCAGCTTCGACCAGCCGAGCCTCAACCTGGTTCGCAATAATGAGGGGCATTGGAACATCGGCAACGTTCTGCTGCAGGCCTCGCACATTCCTAACGCGCCCACCGCACAACGTCGCGCCAGCAGCGCTCCCCGCTTTCCCTACATTGAAGCCAGCAATGCCCGCGTCAATTTCAAAGTAGGCAACGAGAAGAAGCCGTTCTCCTTCCTGAACGCCGACTTCGCCATGTGGCTCGCTAACCCGGACGAATGGCGCATCCGCCTCGAAGCTCAGCCCGTCCGCACCGATCTCGACCTCGATCTATCCGATACCGGACTGATGCGCGTCGAAGGCTCGCTGCATCGCGCCTCTGCTTTGGGGGATATGCCAGTCGATCTCGAAACTGAGTGGTCCAATGCCCCCATTGGCCAGATTGCGCGCCTGCTCTTTGGCCAGGACACCGGCTGGCGCGGCAATCTGAAAATCAACAGCACCGTCAAAGGCGATCTCTTCAACCCTCAGTTCAAGACCCGCATCCAGATCGCCGCCTTGCATCGCCAGGAATTCACTCCTCTCGACACCTTCAACGTCGATGCCACTTGCCAGGGCAACTACCGTCACGACTCACATGCTCTTGAAAATCTCACCTGCCTCTGGCCCATCGACACTGGACATCTACTGTTGACTGGTGCCATCCCGGACATCGATCATCCGAAACCCGCCTTCAATCTCCAAATTCAGAACGTCCCTGTCACCTTCGGCCTGTCTGCCCTGCGCCTCGTTCGTAACGGCTTCGCGTCATCCGCGCAGGTCTCCGGAACCGTGCAAGGAAGCCTGCTTTACAGCCGGCCATCGGGAGAAAGCCTTTCAGGAGATGCCATCGTCGACGGGCTCACGATCAGCATTCCGGGTATGGACAAGCCCCTCGCCGTTCCGGCGTTACATATCGCCACTTTGACCGCCCAGCCCGCCCGACGGCACTCGGCAAAAGCCAGACCGGCTCTTGCGAGTACCCCTATGTCGCTGCATCTGGCGAATGCGAACATCCCTCTCGGCAATGACGTGCCGCTTACTGTTTCCGGTGATTTCACGCGTCAGAGCTTCTCCCTGCATTTCAGTGGCGATGCTTCTCTTCAGCGACTGCTGCCTATCACCTCTAACATAGGCCTGCTGCACAACGTGGCCGCGGCGCTTGCTCCGCAAGGAAGCGCGGTTCTCGATTTGACAGTTCACGGCCCGTGGCTGCCCCTGACCAGCACGCTCGACAATTCATCCCCTGCGGCAACCACTGAGGGTACCTTCCATCTCAAGAACGCCCAATATCAGGCAAGCTTCCTCCCCGAGCCGGTAGAGATTGTCTCCGCGCAGGCGGCGCTTTCTTCGGAGCAGATTGTCTGGAACCCGGTTTCCGTCCTCCTCCATAAGATTCCGGCGACGCTCTCAGTCACCGTGCACATCCCCTGTTCTACCCCGTCGTGCGTACGTGAATTTTCCCTCGCTACTCCGCAGCTGGATGCAGCCGCGCTCCAGTCCATTTTGATGGGAGCAGGCGAGCACGGCGAATTCCTGCAGCAGATCCTTGCCCGTCTCGACCGCAACAAGGTAAAGTGGCCGGCGCTCAACGGCACCGTCCGAACAGCAGTTTTTACCCTGGGTCAGCTCACCCTGCACGACGCAAGCAGCTCCGTGCACATCGAGGGACGGCAAATCCAATTCACAGCGATTGAAGCGCACGCGCTCAATGGGATCCTTCAAGCCACCGGCACGATGGATGCCACCGGTAGCACCCCGGATTACACGTTCGATGCGCAGCTTTTCCATGCGAATGCCGCCGGGCTTACAGGCCTTTGGCCGGAACTGCCACTTTCAGGCACGGTGAGCGCGAACGCCCATTTGGAGTTGTCCGGATTCTCGACAGGCGATCTTGCTCAATCTGCTCAGGGAACATTTCACTGGGACTGGACGCAAGGGACGCTGACCCTTGTACCAGCGGCCCTCACACACTTCGACCACTGGAGCGCAGATGGCGCCATCAGGAATAAACAGCTCACGCTCGATCACTCGGAGGTAACGAAAGGCCCTCTCAAGCAAGAGGTCTCGGGCACAATTTCCTTCGACAGGAAATCAAACCTGACCGTCGCCGATCATGAACAGACTGCAAATACAGCAAAAATTGTTCAGTAAAAGATGCGCTGTGAACAACTCGGGATTTACTTCTTAGCTCTGACTTCAGCGACCTTCTTCTCTTTGTTCTCCGTGAAATTTTTGGCAGCTTGCAGCACACGGTCGCGCGCATAGGCCGCATCGTGCCATCCGTGAACTTCCACCCGCTTCCCCTCAAGGTCTTTGTAGATCGAGAAAAAATGGGTGATTTCCTTGAGCATATGCGGATAGATTTCGGAATAATTCCACACGTCGGTATAGCGGGGATTGTTTTTCCCAACTGCTAAAACCTTCTCGTCGAGCACGCCCTGATCCAGCATTTCCATCAGCCCGATCGGACGCACCTGCATCACGCATCCCGGAAAGCTCGGCGCATCCACCAGCACCAGCACATCGAGCGGGTCGCCGTCATCGCTCAGCGTAGAAGGAATAAAGCCGTAATCCCCCGGATAATGCACCGGCGAATACAGATTGCGGTCCAGCCGGAAGACATGCAACTGCTTGTCATACTCATACTTGTTAATGCCCTCAAACGGGATCTCGATCACCGCGTTGATTACCTCGGGCAGCTTCTCGCCAATCGGGAGTTCCAGATAATTGACCATTCAAGTTCCAGTGTACGCAATTTGATGTGAAATTGACTCCAACACATCGCCGCAAACGTATAGCGCCGAAGTCGCGTATCGCTAGCCTGCCCTGAGGGGCGTCGAAGGGCGGAGTCCTTTATAATCGGGCATAATGAAGGCTCATGTCTACGTGACACTTAAAAGGACGGTACTCGACCCCCAGGGCCAGACCATCCAGAACGCACTCAAAAAGATGCAATACAAGGGCGTGAACGACGTACGCCAGGGAAAATATTTCGTAATCGATCTCGACAACTCCCTCGACGCTGCAGCCGCTAAAGAGGAAGTCGAGCGCATTGCTCGTGATGTGTTAACTAACCCCGTCATCGAAGAATTCACCTACAAACTCGAAGAAGGGCAATAAGGCGCCTGCCTCCACGTCTCCAGGAGCTTTTGGGCACGTACCTTACAATCTGAACTATGTGCGGAATTGTCGGCTATGTTGGCAACAAGGAAGTAGTCCCAGTCATTATTGAGGGCCTGCGGCGTCTGGAATACCGCGGCTACGATTCGGCTGGCATCGCCGTCGGGGGAGCCGGAAACGGTCTCGAACTCCGCCGCGCTCCTGGCAAGCTTCGCAAACTCGAAGAAGTTCTACGCGAACGCCCTATCCATGGGACCTATGGAATAGGACATACTCGCTGGGCCACCCACGGCCGCCCCACGGAGGAAAATGCGCACCCGCACCGCGACTGCACCGGCCGCATCGTCGTGGTGCACAACGGCATCGTCGAAAATTACCTCGCTCTTAAGCATGAACTTTCGGCCAAGGGTCACAAATTCGTAACTGAAACAGATACAGAAATCATCGCTCACCTGATCGAGCAGGAGATGTCATCCGCCGCCACGTCCGGCAAGACTATGCCGCTCGAAGAAGCCGTGCGCCGCAGCGTCGCCCGCCTCACCGGCGCATTCGCCATCGTCGTCATCTCCGCCGACGAGCCGAATAAAATCGTCGCCGCCCGCTTTGGCCCTCCTGCGGTGATTGGGCTGGGCGAAAATGAATACTTCGTAGCATCCGATGTCCCCGGAATCCTGCACCACACGCGTAACCTCTATTTCCTTGCCGACGGCGACATGGCCGTGCTCACTCCCTCCGGCGTCCGCCTCACCGACTTCGCAGGCAACGCCATCGAGCGCCCGGTGCAGCGCATCCAGTGGGATCCCATCCAGGCAGAAAAAGGCGGCTACAAGCATTTCATGCTCAAGGAAATCTTCGAGCAGCCGCGAGCCATCCGCGACACCACCCTCGGCCGCATCTCGCTCGACACCGGCAAAGTCTTCCTCCGCGAAATGAAGATCAGCGATGAAGATTTCCACCGCGCCACCAAGATCAACATCGCAGCGTGCGGCACCAGCTGGCATGCCGCCACGGCAGGCAAGTTCATGATCGAACGCCTCGCGCGCATTCCCGTAGAGGTCGACTACGCCAGCGAATACCGCTATCGCGATCCGATCCCGGATCCCGGCGCAGTGGGACTGCTCATCACGCAGTCCGGCGAAACAGCTGACACCCTGGCCGCCCAGCGCGAAATGATCGCCAAGGGATCGAAGACCGTTGCCATTTGCAACGTCGTCGGCGCCATGATCGCGCGCGAGGCCCACGGCACCATCTATACCCACGCCGGCCCGGAAATCGGTGTCGCATCGAGTAAGGCCTTTACTGCGCAACTGGTGGCCCTCTTCCTCTTCGCGGTGCATCTTGCGCAGACGCGCCAGACCATCTCCGATCAGGAAAGCCGCGCTCTGCTCGAAGAGCTGACACTGCTTCCAGGTAAAGTAGAAGAAATTCTTCGCACCGCCGACATCGAGTGCGAAAAGCTCGCCCGTATCTATTCCAACGTCAGTGACTTTCTCTTTCTCGGACGCGGCATCCACTATCCCATCGCTCTCGAAGGCGCACTCAAGCTCAAGGAAATTTCCTACATCCACGCCGAGGGTTATCCCGCGGGCGAGATGAAGCACGGCCCTAACGCGCTTATCGATGAGACACTTCCCGTCGTCGTGCTGGCCACGCAGGACAGGAACAATCGCGACTCAAAGCTACGCTACGAAAAGACCTTGTCGAACATTCAGGAAGTTACCGCCCGTTCCGGTAAGGTCATCGCCGTCGCGATCGAGGGAGATGAAGAAATCAGGCAGCTGGTCGATCATGTCCTCTATGTCCCGCACACCTCAGAACTTCTTCTGTCAGTGCTGGACGTGGTTCCCCTGCAATTGCTCGCCTACCACATTGCAGTTCGCCGTGGCTGCGACGTAGATCAGCCGCGCAATCTGGCGAAATCAGTAACGGTGGAGTAGCCTCGCAAGGCTAATAAACATCTGTCTGATAACGTCTCACCTTTTTCATATTGGCTAGATACTCCCGTGCGGCCTCCGGCGTGCAGTTCTGGCCCTGAGCAATGGCCTCCAGAAGCGCGGTCTCCACGTCTTTTGCCATGCGATTTGCATCGCCGCATACATAAAAATGCGCCCCACGCTCCAGCCAGCGGTGTAATTCCGCGGCATTCTCCCGCATGCGATCCTGCACATAAACTTTGTGCGCCTGGTCGCGAGAAAAGGCCGTATCAAACCGCGTCAGAATGCCGTCCTTGAACATGCCCTCCAGGTCTTCGCGATAAAGGAAATCTGAGGCGCGGCGCTGCTCGCCAAAGAAAAGCCAGTTTTCGCCCTTGTGACCATGTGCCTTACGGTGCTGCAGAAACGCCCGAAATGGCGCTATTCCTGTGCCTGGACCGATCATGATAACCGGCGTATCGACATTTTCCGGAAGACGGAAGTTGTTGTTCGAATGCAGAAAGATCGGCATTGTGCAACCTTCCGGCGCGCGCTCTCCCAAATGACCGGAGCACAGTCCCTGCCTCTCGCGTTGATAGCTTGTGTAGTACACAACGCGAACAATCGTATGTACCGCATCTCTCACCAGGGACTGCGATGATGCAATGGAATACATACGCGGGGTTAGACGCGCCAGTACCGTAAACAACTGCTGAGGCTCCGTAATTCCGCCGGGATACTCCGTAATGAGATCGATAAACTCGCGGCCCCAGACGTACTCCTCTGCTACAGACCGATTATCTGGCAGCGTCAAAGACTTCAGAGCCGCAAGTCCCGGCACGGATTCCGGTGCAGCCTTCGCATAAGCGTTCACAGCGCTGCGGGTAAGCTTGCCGATAGCCAGGCGTGTGCGCAGCGCTTCCTCCAGGCTGATCTCGACCTTGTAATGGTCTAACACGCGTTCATCGCCTTTAAAATGGAGCCGCGCGAGGACCTCGGCCACCTCCGAGGGGCGGTTCTCAGGCACGATGCCAACGGCATCGCCTGGCGTATATTGCATGCCCGGCTCAAGCTCAAGCTCGATATGACGTGTCTCTTTTTCCGAGCCAGCCGTAGTCATCAAGACGTTGACGAGCATGCGTGAAATATATGGATTGTTTCGGGTGTACTTTTGCGGCTCTGTGCTCATAGGGTAGATCAGGTTTTTAAAGAGTCTTATCAGAATTGAGTATATCGTCAGGCTTCTCAAGCAGTGAGATCGCATCCACCGCAACGGGCCCGTGAAAAGGTCGCAAGACGTTCGAGCACTTTGGGAATCCGTTCCATCAGTATTGCTGTTGCCGTAATGCACAAGCGATAATTTAAAAAAAGAAAAGAGTTCAAAAATTTGGATAGACAGGTCTTCACCGCCCGGCTTCAGCGGAAGCTACTGCTCTCAAATCCTGCGCAGTGCTATCACTTTGAATTCACGATTGATGAGCTTTCGCATTTCGACTTCGCGCCGGGCCAGTTCATCTCCTTCGTTGCAGTCGATCACAGAGGCAAAGCCGAGACCCGCGCCTACTCCATTGCCTCAGCGCCACGATTGAACCAGTTCGACCTATGCGTAAACCGTGTCGAAGACGGCTTCTTCTCCAACTTGCTCTGTGACCTCGAGCCCGGAGAGACTATTCAGTTTCACGGCCCGCACGGCCTCTTCACTTTGCGCCAGCCGCTCACCGATGCGATCTTTATCGCAACCGGCACAGGCATCGCGCCCATACGTGGATTTGTCGAATGGCTTTTTCCGGAGACCGGCGAAGATCGCAGCCAGGGCCATCTCATCTGGTTGGTCTACGGCACACGCCACGAAACCGGGATTTATTATCAGAAATATTTCGAGAAGGTCGCAGCCGAACGGCACAACTTCCACTACATATCAACTCTCAGCCGTCCGCATGAGGGTTGGGAAGGTCTGCGCGGTTACGTGCAGGAGCATGTCGCCGAAATCGTGGCCGGACGCGCAAAGATGACCCACTCTGCTCCAGTCGTCACCGTGACCGAACCTTCTGGATTCGATATCCACGCCTATATCTGCGGCCTCAATAACATGGTCTCCGCCAATCGCGGCAAGCTCAAGGAGCTGGGCTGGCAGCGTAAACAGATCATCTTTGAGCGCTACGATTAAAGTGATTCAACGCACAGTTTGTCATCCTGGCGTGAGCGAAATGAAATGGAAGGATCTGCTTTTTTGCTTTCGTTAGCCAAACGTCAACTCCAGTAACTCCGGTCCAAGGTCCGGTACTGGATCGCTTCCGCAATGTGCGGCACAGTGATCGACGGCGCGCCCTCGATATCGGCAATCGTTCGTGCCACCTTCAAAATGCGGTCATGCGCGCGTGCTGTCAGTCCTTGCTGCTGCATCGCGCGCTCCAGCAACCGCTCAGCATCCGGCCCGAGTTCGCAGAAAGATCGAATCTGCCGCGTACTCATTTGCGCATTCGAATAGATTTTCTCCGCCGCCTTCGTGAAACGCTCCCGTTGTCTCTCACGCGCCGCCAGCACACGTGCCGGATCGCCGCCGAACTCTCGCTAGCCGCCCCTGCTCGCAGCTCGCGATACTGTACTGCGGGCACTTCAATGTGAATATCGATTCGATCGAGCAGCGGCCCTGAAACCTTCGACACATACCGCTGGATCATTGGCGGCGTACACGAGCATTCGCGCGACTTGTCATTGAAGTACCCGCACGGGCAGGGATTCATCGCCGCCGCCAGCATAAAAGCCGAGGGAAAGGTCAACGACATCAAGGCTCGTGCAATGACAACGTTACGGTCCTCAAGCGGCTGCCGCATCACCTCCAGCACATTGCGCGGGAACTCCGGCAGCTCATCCAGAAACAGCACCCCGTTATGCGCCAGTGAAACCTCGCCCGGACGCGGCATCGCGCCGCCGCCGATCAACCCCGCATCGGAAATCGTGTGGTGCGGCGAGCGGAAAGGCCGTTGTGTCACCAGACCCGCATCGGCATCCAGTACTCCGGCCACCGAGTGAATCTTTGTTGTCTCCAGCGCCTCTTCGAAACTCAGCGGCGCAAGAATCGATGGCAGCCGCTTTGCCAGCATCGTCTTGCCCGAACCCGGTGGACCAATCATCAGGATGTTATGTCCGCCAGCCGCCGCAACTTCCAGTGCCCGCTTCGCCGTCTGCTGCCCGCGCACATCGGCAAAATCAACATGGAAATGCTGCAGCTCACCCAGCATCTCCGCAGTCTGCATGCGGAACGGTTCAGTATGGATACCGCCATTGCCGGCAGCGTTCAATAGCTCGCGTACCTCGTTCAGCGTCTCCACAGGGTAGACATTCACACCCTCCACCACCGCCGCCTCGCGCGCATTCGCCTTCGGAATCACGAGATTGCTGATCCCACGCTCTCGCGCTGCCACGGCAACCGGCAGCATTCCGGAAACGGCCCGTAGACCGCCATCCAGCCCTAGTTCACCCACCAGCAAAAACTGGCTCAGATCGCGCAGCTGCAGCGCTCCATAAGCTCCGAGAATGCCGATGGCCATGGGCAGATCGAAGCCCGATCCTTCTTTTTTGATATCGGCGGGGGCAAGGTTGATCGTGATATGCGTCGGCGGTACATCAAAGCCTGAATTCTTGATTGCCGCGCGAACGCGGTCGCGACTCTCGCGCACCGCTGCATCCGGCAGACCTACGGTGTGAAAGTGATCCTCAGTCGTTTTGATTCCGGAAAAATCAACTTCTACATCAATAATGTTCGCGTCGATGCCGTACACTGCGGCACTAAGGGCCTTAAAAAGCATAATTTTTATCTGATAAGTGGCTGGAGTATAGCATCGCTGTCGCCCCGGAATGCGAAGGAAGCTTCTTCTCTAGCGGAGATGGGCAAACTTTAGGCACCAATGCCATTACAGAAAACCAGGGATCGTTATGCGTTTCCATAGATATCTGACCAACAGAGAAGAAGTCTCCGTATAAGTGAGCGAAAACCCACCCTTCCTCAAAGGACTAGAATAAGACCCGGTGAAGACGAGTCTTTTTGATCTTTTCAAAATCGGCATCGGGCCTTCCAGTTCGCACACGATGGGTCCGATGCGCGCCGCGCGGCGTTTTGTTATCTCTCTCGAAGAAACTGCCTTGCTGAACCGTACCGCACGCGTTCAGACAGAACTATATGGTTCGCTGGCGCTCACCGGACTTGGCCACAGCACCGATCGCGCCATATTGCTTGGCCTTTCCGGAGAAGAACCGTCCACCATCAATCCCGAAACGATCGAACCTAAGCTGCAAGAGATCCGCGGCACGCACCAGCTTTCGTTAGCGGGTCGCAAATTCATCCCCTTTAAGGAAACGGCTGATCTGCTCTTTCACCGCGACCGGATGTTTCCTGAGAGCGCACAAACTCAACATCCCAACGGTATGCGTTTTTCCGCCTTCGACAACACTGGCACAACGCTCGCAAGTGAGATATTTTTTTCCATCGGCGGTGGATTCATTGTCTCTGATGCCGAAGGCGCAGCCAGCACAACAGTGATGACAACGTCCTCACTGCCTCATCCCTTCAGAAGTGCTGCCGAGCTGCTGGAGATAGCAGCAGGGAAACAGCTGACCATCTGGGATCTGATGATCGAAAACGAATCCGCTCTCCGCTCGCCAGAAGAGGTGCGAGAAGGAATCCTCTACATCTGGAGTGTGATGCAGAACTGCATCGACCGCGGCATGCGCACGGAAGGCATCTTGCCTGGTGGCTTGAACGTGCGTCGCCGTGCGCCGCGTCTCTCGCAGCGACTGCGCGAGAAAGAGTCTGTTGACCCATTGGCGCCTCTCGACTGGGTTACGGTCTACGCCATGGCTGTAAACGAGGAAAACGCAGCTGGAGGGCGCGTCGTTACCGCACCCACCAACGGAGCAGCCGGGGTAATCCCTGCCGTCGCACGCTACTATCGCGACTTTATTCCCGGCGCGGATGACGAAGGCATTCTGCGCTACTTCCTCACATCTGCGGCTATTGGCATTCTCTACAAAGAAAATGCTTCGATCAGCGGTGCAGAGGTCGGCTGTCAGGGAGAGGTCGGCGTCGCTTGTTCCATGGCGGCAGGCGGACTCATGGCGGCGATGAATGGAACCAATGGCCAGATTGAACACGCCGCAGAAATTGGCATGGAGCATAACCTGGGAATGACGTGCGACCCCATCGGGGGACTCGTACAGATCCCGTGCATCGAACGCAACGCCATGGGCGCGGTCAAAGCCGTGCATGCCTGCCGCATCGCGCTCAACGAATTAGAAAGCCACAAAGTCTCGCTCGATCAGGTCATCAAAACGATGTATCTCACCGGCCTCGACATGCAGTCCCGCTACAAGGAAACCTCCCTCGCAGGATTAGCTCTCAACGTCATCGAATGCTAGGAATTTGGTCATCGAGCAGATAACTCACCCCATCCGGCCGTAGGAAACCGAGCACTCATACTCCAGCCGAACACACCCGCTCTCCTCATACGTCTCGAACAAGGCAGCAATTGCAGCCTGCATCGCTTCATGCCTCTCATGCCCGGGGTTCGGCATGTAAGACGAAGAAACAATCCGCCCTTCCAATGCCTCATGCGTCAGCAACTGGGCATTTGGAAACACAGCGCGACGCATCTCTGAAGGCGCGAAGAAGCCCTGAATCCGATCCGGGGTCAAATGCTGCCGCTGAACGACCTCATAGTCGATCCCAAACTCGCGCAGTAGCTTTTCATATTGATCGTGAAAGCCATCGCCACTCAGGCGTCGCTCGTTGTAAACCACCGCACACCAACTATCGGGTCGCAGAATCCGCGAGAATTCGATTCGCGTCCGTTCCAGGTCGAGCCAGTGCAGCGCCTGCCCAACCGTAATCAGGTCGAAAGAGTGAGACGGCAGCCTCGTCGTCTCTGCGGCACCATCCACACAGCGAAACCGCGGATATCTTTCGACCAATGTCTCGCAAGCCGCCCGCATCTCCTCGTTGGTTTCAACCGCAATAACGCTGTAACCATGCTTCAAAAATACTTCCGAAAGCAGCCCTGTCCCCGCCGCGATATCCGCAATGGCCGAATTTGCAAGCAATCCGCATTCTGCTTCAAGCAACGCAACCACGGCATCCGGATAACGAGGCCGGAACTGCCGATAGCTCTCGACTCGCCCGCTGAAACGATCCCCGGCTTTCGTCAGCGCTCCACCGCCATTGCCACAGAATTCCCGCCACCCAGACACAGCGCAGCCACGCCCCGATGCACATCGCGGCGGATCATCTCGTAGACCAACGTCATCAGCACGCGCGCGCCACTCGCGCCAATCGGATGCCCGATCGCCACCGCGCCGCCATTTACATTCACTTTCTCAAACGGAATCCCAAGCTCCCGTGTCACCGCAATCGCCTGCACCGCGAAAGCCTCGTTCAGCTCGAACAGATCCACACTCTTCGCCGTCCAGCCAGCCTTCGCCAGAACCTTCTGCACGCCCGTCACCGGAGCCATCATCACCCAGGCCGGATCGACGCCGCTCGTTGCCTGGGCGCGAATCCGCACCATCGGCTCCAGTCCCAGCGACTTGGCTTTCGCCGCCGACATTACAACGAAAGCGGCCGCTGCATCATTCACGCCCGGAGCGTTCCCCGCCGTCACCGTGCCATCTTTCTTGAACGCAGGCTTCAATGCGCGCAACGCTTCGATGCTGGCATCTTCACGAATTGACTCATCACGCTCAAACAGCGTCGGTGCCTGCCCCTTCTTCTTCGCCGGAATCTCTACCGGCACAATCTGCGACCTGAAGCGGCACTCCTTCCATGCCTCCGCTGCCTTGCGATGTGAGTTCAGCGAATATTCGTCCTGCTCGTCGCGTGTGATCTTGTACTTATCGGCCACGTTTTCTGCCGGTCATGCCCCATGTGGTAGTTGTTGAACGAATCCCACAGCCCATCATTCACCATCGAATCGACCGCCGTCGCATTCCCCATGCGAAAGCCGCTGCGAGCATTGGGTAGCAGATACGGCGCGTTCGTCATCGACTCCATCCCGCCGGCGACAACAATCTCAGCATTCCCTGTCTGGATCGCCTGCGCCGCCAGCGCAACAGCCTTCAATCCCGATCCGCACACTTTGTTGATCGTCATCGCGCCAACTGAAGGCGACAACCCGCCATGCAATGCCGCCTGCCGCGCTGGGTTCTGTCCTAGCCCGGCAGAAACCACATTGCCCATGATGCATTCATCTACCGTGGCAGCATCGATGCCGGAGCGGCGCACCGCTTCACGCACGGCAATTGCGCCCAGTTGCGTTGCAGAAAAATCGGACAGTGAGCCCTGAAACTTCCCAACCGGTGTGCGCACTCCTGAAACAATCACAATTTCTTCCATGACAAACGCCCCACATCTTAGTTAGACGGCAAACACACGAAGATATCAAGCCGGGATGTAACAATCAATCGAGAGCCCGAAACAATGCGTGAACAAAACGCCACAGAAAACGGCGGACAAACAACACTCCCGGCAATCGCGCCGTGGTGGCACACCGTTCTGCTCATCGTCCCGCTTCTCTCGTTCTCGGTGCTCGGCAGTCTCAAACCTGCGCACCATGCACTCAGCCAGCATCACATCGCGCAATACATCGTGACGCTTGCCTGGGAATGGATTCTCGCCGCGCTCGTGCTTCTGGGGCATCCGTATACGCAGAACGTCGCTGCGGCAGCTTCTCGGCACGCGCCGCCCCACTTTACGCGCCTGGAGAGACGATCTCGTCTTCGCCGCAGCCTTCTGGATCGCATCCGTCATCATCCTCGCAGCTATCGGCGTCCTGTTCAAGACTGGCGCATCTCGCAACGCCGCAAAAAGCTCTCGCGCAACTGGCGCCGCAAAATGCGCTGGAACTGATTTTGTGGTTCGCTCTCAGCATCTCGGCTGGAATTTGCGAAGAGCTTACCTTTCGCGGCTACCTGCTGCAGCAATTCTCGCGCGCAAGCGGCAAGCATTTGGATTGGGGTACTCGGTTCTTCACTGCTCTTCGGCATCGCGCATGGATACGAAGGCGCAAGCGGCATGATTGCCATCACCGTATATGGCGCGATGTTTTGTATGCTTGCGCTCAGGCGAAACAGACTGCGCCCGGGAATGATGGCACATGCATGGCAGGATATTTTTTCCGGAATCGCCCTCATGCTTCTCAAACACGCGCACGTGTTTTAAGTTTTCACGATCACTTTTGTCATAGCCACGATCAGAATGGCACACAAGATCACAAACTTTATCATTTTTTTCTTGACACTCTTTTTTAAGAACTCTATACATTCGTTAACTGCAGCATCTTTGTAGTTGCAGTACACGAATAGGGAGAATAGAAACATATGGCAACCAAGAAAGCAGCAAAGAAGCCAGCGAAGAAGGCAGCCAAGAAAGCTGCAAAGAAGAAGTAAGCAAACGTAACAGGCAACACTAAGGGGGACGCCAACAGCGTCCCCCTTAATGTTTCTGCGGCATTTCGCATTTCTGCGACAATAAAATCCTGATCACCAGACCATGACGAGACGTAGATGGATTGCCGACAGTTGGGACGAAAACACCGCGTCGCTCACCGGTGAGCAGGCCTCGCACCTCATCCGCGTTCTGCGTGCGCAGCCCGGCACCGAATACGATATCGTCGCCGGCGACCGCGTCTGGCATGGCGTCATCGCCGGAATTTTCGGCGACTCCGTCCGCTTCAATCTCATCGCTGAAGTTCAGGCTGACCCCGCGCTCCCCATCACCCTGCTCCTCTCCGTCTTCAAATTCGATCGTCTTGAGTGGGCCATTGAAAAAGGAACGGAGTTGGGCGTCGAGCGCATCGTCCCCATCATCGCCCGCCGCAGCGAGAAGCATCTCGCGCAGTCGGCGCAAAATCGAGTTGAGCGCTGGCGTCGCATCGCTCGTGAAGCTGCGAAGCAATCCCGCCGCTCCGATATTCCAGCGATCGATGATGTCCTCCCCCTGAAAACAGCAGCGCGTCAAACCAGCGAAGCCGCGCGTCTCCTCCTGGCTGAGCAGGAGCGCTCCACCACACTTCGGCATGCCGTCGAAGAAGCGATCACAAATTCTGGAAATGATATGCCATCCGTCCATCTCGCAGTCGGTCCGGAAGGCGGATGGACGGCAGAAGAAGAAGCCCTCTTTGACGCTGAGGGCTGGCGATCCGTAAGTTTAGGTCCGCGCATTCTTCGCGCAGAAACCGCAGCCATTACCGCAACAGCGGTCGTGGCTGCGCTGCTTGAATAGCCAGCGTTTCCACTTCTACTAGACTGTCATTCTGAGCGTAGCGAAGGAACCTGCTTTTGGCATCGGTGGACAGGAAATGGACGCCCCATCATCGCGGAGCGAAGGGGAGCGAAGAAATGTTAGTTGAACATCTCCTTCACCTTGGAAAATAGACTCCGCGAAGTAGGAGTATTTTCCACGGTGAGCGACTCGCCTAGCTGCCGCAGCAGTTCCTTCTGTATCTTGGTCAGCTTCTTCGGCGTCTGTACGGCAACCTGCACCACCATATCTCCGCGCCCATGCTCATTCAGGAAAGGAACGCCTTTCCCGCGAAGACGAACCTCCTTGCCGCTCTGCGTCCCTTCGGCAATCTTCAACTTTGTATCGCCTTCGAGCGTCGGAATCGTAATCTCATCCCCCAGCGCCGCCTGCGAAAACGAGATCGGAATCACGCAGTGCAGATCATTCCCATCGCGCTCGAAAAAGGCATGTGGCTTGATGGAAAGCACAATATACAGATCGCCTGACGGTCCGCCGTAGCGTCCGGCATCGCCCTCGCCCTGGTAACGAATGCGGGTACCTTCTTCAACGCCCGCAGGAATCTTTACGTGCAGCGCATGCTGTTTCTCCGTGCGCCCATCGCCGCGGCATGTCGAGCATGGATCGGTAATCACGCTGCCGGTACCACCGCACACATTGCATGTCCGGGCAACCGAGAAGAACCCCTGCTGATACCGAACCTGTCCACGCCCCTGACACTGTGCGCAGGTCGCAGGGCCACGTCCGCTCGCGGTACCCGTTCCCTGGCAAGTCGCGCACGACTCAGCGCGCCGAATGGTGACTTGCACCTCTTTGCCGAAGACCGCATCTTCAAATTCGATCACATGATCGAAGCGTATATCGCGTCCACGTTGCGCGCGAGAAGTACGGCGGCTGGAATTCCCGCCCATATTAAACATCTCGCCGAAGAAATCGCCGAAGATATCACCGATATCGCCCATCCCCGCAAATGGATCGCCGTTGCCGCTACCCACTCCGCTCACGCCCGCGTGGCCATAGCGGTCATAGGCAGCGCGCTTCTGCGGGTCGCTCAGCACCTGGTAGGCTTCGCTGCATTCCTTGAATTTTTCCTCGGCCTCGGCGTTACCTGGATTGCGATCCGGATGGTATTGCATCGCGAGTTTGCGATAGGCCGTCTTCAACTCCTGGTCAGACGCGGTCCGCGACACGGTCAATACTTCGTAGTAATCGGCTTTAATCACGTTTTCTGTTCGGCTCATGCTTCTTTCTGCTGCGGATTGTTAACAACGCGGACCAGAGCAGGCCGAAGAAGCCGCTCCTTAATCCGATATCCGCGTCGGACCTCTTCAAATACTTGGTGGTCTGGCAAGTCAGGCCGTTCGATCATATCGAGCGCTTCGTGCACGCGTGGATCGAAGACCGTGCCTACCGTTTCCACCACTTGCACGTTCATTGACCGCAGCGCCTCTTCCATCTGTTTCACAATCAGCTCCACACCGGTGCGGAGCTGCTCAGCGGAACCGGTCGACTTCAGTGCCAGCTGGAAATTATCCAGCACGGGTAAAAACTGCTCCACCGCACCGGCGACTGCATAATCACGAAACTCATTCCTCTCCCGAGCCTCGCGTTTACGCGCATTATCGAATTCAGCCTGCAGCCGCGCCACGCGGTCAACCAGCGCATCACGCTCGGCTTTCACTTTTTCCAGCTCTTCCGCTGGATTAGATGTTTCAACCGCCGCAATCGCTTCAGCCTGAGGCTCGTCCGCCACTGCCGCCGCCGTTTCCTGATTCCGTTCTTCGTTCAATCTGTTCTCGTCCAATATTTTTCTGCTCATATCAATTCAAACCCTTTGCGGAGCGCACTTGAGCCGCGCGCCGCACAATTGCTCATCCTGTTTTTAGATGCCTTACTGAGGAGACTGAAAGATCTTGTCCGAAAGCTGCGCGATATAGGAGACGGCATTGATCATCTCCTGATACTGCATGCGGGTCGTGCCAATCAGCGCGACCGTGCCAAAATTCTCTGTGCCCAGCCGCGCCGGCGATCCAATCAGCACCAGGTCTTGCATCTCCGGAATGGCATCTTCCAGCCCAACCACCACGCGCACCGTGTGTTGCCGCGCATCCACATACGCATTTAGCAGCTCCACCATGCGCTGTTTCGCTTCCAGCGCCGCCAGCATCTGGCGCAACCGCTCGCGATCCATTTCGCTCGCTAGCAGGTTCGCTACGCCCTCTACGAAAATTGTCTGCAGCCCGCCGTCAGAATCGAGCGCGCCCTTAAGGCAAAGCTCATTCACTGACCGAATAAGCCGGTCGTATTCGCTGCGCTCCAGTTCCATCCGCTGCGTCAGCTCCGTACGAATACGATCAATCGACCAGCCATGAAAATTCTCATTCAGGAATCGCGCCGACGCTTCCAGCTCTACATGCGCCAGGTCAAGGTCCAGCAACAGTATCCGGTCCATCACCAGACCAGACTTCGTCACAACCACGGCAAGCACACGTCCTGCCGTGAGCCGCGTAAAGTGAATGTGCTCCAGCTCATGCACCTCCACCGCCGAAGCCAGCGCCACCCCCACGCCGCTCGAAATCAGAGCCAGCACATGCGATGTCCGCTCCAGAAATTTCTGGCTGCTGCTCACTCCGGCAAAACTATCGTCAATCTGCTCGCGCCGTTCCTGCGCCAGTGGAAGATGCCGCGTACTCCCGCTCAGCTGCTCCACGTAAAATCGAAATCCCTTTGCTGTCGGAATCCGTCCCGCCGAAGTATGCGGTTGATCGAGAAGCCCCGCGTCGCTGAGCGAAGCCATCACATTGCGAATTGTCGCCGAGCTCATGCCATCCTTATCGGCAAACTGGCGCGCAACCGTCTGCGATGCCACCGGCTCACCCGCAGTGATGTAGTTCTCGATGATGGTGGTCAGCACCAGCCGTTCGCGCGGGCTGATTCGCAGTTCGGCAGCCATGGTTCCCTCGGCGTCAGACCATCCGTCCAAACCATCGGCGGGATAGTCTTCTCCTTCTTAATTTTAGTGCATTTTACGCTGCCGCGTATCGGTTACTACAGTGCGAGCAAGTAACTGCAACTCATCAATTTGCGGACAAAGCCTCTTCCGGCAGCAACTGATAGCTCACAAACGCCAGCTTCAGGCTGTCCGGCGACCACGACGGAACATTGATCGTGCCCTGCCCGCCAAACAAAGTCGCCAGCACGCTCGCCTTGCCATCCGCCAGAGACATCAGCCGTAATGTCACATCCTTGTTTGGCGGATGTCCGGTCACATCCTTCTCATACGCGAGAAAAACCATCCACTTGCCATCCGGTGAAATGTGCGGGAACCAGTCGTTCGTATCATCGAACGTTACCTGCTCCTGCTGCGATCCATCCGTCGCCATCCGCCAGATCTGCATATGTCCCGTCCGCGACGAATTGAAGTAAATGTACTTGCCTTCCGGCGAATACTCCGGCCCATCGTCCAGTCCCTTCGCCGCCGTCAGCCGCGTCTCCTCGCCGCCGCTGGCAGGGATCGCGTAAATATCGAATTCCCCGTCACGCTGCCCGGTAAACGCAATCGTCTTCCCATCCGGAGACCACCCATGCCAGTACGAAGGCGACTTCGCGGTAACGCGCTGCGGGGTGCCGCCCTCGATTGGCAGCGTATATACCTGCGACTGATTCCCTTCCCCCGACGAATCGCTGATCGCCAGCAACTTACCATCCGGAGAAATCCCGTGATCGTTGTTGCACCGCTTCGCAAATCCGGTATCGATCGCCACTGGCTCGCCACCCGCAACCGCCAGCCGGTATATCCCGCCATCGCGATTGAATATGAACGCACTGCCATCCCGCGTCCAGTTCGGAGCCTCGAATCGTCCACGCGCCACATACGACACTCGCCGGTCCGTAGAAGCCACCGGCACAGTTTCCAGCGAGCTGTAAAGTACAGGTTCAGCTGTCGATGCCGCCAACGACTTCAAGCTGACATTCGAGAACACCGCCTTCTCTACAACATCCTTATCGTGCGAACAAACGCCAATCCCTATATAAAAGTCCCCATGCAGCGGCAGCTTGATCGAAGCCCCCGAAGGATGCAACTCCGAGTCATTCCCCAGCACCATGTAGAGGTAATCGCCGCGCTTGATAATCCTCAACCGCTTCGGAGCCGATTCGCCGGCCTCCACCTCATGCGTCGTTGCGCCCTTCTCCAGCCGAAACTGCAGCGAAGTCAGACCCACCCCATGCAGCGCAACATCAGCATAAGGAGAATCCGCATCGAGACTCTGCCGCACCATCAACACCGCCTTACGATGCGGATTCCCGCCTGTCCCAACAAAAGAAATATCAGACGTCAACATCACATCGCCCGAAACACGCTTCCACGCAAACTGAAACGCATCGGCGTTGAACCACATATTCTCCCCACTGCCGCTGACCGTATACACCTGCTTCGCCGCGTCATACTGCACCGCACCGGCGTGCAGCACCGTCCCTACATCTTCATGATCTTCAAAGGCACCCACCGAAGCCTTGGGCTGGCCGAAAGACACCGACGCAATAAACAATCCAGTCAATCCAAAACTCAACACAACTTTTTTCAACACGAGAACGTCGCTCCCACCAAAATTAGACGAACCATAAGGTAGCCCAGACAGGTTGTCAAATCACCATGTAAAGCTTCCAGTAGAGGCTTCGATCTTTAGCCTTGAAATTCTCGAAAGCAGTAAAAACAAAAACGATGCAGCCAAAGCCGCACCGTTGGTAATGATCCACAGAAATCTTAAGCCCGGCTCAGATAAGCCCCCTCTGCCGTATCCACGCGAATCTTTTCGCCTTCATTAATAAACGGAGGGCACCTGCACAATCAATCCCGTTTCCGTCTTTGCTGGCTTGGTCACCGAAGAAGCGGTAGCCGACTTCAACCCTGGCTCCGTCTCCACCACTGTCAGTTCCACAGTCTGCGGCAGTTCAATGCCCACCGGCACGCCATCGAAGAAACGACACCGTAATCTGCAGATTCGGCGTCAGGTACTCAACCGCATCCCCGAGCGTGTCATGCTTCAGATGCGTCTGCTCGTAGTTCTCCGTGTTCATGAAGTAGTAATCGTCGCCATCGTTGTAGAGAAACTCCATTGCGATCTCATCCACCACTACGCGATCAATCGCGTCAGCCGAGCGAAAACGATGTTCAAACATTGCACCCGTGCGCAGGTTACGCAGTTTGGCCTGAATGAAGGCGCGCAGGTTGCCGGGCGTGCGGTGCTCCACCGAAAAAACGGCATGCAGTTCATTGTTGTGCTTGATAACCATGCCCGGACGCATTTGTGTGGCGGGAATCGCCATAAAAAGAAACTCCTTGATCTTCTAATTCTGGGATTTTATGAATGCCGGCGCTCGCGGCCAGGCGAGAAAACTCCCCGATAGATGATTGTAGCGTTTTCCATAAGCCGGGGCCAGCAGCCCACCGCCCGCAAGTCTGGTACAAAACGTCTTTTCGGTTGTCCGCATTGAATCCTGAAGATCATACTTCGGTCATGGCAGGAGGCACAGGCCGGCCGCAGATCATAGTCAGCACTGGCCAACGGCTGTTCGCATCCTAGCGATAGTTTTCACATCCCCACTCCGGGGCCAGTAAATAAGGAGTCCGAAAACGAATGAGTGAAACGCACCCTCCACAACACATCGGCCGAAGCGTCTGGGCCATACTTGCAGGTTTCCTAACTGTCGTCATCCTCTCAATCGCAACCGACTTGCTGATGCACTCAATCGGAGTCTTCCCGCCGTCGGGTCAACCGGCGGCCGACAAACCTTTTCTGCTCGCTACGATTTACCGCTGCGTCTATGCAATCCTAGGCAGCTACATCACGGCGCGGCTCGCACCGTATCAACCGATGCTGCATGCTCTGTGGGGTGGCTTCATCGGCCTGGTGCTGGCCGTCATAGGCGCTGTTACAACATGGAACCGCGGAGCAGCCTTCGGCCCTCACTGGTATCCCCTCGCCCTCGTCGTAACCGCGCTACCGTGCGCCTGGACAGGCGGGAAACTTGCAGAGCAGCGCATTCGAGAGCCAGTAACGGGCGGCGTTCAATAGTCAGCTGTATCTTCGCGGCAGGTTCCCACCGAAGGCGACTTTCCACCAGGAAAAGATTCGCAGAGCCATACGTTCACCTTCACCGGCTCGTCTCTGTCGGGCTCATTTCCTCGAGATCGATAAGTCCAAGAAGAGCGCCCCAGTGATAGAAGCGATCGCTGTTGCTTACGTCGTCGCCACTGCCTGTTGCTCCGTTGTAGTTTTCATGCACGTGACCGTTGGTTCGCCAATCACTCAAAAATAAGTCGAGAGATTTTTGTGACAACTCACGTCTGGCCCGATCGATATCCGGTTGATGGTAGTTACGCAGCCCGAGGTAAACCAGGTAATTCATAGGTCCCCAGATTCGACCCCGCCAATAGTCCTGGTCCTTGAAAGCAGGATCGTTTCTGGCAATCGACGGGATCACCCACTGCCCCCAGAATTCCTGCGTGTTCAAGAGATGCTCCTTCACCATGCGCTGAGCCTGCTCTGGTGTGGCAGCCTGAGCGAGCATCGGATAGAAGTTGGTTGGCGAGAGCCGGTCGCTGAATTGACCGTTGCGCAGGTCCTTGTTCAGGAATATCCCGGTGCTTTGATCCCATAAGGTGGCCAGCGAAGCACGGTACTTTGCCGCACGATCGCGTAATTCCTTCGCCTCAGGGGTCTTTCCTAGAACATCAGCAATCTTCGCCAGCGCATCGCAGTCGGCGATATACATTCCCATCAAACCAACATCAGCGAAGACCAGTTGATGCGTCTTTTCGTCATAGCTGGTGTCGTCATACATGGGACTGTTGTCGAGTCCTGATTCGAGGATGGCGCCTTGGCGAGTGCCGCGACTGCTGTCGTCGAGATTCGCGGGTTGATTTTCGCCGTTGCTCGCCCAGACTAAATACCCCTGACGATCGTGAGTTGCCGCCCACCAGCGGTTCCACGTAAGCAGAGCCGGGAACGTGTCCGCGAGCGGCCATCGATCGTGAAACTTCTCGTACAACCCCAGCAATGTGATTGCCCCCACCGGCGGCTCCGAGCGATCCTCGCTCTTCCAGCCTCCGCCGCGCGCGTAGTTCGGGATGAACCCCTGTGGCGTTGCCTCACGGCAGATTTCGATTGCATTTGCATACGCCAGGTCACGGTCCCCGACCGCGGCCAGGGTGGCAGCAAAAAACGTATCCCAGTCAAAAAGAACATAGCCTCCCCATCCGACACTCCAGATGCGGCTCACTGGCGAGATCACGCGCCGGCCATGCGGCTCGTAGATTGTGTCCCACCCGATTACAGTCTGGATTGCGTCCGCAATTGACGCTCGCTCACCGAAGCCCGCGACGGATTGCTGGTAGGCGCGACTCGCGCGCTCAATGATCTCCTGAATTTCCGCCACTGTCCGCAATTTGCCGCTGCTCAGACCCAGCGGCTGAGTCAAATCCGCAGAAATGTAGCTGCCGGAAATGGGCACACTCACATCGCCAGTGTCTTTACCTGACATATAGAGCGAGACAGTTCGTCCAGGAAGACGAGCTTCCAGCCGGTCGCCTTCCTTCGCAACCGTCCCGGGCCTGTTCCACAACATTCCCACCGAGAAGACGATCTCCGGAGGTAGATGAGCGTTACCGGAGGATGACAGAGGCGTTACCAGCAACACCATGTCGGCTGCGTCATGCGCGCTTTGAATGCGGATCTGATGACCGCGCCACAAAAGCTTCAAATCCGTATAGCTTCCGTCATAGGAGTGAGGACCGGGAATAACACGCTCGTCATCCTTTCCCTGGCGGCCGATCAGCGCGGTCGGAAGAAAACTGTCCGAACCCACTGTGTCCTGATGTTTGACGCCAACGCGAACAGCGAGACCCTCAGGCAGCAGCACCTGGGTCATGACACTATGTGTGTCCCAGGTATTCCAGCCGCGAGCCAGCCGCGCCTGTAATTCGGAATACTCAGAGGAGCGGGGTTGCGCCTCCTGAGCCTGCCCAAATCCTGGCGCTTGATACCCAGCGAATAGAACCAAAGAAAGGAGCGACGCAGTTCCAAGGCGTTGAAAGAGTATTTGCATTGGGAAAAGGTATACCGCTCTTTCTCGAAAGGATCAATCAATGTCTTCCGCCCGCCAGTGACCAGCCTGCGCGAGAGAGATGTTTCGCTATTGCGCGGGGGGAGCTTCCTGCTCTACCAGCTTGAATCGCTTCCTTTCCGTTTCCTGTTGACGCGAGGTCTGCTTCAGATCTGAGAGTTGCTTCACCAGAGATTGGATTTCGCGTTGCCCATCAGGTCCGGAGTGCCGCAAAGCAATGATCAGGTGATACATTGCGCTCTGGTCGGAAGGGGTATATTGCAATGCAATCCGGCTTTGTTCAATGGCAAGGTTATACTGCTCAGACTGTATGTACATCTCGGCAAGCAGATCCCGCGCTTCTATCATGTCTGGTTTCAGTTTCAGAGCCAGTTGGGCCGATCGCATCGCCTCGCCCGATGCACTATCCTCCCTGCTGGCACGCTGGTTCCAAAGCACTTTTGCCAGCAGATAGTGCAGTAAAGGAGATTCTGGATGTGCCTTTAACTGCGAACGGACCTCTGACAACGCTTTCTCGGGATTGTTTCTTTGTACCTCAGCAAGATCGATGGCATACGAGCTCAGACTCTGTGTGGAGTCAAGCTGCTCCGCTGTTTTGAAGTCGGCTTCCGCCTTGTCGTACTGGGCCAGTTGCGCATAGAGCAATCCGCGCGAAAGATACAACGACGGATCGTTGGAAATATGGCGCAAGCCCGCGTTGATCATATCGATCCCAACCTGAAAGGAGTCGTGGTCCAGACAGAGCACGGCAAAGGCTACATAGTAACTTGCCGTTGCTGGACTCAACACAATCGCCTGTCGAAGCAGAGCGACTGCCTTCGGAGTATTTCCAGTAGCTTCGTACGCCTCAGATGCCAGGCTCAGAATTTCTGGATCAGACTGCTCCGTCGCCAGTAAGGGTTCAAGTATCTTGAGAGCCTCCTGATCCTGTTTGGCCTCAACCAGTGCAACGGCGAGATCGTATTTTGGATACGTACGCTCTGGAAGCAGGGTTACCAGCTGTTCAAAGACAGGGATTGCCTTCTGAGCCTGTTTCGTCTGCATCAAACAATAACCGTGGGCTTCGAGCGAGTCCGGATGCGTATTCGCCGCATCCCCGCTGAGGAGAAAATGCTCAATGGCAGCCTGGCAATCTCCTTGCCTCTCCTCAAGGATCGCGAGCATTTCATGTGCCGTCTCATCTTTCGGGTCGGCACTCAGTATCTTTTTCAACACAGGGATTGCGCGCTTATCCTGGGCCTCATAGAGAAGCTGCACTTCACCTTTCAAAGCCGCCGGATATTTCGGCGAAAGACTGAGTGCCTTATCAAAAGCCTGTAACGCTTCCTGCTTGTTGCCCCTGATCGAAAGTACAATCCCTTCCAATGTCCAAAGTCGGAAGTCTCCGGGTGTTTCGCGCAACGCCGATTTGGTAGCGTCTAAAGCCCGGTCATACTGCTTCGACCGGATCAAAGACTCGATCGATGAGATGGACGCCTTGGTCTGTTGCCCTCGGGCGGCGAGACATGCACACAAGATAAAGAGCACAACCCATCGGCCACGAAACATAAGGGTGCTGATTTCCAAACGTCAATACTCCGGACAGTGTAAACCAGCTCGGATGGATTGCATGGCGAGCGACTTCAGGATCTCGATCTCCGTGCAACAGGAGAACTCACCAGAAATAGCTTGCAACAAGATGAGGTGGCCCCGGGGTGGAATCGATCACGTTGGTCTGCACCACCAGCTGCATATTTTTCTTCTCCCAGTCCGGCGGGGCCGTCCGCAGAACCTCCTCGAAATATTGGCTATTTGAAATGATTTCACCAGCGGCCTGTGTGCCCGGTGAACCGATTCCTGCCGCGGAAATCAGAAACTGACCGGTCTTCGAATTCAACAGTCTCGTGACGACGCCATAATCCACGGTGTATTCGCCATGCGAGTCGAACTGCGACTTCCACAACCGTCCTGATGGAATTTGCTCCTGGATTCCGGCATCGAACAGAAGCGCAAAATGAAGATTGGATGTCATTTGCATCGTCCATCGGTTGTTGAAAGCACCAAGTACCACTGCGGGCGAAGTACGAAGATCTTCAAAGGAGTAATTCTTGCCAATTCTGACCTGACTCGGTTTACCCATGCGTTCAAGGAGAGTTGAGATTTGCACCGCGGCATACGTATCGCCGCTGGCTACTCCGTAGCCCGGATAGATTTCCATATCTTTCCAGGCAATCTTTTCATCAGGATCGAGAGGCAGCACTTCATTGTCTCTTTCAGACTCGTTTTCAAATGTCCCCGGATGAGTCCGGGCATAGCGTTCATAGACTTCGACAGACGGACGATACACCACCGGCTTCGCCAGACATAGGATCACGGGCTGCGAAGAATTGAACACGGGGGACCAAAATGGATCCAGAACCGACTGTGGCCGTTTGTGATTTCGAATACCCAGGCTGATCGCGACCATTGCTAAGGCGAGGCCCCAGCCAGCCATCGCCACGATCCAGAGCCATTTCCTTCTCTTCTCCAGCTTCTTTGCTGCGGGCTGGGCTATCTCGATTGCCCCAGTCAGGCTGCCGGCGGGCAGTACCTGTCCGGCAGGATTCTCTAGGGGGGATACATGCGTGTTCCAGTGAAACTCGGGATGATACGAACCCAATGGGATCTCTATGCGAACCGGCAGATCAGGCGGAGCCGTGTAATAGTACTGCTCTAATCTCCTGCGTACTTCACCCGCTTGAACCCGAACGACGGGATCTTCTCCGGTCGCGTAATCCGCGTCGCGATGGAAGACCTCAGTCCCAATGGTGCGTTCCTTTAGAAGTTCGTGTCGCCCCTCCAGGCTGTGACGCACCACATATGAGAGAAACTCTTTGCGCCGGGAGCTGCCGCGAAACGGAGGGCTCTCCAGGATCTTCTCCAATTCACGCAGGATCACCTCCTTTGCCTCGTTTGTTTCGGGGGGTAAAGGTGGAGCGTGCGATACCCGAATCTCAGTCAGCGCAGCAGAGCTTTCCATGGGGGACCGTCCGGATCGTCGCCGCCACTATAACAAAAATTAATCTATTTAACATTGAGACCCTTTTGGGACGCTTGTCGACAGTCTGCTGACTATACAAATATGTTATTTATTTTCAATAATTTAAACTATAAGTGATCGGGCTGCAAGTGACGTATATAACCGTATTTAACCGTCCATTACTTGAAAGTCTTGTGTCCAGGCCATCAGCTTGTCCGGTGTAGTTGGACTGCAAAGTTCAACCCCTCTGATCTTCAAGTACAGCACCGTTTCAGGAAAAGATGTTTATGAGCCTGACTTGAGGTGGTGTATCCAGCGGCAAGGTAATCGTTTTCTCGTGAGTTGTGTAACCCGACTATCAAACAGCACAACCATGGAATTAAAGAGATATCGACTTATGGAGGCGAGACAAATGAAACATCCCGTAAAGATTGCAGCTTTACTGCTTTTTCTCAGCTTCGGCGGATTGTCGGCGTTGGCCCAGTTCTCAAGCGGAATCGAAGGGACGGCCCACGATACATCCGGGGCCGTGGTCTCAGCAGCCCAGGTCACGATTACGGATACCCGGCTCGGGGTGACAAAAACAGCGACCACCAACCAGGATGGCTATTTTCGTATCGACAGCATCGCTGCATCGACCTATTCCGTACAAATTCAAGTAAGTGGATTCCAGACTTGGCAGCAATCGGACCTTACCCTTCAGGTAGGAGAGATTCGAACCCTTGCACCCGTGCTGCAGGTGGGAGCCGTATCCACAAATGTGACGGTCTCAGCAGCGGCGGCGGCCGTTGACCTTGCTACCCCGAGAACCGGCGCTGTCATCGGGGAATCCACCATTCAAGGGACACCACTTACAGGGCAGAATGTCTTTGGCCTCGCAGCTTTGACCCCCGGAATGACGGGTAGCGCTGTAACCTCTGGAGACAATTACACGAACGAATACGCCATCAATATCAATGCCGCAGGCCTTCGTCAGGAACAAAACGGATACATGATCGATGGCGCGTATACCAATACGCCCTCCCGCGGCGGAGGAACCTCGATTTCTCCGAATCCGGAAATCGTGCAGTCCATGAACATTCAAACAAACGATTTTGACGCCCAGAAAGGCAGAAACGGCGGCGCTTTCGTTGAAGTCTTCACGAATTCGGGATCGAATAATCTACATGGGACCATCGACTACTATTTTCTGAATAATTCGCTGAGTGCGCGCACTGAGTTCCAAACCAAGGTTCCGACGTTCCAGCGCAATGAGTTTGGCGGAACAATCGGAGGCCCTGCCATTAAGGACAAATTATTCTGGTACGGCGCCATCGATGTGCTTCGCTCCAGTGTCACTAACGCCTACCAGGCGACGTTCGAAACCCAGGATTTCGACAATTGGGCCCAGACCAATCTTCCAAATACGTTGGCAACCCAGATTCTTAAGCAGGCTCCGCCCCAGTTCTTTCCCACTGCCAACCTTCAGACAGTGAGCCAGATCGAAGCGGCAACTCCGGGATATTACACCCCTCCAGCAGGGATCCCGGCTGACTTGAATGCGGTCGGCACCTCGAATATCAGTTATTCCGTACCGAAGAATGGATACCAGTGGAGTTTCCGGGTTGACGCTTATCTGGGGAAAAAAGATCGCGTATACGTAGATGCGATGCGGACGTATGACACCTCGGAAAGCAACATCGGTCGGCCTGGCTTGACCATTCCACAGTCCAACGCCTCCGATTTCGTGAACCTCGATTGGACGCACACATTTTCCTCGCATTTTCTGAACGAAATGGGGGCAAATATGATTCGCCCCCAGGGCGCGAATGAGCCCGATCCAAGCGAGGCAATCCCCTATATTAATGTCAATGCACTCGCAGGATTTTCGAACTGGGGTGCCGGGAACTTTATCCAGACAACAGTTGGCTGGCGCGATGTGATGACGGCAACTGTGAAAACGCACACCATTAAGTTTGGTGCTGATATCTTCAACATTCGCGAAAACGATCAGCAGGACAGCGCTTTCACTCGTCCGACATATAACTTCGACAACCTGTTGGACTTCATCCAGGACAAGGCCACCTCGGAAAGTGGCACGCATGTGGACCTGACGACCCACGGACAGGCGCCATACGTACGGCGCTACCGCGACCTCTACACAGCATTCTTTGTTCAGGATGATTGGAAGATTAAGCCGACATTCACCTTGAATGCCGGTCTCCGATACGATTCCATGGGTCCGCTGTTTCAGATCATCAGCCCCAAGCTGACACTCTTGAACCTTGCAGACGCTCCTACCCGCCAAGGGCAGATTGCAGGCGCTGTAACCGGCGCAGCTCCTAACGGACGGTCCGATGTTCTGGACCACAATTTATGGGAATTTTCTCCGCGTGTCGGCTTCTCTTGGGATGTTCGCGGAGATGGCAGGTCCGCGCTTCGTGGTGGCTTCGGTCTGTTCTCCGATCAACCGCCATACCTCCATATTACGGATGCTATCTCAGGAAATCTGCCCTACTATTACACGCCATCGGTCAACGTGCGTCAGGGTAACCCCACACCGAATTTCCAGCCATGCTCGGCGCCAACGGGTTACACGCAGGTCTGTCCTATCGTCGATACATCCAATGTTACGTTTGACCAGCGTGGCGGCGTTCTTCTGAACGGTGTGCCCAACGGTCTGGCCTCGGTGGATTCTCTCCCAACTACAAAATGACTCAGGTGGAAGCCTGGACCCTGAGCCTGCAGCAACAACTGGGGAACAGCCTGGTTGTGGAGATGAACTACTCCGGAACGGCTGCCCACCATCTGCCGATCTATCAGAACGCTAACCGCTTCGCTGGCGATTTGATCGTCAACAAGAACAACCCGCAGTTCCTCAATCCAAGCTTTGGCGCCATCGAGTATGGCACTTCAAACGGCAACTCCATCGGCAACATTGGCTCTGCATTAGTTTCCTACCGCAGTTCACGAGGGTTAACCCTGCGCGGGACCTACTCTTTTGCAAAAGCCTTGGATGTGTACAGCACTGCGCAATCAATCAGTGGTGGACAGATCACGACAAACACAAACATCATCCAGCCTGACAATTTTGGGGCGCAGCGCGGCCGGGCCGACTTTGATATCCATCAGCAGTTCTCGGCCGATGGTGTCTGGACGGTACCAAATCACTATGGCAACGCGATTGAAAGAAATGTTCTCGGCGGCTGGCAATTCGGTGGTGTATGGATTATGCAGACCGGATTACCCTTCACCGTCTATACAAGTGCGCCCTTTGCGCCAGTCTTTGATGCTGGCGGTAATGTTGTTGGCAATACCGGTGGCGATTACAACGCGGATGGAAATAACTACGACACGCCGAATGCGCCGCTATTCGGCAATCATTTGAACGGACAGGGCAAGACTAAATTCCTGAATGGGCTGTTTCCTGCGTCGGCATTTCCTGCGCCCGCTCTCGGAGCGGAAGGGAATATCGGCCGCAACACATTTGACCAGCCCGGATACAACAATCTCAACTTCACCTTTGAAAAGTTCTTCACGACTCCATGGTTCACCAGCGAGAGGCTGAAGATTCAGGCAAAGGGAGAGGTCTTCAATTTGTTCAACCGAGTCAACCTGATGGGAGTGACATCCGATTTGAACAGTTCTTTGTTTGGGCACTCAGTAAATCAGTTGCCGGCGCGGAGCCTTCAATTCCATCTGCGCGCCAGCTTCTGAGTAAAGCGCGATCCGGGGAGCGATGGTGAAAGCAGCGCGTCTGCATCGGTTTCATCATTCCTCCCCATTGCCGCTACGGAAAATCTTCCCTGCCGCGTCATTCTCCTGTCTCTGGCAAAGGACTGGAAAGCAGGCAGGTATCAAAGGAAATCTAAAGATGATCTCATCCTTGCGTTGGGGCAGCATACTGTTCGCTGTCTGCCTTCTGGAATCTCAAGCCACTCACGCACAAATGCCCGGCCAGCAGATACCGGATCAGCCGGTCATCACAGTCAATCAGTCCGAAGACGGCCTGCGCGCTACAGTTGGCGATGAACAGCTTGCAATTACTGTGTGCGGAGATTCGGTCATTCACGTCGTCGCCACGCCAGGTGCACCGCCGGAGAAGGCCACCCCGAAGCCATGGATGCTTGAACCGGCGCAAGCCTGCCCAGGCGCTAAATTTCAATTTGCAAAAACCGGTGACGCTGCAACTCTGGAAACTGCAGAGCTCAAAGTGGAGTTATCTCTCATTCGCGGAAACATAACCTTTCATCGTCTCACTGGAGAGAGCTTGTTGAGCGAGGGAGGCAGCATACCTCGCTCCTATGAACCCGTTGAATTAAACGGAGCGCACACCTATCACGTCACTGACCGCTTCTCTCCCGACGCCGTCGAGGGCCTGTACGGACTGGGACAACATCAGAATGGCATGTTCAACTATCGCGGAGCCACGGTTGAGCTTGGTCAGAATAATACCGATGTCGCTATTCCTTTCCTTGTGTCCAGTAAGGGCTATGCAGTCCTCTGGAACACCGCGTCGCTGACCTACGTAGATAATCGCTTCCCCTTGGAACTTTCCTTCAGCTCGATCGCCGGAAGCTCAGTGGACTACTACTTCATTTACGGCCCGGAGATGGACAGCATCATCCATCAATACCGCAGCATGACTGGGCACACGCCTATGCTGCCGAAATGGTCTTACGGATTCTTTCAATCGAAAGACCGCTACGTGTCTTTAGACGAAATCCTGAGCATCGCCCGGCGTTACCGCGAAGAACACATCCCCCTCGACGCGATTGTTCAGGACTGGTTCTGGTGGAAGACAGAAGGTGATCCGGTCTTCAATGCTAACTACCACGATGTTCCGAAAGACCTGAAAAACCTGCACCAGCAACATGTGCACGCCATGATCTCAGTATGGGGACTCTTTGATCCTGCCTCTGAGAACTTCAAGAACTTAGCGGCGCAAAACTTCGACGTGCCCAAAGCACATGTCTACGACGCCACCAATCCCGCTGCTCGCGACTACTATTGGAACAATCTTGCCGGCAAGCTTTTCGCGCAGGGATGGGATGCCTTCTGGCTGGACAGCGCCGAACCGGAAGAATACTGGCCGCATATGGGAGACGCAATCCTCCGCAATAAGCAACTGGCCATAGGCAATGGCGCCGAATACACAAACATATTCCCCTTACTGCATACAAATGGCATTCAAGAACACTGGAAGGCAACTAACGACCGGAAGCGAGTCTTCCTGCTCACGCGCTCGGCTTTTCTAGGCCAGCAACGCGTCGGAGCAACCGTTTGGTCGGGCGATGTCTACAGCACGTATTGGGGGTTATCTCACCAGGTCCCTGCCGGTTTGAATTTCGCTCTTTCCGGATACCCCTATTGGACAACCGACATCGGCGGTTACTGGCCTGCGTACAAGGGCGCTATTCAGGAGCCTGCCTATCAGGAACTCTACGCGCGATGGTTTGAGTTCGGGACATTCTGCCCGATCTTCCGCACTCATGGCCATCGTCCTCACAATGAGATGTGGACCTATGACAAGGTAGAGCCCATCCTGATCTCTTATGACAAGCTGCGTTATAGGCTCATGCCATATATCTACTCTCTGGCGTGGAAAGTGACCGATCAGGATTACACAATCCAGCGTCCATTGGTGATGGATTGGCGCACCGACCAGAACACATGGAATATCGGCGACCAGTTCATGTTTGGACCCGCCATTATGGTCAGCCCTGTGCTGAAGGCAAACGCTACTCATCGCAACGTCTACCTGCCGGATTCGCCTGCATGGTATGACTTCTGGACCGGAGCAGAAATAAAGGGCGGTAAAGAGATCGAAGCTGATGCTCCCTTGGATCGGCTTCCACTCTACGTTCGCGCCGGCTCGATTCTTCCGCTTGGCCCCGAGATCGAATATGCTAGCGAGAATCCCGGCGGTCCCATAGAACTTCGCATCTATCGCGGAGCAGATGGAAGCTTTGACTTGTACGAGGACTCCGGAGACACCTACGACTACCAAAAGGGGATGCACTCCATCATTCCGATTCGCTGGGATGACAAGGCTGGCACCCTTACTATTGGAACGCGCATTGGATCATTCCCAGGCATGATCGACAAACGTCAATTCAACATTGTTTTCGTCGGAGAGAATCACGGAGCCGGCCCCGGCGTTTCGACAAGCTTTGATCGTGAAATAACCTACGAGGGCAAACAGACGCATCTGCGTGCTCCTTGACGCAAGATATTCAATGATCGGAACGAGTTTATACGCGTACTTCGATCTGCAATTCACTTCCGACCGGCAGATCCAAAATGTCACGAAGTCCCACCACTACATGTTCTTCATGTCTCTCTACTTGATTCGGCAGCACTCTCCCGTTGTACTGTACAGCCGCTTTTAATCCGGACGCTGATATCTCAAACGAACGGCAACGCAGCGAACCTGCCAGCACTTTCATGCCAAAGTAAGTGCCGTTTGCCTGCGTCCGATATGAAAATGTGCCCCAGCCTGTTCCCGTGGCCCAGAAGCAATTGAATCCGGCATGAGAGATTTTGGGTGTCGCGGTTACTGCTGCTTTGGTGCCGTCATAAATAAATCCGCTGAGCGACATGAAAGCCGACCACGATGACATTGCGCGGGCATAGTGGTGCCCGCATTCGGCTTCATCCCAGGGATTCCGTTTTTCCCCGTCGAACCGAGACGGGTATTCGCACGACTCGAATCCCTCGTCTCCATGCCCCATACATCATCAACACCGCTGACGGTGTATTCAAAGCCTGTCAGGCCTCCGCAAATAGGGAAAGGGAATGTACGGCCGCTCTGCCTTTCCATAGTCGCAGATCACGAGCGCGCTTCATCGTTCAGCGCGAAGGTGCGCTGCACATTGTTGTGCTGTCCAGGAACGTTTGTAGTTGTAACGGTAAACAGATCGAAGCGTAGTGCGTATATTGTCAGGTGACACCAATGCTCCCAGTCCGCAAATGTCGCGAGGTATTGGCCTACGAGTTGATCCATCAGGCAGCCGCTCCGATCTGGTATTCCGGAGTCTGCGTGTTCTCCGAACCCATGTCGCTGCGCAGATTGTCGCAATCTCGTCCTTACCCCACCCACGAACCTTTTGGATGTAATACTCGCCATTGAAAGATTGGATCGATCCAGCGGCGTCCCTGCTCGAAGAGCGCTCTCGTAGTCTGTGCGGAGGGCCGTCCCCAGCGACACGGGCCATCTCCTCGCCGGCTCGCAATGCTCCGAGATAGTAGATTCCGCACATGGGGTTGGGCCCATAGAACTCGACATCGTAGGTATTGTGTTGCACACCTTCCATTACACCGTCGCGGTTGGCATCCCATCCGCCCTTGACCCAGGCAAACTCAAGAGCCCTCTTCGCGCGAGGCCAGGTACTTTCTAACAGTTCCTGGTCCCCGCTGATTTTCCAGTCCAGCCATGCATGGAGAATCTGCCCCATTTGGCCATCCGCCGCTGCAAAGCCCCAGCGCGCCTTGCCGTCTGGCAGCGTTTGCCTGAAAGTGAATCGCCCCGGCATCGTCCATCGAGTAGCCAAAAGCGTTGCGCCGCAATGATCTCGCAAACGAAGGGAAGAGGAATGCGGTGGTTGTTTCGTAGTTCCACACATGCGTGCAGTTGCCAAAGCAGCAACCCCGCGTGTCGTCGCTGCCCTCAAAGCCATGAAACTCGCCATCGGCAGTCCGGAAACATGTGGTTGTGGCCAGAGTAGAAAGATTCGCGCTCGCTGCCTCTTTGACTTCTGCCGGGAGCGTGCTCTCGCGCAGAGTCTGGGCAAACATACGAGTCCGCGCTTCCAGGTCTTCCAGGTGACCAACCGTGTATAGAACGGCATCCCACGCGCTCTTGAAGCGGGCAGAGTAGAAGTTGCCAATAATCGAGTTACCCTCGCCAGGCGGTGCGTCCCACCCGCACCAGTCCGGCGTGCGATTCGGAAACCGCCAACCCAGCAGGAACGGAAACAAATCTGCCTTCCCGGGAGCAATCGAACGCTTCAGGCACAGCGTTCCGACGGTGTTGTGTGGCTCCGGCGGCGCGCCCAAATCCCCTGTCTCTGAAAACCGGTCCCAGAAGTGCAGCGGTGAGTTCCACCAGCGGCCCAGCGGCCATCCCTGCCAGTGCGAGACCTCGGTCCCCTCATATGGCGTGGCCGCCAGAACAAAGTCGCCGGCCTTTGGGTCGTCTGCCGCCAGGCTCGGATTACTCATCATCAGTCCGGCGAGGCGATCCTCGGCGCGATACTCATTACGCCGCCCGTCGTCGGGCTTTAGTCCTGCCGCGCCGCCGCGGTCTATCGCCGCTTTCACCGGGTTGTCGAGCGAATACGCGATGCTGACTTTTGCTGAACAGTCGAGGACCGGGATTGGTAACACGATAGCGAGAATCGCCACCGGTAATCCCGAGTCGTCCGGCTCGTGAGGGATAAAAGGAGAGAAAGCATCGAGTTCAACTTTCACAGGCAGCGCGCTGTCCTCAAAATCGATATGCGCCAGTGGATATTCCCCGGTAAACATGGCTGATTCAAGCCGGCTGAGGCCCGGAGCATTATCAGAACCCAGACCATCCTGTCCTTCATAAGGGGGGAGAATGCGCGACTCCAGCACCCGCGCGACAGGGCTTTCGGTTCCCGATTGCGCCCAGATGGACGGGAATGAATACGATGGGCGAAATCCTTTATTCGGGCGGTTAAAGATTTCCCAGTTCACAGTTGCCCCCGCCCGCCTAGCCCGATGCTGCCCGCGGCTACTCCGCCGAGCGGAAAAGAGATCATCCTCAGTTGCCGCCCGCGAAACTGCCGTGGGTAGTGAATGTCCTCTTCTGGTTTATAGACCGCAGCTTGCTTACCCTTGGCCCCTTCGCTCTGAGGCATTTCCAGCATGGGCCATTGCGAAATTTGAGTGGAGGCGCCCACAGCTCCAGCTGCATGCCTCAGGAAATCGCGGCGGTCTAACTTGAACTTATCTGTCATTCGTTGCTCATCTCAGAAGTGAATTTCGCGGCACAAGTGAACCTTCATTCCAATTTCACGAAACATTGCAGACTTCACAGCAAGCTCTTTGCCCTTCTCCCACAATAAATGGCTCAATTCCCATCACTTGAAAAAAGCGGCAGAATAACTTTATCCGAATCGCGGGCGGTGATTGGCCTCTCGGGGACAAATCCCAAGTTCCACGACCCGGTAGGCATGTTTGGATCTGTTCAATCCCAATCGTGTCCACCATTCGAAAGCAGCACAATAGCTTGACCCCGACCCCTCTGCAATAGTAGTTCTGTTTACTGCCTGATTGGTTGGCTCCCGGCTTCATAAAGTTCGACCGGGTTGCTCGCTTTATTCGAGAGCTGACATTTTCCGGGGACGGTGACCACTGCTCAATTGCTGTATCGCTGACGCGATTTAGCCCCAGCGGTCACTCGCCTGAGTTGTATCAACTTGATTCAATCGCAGTAAGGGCACATCCAAACGAGTCGCTCTCGGCACATACCTCCACCCCCCGCTGAGCGCTGAAGCGACAAAAGTATCTTCAAAAGACCTTCTACAAGATATGTCTGCAAGGGAAATAACACTAATTGTTATGACCGTGCTGCGCCGGGCCAGGGTATTCAATCGAACAGGTCAGCTCGAAGCGAAATCAAAGAATAATATTTGCTGATTTCACGCGACGCTGATCGTGAGTGCAACTGCGAGTTCGGCCCGGAAGGAGGGTTCGATGAATGAGCAGCCGTTCAACCATGATTTGCTGAAGACATTTGAGAACTTGGGCTTCGTTACATGTTCGCCCCAACTGACAGGGCTGTTGCAGCGTGCACAGAAAGCTGCGCAGGCGAGTGACATCACCGTACTTCTGCAAGGCGAAACTGGGACAGGCAAACAGGTCCTGGCCCGAAGCATTCATCATCTGGATCAAAAGAGAAATGCTTTTGCCTTTGTCACCGTTCATTGCAGCACAATCAGCGAAGCTCTGGCGGAAAGCGAGTTGTTCGGGCACCAGCGCGGAGCATTTTCCGGTGCCGTCTCTGACCGCAAGGGCCTCTTTCAGGCAGCGCATCGAGGAACATTGCTGCTGGATGATGTGAACGATCTTCCTGTTCATATCCAGCCCAAACTGCTCGATGTGATTCAGCGAGGAACCGTGCGGCCGGTGGGTGCGGACCGCGAGACAAGTATCGATGTGCGCATCATCGCCGCCTGCAATCAGCCTCTCGAGCCGCTTGTGCGCAAGGGCTGCTTCCGTGCCGATCTATACCATCGCCTGAATGTTGTGAATCTGTCCTTGCCGCCGCTCCGCGACCGGAAAGAGGATCTCAAGCGCCTGGTTCTCGCCCTTTCAAAACGGCACAGCCGTCTATACGATCCAATTACGGATGTAGAGCCTCCGTTGCTGTCCCTTCTACAATCCAAACAATTTCCGGGGAATGTCCGCGAGCTTGAAAATGCAGTCCAGAGAATGCTTTTCCTGAAGATCGAGGGCACTTCGCTAAGCGTGACCGACTGGCTGGGACAAGCCGATTCCGAAAATACTTGCCCCGACCTGGACCCGATCGCAGAAGCCGCCAGCGCCATGTGGAGAGCGATCAATCAGCGTGGCGTCTCTTATGCCAAGGCATTTCTGGAGATTGAAAAGCGGGTGCTGGAAACCGCTATCCATATTGATGGATCGACGCGGCGGGAGATTGCACAACGGCTCCAGACCAGTGAGCGAACCCTCTACTACAAGATGCGAGTCCATGGCCTCAGTCATCCCACACCGTAACCAACCGGGTGATTTTTAATTTCCTGAGCCACAGCATTTCGTCGGTTCTTTTTACCTGCCACCTCTTGCAGACCGGATGCAAATGATTGCAGGCCACGCAGATTGCTGATTTGTAGTGAAAACCACTGAGAATTAGCTGATTCCAAGCACCGGAGGGCTAGATCCTGTAGATACCTCACTGCCACTGCTGTCAGCAGCGCCACTCAGCGACTTCGCATCCGGACAACTGCACTCGTCGAATTCACATTGTGATTTTTCCTCTAACCTCTTTGTTCACTGGAGAAACTTCGACGCGTGGCTCCGGGCGAATACGTATATTTCCCAATCTCCCTTTTTGGTCCTATAGATGCTTACCTCACAAAGTCACGCTGATTGCTGTGAACAAGTGACCGATCGGAAGGAAAATCCAACGCAAACAGGCGACAAGGTGCGATTTCTTGTTTCCGACATCTTTCTCCCCGGTCGGGACGCTCTTATTGTGGCTCCCGCAGGAGAACAGGAACTCGAAGGGATCATTGTCGATTTTTCCGATTCAGGGCAGAAGGAGCGTTTTTTCGCCATCGTTGACATAGTCAGGCGACAGAGTGTGGTTGTGGCTGTTGAGAAGCTTGAGACGGGTCCGCAACCTGGACCGGACTGTGGGTCCTGAAGCAAGAGAGGCTACACAACAAAGCAATCGGGAATGAAGCCGGTGAACCTGCAGTCGCCAGATGTTTAAGCCAGAAAGGGAGATCACTTCATGCCAGTTACCACAACCTATCCGGGTGTCTATATTGAGGAGCTTCCGAGCGGGGTCCACACGATTGCCGGAGTAGCTACCTCTATTGCAGTGTTCATTGGATGGGCAGCCAAGGGGCCCGTCGATAAGGCGAATCTGGTCTTAAGCTGGTCCGATTTCAACAACCAGTATGGGGGGATGGATTCCCGCAGCCTCCTTGGATATGCCGTCTCGCACTTCTTCACCAACGGTGGCCAGCAGGCATACATCATTCGCCTCGCCTCCGCGGCGGATTCCAAGATGGCATCGGACACCCTGGGATCGCTCACCGTGACCGCGAGCAGTGCCGGAGGCTGGGGAAATGACTATTCCATCGGGATTACAAATCCGAGTGGCGGGGCAAACAGGTTCCGCCTGCAGGTTCTTTACACTCCTGCCGGATCGCCTCCGCCCGCTCCGACAGTGGTTGAGTCCTTTGAGAATCTTGGCATCTCTACTCCGGACCCGCAGGGACGCTTCGTCGCGGATGTGATCAACAACAGCTCCAACTACATCGCGGTTTCCGCCAGTGGAACAACAATCCCTGCTACTGGAACGACGAAGCTTGGCACGGGAACAGCCGGAGCCGATGGCACTGTGCTTCATCCCACGACCTCCGATTTTGAAACAGCTCTGGCTCCTCTTTACGCGCAGGACGGCGTTCTCGATCAGATCGATTTGTTTAATCTGCTTTGCATCCCGGGAGAAACAAAGGCCAGTGTATTGCAGGGCCTGGAGGCATGCTGCGAACGATGCCGTGCGTTCCTCATCGCCGACTCCGATCCCAATGTCACCAATGTGCAAACGGTCGCAGCCACTGGGCCGGAGATCCCCGGTCCCAACGCAGCATTCTATTTCCCCTGGATTCAGGCGCCCGATCCTCTCAACCAGAACATCTCCCGCAATTATCCGCCCAGCGGTTTCGTAGCTGGTGTGTATGCGGCGACGGACGCGAGCCGGGGTGTATGGAAAGCGCCTGCCGGAACGGCTACCGGACTGGTTGGAACAACTGGCGTAGCTGTCTCGCTTACCGATGCGCAAAACGGCGTACTGAATCCCGCGGCAGTGAATTGCATTCGCAACTTCAGTGTCTACGGCACGGTGGTATGGGGCGCGCGCACCACGCAAGGCAACGATCAGGCTGCTTCGCAATGGAAATACATACCCGTCAGGCGACTCGCCTTGTATCTGGAAACGAGCCTGTACCGCGGCACGCAATGGGTGGTCTTCGAACCCAATGACGAACCGTTGTGGGCGCAGATTCGCCTCAATGTCGGCGCCTTCATGCAGACCCTGTTCCGTCAGGGCGCATTTCAGGGGACGACTCCGCAACAGGCGTACTTCGTGAAATGCGACAGCGACACCACCACTCCCACCGATCAGAACAACGGGATCGTCAACATTGTGGTCGGCTTTGCGCCCTTGAAGCCCGCCGAATTTGTCATCCTTCAGATCCAGCAGATGGCCGGGCAGACGGCAAGTTAAGGAGATCAGCATGCCTCAATTCAGCGCCAATCCACAACGATTCGACCCTTACAAGAACTTCAAGTTCCGCGTGAAATGGGACGGTAAATACGTTGCAGGCGTCAGCAAGGTAGGCGGCCTGAAGAAAACAACGGAAGTCGTGAAACATCGCGAAGGCGGTGATCCCAGCAGCAGCCGTAAATCCCCGGCGCGGACTGAATTTGACGCCATCACTCTTGAACGTGGAGTGACGCACGACATCGCGTTTGAGCAGTGGGCAAACCGCGTGTGGAACTTCGGTGCGGGCCTGGGCTCTGAGGTGTCTCTCGCCAGCTTCCGCAAAGACATCATCATCGAGTTCTATAACGAGGCGGGCCAACTGGCGATTGCTTATAAGGTGTATCGCTGCTGGGTCTCGGAGTTCCAGGCGCTCCCCGATCTGGATGCGAATGCAAACGCCGTAGCGATCCAGCACATCAAGCTTGAGAACGAGGGCTGGGAGCGCGACACCAACGTGACGGAGCCCACGGAACCCAGCTTTACCGTACCCGCTGGAGCGTAGTCCATGATGCGAATGCGCGGCCTGTCCGCTTCAGAGCTCGTGCAGGTGTGGGAGCGGGGTACAGAGAAACACCCGGTCGACCGGGCTCTTATTTTGTTATCCGCATGCTCCGGAGAGGAGCGGGAAAAGCTCGCTGCGCTCAGTATTGGACGGCGCGATGCGCGGCTTCTCGAAGTCTATGAGCAATTGTTTGGACCAACGATTGAATGCTTCGCCCAGTGCCCCCAATGTGGCGAACAACTCGAATATCAGATGTTAACCAGCAATCTGACCTTGACGGCATCGGGAATGGAGATGCCTCTGGTTCTGGAAACTGAACAGGCATCCCTACACCTGCGTCTTCCTGACAGCCTGGACCTCCGTGCGTTGAGCGAATGTTCTGATGCCGCGATTGCCTACCGAATGCTTCTGGAACGATGTGTTCTGGATGCCTCCCGCGATGGAAGTCCGGTGCAGCTGCAAACATTGCCGGACTCAACTTTCGAGGAGATTGCCGCACATCTGGCCGCCGCCGATCCACAAGCGGACACAGTCATTGACCTCACATGCTGTGCCTGTCGCCATGCCTGGCAGGTCATCTTCGATATCGAGAATCTTCTGTGGGCAAAAATTAATGCGATGGCTAAGCGGCTGCTACGCGAAGTGCACACGTTGGCGAGAGCTTATGGATGGCGTGAGCACGACATTCTCGCCCTGACTGCGAGACGCCGTCAGGCCTACCTTGAAATGGCGGTGTCATGAGCAACTTTCTGCATCGCCTTGCGGGCCGCACGATTGGCGCAAATCCGGTTGCGCAGCCGGTGGTGCCCGCGGTATTCACACCTGATCTCCGCATGGAAGGTGGCACAACGCGCACGGGTTTTGTCGAGCCTATGAGAACCGAACCAATCCTTGAAAAGATTTCATCAGATAGCGCACGACAGGCGACGTTGCCGAGATCGTTGGAAGGCTTTGATTTCGCATCCCCGGATGAGAATCCCCTGGTGCAGCCCCTTCAGCATCCTGCCAACAGCCGCCCGCCTCTGCAGCCATCGAAGATGCTGCCTGAAACATTTGCCGATGAACCCAATGCGCGTTTGCATGACTCGACCTTGGACGCGCGACTTGGACGCGCACCAATTCTGGAAGCGAACAGCACAGAGTCACTCCCTGCATTCTCTGGATCTCGCCCTGGAGCTGCGATCCAAACAAATCGACGACTGACGCAGCCAGACAATTTCTCGCACGGCAACGAACCGCAATCGCCGATCATTCGCGTGACGATTGGGCGCATTGATGTGCGTGCCCAGTTTTCAGCTTCCTCACCAACCTCTGCCGCAACGCCGCAGCGAAAGACGAGCGCATTTTCACTGGATGAATACTTGAAGCAACGCAGCGAGGGTAAGCGATGAGCAACTATCTGGCCATCGCCATCGTCACCGCTGCCCTGCAGCAGCTCTTGACCGATCCAGTGACCAAAGCCGTTGGAGGCGCTTCAGTCGGCTTCAATCGTCCGGACGCCAGTAGCTCGGCCGCTCCATTGGTCAATATTTTTCTTTATCAGATCACTCCCAATGCCGCATACAGGAATGCAGATCTACCCACGCGCCGACCCGATGGCTCTCTCTCTCAACGTCCACAGGCAGCCTTCGACCTGCATTACCTCTTCACGTTTCACGGCAACGACGCACAACTCGAGCCACAGCGGCTGATGGGTGCTGTGGCGACGGCGCTTCACTCTCAGCCTCTGCTGTCGACAGACAACATCAACAGCGCCGTCACATCCTTCGGCTTTCTCGCCGGCTCGCAACTGGAGAGTCAGGCAGAGCGTATCCGCTTCACTCCGACAGCGCTGTCTCTGGAAGAGTTTTCGAAACTGTGGTCCGTTTTCTTTCAGGTCGAATACAGTCTCTCCGCTGCCTACCAGGCCTCTGTGGTTCTGATGGAGAGCAGCGACAGCCCGCAGGAAGCTCCGCCCGTTTTAGCTCGTAACCTTTATGTCATCCCGTTCCAGGTGCCGAATATCAGCCAGGTCATCTCGCAGGCGGGTGCAGATCAGCCGGTCATTTCTGGTTCGACGCTGCTGATCCAGGGTCAGCAATTGCGCGGACAAAGCACGCTTCTCCTGATCGAAGATCAGGAGCTGAATCCGGCAAGCGTGAGCGATAAGAACATCACGCTGCTGGTGCCCGCGACGATTCATGCCGGACTCAAAGGGATTCAGGTACTGCAAAAGAGTCTGATGGGAACTCCGCCCGTTCTGCATCGCGGACTGGAATCAAACATAGCGCCATTTGTCCTACACCCTGCCATTACCGCAGCGCACGCTGTTGCTTTGCCGCCGCCGAACGGTGCCGCCGTTACCTTGACGCTCTCTCCCAACATCGGACAAGGTCAGCGAGCGGTGTTGTCACTAAACAATCTCACGGTGACACCCTCAACGGCCTACACATCGCTTCCAGTGATCGCTGCTGCCGAGTCGAACCAGATCACCATCAATATCGCTGGCGTTCCCCCGGGAACTTATCTGGCGCGCGTACAGATTGACGGAGCCGAGAGCATTCTGAATTTCGATTCCGGGACACATCAATTTACAGGCCCAACGGTGACGATGCCATGACCGACGCGAATGAAAAAACATGGTATGAAGCCAATCAGGCCTACCTTGCGGCAGTGCTCGCAACATTGCACGCTGAAATTGAAAGAGCCATTCCGCAGCACGACAGCGCGATGGAGAACGACGGCAATCCCTCTGAAGCATCAGTCCTCGCAACTGAAATCGGCTGGTCTTTCCCGCATCCACCAGCGCTTGAAATTATCTGCGATCTGTTCGAGCTCTCGACTTTTGAACGCAAGGTATTGCTGATGTGTGCGGGCGCGGAAATGGATGCGCGCTTCCTCGCTCTCTATGCAGCCGCGCACAAAGATGCTCAGCGAACGCAGCCAACGTTCGGCCTTGCGCTCTCGATTTTCTCGGACGCACATTGGAGCGCGCTTACTCCCATGGCTCCCTTGCGGCGGTGGAATCTTTTGGCAATGGCCTCCGGCGAAACGCTGGCCACTCGCGCGCTGCGTATTCAGGAACCGGTGTTGCACTATCTGGCGGGCTTGAGCTGTCTTGATGAGCATTTGCAGCCGTGGGTGCAGCCAGTTCATACAACGAATGCGCTCCCTCCTTCGCATCTTGCCATAGCAGATCAGGTCGTTGCTTCCTGGTCAAATGCCGCAACTGCATCCGTTCTGCCAATCGTGCAGTTGTGCGGCAACGCCATTGCGAGCAAACGGGAAATCGCGGCTGACGCATGCGCAAGATTGAGCCTGCGATTACATGTGCTCACCGCATCGAGTCTCCCGCAGGGAATGGGGGACATCGAGACTCTGCTTCGACTCTGGGAGCGCGATGCGATGATCGGTTCGAGCGCTCTGCTCCTCGAGTGCGATGACGACCATCCCGATGCCCATTTGACGACAGTAATCACACGCCTCATGGAATCGATGCGTGGCCCGTTGATCGTTTCTACGCGCAGCGCGCGCAAGACTGCGTGGCGGCCGGTCGTTCTTCTCGAAGTAGATAAACCGACGCGGCAGGAGCAGGTAGAACTGTGGTTGAGCGTACTGCCACCGTCTTGCCCGCAGCTCAACGGGAAGCTCGACACCATCATCTCGCAATTCAATCTGGGACCGTCCGCGATTCAATCTGCTGCAGTGCAGGCGACTGGAAATCGCCGCCCGGATCCGGCATCAGGCCGCGAGCAGCCGACTGCGGACACAGTAGCCACCCGTTTATGGGATGCCTGCCGCGTGCAGGCCCGGCCAAATCTTGGCGGCTTCGCGCAACGCATCGAATCCACCGCAACATGGGACGACCTGGTGCTGTCTGAGAGCCAGAAGCAGCTACTCAAAGAGATTGCAGTCCATGTGCGGCAACGTGCAAAGGTTTATCACGTCTGGGGTTTCGACAGTAAAGGCGCGCGCGGATTGGGAATCAGTGCCTTATTTGCCGGCGCCAGTGGAACAGGCAAGACCATGGCTGCTGAGGTTCTTTCCAATGAGTTGCATCTGGACCTCTACCGCATCGATCTCAGCCAGGTCATCAGCAAATATATCGGCGAGACAGAGAAGAATCTGCAGCAAGTCTTCGAGGCGGCTGAAGATGGTGCTGCCGTGCTTCTTTTCGATGAGGCTGATGCGCTCTTCGGCAAACGCAGCGAAGTCAAAGATAGCCACGACCGCTACGCGAATATCGAGGTCAGCTACCTGCTGCAGCGCATGGAAGCCTATCGTGGCCTGGCGATTCTGACGACGAATAGAAAGAGCGCGCTCGATCAGGCATTTCTTCGCCGTATTCGCTTTGTAGTCGAGTTTCCTTTTCCTGAAGCATCTCAGCGCGCGGAGATATGGAAGCGCGTCTTTCCTCAGCCCACACCGACAACTGACTTGAAGATAGATCGTCTCGCGCGGCTGCATGTATCGGGAGGCCACATTCGCAACATTGCCATGGCTGCGGCGTTTCTGGCAGCAGATGCCGAAGAGTCTGTGTGCATGTCGCATCTCCTGCGTGCGGCTCGTAACGAATTCACAAAAATGGAAAAACCATTACCGGACACTGAGGTAACGGGATGGGTCTGAGAGCAACTGCAAATCCGGCGATGCCCGCAATGATTGAACTTCACATTGAAGAATTGGTATTGCACGGTTTTCCGGCGACGCATCGACTGAACATAGGCGATGCCCTGCAGGACGAACTGCAACGGCTTCTGGCCGAACAAGGGTTCACCTCACCGGTAATAAAACCCATCAATATCGGGCGTCTAGACGCCGGCTCCTTTCAGGTTGCAAAGAACGCGAAGCCTGGCGCAGTCGGCACGCAGTTGGCGCGACAGCTGCACCGGCAGCTCTCAACCCGGCAGAATGTACAGCCATATCAGCGGTCGAGAGGGGCACGGACAGGTCAATGAGCGCACGATCGATAGTTCCGGCAAAGAGCCCTGCGAAATCGCAGATGCTGCTTCACACAGCTGGCATGCTACTGCAGCGCAAATGCGCGTGCGGCGGAGTCTCCGCCCATGAAGGCGAGTGCGAAGAATGCAAAAAGAAAAAGCTGCAACGGCGAGCAGCTGGCTCGGTCTCGGGCACAACAGCGCCGCCGATTGTGCACGATGTATTGCGTTCGCAAGGACAGCCACTGGATGCTGGGACGCGCGATCTTTTCGAATCGCGTTTCGGTCACGATTTCAGCAAGGTTCGTGTACACGCTGATGCGAAGGCCGCGGAATCGGCGCGCGCCGTCAATGCGCTCGCGTATACCGTGGGCAGCAGCCTGGTCTTCGGAGCAGGTCGGTTCGCTCCCCGAAGCAGGCCCGGCCAGGCGCTATTGGCACATGAATTGACCCACGTCGTGCAGCAGTCGACAAATGCAGGTCGTGTCTCGCCATCCAATCTGGAAATAGGGCGCGAAGACGACACCGCGGAGAGGCAAGCAGAAAATACCGCTCAAACCATCACGGCTCACACAACTCTGGAAGGTGAAGCCCCGCGCACGCACAAATACTCTGCTGGCGGAATCAAGCTGCAGAGACAGCCAGAGACCGGGTCTGGAGATGACGATGACTATGTTCGACCTTGGCTTAAGTTGGGAGACTACGGCATTGATGTCAAACCCATCATCCCCGGACCGGTCGGAGCACCCTCGACGGAAGATTCCCACAAAGCCTGGTTAAAACTGCATAAGAAAGACAAGCCAGCCGACCTTACCTGCCCGAAAGGCTGGCAAAAGAGATACGGAGGCGACTATTGCTGCGAGGGGACCTGGGTTGATCTCCGTCACTGCTGCCCCTCTGAACGCATGCTCACGACAGGGCGCTGTTGCCCTGACGGACAACTCGCGGACGGCCTGGATTGCAAGCCTGATCCTTCCGCAGATCTATCCATCACAAAAGATGCTGGGAACGCGCCTGAAAGTAAGATGAACCTTCGCGTCAAGCTGGCACCGACGACGCCTCTCACGGTTGACCTTGCCATCCATTTCAACCAGGGCCAGCCCGCTCGTGCAGTAGCTGGAGAAAAAGCGCTTCGCAGCAGCCTCACGAGCCGTGGACAGGACGAACTCAGTCAGGTTCTCCATTGGTTGAAGCGCGATCCGAATTCCTCGGTTCAATTAACCGGCATGGCTTCGATTGAGGGCACTAAGGCACAGAACGATCAACTCGGCAGAGATCGCGCAAATTCCGTTGCAAATGTATTGATAACGAGCGGTATCGACGTTCATCGATTTTCTGATCCCCCAGGCCTGCCGGCGTCGTGCACCGAAATCGGCGCTGGACTTCACAACTGTGGCGACAACATGGCTTCCCCCGCAAAGGACGAGAACGACCGTCAGGTGCGGGTGCGTCTGTTCACAGCTTCCAAAGGCGGCGTAGTGAGTTCGACAAGTCCATAACAGCGAGTGATCCGAATGAGCGCATTTCCTAATTCGCCCTTATTGCTGAAAGGTGGCATCGTGCTGATTGATCCAACGACCGCGGCCATCCAGCGCATCATCACGCTTCAATACAATCCGGACACGCTGACGCGCACTTTACAGGCGCAGAGCCTTGAGCCGGGAGCGAAAGACAGGTCGGAAGCATTGCGCCTTAAAGGCCCAGCCATCGAAACCTTTAAGCTCGAAGCCGAAATCGATGCCACCGATCAGCTTGAGTTCCCGCAGCAGAATCCCGGCGCCGCAAAGTTCGGCATCTACCCCCAGCTCGCAGCGCTTGAGACGATTGTCTATCCCACGAGCGCGCAACTTCTTACTGCGAACACTCTCGCTCAGTCCGGAACCTTGGAGATCGCTCCGATGGAAGCCCCGCTCACTCTCTTCGTCTGGAGCAAGAGCCGCGTCGTGCCCGTGCGCATCACCGACTTCAGTGTTACCGAAGAGGCATTCGATTCATCGCTGAATCCTATCCGCGCAAAGGTGAGCCTGGGGCTGCGCGTACTTAGCGTCGACGATCTCGGCTTCGACGACAAGGGCGGAAACCTCTACATGGTCTATCAGCAGCAGAAGGAGCAGCTCGCATCCTTGAGTCAGGGCAGAGGCCTCGGCGCACTCGGTATCGGAGGCATCTCATGAGTTCTGTTCCTGCCAACTCCACAAGTTCAATGCAGGCGCTCTTTCAGTTTGCAGGTTTGCAGCCCAGCCTGTTTGCCATGAACAGCCGCTATGTCGGCATCGCCACGTCGACGCTCGTGACGCCCGATGGAACCACAATCGCCTACGTACAGCGCCGCTTCGTTCCTCAACCTGCCCAGCTTGTGCAGCTGCAGCAGCACCCGGTCGTGCAGGGTGATCGTCTGGATGTCCTTGCCGCACAGTATCTCGGCAATCCGCAACTCTTCTGGCGTATCTGCGACGCCAACGGAGCCATGCGTCCCGATGACCTCGTCGCAACTGTCGGTAAGGTGCTTCGCATCTGCTTGCCTGCTGGAATCAATGGAGGGCCGATTGCTTCTTAAAGGCATCAACCTGACGTTGATGATCGGCTCCGGCGTACCCGTGCCCGTTTCCGCGGATGTGTTGAATGCGCTGACCAGCGTCCAGGTGACCTGCAGAACCGATGGGCCCAGCGCCTTTCAGCTGCAATTTACGATCGATAAAAATTCCCCGCTGCTCACTCTCTTTCTACTGGCTTCGGGTGCTCAGATTCCGTTGGTCCGTGTAGTAATCTACCTGACGATCAACGGCTCCCCGCAGGTTCTCATCGACGGCGTGATAACCGATCATCAGATCACGCCCGGCAGTGGTTCGCAGAGCCCTGTGCTGACGATCACCGGCGAAGACTTGACCCGCGTGATGGACTATATCGACTTCACCGGCATCCCGTATCCCGCCATGCCCCCCGAAGCGCGCGTATTGCTCATACTTCTCAAGTACGCCATCTTTGGTGTGGTTCCGATGGTCATTCCCAGCATCATGCTGGACGTTCCTATTCCCATCGACCGCATTCCCATTCAGCAGGGGAAAGACCTTGCCTATGTGAAGAAGCTCGCCGATGACGTGGGCTATACCTTCTTCATCAAACCCGGACCGACTCCGGGCACGAGCATCGCGTACTGGGGACCGGACATCAAGGTCGGCGTGCCGCAGCCTGCGCTCAATCTCGATATGGATGCGTACACCAATGTCGAGTCGTTGAACTTCAGTTTCAACGGCGACAGCGCCACGCTCCCGTTCGTCTACATACAGGAGCAGTATTCCAAAGCCACCATTCCGATTCCCATTCCTGATATCACACCGCTGAGCCCGCCGCTTGGGCTCATTCCCCCGATTCCCAAACAGTTTCCGATCATGGATGGAACCGCCAGGCTTTCTCCTATTCAGGCAGTCCTGATCGGCATGGCCAGGGCGGCAAAAAAAGCTGACGCCGTCTCCGCAACCGGCGCGCTCGACACGATGATCTACGGCAACATCCTGCAGGCCCGGGCGCTTGTGGGGGTGCGCGGAGCAGGCACTCCTTTCGATGGGCTCTATTACGTAACCAGCGTCACCCACAACATCAAACGCGGAGAGTACAAGCAGAACTTCACGCTTGGCCGCAACGGTCTTATTTCCACGGTTCCGAGTGTTCCCGTATGAGCGACACCAGTAAATTCTTCGGCAAGTATCGAGGCACGGTCGTCAACAATGTCGATCCCGAGCAGCGTGGCCGCATTCAGGTCATGGCTCCGGACGTTTCCGGCTTCGCTCTCACCAGCTGGGCTCTCCCGGCGCTCCCCATCGGCGGATTGCAGATGGGACTGTTCAGCGTCCCCGTAGTCGGCTCCGGGGTGTGGATCGAGTTTGAGCAAGGCGACATCGATTACCCGGTTTGGACAGGCGTCTATTGGGGATCTGCAGCGGAAGTGCCCGCTCTTTCGCATCTGCTGGTGCCCGGAGTCCCAGGCCTTGTCATGCAGACTCCCTTGCAAAACGGAATCGTAGTGAGCGATGTCCCCGGTCCATCCGGAGGCATCATGCTGATGAGCGGTACAGGCGCAATGATTCTTATCAATGACACCGGAATCACAATCACGAACGGGCAGGGAGCGACTATTCAGATGACGGGCCCAAGCGTCGTCATTAACGAAGGCGCTCTCACAGTGATTTAAAGGAGGATAGAATGCCGGGCTTTCTGCTGCATCTCGGAGCGACTGTGATGTGCGCACATGGAGGACAGGCGCAGCCTACAGCCGTCCAGTCAAGAGTACTGGTGAGTGGACAGCCCGTGACAGCACTGGGCGCTCCTTACGTCGTCTCCGGATGTGCGCTTCCTCCTCCGACCGCTGCGAATGGGCCTTGTGTCACCGCGCAGTTTGTGAACGGAGCAACCCGGGTTTTCGCAGATAGTCTGCCGCTATTGCTGCAGGACAGCCAGGCCATCTGTGCGCCTACTGGAACGCCTTTGATCGTGGCTGTGACGCAGACACGCGTAACAGGAATGTGAGGAGCCATGAATATCGCTTTTCCATTTCAGATGAATGCACATGGACGCACAGCAAGTGTGCCCGGCGACGAGCACATCCGCGACATGATCGAACAGTTGCTCTTCACCAATCCCGGAGAGCGCGTAAACCGCCCCGATTTCGGAAGCGGTCTACTACAAACTGTGTTTCAACCCAACAGCACCACACTCGCCGCTGCATTGCAGTTCACGCTACAGGGTGCTCTGCAGCAGGCTCTCGGCGATCTCATCCAGCTACAGGCAGTGCAAGTGGACAACGACGATAGCACGCTCACAGTCACCGTACAGTACCTGGTCCGTGGCGAACAACAAAGCCAGACAGCTCAGTTTTCGCAGGAGATCTCTTAGACCATGAGCACGCAATATTCCTGCCACAAGCCACAGCGCCGCGCCGTAGTCCTTGAGACCACCTCCGGGGGCAACCCTGTCCTGAATGGCATCGACTACCTGGAAGTATCCGCGGACCAGAAGACTCTGAACGTGACGTTCCTGTTCCCTTTGCCCGGCCAGCCGGATGGAGTTCCCGCATCTCCGGACCTGACTTCCGATAACGTCGTGATCGAAGGCGGCGTGCGTATCACCGGGATCAAAGTACAGGGGCCTGTCACCGCTTTGGGCAAGATATTGACCGTTCCGGTAAATACGACTGGCGATTTTTCGACCTACACGTTGAACCTCGTCACCAACGCCGCGAATTCCGCGCCGCCCGCCGGATTCGATCCTCAGCTCTCTTCTGTCGACTTCTCCTTCAAGGTAGCCTGCCCCAGCGATTTCGATTGCCGGCAGGCGAACGTCTGCCCGCCTCCAACTCTGCCCACCTCACAAATCGACTATCTGGCCAAGGACTACGCGAGTTTTCGCCAGCTCATTCTCGACCGCATGGCCCGCACTATGCCGCAGTGGCAGGAGACGCACTCAGCCGACATTGGAATCGCTCTCGTCGAATTGCTGGCTTACTGTGGCGATCAGTTGAGCTATTACCAGGACGCGGTAGCCACCGAAGCTTATCTCGGTACGGCCCGGCAGCGCGTTTCCGTTCGTCGTCATGCGCGCCTCCTGGACTACTTCATGCACGATGGCTGCAATGCCCGCGCATGGATCTTCTTCAAGCTCGCTCCAGCTTCTTCTCCCGTTGCAGTACCGCAAAGAACGCAACTCGTCACGCAGACCAGCGCACCTCGCGGCCTGCTGCCTGAAGCACAACTGCAGGCCGTCATCAATGAAGGCTCGCAGGTCTTTGAAACCCTGTTTCCAGCCACAGCCCACGCAGAATTGAATGAGTTGGACTTCTACACCTGGAGCGATGAGCAATGCTGCCTGCCGCAGGGCGCTACCACTGCCGCCCTCGTTGACAACGGAGCCGGAGCGATCCTGCAACCGGGTGACCTCTTGTTGTTTGAAGAAGTACTCAGCCCCGCGACTGGCGCCGCAGCAGATGCCGATCCATCGCATCGCCAGGTCGTTCGTCTAAGCGAGGTAACGACAGGTCTCGATCCGCTCAACAGTCAGAAGGTGATCGAGGTCGAGTGGCCTGCGTCGGACGCGCTTGCATTTCCACTCTGTCTTTCAACCGCGATCACTGACCAGACAGGAACGATTTCCGTCATCAATGTAAGCGTGGCGCGGGGAAACATCGTGCTCGCCGATCATGGATTGAGGCAGCCTGCCGAAGCACTGCCGCCTCTTCCAATCACCGGCCAGCTCTATCGTCCGCAGCTCCGGAATCCGGACCTCACATTTGCAGTTGTCTACGATGAGGCACAGGCGCGCCAACAGCCTATCCAGCCCGCAGTCGGTGTCCTCGCGCAGGATCCGCGTCAGGCTCTACCCGTCATCACCCTCGCGCAAAACGGCAGTCAATGGTCTCCCGTTCGCGATCTTCTGAGCAGCGCGCGCACTGCTCTCAACTTTGTGATCGAGACCCAAAATGACGGCTCAGCCATCCTCCGTTTTGGCGATGGCACGCTCGGCGCTCTGCCTGTCAATGGATTGACTGCTGCCTATCGTACCGGCAACGGCACAGAAGGAAACGTGGGTTCTGAATCCATCGCGCATGCTGTCGCAACTGCAGCCACGCCCCTTACAGGAATCATCGATATCCGCAATCCGCTGCCCGCGCAGGGTGGAACAGACGCTGAAACGCTCGACGAAGTGCGGCAGTTCGCACCGTGGGCTCTTCGCACGCAGGAGCGTGCCGTCACTGAAGCTGACTATGCCGCAGTTGCCCAGCGGCATCCTGAAGTCAGGAAGGCTCAGGCGACTCTGCGCTGGACGGGCAGCTGGTACACGATGTTTGTAACTGTGGAACGCACAAATGGCCAACCCGTTGACGCTGACTTCCGCGCTGAGGTCAGCAGTTTCCTCGAACAGTTCCGGCTGGCAGGTTACGACGTCGAGATCGAAGCACCCGTCTTCGTCCCGCTCGACATCGCTTTCACAGTTTGCGTCGCACCCGGATACTTCCGCAGTGCCGTCGAAGCAGCGCTTCTCGATACGTTCAGCAGCCGCGTGTTGTCCAGCGGCCAGTTCGGCTTCTTCTATCCCGATCGTTTCACCTTCGGTCAGCCTGTGTATCTCAGCCAGATCGTGGCTGCTGCAATGCAGGTACAAGGAGTCAGTTGGGTTGATACCAGCGATCTCCCGCAAGTCGTAAATGGCGTCATCACTCCATCGATGAATCGCTTTCAAAGATGGGGTCAGGCCGCGCAGGGTGAAGTCGCCGCCGGCCGCATCACCATGTCGCGTCTGGAAATCGCCCGTCTTGCCAACGATCCCAATGAGCCGGAAAACGGCAGAATCCAGTTCTTCATGGAAGGTGGCCTATGAGCAACGGGAGCAAACCTGACCTCAACGCCTGCGGATGCTGTCAGGGCGAGCCCGGATTGAATGTCATCGATAATCGTCCAGGTCTTTTCGCGCTTGCTTACCGCGTCGGCACGTATGGAATCTTCCTCCAGCGCCTGCTCGATCAGATTCATTCTTATGCCATTCCGGATGGACCCAACGCAGGCGCGCATCCTCTGGCAGCGCTCACAACGCGCTCGCAGGATGACCCTGCAATCGCACTGCTCGATGCATGGGCTGTCATCGCCGACGTCCTTACGTTCTATCAGGAGCGCATCGCCAATGAAGGGTATCTGCGTACAGCTATGGAGCGCCGTTCCATTCTCGAGCTCGCTCGTGAAATTGGCTATGAACTCAGCCCAGGCGTTGCCGCAAGCGCCTATTTGCAATTCACCGTGGAAGAGATCATCGGCGCCGCTTCGCCGGCAGTCAACATTCCTGGAGTAAAGACACAGCCGCCGGCGGGACCCGGCAGCTCGGCATTCAATGCAGGAATCGTAAGCGTGCGGCAGGGAACGCAGGTGCAGAGCGTGCCTGCGCCGGGCCAGGTCCCGCAGACATTTGAGACTTCAGCGGACTTCGAAGCCAGAGCAGAATGGAACGCTCTGACGCCAAGACTGAACCGCCAGCAGGATCTTGCTCTGGTAAAAGGGCAGCTCTATCTTCTGGGCACAAGTAGCACCTTTCCATCGGGAGTCGCGCAGAATATCTCCACCGCCGATATATTCCTGCTCAATCCTCTTACGGCTCTCGATCTCACATCGCCAACGTACAAGCCGGTGAAATTTCAATCAGGTCTCGTGCTTGAAGAAACCATCTTCGGAAAAACTCTGACACCGGGGAAGCTGAAGTTCAATACTGCGGCCTCTTCTGTTGCCCACAAATCTGAGTCCCATGTAACGAAAAGGGCGACGTCGCTTATTCCCGCCGTACCGGTGAACTTTATTTATCTCGACGGCACATCGACAAACCTGAAGAGCGGCGATCGATTGTTGTTGGTAGGCATGCAGAACGATGCGACACAGACCGTGACATTTACCGTGCAAAATGTGGAAACAGATCTGGCCGCACAACGCACGTTAGTCGACTTTGACGATAGCGCGTCCGTGCCTCCCTTTATCCCGAGTTCGTTTCCTTCAACCGACTTGAAAGTACAGAACGTTCCCTTTAATCAGGACAACGTCGTCGCATACATCCTTTCTAAAACTGTGAGCGAAGGCGATCTGCAGGCCTTCATGAAAATGAACAACTGGGATGCAGAGAATCTCGTGGCGCTGGTCAACAATCCACCACCCGCTCCAGATTCTGAAGAAGGTGCGTATGCGTTCGGCGCCAAAGCCGCTTTCTTTGGCAACAACGCCCCGCAATTTAGCACCTTGCCAGCCGATGCTTATTTGCGCGGTACCCCTTACCCGAATGGAGACTGGGACGCGGCCAATGGCGGGCTCGGCACATTTATCTGGACCGATTCCCAGACCACAAAATACGCCGACGCTAATGTCTTTCTCGAACGCGGCTTTCCGCAGCTCCTGACTCGCAGCTGGATATGGCTTGAGTGCCCCAATGTTGCATCAGCCGCCTATCAGGTCACCGTGACGATGGATAAGTCTCTGGCCGACTACGGTCTCAACGGCAGAGCCACAGGTCTGTCTCTCACCTCTTCAACGGACCCGAACCACAGCCTGCAATTTTCGGTGCGCAAAACCAGCGCTTGGATTCAGAGCCAGCAACTCGCGCTGGCCGAGATGCCGGTCGTAGATGAGATTTCCGCGGGATCGACGCAGCTCATGCTGGGCAACATGGTCCTCGGCTTGACGCCGGGACAGCCTCTTGCCTTCAGCGGCACGCAGTCTGACCCCCCCGGTGTTACCTCAAATGAAATTGTCATTCTCGAAAGCATCACTCACGTAGCCGGCTTTACTGTGCTCGGGTTTACCCGTGGTCTGAGCAACAGCTATATACGTTCTACTGTAACCATTCAGGCCAACATCGCCCTCGCTACGCATGGAGCCACAGTGCAGGAAGTTCTCGGTGGCGGCGATGGGTCGCAGGCCAATCAGAGCTTCCAGCTCAAGCGCCCGCCTCTAACCTACGTCTCTGCGCCAACTCCCAACGGAATTGAAAGTACTCTGCAAGTTCGCATCAATGGGCTGGAGTGGCAGGAATCGCCGACACTCTACGGCTTGACCCTGGATGATCAGGACTACATCGTGCGCCTTGCCGATAATGGAACTCCCACAGTTACATTTGGCGATCCAGCCTCGCGGTTGAAAACAGGGCAGCAAAATGTAACTGCAACTTACCGCACAGGAATCGGCCTCATCGGCAATGCTGCAGCAGGCAGCCTCTCCCTGCTGCAGTCGCGTCCTCCGGGCTTACGAGGAGTCACCAATCCGCTTGCAGCGAGCGGCGGCGCAGATCCGCAAAGCCTCTCCGACGCGCGCAGCAATGCGCCACTCACTGTCCTCACACTGGACCGGATCGTTTCTCTCGACGACTATCAGGCATTCACCCAAGCCTTTGCCGGAATCGGCAAAGCCCAGGCCGTCGCTATATGGAATGGCGGAACGCGTACGATACAAATCACCGCCGCCACGGCAAGCGGAGCAAGTCTTAGCCCGTCGGATCCGCTTTACCAAACCATGGTGCAGGCCATCCAGCTTGCGCACGACCCCGTACAGAACTTCGCAGTAGCAGGCTTTCAGCCATTGGCATTCAATCTCTCTGCATCAGTTTTGATCGATCAGCCAACATATCAATCGAGCGTAGTGATGGCTGCTGTGCTCTCGTCCCTGACCTCAGCCTTTTCTTTTGCGAACCGCGCGTTTGCGCAGTCGGTCTCCGCTGCCGAAATTCTCAAGCTGATCCAGGCGATCCCCGGAGTGATTGCCGTGGACCTCAACCAGCTTTATATGACCAGTGATCCCGGCGGACCCAGCCAGACGGAGCCTTCGCCTTATCTGCCCGTACTGCCCGCACTCTTTCAGAGCGGATCGATCCAGCCCGCGCAGTTGCTGCTTCTCAATCCGCTCGGCGTGACCTTGACGGAGATGCCATCATGAGTACCGCTCCAACAGATCGCCTCTACAATCTCATGCCTGCCGTCTATCGCCTGCGCGATTCCGCGCAGGGTGAGCCTCTCCGCGCACTCCTCGCCCTTATCGAGCAGGAGTACAGCGTAGTCGAGCAGGACATTGCCAACCTCTACGAGAACTGGTTCATTGAGACTTGTGCCGAGTGGGTCGTCCCTTATATCGGCGACCTGCTTGGCGTGCGTCCGCTCTATGCCGCCAGTCCCGACACCTTCAGCGCTCGCGCCTATGTCGCCAACACTCTTGATTTTCGCCGCCGCAAAGGCACAGCCAGCATGTTGGAGCAGCTTGCCTTCGACGTCACCGGATGGCCTGCCCGCGTCGTTGAATTCTTCCAGCTTCTTTCCACTACGCAGTACGTCAACCATCTGCGCCTTGGAAACCTGGCGACTGTTGACCTTCGCAATGCTGACGCCCTGGAGCTGCTCGGAGGACCATTCGAGCAGGCAACGCACACCGTCGATGTTCGCCACATCTCTGACGGGCGAGGCAGGTACAACATCCCCAGCATTGGAATATTTCTCTGGCGCCTCCAGGACTACCAGATCGGCCCCATCCCTGTTTCTGCAAGCGACTCAACAAAGACTGATCTGCATGGGACGACGCATCAGGGCGATGCGCGTGCCGTAGTCACTCCCGCCGATGGGCGTTACACATTCAATCCGCTCGGAATCAGCGCGCCGCTCTTCAACCTCGCGCAGACTCAAGGCGACGCAACGCAGTTGGCTGATGAAATCAATGTTCCTGGCCTCTTGCGTCGGCGGCCTCTCTACGAAGAGCTCGAGGCGCTCCGCCGGTCTGAGGTGGATGGCGCCGCTGCGCCTACGCCTGTTTACTTCGGGACGAATCCAATCTTTCAAATCGCAATCGATGGAGCATTCGTTCCTTTTGATCAGGTCATGATCTGCGACATCAGCGATATCTCCGCCACGGACTGGCGGCGTCCTTTAGCCTCAAAGTCCTACACACCGTCCGCCGGGGGCAGCCCCGTATCCAAGCCTGTCCGCATCTCAGTGGACCCCATCAATGGACGTATCGCTTTTCCAGCGGGTGCAGCGTTGCCCGCTGCATCGCTTGAAGTCAGCTACGCCTACGGTTTCAGCGGCGACATCGGTGCAGGGCCATATGATCGCGGAAGTTGGCTCTCTGATCCTATGAATGGACCGGCGCCGTACAACAGCATCAACCGCTGGCAGGTCGCCGTCAGCAAACAACTCACAGCCATCGCCGATGTAGTGTTCAACACATTCACCGACGCAATAAAGGCGTGGAACGAACAGGCCGCCGGAACAGACGGAGTCATCGCAGTCATCGATAGCTCTACCTATCAGGAGGATCTCAGCGCAACTCCGATCGTCATTCCAGAAGGCAGCCGCCTGTTGATCGTCGCTGCCGATTGGGCAGCGGTCCGCCAGACCCCCATGGGAACGTCGAAGGACCTCGATCCCAACGGCTTGCGTCCGCACTTTCTTGGTCCGGTTGCCGTCAACGGGAGCGCGCCGATGAACAGTGCCAACCCCGGCCAATTATTTATCGATGGATTGCTGCTTGAAAGTCAGCTGACCGTTCAGCCGGGAAATCTCGCGACTCTCGGGTTGTCCCACACAATCATCACGCCCGGCGGTGGAGTCACTGTACAGTCATCAAGTGGAAAGACTAACAGCGATCTCGCCATCAATCTCTTTCGCGCAATCTGCGGTCCGATCTCCGTTGACCCGGCCTCACCCGCGCAGTTGAACATCGTCGACAGCATCGTCAGCAGCAGCAACTCCAGCGACAACACCAAAGCAGCGATAACAGCTCCAGGCGCAACCGCAAATATTCAGACTTCCACAAACTTTGGAACGACAAGCAGCTTCATTCTCTCTGCCAGCGACAGTCTTTTCACCGGCATCGTTACATCCACGCGCCAGCAGACCGGCTGCCTCCGTTTTTCTTTCGTGCCCGTGGGATCGCAGACAGGAAGGCGTTATCACTGCCAGCCCGATCTTGCGCTTGCCGGAGTGCCTGTAGCTGCGCAAGCCCCCATCATTGCGCGCATTGCCCCGCAGTTTACTTCCGTAGATATTGGACAGCCCGGCTACGCGCAACTCAGCGCCGCATGTCCAACAGAGATCGCAACCGGCGGCGATAACGGATCGGAAATGGGCGCCTTCAATTTTCTGCTGCAACCGCAGCGCGCCACAAATTTACAGACTGCACTCGACGAATACTTGCGCTTTGGACTTGAGGCGGGCGCAATTCGAGTCACGTAATCAGGAGGGGTTTATGAAAGGCGATTTCACTCGCCGGAGCTTTCAACAGAAGCAGCACTATCATGGCGTGCTCAAGCAGCAGGGTCGGGTCGATCTGGACTCGGACTGGAACGAACAGAATGCCATTACCGTGCACCGCGTTGAAACCGAAGCACTCGATGTCATCGGCCCTGCCGGAGCGCCACAGGATGATGCTGGTTTCATGATCCAGGCGGCGAACAATGGTGCCAGCCTGAGTATCAGCGCGGGTCGCGCTTATGTGGACGGCATTCTCTGCGAGAACGAGCAACCCAATCTCCTCATCACCGCACAGCCTGATCTGCCGGGCTTCCAGTTGCCCACAGCTCTCGGAACTTACATTGCCTATCTTGAAGTCTGGGAACGCAATATCACTTTTCTCGACGACAGCAACATTCTCGAAGTTGCCCTCGGTGGTCCCGATACCACCACGCGGTCAAAAACAATGTGTCAGGTGAAGCTCTTGCAGGCCGGAAGCGCCAATGCCAACGGCAACACGAATGTGACCTGCGCCACCGACGTGTCCGATTATGACAACTTGATCGCCCCAGGCACCGGAACACTGCAGGCACAGGCGCAGCCCACGGCAATGACCGATCCCTGCTCCATCCCCGCAAACGCTGGTTACCGCAGCCTCGAAAATCAACTCTATCGCGTAGAGATTCACCAGGCGGGAACAGGCGACGCAACCGCGGGAACCGGTACAGCCACCTTCAAGTGGTCACGCGACAATGGTACTGTCGTAGCTTCATGGATCGCTCCGCCCAGTGGCCAGAGCCCGGTCCCGAATACCTTGTTCGTAAGCCGCACAGGCAAGGACTCCGTGCTCGGCTTTGCTGCCGGTCAATGGGTTGAACTTTCCGATGACAGCCGCGAGTTGAACTTCCAGCCCGGCACCCTCGTTCAACTCAGCAACGTGCAGGGTCAGGTGCTCACCGTTAACCCCGCTACGGTAATTCCATCTGGAGCCTCTCTCAGCCTGGCAGATTATCCTCGCAATCCCAAGGTCAGGCGTTGGGACTCAGTAGGTGCCACGCCTGCCACCACCGGCGCATATCTCGATCTTGAAAACGGCGTGCAGGTGCAGTTTGCGGCAGGTACGTATGCAACCGGCGACTATTGGATGATTCCTGCCCGTACGCTCACTGCAAGTATTGAGTGGCCCGTCGATGGCTCCGGCAATCCCGTCGCGCAGCCGCCTCTGGGAATTCACCGTCACTACTGCCGTTTGGCCATCGTGCAATTCAATGGACAGACTTGGTCTGTCATCGCCTCCTGTCTTCCCACCTTTCCTCCGCTTACGGACCTCTCTGAGCAGGGTATCCACATCACCGGCGTTCAAATACTCGATGTGAATGAGCAGCCGCAGGCGCTCTTGAATGACAGTAATGTGTCGATCCTGAACAGCAGGATTCTTGAAATTCTTGTCTTGCTGGATGCGGCTGCCGATCCCCTATCTGCCCAGCCGACCACATGTTTTGTAACTGTGGAAGTGCCATATCCATTGAAGGATGCTGTCGCCGTCGTGATCGCCGAAAATCTTGCCGATGGTGGAAATACCCTTGCCACAAACGCGCCCACTGACACTGCTCTCCGCTCGGCGATCACTGCCTCAAATCTCAAGAACCTTCCCCTCATGGGATATCAGCCGCTGATCCTGACTGGAAGCGTCGCGGCTGAAAGCATCGCCACAAGTAATCCGGCAATCAACCGCATTACATGGACAGCCACTGGCTTTACGCTGGCTCTGCTGCGGGAATTGCTCGTGCTGTTGCCCGCTCTGCAGTCCACCAGCCGGCTGCTTGCGCGCCTCACGCTCAAAGGAAACTGCATCTGGGCTCTCAACGATCCCACGCTTTATCTCGACGGAGAAGCCTTCGGCGTTGCCCGTCAGGACCCCGACGGAACCCATATCGGATTGCGTCTTCCTGAAAGCGGCGATGGAAAAAGAGGCGGTGACTTTGAGATGTGGTTCTGGCTGATGCTGCCTGTCACCCTCGTAACCGTGACTTTTTCGCCCAACCCGGTCAACGTCTCTCCCAGTGCGCCCGGAACCGCAACCGGAACACTCACGCTCGTCGGCACCGAACTCGTTGCCGGAAATAGTGTCTCCCTTACCGCGCAGGCGATGGACCCAACCGGTAAGCCGATCACCGGAAGCATCGCAACCGTTCCCGCATCCGTCACCCTTGGTACTGTTTCGAGTCCGACATTCCAGATCACGAACATCAAACTACCCGCTGGAATTCCATCCGCGACCTTGCAGGTAACCGCTACTTACGGAACCAGCACATCGCAGGGAACCCTCACCATCGGCTCTCAGGTCGGCGTAAGCGGCATCAGCTTCAAACCCGTTTCTATCGTTGGCGGCGCTGCCGCAACTCTCATCATTACCTTGAGCGCTGCCGCTCCTGCAGCAGGAGCAGTTGTTACCCTGTCCAGCAATATAGGACCCGTCGGCGCTGCGCCCGCTGCGACCGTTCCAGCGTCCGCCACCGTCCCCGCAGGTCAGACAACCGTCACCGTGGCGGTGCCCACAATCCAGAGAGCAAACACCTTTACTCTTCAGGTTGTGGCAACATTAAACGGTACAGCAACAGCTGCCCTGAACATCACCGCCCCGCTCACCCCTTCAGCGCGGGCGTAGCAAGATGCGGCCCGGCCAACTTGGTCCGAGCCGCATGGAGGTGCAGCCGCACTCGGCTGGCACTGCCGATGCAATGTCTGCAAACCGGTAAGGGCATGGTCCGGGATCCCGAGTGATCTCGCCTCGCATGCCTGTCACCCCAATTTCGGCAAAAATCAATGTTGATCTCTTTGACAGAGGTCGGCGGTATCCCTTTGTTCTGCGTAGCAGAACACGGTAGAAGCACCGGGCTTTAGCCCGGTGAAATAAGGCTCGAAAGAAACGGGCTTCAGCCCCGGGCCTTCCCTGAGAAGGCCGAGGTGTGCCAAGTGACTCGGAGGCATGAGTCTCAACGTAGGTCACGGAAGAAAGTAACCAGATCTCCTGCTACCGCTGCCGGTTCCTCGGCTGGCGCGAAGTGCCCTCCACGCGGAAAGACTGTCCATCGCTGAATGTTGTACACACGTTCCAAATACGGGCGCGGCGGCTCTCCCTCAGAGACGGTTTGATGAGCGAAGACACCAAATGCCGTGGGCGTACCGACGTAGGCGCGATCTACCGGAAACCAGCGATTGTCCCAGTAGTCACGCATCGACGATGGGATGGTCTGCGTGACCCAGTAGAGGGTTAGCGTGGCACAGAGGAAGTCATCGGGCGGCGTGGAATCGCTCCACGAGTGCCACTTCTCGCCAATATATGCAGCCAGTCCCGCAGGCGAGTCGTTGAGCTCGTAGCCGACAGTCTGCGGCTTGGTGGACTGGATCGCGCTGTAGCCTCGCTCCGTTGCGTCCCACTTTTGCTTCACCGCAAGGTACGAACGTTCGACATCGGACAGATCCGCATCGTCCACCACTGGAATGAGATCCGACTCCAAGGTAGTGAGATGAATTCCGATCACGGACTCTGGGTGGTCAAGCGCAAGGATCGTCGTCACTCCGGCCCCGAAGTCATAGCCACCCGCCCCATAGCGGGAATAGCCCAGCTTCGACATGAGCCGGTGCCACCGTTCCGAGACGTATCGATAGTTGATACCGACCTGGGCCGGACGCGGCGAGAATCCATATCCGGGCAACGAGGGATGACCAGGTCGAAATCGTCAAGCATCGGCAGCATGTCCACATAATCGAGGAACGTGCTCGGCCAGCCGTGTGTGAGGATGAGCGGCATCCCCCGGCCCGAAGCCGCACGCTTGTACATGAAGTGGATGCCTTCCCAGGTGAAGTGGTCGAAAGTGTTAAGCCTCCGCTCCCAGGCATGCCAGTCGAACTCATTGATCCAGTAGGACACAATGGGTTGCAGCCAGTCCAGGTCTGTGCCCTGTTTCCAACCTATTCCGGGCACCTGATCGGGCCATCTCGTATGGCGTAGCCGTGCCCGTAGATCGTCGAGCACCTCATCTGTGATATGAATCCGAAACGGTTCCACCACAACTCCCTTCTCAAATGGTGCCCAGTCGAATGCACCGCAAGGCCGGAAAGCAATGCATTCCCACGCATGATACTTTTCTGGCCGAGTTTGAACTGTCGCCACCCTTCCAAAGGGGGCGGTGTGCTGATCACAACCGGTACGGGAACATCGAGTCAGCAGACTGGACAGGGAATCTTTATAGCCGATACGCCTGCTGCGGACATCAACGCAAGGCACGGGATGGAATCAGTTTTCGTTCCATGTCGGCAGCAACGATGTCTCGCACGGTGCACTTACAAGTGGGACTGAGCCGGATGTATCCATCGGCTATGCGAAAACCCTAATCCCCGCAGGGCAATTCCAGCCTTCTCATCCCATCTGTTCCGCCCACCTCTGTCAACCCCTCGTCGCTTAAAAATCTTCTGAACCATTCATCCTAAAGACAATAAAGTGGCGGGAGTTTGGCGTACTATTATGCCTCTTTACGCTAAAATAGATATTAGGAAAGCACGAATAACAGCCATGCCATCCTGAAGTGTTGAAACTAAAACACTTACCCGTAAGTACTTTAGTTTCAATTAGCTGCCGCTATCTTCCCATTAAATATTTAGTTTCAATCATTTAGCCCCGGGGGTCATTCGCTAGCCTCGCCCAAGCAGCTTGGCGAAGAAATGCCCGATGTGATGAAATAAGCCGCCCGACTGAGCCGGTTTCTGGGCAGCGGGAGCTTCCGCCGGAGCCGCGGCAGCAGTTGCCGGTGGTGGTGGCGTCGCAGCCGGTGCCTCGGTCGGTTGATTCGGAGCCGCTCCATTATAAGTAAGCGGTACCTCAACCTGGGCATGCGGTGTCCCGGCGGGAACCACGGGCTGCGTCGGGGGCGGTGGAGGAGGTTTCAACCCCTCGCTCACTGCCAGAGGAAATGCAGTGTCGTCGGGAGTGGAAGAAGGCCCGCCAATCGGCTTGCCATTCGCGCTGGCGACAGCAACCGGCGCCGCCGGAGGACACCCGCACGGTTCAGCCTCGTTATCGACCACCTGTTCCAGGCTTCCGTGCTCAAAAAGCACGCGTTGGTTCGGCTTCACGCGATAAACGCCGCCTTCGAACTGGCTGGTCACCGTAATGTACGGGGCGTTGTCGCCATGATTGTCGAGGCACGTATCGCCCTTCTGGTTTACGCGCATCTTCAAATCAGCTGCACCCGGACCGGAAACAAGGATTCGCAGATCGGGAGTCAACAGCACATCGGAATACGATCCGGTCTTGTAGCTGGCCTCGATCGCGCCCCGGTCCAGCGCCAGCATTAATGCAGCAGAATCTTCTCCGGTAGCCGGAACCACGGAACGGTCCCTCGTGAGGTGAATCGTCGTCGAAGCACACAGCCGCAGGTCACCGCCGCGCGCAAGCGTCACATCCGCGGTTTTGTCGCCCGCCGTGATGCTCCCGTTGTTCCCGATCGTGGCCTTGCCGTTGACGACTTCAAGCGACCCTGAAACCGTCACGCCTTCCGTCGGAACATAGGCAATCGGTTGCTGCTGACCGAACGCAACGAGAGAGGAAAAACACGCCGCGCCGACAACCAGCCAGTACTTCACAACCATGTGAGCTAAAGCTCCAGAAAATTCTTGATAAGCTGCTTGCCATCCTGCGTCAGCACGCTCTCAGGATGAAACTGCACGCCTTCAACCGGATATTCCTTATGACGAAGCCCCATGATCGTGCCATCCGCAGTGCGCGCCGTAATTTCAAGCTCGTCCGGCAGCCCCTTCTCAGCAACAATCAGCGAGTGATAACGAGTGCAGGTCATCGGACTCTGCAATCCGGAGAAGATCGTCTTCCCGTCGTGCGTCACAGCACTCGTCTTGCCGTGCATCAGTTGCGGCGCGCGAACGACGTTGCCGCCAAACGCTGCTCCAATGGCCTGATGCCCGAGGCAGACGCCAAGAATGGGCATCTTCCCCGCAAAGCGCCGTATCAGATCGATCGAAATGCCTGCCTCCTGCGGCGTGCACGGCCCCGGCGAGACCAGAATCCGCTCCGGCGCAAGCGCTTCTACCTCATCCACGGACAGCTCATCGTTGCGGCGTACCGTCATCTCCGCACCAAGCTCGCCCATGTACTGCACCAGGTTGTAGGTAAACGAATCGTAGTTATCGAGAACAAAAACCATGACTGAATTCAGTGTAACTCTCAGCCGCTATGAGAGCAGCTTGCGCATAAAGATCGTCGCCTGCGGATTATCGTTGTACCGCTCGCAGATCAGGTATCCATGACGCCGGTAGAATCGGATGGCAGGCATCAGGTCCTTCTTGGAGTCGAGATAAAGCGCAGCATGTCCCTGCTCTGCCGCATATGCTTCCAGGGCCTTGAGTAGAGCCTCTGCGATGCCCTTTCCCCTGTGTTCGAGCCGTACATAGAGCCGCTTGACTTCACCGCTCTTCTCGAGGGGTGGCAGGCGGCGCAGGGCGATGCAACCGGCAGTCTTTCCTTCAACCGTCGCCAGCCAGACCCCTGCTCCATCAACAAAGTACTCGTGCTCGAACGCGGCCCGGTCATCCCGTACAACCACACCAACCTCCTCGTAATATTCGGAGACGATGCGGTACGCTTCATCCACTTCCCTGAGCGTCGCGCGATGAACGTTCATCCCAGCAGAGTAAGGCATCCGCAGTGAGAGTGGCATCCAGTTTATGTTAAGCTTGCGACCAAGAGAGATCATCGCTCCTGGAGGTCATCCAATGAAGCTCGTGACTCTTGCCCTCATCGCTGTATCGACTGCGGTTGCCACCGCACAAAACAATACAATTGGAATTCCAGATGTCCATGATTCGCCCGGCGTCAACTTGCAGCTCGGCTGCCCTGTAGCCTTCACAGATGTGTCCCTCGAAAGCCCTGCTCAATTCATGTTGGTATGGCAACGCGCAAATGAGAACAGCAGCCTCACATTCCAATATAAGAACCGGAGTAACAAGGAAATCGAGTCCATCTCAATCCGCGCTGACCTGAAGGTCAAGAAGAGCGTATACGATCTTGATGCAACACCTGTTACGCTCCATCTGACCCTCACAGGCAGGAATACGGAGCAGACGCGGCCATTGACCCTGCGCGCCTATGGACTCAGCCGCGTAATATTAGAGCAAGTCTCCTACAGCGACGGCACCGCTTGGACAGCGGACGCCAGGAACGCCTGCAGCTACGAAAAGCAGAGCGCATCCGAGCAGATCGGGAAGCTACAGTAGAGAATAAGCAGAGAGTAGTGCCCGCTGGCTGCTTGAAACGGATACCTTGCTCACCATTCATTGGAAAATCCTGTCCCTGCTCACGCTTCTCATCGTCTGCGCTGCTACGGCCCATGCGGAAGAGCCGCAGTCAGCTGGAAATGCCTATCGGAGCTACATCGCTGCCCTTGAGACGCGTCTCGATGCGCAGAATGCTGCGCGTGACGGCTTTCTCTGGATAGATCAAGACAGCCAGCGACTCGCAGCCGTCCGCAAAGGAGAAGTCTCCGTCCAGCAGGTCCATGCCCCGCAGGTGGATGGAGGAACGATTGAGGACTGGATTGGCGGCGCATTCCTGCCCAACACGACGCTCGCGCAGGTTCTGAAAATCGATCAGGACTATGCAAATTATGCCAGGTATTACGCGCCGGAAATTGTGCAGGCACGCCTGATGTCACACCGGGGGAATCACTTTCAGGTCTTTTACCGCCTGAAGAAACACAAGGTAGTGACTGTCGTACTGGACACAATCCACGATATTGACTTCCTCCCGCTTAGCAGCGATCGATACAGCATTCGTTCGCGTTCGGTAAGCGTGCGCGAAGTCCGCGACGTCGGTGAGCCGGACGAAAAAGTATTACCCGAAGGCGAAGGACTGGGATTCCTGTGGGCGATGAACTCCTACTGGCGCGTAGAACAGCGCGATGGCGGAGTCTATATCGAATGCGAGGTCGTCACCTTGGCAAGGTCCATCCCCTTCGGCATGGGAGCCATGCTGCGTCCCACGATCGAGTCCTTTGCATCCGACTCGCTCGAAAATACGCTGAAGGAAAAACGCCGCGCAGTACTGGGATCGCGCTAGGACGCAGTGGTAGGCGAGGCGGAAATCGAACCTATAACCCCCGGCTTAGAAACGGCACATATTCGTTAGCCGGATTGCAGAAGGCCACGCAAGTGATGCCACCATCTGGCGCTGTCAGACGATTTCAGCCGCAAATGATGGAGAGATATTCTTATGTCCGCAATGAGGCGAAGCGAATTGCCATCTCCTCGCTTGATGATTCCTCCATTCATACTTAAAATCGAAACCGCACTCGAAGAGGGCTTGTTCAAATGCAACAGGAGCCTGCAGACCGCAATGCCGGCGACGATAGCCAACCCCAAACCGTCGAACAGAAAACCTCTGTCCTTCCCACACAACAATCGACACGCTCCCATGCTACGCAATCCGAGCCATCCGGTGATACTGGAAGCGTCAGGAAAGAACTTCATTGGCTTGAAAGATTAAATATTTTCGGTCAATTGAGCTTAGCCCTGGTTGGCATAGTTGCGGCTATCATTTACGGCTTCCAGCTAAAGACGATGAATGGACAGCTGAATGAGATGCGCGGATCTTCTGCTCAAACTGACCATCTACTCTCCCTCTATCGATAGCAAACCGAACAGTCCGCCAAACAAGTTGCTGATACCCACGTTCTCGCTGAGCAAGCTGTAACTCAAGCGACGCAGACCGAACAGTTGGCAGTTGCCGCAAAAATGCAGGCTGCTGAGACACAAAAACCTGCTAATGCAGCGTTAACTGAGGCGGAAGAAGCCACAATATCAGCGGACGCAGCTCAAAGGTCCGCCATCATAAGCGAAAAACAATTACAGACGTCGCATAGACCTTGGATCGTCGCGCAGCAATTTGTAGTTATTAACGGACCACAAAAACCTTCTGAAGATGATGAATATGCGCTGGCCGGTAACCTTACGATCAGTAATGTTGGAACATCCGTAGCTTCAGAAGGCGAATCGGAAGGATGGCTGCTTAGGGGCAGCGATTTTGCAGAAAGATCGCCGCACTGGGCCTGCGACATATTTGACCAAGAAATGGTTACAGCAACCTCATATGGATCACAAGCTAGAGAGGTAATTGTTGGGAAGGCTTCCGATGGCACGGTTGACCCGCCTGCTGGATTTTTGCTTGCTCCCGGAGCGAAAACTGAGGTGAGTGTGGTTGCCTCGCAAATGAAACTTGAGAAACGTGGACCCCTGGTGGGAATTCAACTCTCCACTGCTTCAGAACCAGACGAGTTTTTCGTCTTGGGCTGCACGCGGTACAAGGATCAGTTGGGGATATTGCATCATTTGCAGTGGTGTTTTCAGCCCTCAAGGGAAGCTGGCGAAACGAGTCAGAAATCACTCTTGCCGTGCACTGAATTTATATATACAGATTGAGCACAATCCCACAAAGCCCCCAGGCTCAGCTAGTGATCCCGGCGACGACGGCCGCTCAAATAATTGAATCTAATGGTAGGCGAGGCGGGAATCGAACCCACAACCCCCGGCTTAGAAGGCCCATCCGGGCGATTCCCACCAATTACCCAATTTTGGATAAGACTTCTCTATTCAATGAATTGCGGCATCTTTCTGCTTCGAGCATTTACCCTGATTTAGCTTCGTTTTGCCGCCAAGGTCCCCACAAAATCCCCCACAGTCTAGTGAGGTCACTCCTCGACGAAAGTGGCGCACCAATGTTCGTGCAACAGGAACGAAATACAGCAGGCCAACATTCAGGCGACGATAAACATTTTACGGACGCTATGTTGGACAGGAAACGATCAATGGATAGCGAGATCGTTCGTGTTGGTCCTTACTCGGTCACTTCAACAGAGAAGTGAAAAGAGCCGCTCGCCCGCGACAAGTGCGGCATTGATTCCCACTGATGAACAACGCGGGGATCGATCTAATGGCGGACTTCTCGGGCGGAGCGCCTGCCACCCACTGCCCATCATGCGCTGACAACATCGCTGCGTTATGTTCTGCCTTTTCGAGGCCTGCTTTGCCCTGTAGCCTTGGACGCACTTCTTGAGTTCGAATACGCAGCGACACTGTTTGCCAGTTTCCGATACGTTCCGCCCCCTAAGGCCTCTGCCGCAGCAGCAGGCTTGTCGAATAGTGCGCGTTGAAAGAGCTTGCGGGCTTGGTCATGGTCTGCGGAAATTAGACTTAACCCGCGCTCACCGTTAGGTGCAGTGAATAGAACCTTTTGATCGCGTATCATGCCCCGGGCGAGGGCGACCGCGGCATGGTATGCAACTGAACGGTCTGGAAAGCGGTCAACTATGGCGAGTAGTGTTTTAACCGCTGTGTCCTCGGAAGGCATCGCGCCAAAGGCAATGGCCCGGCCGACATCGCATGTAAAAAAGTCCTGGGCAAGAATTTCCTCGTCCCAACTAAGCGGGTGCGCTATTCGAAGATGCACGGGGCACGTCGCGACAACCGAGTCAGTTGTCTTCAGGATTGCTTGCAGTGTATATGCGCCCGGCTCCGCGAAGTACCATCCATCCAACCCTGAGCCGATGAAAAATGAAGCGCTCAAAGATTCCATTGGTTGAAGGACGCGGGGCGTTGGCAAGAAGCAACGCTGTGAAAACGGCCGCCATAGCTTGGCGCGACCCTCTTTACGACCCATCATGAGGGAGAAATTTCCACCGTCTTCAAGTATCGCCTCATCGATCACCTGCAGATGGCCGCTTGTATTAGTGAGCGTCACTGTGACCGTCACTGGTTCCAAAAATTGAAATACTCTTCCTGCACGATGCGGAGTTAACTCTAGCTTCCACGTCGGCAACGTCGTGCCGTCGTCAGTTTCAAAGAATTTTTGTCCGCCGTAGAATTGTGCGTCCCCCATCTCTACGAAATTGTCCGGCGCATGTCGAAGAAACTTGAGTTCGCTATCGTGAAAGCGATATTCGAACTTGCCGAAAAAGTCGTTGACGAGTTGCGGATAGTTCATGAAAGTAGCGTACTCATCCAGGTTGTCGAAGAAGGGCCAATTCAATGCAAAATCATAGGTGAGCCAAGCGTGATGCAGGTTGAAGCAATGCCCGACTTCATGGATGACGTCAAAGAAACGCATTCTGGCCACATGCTCTGACCGTTGAGGATAATTGCTCGGGATGGAGTCATCTAACGCCTGGTTAAAGATAGCGCAGCCTTGGCGTTGGTTCTGACCTGAGTAATCAAACATCTCGCCAAGCAATGTCGGCGTCTCGTGGCTAGCCGCAAACAGTGTCCAAACCGCCCAATCCGGGCTTTCGGAATAGCTCGACCAATACTTGCGCATTGCAGCATCCAATTCTCCGTCCGACCATCGGGAATCACCTCCGGTCATTGAGAGGGGAACGGTGCTGCGCCGGGAAGACTGGGTGACATCCACACCCGCGCGGTTGTACACCTTGTCAAAGGTGAGTCGCTCGCACGGGAGATATGACGGGCGATTAGAATGGGCGCAGGTGTCAATCGATGTTACCGAGGGAGAGTCCTGGACAGTGTCGAATTCAAAAGTGACGTCATGGAAATAGGCAGAAGCGAACACCAGTTCCCGGGTCACGGGCGACGGGCCGCCCGAAAACGTAACCGTCATGCGCGGCCCAGTATGAACTCCGAATGCTTGGCCCCGCGGAACATGGATGTTGACGGTTTTATGCGGAATCAGGGAAACATCACCCCACACTTGAAGGATAGGTCCTTCCCAGGTCGAGTATCCAACTTGTTTTAAAGGGCTCGCTATCCAATAAGTGGGCCGACCCAAGTAGAGGCCGCGCACATATGAGCCGCTGGCCATCCCCTGTGGATAGGTTCCATCAACATCGAATCGGATGGTCTCGGAATATTCTGTGGCGTTGACATACCCTTTTCCTGCCCGTGCATTTACATAGGTGCCACTGACTGGAGAGAAGTGCAAAACATCAGAGATTAGACTATCTGGCATTATCGATCTCCATTTCTAACGCCTGTGGAGTATGGACAGATAGGTTCTCTGGGCTAAATGCCATATTCGGCCAATGGAAAGAGTGAGCCGGGCTGAGCGCGGCGAAAAAATTCCCTTCCTACGCGATCCGCAAATTTAACACGATCACTGGATGTAGTGATTTGTGGGTGCAATTCGTTTCACCGATTCAGACCATCCCACCTTGCGCGACGCAAGACGGTTACTGGAAAGCCCCCGGAAGGCAAGGTAGGAACCTGAGCAGGCCACAGTTCTTGATTTTTCTCCGCACGATGCAGCATCAGGGTGAAAGTTACGTGCCAGAGATAGAGAGTATTCGGTCCGCTTAGCATCATCGAGCCGTTTACCGAATAACTCGAAGTCTGCCAAGAAACATAGGATAGCGAGAATCCTCCGCCCGGCAGATACGTGTCAAATTGACGCCGCCAGGTAATCGTACCGCCTGCACAGATATTCTCCGGCTCCGGTATGGGAATCTGCGGAATCGCTTCCGGATCGAGATTTAGAGGAAAGTCGCTCACGTCTAAGGACATAACTCACCTATGAAAAATTAGGCAACTTACATCCATTCGAAGTGACAATCGTTGTGGTAGCATTGCTGCCGCACGATGGGCCCTGACAATTTTAATCCGAGGAGTTTAGTTATGAGTCCCACTAATCCTAAGGACGAAGTCGAATTAGAGATCCCCACTATCGTGAACGTTACGCATTTGGACAAGGAGTTGAAAACCCCGACTCTGCTGCATTTCGCTTCAGAGCAGTGGAGTCGGTCTTAAAGAGTGGAAAAGAAGTGAAAGAGAAGCCTCCGGAAAACAGCCTCTTTTGGGAGGCCACTCTTATGCCTGGCGGACGTGGCGCTGTCTTAGGGAGAATAGTGAATTGCTATCCGCCCTGTATTGTCGTCACAAAGACAGAACGTACACCTGATGGTCACGTTGTCTTCATCCGTCAGAGCTGTAGCTGTCCGATGTCGCCGGAATGTAAACCGGCGTTTAAATTTATCCATGGCCCCAAGGGTGTTATACACACAATAGTCGAGATTGAGTTTGTCTGTTTGAACGAACAACATCAGGAGTGTAAGGACTTTTCTCCTGTGTGGGTGTATACCAACGGTGGGTGGTATTTATATTGCGTGAAGAAATAGCCTTAACAGGTAATGACTGCACATTTGCGATTCAGCTTGAGCGCCAAGCATTCACTCATCCAGTAGGCCGCTGATACGTTGGCCGTGTCGAGGGAATTTTTTGCTTAATAACCTGCGGCATCTCTGCCGGCTTTTGCTCCACAGCTCCAACCGGTAACGGCTCGGCCGCCTTTATCTCCTGTTTTACAACGGGAGCCTGCTTCCTTAGATGTTCCGCCCATCTGTCAAAGTTCAGCTTGAGGCGCTCTGGAGCGGCCCATTGCATACCCTACACACACCGAGATGAGACTTGCTGTGAAGAGATGGTGTACTGATGCAGAAGTCACAACGGTGGATTGGCTCGACAAGTCTTCTGGCTTGGCTTGTCGCAACGAGGATGCAGTCGTCAGATCGAAACAAGGAGCGCTTTCGATATAGAAAATGCCGAGGATTCTACATACGTCCACACTTCCGCAGAAACGCAGAAGCTAAAGCTCTTTGAATAACTTTGAACGAGTGTCTGCATGCAGAAACAGGCCACCACGTGTTCGCGCGACAACTCAAGAAACGCAAGGCCGCTCCTCTGCCTCAACGAGCAAAATTTGCTCGTTTCTTGTCGGCATTATTTCCCTCTAGGTTCCCTCGGATAACAAGCGTCCGATCGCTTCCAAAAAAGGTGTATAATTCAGGCCACTTCGAGCCCGAGAGTCTGGCGGCCGATCCCGGATCCGATCCGACTCGCTAAGGCCGGTACCCATACCGCGCATTCCGAGTGTGGACGTAAGCACTCGCAGTTATTTCCCATCTGCCAAAACTCAACGAGGTTGCGCGTGTCTCGCTGGAAGGGCCACCATGCGCGACGCCAGCGCGCCGGCATCAACAAGGACCAGTCGGAGGACATTCACCATGACGATGAAGTGGTTACGGACAACTGCGCCGCCAGGAGAGAACTATCTCCCCATTCGCGAAAATGGCATGACAACCAAGACCGCTAAAGTTGCGTGCATGATCGTCGCTTACGTAACGATCCTTCTATCTTCAGCACCAGCCTTTGGGCGCCAGATCAACGTGCTCCTCATCCACGGAAGATGGCATGACACGAAGGAACACTATGGCCATTTCCGCACCGACCAGGCCGGCGCATGGAGTCGTCTCAAGCCGGCAACAGCTGGAACCGTTTGGTACGTGCAATGGGACGCCTGGAATCACCATTTTGACGACAGCTCATGGCCCGGGGGAGAGGCGGTCATCCATAACGCGATTGACGCCCTCTGCGACGCCAGCAAAAACCAGGCCTGCTGGATTCTCTGCCACAGTGCCGGCTGTGCCGCGTTCGAGGATTACCTCGCAAAATCCGACTATGCACACAACTCGATTCTCATTGAACACGTCATGGCTGCCGACAGCGCCGCCGGTGGCTCGGAGATCGCTGACAACGGCTTGCTTTCCGTCGTCGGTGGATTCACCGGGCTGACCGGCAGGATCGATCAGTCGCTCAAAACCAGCTACGCCCGAGGTGCCTATAACCATAACAACATGCAGGGTGTGGTTGTCAGGGGCGTTGGCGGCGCCACCGGTAGTTAGCCTTTCAACTGGCTTATTGAATGCAGCTTTTTTCCTCGTCAGAGCGGAAGCGGGCTTAACTCGCAGTGCACTGCCTGCATAGCAGGGCGTTTCGGACCCGTAGAGAGAATGCGACGACGGCTTGGTCGCCCTGCATAGCAGCTGCGGCCACAACCGCAAGGCATCCTTCCAGGACTGCAACAGCAGGATTCCTCCTCACAACGACAGGGCCGGCACATTTGCCTTCCATGGCTGGTGGATCAACGACCATGTATGCAATGGCGACTTTCAACAGAACTGCAACTGGAATGGTCCTTATTCGGATGAGAGAACCCTGTGGAACTCACCCTTCAAGACCTATCACGTCAACCATTCCAACGGTAAGGCAGTCGTCGTGGACGAATATTCCTTTGCTCCCGTTGCCCTCTGTCCATAAGATGCCGCGATCAAACCATTTCTCCGGCTTCTGTTAAACAACCCCCCGAACCCGCAAACGGAATGGAGGATTCGACCATGATCGGGATACAAAAGAACCATTTGAGATCAGCTCTGGCAGGACTCGCGCTCGGTTGCGTGATCACCAGCCCGGCATTGGGTCAAGGCACTCCCGCAGAGTTGCCGATTGACGATGCATCGGCGAGTGGCGGTATGAACCTGTATAAGGATTATGCGAAATACCCTCCGGAATCGCGGCCCCTGCATACCTGGGACTGGGACCTGCTTCATCCCTGGTCAACCGACAGCACTCCCGTGTCGCTCGTGCCCCTGCAAACCATTCGCCAACTGCTATCGCTCTCGAACTCCGGCCTCGCGGAGGAAGAAATATCCCAAAGACTCACCATGCCGGCGAACCTCCCCAGATATCAGTTCGACGCGAATAAAACCATCGTGGCAGGCACTCAGGATGAGATCAGGGCGCAACTGCAGGTAACCTCACCAGACGGCACGACTCTTCCCATCCATGTCATCAAGGCGGAATTAATCGGAGACGACTACTTCGGCTCTCCATCTTTAGGCGGCGTGTCTTTCTCCTGCGATGTAGTCGGCACGGCATGCATCTTCCAGTGGAGCGCCCCTTCAGCAGACAGGAAATATTGGGGTGCGCTGGAGCTTCAGGTTACGTTAACCGTCGAAGGCATGGACGATCAGTTCATGGCCCGGCAGGCGTTTTACTCGTCTCCCATGGTGGCCGGCAGGTTTAACGGTAATTTCGCCGAACGTCTCGAAAACGGATCCCTGGTGATCGATGCTGGTGTCGAAGTCCAGAGGCGGATGCTTTGCTTCGTAAGTGCGAACCTCTATTCCGCAGACAAGGAAACCCCGGTTCAGTCCATCCAACGCCGCCTCATCGTGGATCCATCCATGAAGTCTATCCCGCTCACCTTTTTCGGCAAGATATTCCGGGACTATGCAGAGGAGGGCACGTTTCGCCTGCAGGACCTGAAAGCCCAGTGCGAAAATCTTCCCTATCCTCCTGAATGGTTTGTGGATAGTCTCGCCCACCAAGCCGACCTGCAGTCATTTCGAGCGAATAATCAGGCCCCGCCTGAGCCGACGCGGATTTATTTCGAGTACTCCACGTACTCCTACTTCACCCGCACATACGCGAGCAGTGACTTCTCCGATCAGGAGTGGCATCTCCGGCAAAAACACGCAAGCTTGACGCGCTGCAAAAGTTAGCAGCAGACTTGAATAATCCGGTGTTGGCGGCGCGCAAACGACAGTAAGGGCAAATTTCTCGATGGGATGGCACCGGCTTGGCGTTTTGCCTGCGTTCGCCCTCACTGAGAAATGCATCATCCCGTGACGGCTATTTTGGTTCGCACTGAACGGGCTTACTTGCAACGCCCCGATGATTGCGAAAGTCTGAAGCAAGCGCACCTGCCAATGTCGTCAACGTCTCTGGCAGATTCTGAGCGGCTCGTCGCCCATCCGGACATTACCCTCAACCCAAGCTCCTTCATAATCCTGCCGATCTGTCTATCCGCTAAGAGCAAGGCGCAAGCAGTTTGAACTTCCAGACTTGGTGGGGAAAGATATCTTACTCGTACCGCAGCACCACCATCGGATCCACGCGCATCGCACGCCGCGCCGGAAAATAACACGCTGCCAGCGCCACCATCGTCAACAGAATTGCCATGCCGACAAACGTAACTGGATCGGTTGCACTTACGTTGAAGAGCAACCCGCTCATCAAATGAGTCAGGCTCAGCGCACCAACCACGCCTGCGGCAATGCCGATCAGCGCCAGCCCCATCCCCTGCTGCATCACCAGCGACAGGATCCTTCCCCTCTGCGCACCCAGTGCCATACGTATCGCAATATCGCTTGTTCCCTGCGTCACCAGGAACGACATGACGCCGTAAATACCAATAGCCGCCAAGATGACCGCAAACCCAGCGAACGCACCCAGCATCGCCATCGCAAAGCGTTGCCTCGCCACCGAATCATGCACGCGCTCCTGCATGGTGGCAGTGTCGAACACCGGAATATCGCTATCGAGAGTGTGCACCTCCGCGATAATCGAATTCGCCAGTGCCGCCGGATCACCCGTCGTCCGCGCCGTCACAAACATCTCGCCGTTCATCCATGTAGCGTACGGGAAATATGTAACCATTTTTGTATCAATATCCAATCCGTACTGCTTCACCACTCCCACCACCCCGACAATTGTCAGCCACGGCTCTTTATCTCCTTGCCGTATGCGCTTGCCAACCGCATCTCCCTTCGGCCAGAACCGATCTGCCATCTTCTGATCGATCAGCACCACCGACTGTGATTTGTCTGTGTCTGCTGAAGTAAAGAACCGGCCTGTAATCAGCGGAATCTCCATCGTGCGGAAGTAGTCCGGCGTAGCCCAGCGCTTGTCCACCTGCAGCTCGGGCGCATCCTTTGGCGGCACGTATCCCTCGACCTGCATGCCTCCCCAGCCAACCGAAGGCGTTAGCGGAAGGACCGACACCGCTCCAAATCCGGCCACGCCCGGCAGGGTGCGCACCCTGTTCTCAAGCTCGTTGTAGAACTGAACTCGCCGCATATGGTCTTTGTATTTAGGCCCCGTCGCTGCAACCTGCATCGAGATCACTTTGTCCGGATTGAACCCCGGCGGCACATTCACCAGGCGCACAAAGCTGCGGATCAGCAACCCAGCGCCTGCAAGCAGCGTGAGTGAAATCGCCAGCTCGGCAATCACCAGCGCCCCACGAAGCTTATCGCGTCTCACACGTAGCCCGCCGCTCGTCGAGCTCCGTCCACCCGCCTTCAATGCCGTGTTCAGATCCACGCGGGAAGCGCGCAGCGCCGGCGCCAGTCCAAAAAGAACGCCGGTGAGAATCGAAATCCCGAATGTGAACAGCAACACTCCATAATCCATTCCTAGTTCATCCAGCCGCGGAATATTCCCCGGATGAATCTTCTCGACCACATACAAGCCAACTGCCGATACCGCCAGCCCCGCCACTCCGCCCAGCAGGCTCAGCAGAATGCTCTCCGTGAGCAGCTGCATCACCAGCCGCGCCCTCCCGGCGCCCAGAGCCGTCCGCATGGCAATCTCCTTCTGGCGTCCCGTCGCTCGCGCCAGCAGCAGGTTCGCCACGTTGGTGCACGCGATCAGCAGCACCAGCGCCACCGCGCCGAGCAATATGAGCACAGAGGTTCGCACATTGCCAACCACCTGCTCGGTCAACGGCACCACGCTAATCGTGAACGTGCGGTCACGATGCTTCTCCTCGCGCAGTCGCGCCGCGATAATGCTGATGTCCGCTTGCGCCTGCTCCATCGTTACATCGGGTTTCATCCGCGTCAGAATGTTGTAGTCCTCGGGCCCGTAATTCAGCTCTTCCTTCGCATCCATCGGCAGCGGCAGGAAAATCTGCACCTTGTCGATTCCCCCGATCACCGGAATCACCTCATGACCTAGCCTAAATTTCCGGGGGAGCACCCCGACCACAGTTCGCGGCTTGCCATCCAGCGTGATGTTCCCGCCCACGAGCCCTGGGTCGCCGCCGAATGAATCCTTCCACAGCCCGTAAGTCAGCACTACCGTATCCGGCTTGCCCGGATGGTCTTCGTCTGCGGTAAAGATGCGTCCCAGCATCGGCTTCACTCCGAGCATTGGCAGCAGACTCGACGAGGCTTCGATCCCATCCACCTTGATTGCCTTCGAGGTTCCGCTCAGGGTGTAACCGCCGCCAATCGCAATCGCGGTCTCGTCGAAGACGTGGTTCTGCGTCCTAATGTCGTGGTACTGTCCCGGCGAAGGCCAGTCCTGAGGAATCCCGATTCCCGGCGAGCGCAGCCACAGTATCGCCAGCCGTTCAGGGTGCGCATAGGGCAGCGGCTTCAGCAGTAATGTATTCGTCACGCTGAAAAGCGCCGTATTCGCACCAATACCGATCGCCAGCGAAAGCACAATCACCAGCGTTACGCTGGGATTCTTCATCAGCATTCGCGCGCTGTATCGCAGGTCTTGAATGAGCGTCTGCATTATTGTTCCTCTCAGCCAGGATTTCCATTTTGGCATCTTGAGTACCCAACACAATACAGCGAATCGTTTCCGTTCGCGCCCTTCTTATCCTTAAAGGGATCCGATAGATTAATAAGTCGGATCGAACTAGCGTACGTTGTTCGGCGACTCCTTGCCGGAGGGCAGCTGATTCGCTACAGCCGGATTCTCTCGGAAGTACGCCGCGATCTCGTGGGCGGGAAGATGTGAGATAGCATTGGCTGAGGCGTTCCTGATTTTCTGAATGGCGAAATCCGCCGGAAAGTCTTCTTTCAGAGGCGACATCGTACATTGATCCTACCAGTGCATCGCTCTTAGTGGATGGTCGCCAATTCGGAAGTAGTCGGAGCCGCACGTCGGTCTGCGCACCCGGGACGTAGTTCCTGAAAAACGGAATTTCGGCAACTTGCCGGGCTTCTCGACGCGCTGGGGAGCAACTTACCGAAATCGCGACTTTTCAGGCGCTTCTGGATTACTTCCAGTTTGCCCGTGACCCGGAGCTTGGAGTTTCTCGACGCTCGACGAGTGGATCGGCGATTCAGCGATAGTTGACGTGCGCAATGCAGGAACTTTCTTCCTGAGAAAGAGAAATCAGAAATTCTCCAGCAGCGACACATTCGAATTGTCAGTGTGCGCCAGAACGGCAACCCGACGGCCGTCCGGAGAAGGAACCGCAAACCAGACCGCCATGCTCGATCCTTCGAGCACCGTCCTGACGTGGCCCGTAAGATCGACTCTCACAATTCCCGATCGAGTTCCGCCGGAACTCCTGCCCATATAGCCGCCCACCCATAGGCTGCGGCTGTCCGGTCCCCAATCCATACCCATGATGAGTAGCACACTCGGCACTGGAATCTCCCGTTGTTTGCCCGTAGCCAAATCAATGACACGCAGTCCCGAGGCCGCCTCATACGGGTGTGCCGTCAGCGGGCTTGCCAGATATCTGCCATCGGGAGAAAGGCTCCAGACGCTCCCCGGTCCATCATCGGACGGCCTTTTCGCGGCCGGAAGTTCCGTCACCTTTCCTCCGGCTGGATCGAAGATGAAAAATCTCTGCAATCCGTTCTCGATCCGGCTGTAAATGCACATTGTCGAGGGCAGACGCGCACATTTGTACCCTCCAATCCCAGGCTCTTCCAGGGCCAATTCAGCAGGACCGCCAGAGAGCGGAACACGCATCAGCCGGGAATTATCGGTCGTCTTGCCTGATGAGGGATGAACCACGTACAGCGCGCTTAAGCCGTCAGGAGTCAACTGAGGAGGAGCCAGATCGTCTTTTCCGCCAACCAGCAAATCCGGATGTGTCGACCATTGGTGTCCCTTTCGGTCGTCCTATCAACCCGGTCACGAAAGGCGACTGGGAAGGAAAAGGCGTAGAACCCGATGTGAAAGTCAGCGCGGCCGACGCCTTATCTACTGCAGAGAAGCTAGCAGCCGATAAATTGGCAACGCAGAGCAAGCCCAGATAGGATTGGCTTCGCGCCCTGGGCAAGTTACCGAAATGCGGACTTCACAGGCGTTCGGGATTACTTCTAGATTTCGTTTCACTTGGAAGTGTCATCCCGCCACCGGGGCCATCGTTCAGTGCCCGGGCACGCGCTGGCCCTTGCCTAAGGCGGCTTGGCGGCAGCTCTGTTCATTCCGTCGCCCGAGGGCAGCCGTGCAAATGAGTCACCTTGGGCTGGTCCGGAGACAATACGCATCACTCCGTGCCCCACAATGACCAGCAATGCATAGATCGCGGCAACGGCGAGAATCGGAGCTAGGCCCGGCGAGAAGGCGATCCAGGCTGGGAACATTGTAGCAACCCGGTAATCGCGCAGCGGGCCGATTACTGCCGCCGCCATCGCGAGTACTGCCAATCCGCGTCCGCCGAAACGGCGGCCTAGCCTCCAGGTAATCAGATAGACCGGCGTGCATGAAATCGCGATGCCGAGCCATAACAGCAACTGGAAGTGCGAGGATCCAGCCTTCGGCACTCGCCACCAACCCTGGCTCTCTCCCAGTGCAACAGCCACTAGCGCTACTACTCCGAAGACGGCACCGCCGCACAGGGCTCCCGCGATTCGAGGCACCTTCGCTCGAGTTAAGTAGGCTACTCCGACAAAGGCGGCCAGATATAGGCTGGCCATCAGAATCAACTGGCTTGCCGTCATGGGACCTTTTGATTTCGGTTCGAATTATTATAGACGTTGCCCGTTCATGGAGTGGACGCCCCCCGCTCGGCTAAGCTGCGTTTTGCTCCGCAGAGTTGAGCGAAACGGCCAAATCCAGATCGGTCGTCCAACTGAACGCTATTCAGCCACCAGCAATCCGAAGTCGCGACGGATGAAGTTACCTATAACCCGAACTTTGCAGGAGGTACGGCTGGCTTATCTCGCCTCTCGTGGACCAAGCATAGCCATGATTAGGAGGACCTTCATCGAACAAGGGCATTGCAGATCGGATTGAGCGCGAGCGCCGGCGTGACCTGGAACTCGGCGCCGCCGGCCTAAAGAAGATCATCAGTCCCCTTAGCGTCTCGCGTGCAGTGGAAGCTTACCGGAGGTTACGCGAGCCTCACTGGGCAGATCGCACACGCGGGGTTCATCAGAGCTCCTGGCAGCATCTCGAGCCGTTTTTCGGCAAGCTGCTGCTCAGCGACATCCAGGCTTCCCACATTTCGAAATATCAGCGCGGCCGGCAGAAGGAGGGCGCTAGCGGCAGGAGTATCAACATCGAAGTCGGCCTGTTCGCCAGGTGATGATTCATCATCGCGTCTGGCACTCGATCGCTCCAGACGTGAAGATGCTGCGCGAGCGTGAAGACATCGGAAGAGCTCTTAGTCACGATGAGGAGCTGAGCTTACTGGCAGCTGCCAGGAAGAGCCCCAGCCGCTCTCTCCATCCTGCCATTCTGCTGTCCATTCATACCGGATTGAGAAATCAGGAGTTGCGACCTCTCAAATGGTCGCAGGTAGATTTCTTGAAGGAAGAACTCAGAGTCGGAAAGTCCGTAGGCATCTGCGGGTCTGATCTGCATTCCTACTCCGAGGGTGCTGTTGGCAGTACTCCCAATGTTTACCCCATGGTGCTCGGGCACGAGCCTGCAGGAAGGGTCGTGCGGATGGGCGCCGGTATTACTGAACTCGCTGAGGGCGCCCGCGGGGCACTTGAGCCTGTTCTTTACTGCTACCACTGCGAATTCTGTTTGAGCGGTCACCACAATGTGTGCACGAACATTCGCTTTCTGAGCAACCCTCACTATCCCGGTTTTTTCCGGGAACTAGTCAACTTACCGGCCATCAACTTTCGTCCCATCCCTCCCGGGATGTCGTTGGACGAAGCCACCCTGGTTGAGCCTCTAGCGGTTGCGCTGCATTCGATCCGCCTGGCTTCATTCCACCCGGGCGAAACGGCAGTAGTCATTGGTGCGGAACCAATCGGACTTTTGACGATCGCCGCATTGCGCGCCGTCAAGGCGGCACGAATCTGGGCAGTGGAACCACTGGCCCATCGCCGCGAGTTGGCCTGTGGAATTTGGCGCAGACGTCGTGATCGAACCCGAAGAAGCCGTCGCAGAAATCCTCACCGGGACGGGGCAGCGCGGTGTGGACTGCGCAATTGACTGTGCGGCTGGAGAATATACCACCGGTCAGGCGGTTCAAGTAACCCGCAATGCCGGTCGTGTCGTGCTCACAGGTATTCATTCATCTCCCTTTGTACCCATGGATGGTTCAGCAATGAGGCGCAAGGAACTCACCATCTTCAATGTGCGCGGATCAAACCACGAGGCGCAGGACGCCCTGGAACTGCTCCACGCACACACCGAGTGGTTTGCACCGCTGCTTACACATACCAGAGAAATCGAACAGATCGATGACGCCTTCGCTATCGCCAGCCAGTATCACGACGTGTCGGGAAGATGATCGTCAGGCCTTAGAGTCCTGAGCGTCCGTTACTCATTATTTTTCGTGATCTGCGGTTTTTCCTGCACCAGAAACTCGGCCATATCAAGATCGAAACTTGGGTTAGCATTTCCGAGAATTCTTTGGCGATACTGTGCTACGAATTGCGCAGTTGAGCATTAAAGCTGCCGCCCAGGGCCGGACCGGATCGAATGTGCCGTGCTACCATCCACTCATCCGGCTCGCCCACCGGCTTGAGCCGCGGAGGTCGAGATGAGTTCAACGACACGTCGTAGTTTCCTAAAAACAGGTCTTGCCGCGGGGGCCATGGCGGCAGTAGGAACTCTTCCACTGGGCGCCGCCGGAAGTACCGCGACCGATACAGTGGCGCTCGGCCGCTCCAGGGTGGGAGTGACGCGGCTGGCCTTTGGAACCGGGACGGACAGCGGTTCTGTGCAGGCAGCTCTGGGACAACAGGAGTTCACGCGGCTCGTTCACTATGCGTATGACCGCGGCATCCGCTTCTTCGAGACCGCTGAGGCGTACAAGACGCCGGGGATGCTGGGCGACGCGCTGAAGGGCTTACCACGCGACAGCTACTGCCTGATGAGCAAGGTCACTACGTTTCACGCAGGCATAGATCCTCGGGCTAAGTTCGATGAGCTACGGCGCACCTCGCAAACGGAGTATTTTGACATCATGCTGCTGCACTGGCAGCACACAGCTGACTGGCCGGAGACCACGAAACGCTGGCAGGACGGAATCCTCGAAGCGCAGCAAAGAAAGATCATCCGCACGCATGGCGCCTCGGTGCATGGACTGCCGGCACTGCGTCAGATGCCGGGCACCAACTGGCTCGACGTCGGACTCATTCGCATCAATCACAACGGCGCGCGCATGGACGGGCCGACTTATGAGGACACCAATCACCCCGACAATGTGAGCGAAGTGGTCGATCACATCCACCAGCTCAAGAAAGAAGGGCTCGGTGTGATCGGTATGAAGCTGTGCGGCGGAGGTCAATTCCAGAATAGCCACGACGACCGTGTGAAAGCGATGAGGTTCGCTTTCCGGAATGCGGGCGTGGACTGTGCCACGATCGGATTCAAGAGCACAGGGGAGATCGACGAGGCCATCAGTAACATGAATCTGGCGTTGGCGTAAACTTCCGCCGAAGGCCGCTCCAGTTCGACGGCCTCGAAATGGTTTGGCGATGATGCGAATATTCGGTCAACATTTTCGCTGGACTCCAATGTCGCCTCAAAGGCGAGTCTCTATGGGTTGAGCATAAATAATCAGTCGCAGGGCATGCACTGTCTCGGCTCCGCGATCTGATCAGACAAATTCTCGTTCAAAGTATTGGAGGCCGCCTATTCATCAACTCACAGCCAGCCTCGCCATCTGCCTGACGATGCTGCCATCTTCGGTGTCCGCTCAGTCCTCAATCCCAGGCTGGTGCCATGCCCTTCCTCGCCCGGAATACAAATCCATTGCTCGCGTTGCCACTAGCGATCCGTGGTTCGAAATCTATAAACCTGCGTCGAATGTCTTCGCCATCTACGAACCGCATCAGGCTGAAGAGGTCATCAGCTACTTAATCGTCGGCAGCAAACGAGCCTTGCTGTTCGACACTGGCATGGGAATTAGCGACATCGAGAAAGTAACCGCCGAACTCACGAATTTACCCATCATCGTGCTGAATTCCCACACGCATGACGACCACGTCGGCGGCAATTGGGAATTCTCCACCGTCTATGGCATGGATACTGACTTTACCCGCAAGAACGCGCTTGGCTCACGCGAGAACGCGCAGGCCGAGATCACCCCAGACCAAATCTGCGGTACCTTGCCCAACGGATTCGACGCGAAGGCCTATGCCACACGTCCGTGGAGGATTACAGCCTACACTCACGACGGGGATCGCTTCGACCTTGGCGGTAGAACTATAGAGGTGATCGCAACCCCATGCCACACGCCGGACGCCATTTCCTTGATCGATCGCGCGAACGGACTTCTCTTCACCGGTGATACTTACTATCCCGCTCCAATTTGGCTCTTCCGCCCCGAAACTAATCTGGATGCGTATGCAACATCGATTCGGCGGCTGGCCGCTCTTGCGCCACAAATCAGGCTCGTTCTGGGAGCGCACAACATTCCCGTCGCATCGCCAACCGTACTCCTAAGACTTGTGCCAGCATTCGATAGTGTGCGCGCTGGGAAGATCTCTCCCATTCCAGAGTCTCCGGGCAAGGTCCTCTACAAAGTGGATGACATTCCCTTCCTGATGCGCGCACCCGATACTCGCTGACCTCGAAAAGGCTTACGGAGGCTTGCATTCGAACAACCTGTTTGAGACTCTGCCATCTCTCGACACGCAGCATCTGTTGGCACAGCGCAGGTGAAAAGAAGGATTCGGAAGTTTAGGATTGCGCTCTGGATCGTTCCGCGAAGGCTGAGTACATTGTGCCACCGAACAAAGAGGGCCGCGTCGTCAGTTTCTTCACTCGGTCCATACCAGCCTCGCTGCAGAGTTGGTGGAGTCTTTCAAAACCAACCGGATATGGTCCCCATCGATTCGGCTTTGATCGTTCATACTCCACGATCAAAAAGCGATCTGCCACAGACCGAAGCCTTTTCAGAAATATCTGCTGCTCTTGAATGAAGTGCAGCGTGTTTGCCATAAGAATTCCGGCGACCGATGGGAGACGAAGGGTCGCGCTCTGTAGATCTGCAACGATCTTGCGAATCTCTACTCCGTTGTGCTGATCTGGAATTCCCTCTAGGGCTCTCTGGTCGAAATCGACGGCATAGATCGTGCTGCCAGCAGCGAGCAAATCAGCCAGGGCCACGGTGAAGGTTCCGTTTCCGGAGCCAAGGTCATACCATGATTGAGGTTTGCCCCATTCGATGAGCGGGGTACGAATAAGTGCGGTGGCCCCACTGATCTTCATCGCTTTCACTGTACTTGACCGGATTCTGGGAACGAATACAGTGTTCGCTTCAGACGAGTCAACCAATGTGCGGGAAGAATCCCGAAAGGTGATCGACGATGTTTGCGAGGGGAGAATCGAGCGCAAGTATTAACTCTGCAATGCTTTCTGAATCGCCCCCGGATTCGAACCCCGATATGTTGATTCGTAGTTAGGGGATTAGTTCTGAATTTGACGGCCTAGGCTCCAGCTTAGAGTCTTTTTATCAATGAGTTAACCAGTGCGCTCGCATGGAAGGATTCTCACCAATGAAGGCCGTATTTGCCCATGTTGTTACTCGATGTTCTAGGTCATCCCTGACAAAAACTGACATTTGCTTTTGGCAACTTGCTTTGGCCCAGTTCGGCGGTTTAATTTGGCCCACCCTTGGAACGTTGAGTTTTAGAGGGTAGTGTTCTGTTCTGCTGTAGCGGAGCCCGTAGGGCGGAGCGGAAGCAGAACAGAACGGCGAACCTCCAGGGGGTTACGTTTTTCGTTTCTTTCCCAGAGTTCTTCGGAAGCGATACGACTCAGCGCCAGTCTCGATGATGTGAGCCTGGTCGGTGAGGCGGTCGAGTACAGCCTTGCACAACCTGGTGTTGGTAAATACCTGTGGCCACTCGGAGAACGGCAGGTTGGTGGTAACGATCACGGCGGCCTTTTCGGCACGTTCGGCGATCACTTGGAACAGCAGTTCGGCGGCGATCTCAGCGAGCGGAACGTAACCCAGCTCATCGATAACGATCAGCTCGACGGTGGACCACCGTTTCAGCATGCGAGTGAGACTCTGTTCGCGTTGTGCTTCGACGAGTTGGTTGACCAGCGCGGCGGCGGTGGTGAAGCGAACCCGTTTTCGTTGACGGCATGCGGCGATGGCCAGTCCGGTTGCCAGGTGCGTTTTTCCGGTGCCGGGTTCGCCGATCAGTAGGACCGGCTCGGCGCGTTCGAGATAGCCACCTTCTGCCATGGCGCGGATGCGCGAGGCCGAGATGTGCGGTGACTGCGCGAAGTCGAACTCCTCAAGTGTCTTGATCCGCGGCAAGTGCGCATCCTTGATGCGCAGCTCGATCGAACGCTGTTCGCGTTCCTCGACCTCGGTCTGGAGCAGAGCTTCGAGATAACCGAGGTGTGAGTGGTTCTGCTTGCTCGCTTCTTCTGCCAGCGAAGCGAACTGTGTTCCGATCGAGGGAAGACGCAGAGTCTTGCAGTGCTGGGCGATGCTGGCGGCTTCCATGCTCATGCCTGCACCTCGATCATCCGTGTGGACAGCAACTGGTTGTACTCGATCATCGTGGGCAATGGGCGTTCGTATGCGACAAGCACGCCGATCTCGATCGTCTCCTGGGCAACATGTTGCAACTGATCGGCCATGAGAAGGTGACGGATCGCGGCCACATCTGTGCAGCCCAGTTGGAGTGCCTCGACAACACTGGCTTCGAGCTTCGCGTGGCCGAACTCACGGCCCATGCGGATCACTGCCACCATGGCCCGCGCTCCTGCCTGGCGTCCCTGCTTGCCCACCATCAGTTCCCAGAGCCGGTCATAGCTCTCCGGCCATCGTCCCTGCGCCCGCCACTCGGCTAAAGGCTTGGATCCTCGTAACGCGCCGGGCTTCTGCTCCAGCACATCGAGATAATGTTCCAGATCGAGGATCTGCAGCGCACGATCGTAGCTGCGCTCATGCTGCGCGATGCGCTCACCGCTGTGGTAAAACTCAACGACGCAGGAGTAGACGCGAGCTTCGACAACAGTTCCCGGCTTCAGCGGCACGGAGTAGAAGTTAGTGCGCACCTTCGCGCAGCTGGCCTGATCGACACGCGGGAAGCTTACCTCAGCCAAATCGAAGCCTTCGGAAGGGAGCGGTAACAGATGCTCCTTCTCAGTGAGCAGCAACTTGCCGACACTCTCTGTACGGCCTGCCACCATGCGGTTCTCATCATGACGACAGTCTGAAAGCAGCTTCGCGTTCAGAGCGGCAAGATCGGTGGCCACCGGAACGGGAACCCAGTGGTTGCGTCGGAAGTAGCCCACTTCACCTTCCACTCCACCCTTTTCATGCCCTTCACCGGGAGTGCAGAAGCTGGCCTCGTACTGCCAGTGTGAGCGGAAGGCAATGAAACGGGCCGTCATCTCCCGCTCAGAGCCACGCAATATCTTCTTCACTGCGCTGGTCAGGTTATCGTAGCGAAGCTTGCGAAACACTCCCCCAAAATAGTGGAACGCAAGTTCGTGAGCTTCCAAAAATGCCTGCTGCGTTGCCCGTAAATACGCGCGATGATAAGCCGCTCCACTGGCCATCGAGCGCATCGAGAACACCTGCAGCTTCATCCGTTCGCCATCAAGATCGGCATACGCTTCGTACCAGTCAATCTGAACCTCGACGCCAAACTCGTAGCTCTGCGGCACAAAAATCTCGCGACGTCCGAAGCCCTTCTCCTGCTTGCGCTGCTCCACATACTGGCGAACTGTCCGCTCAGCTGCCGTGCAACCCGGCACCTCCAGACGAATCCGTTCCCAGATCCGCTTCGCAGTGTGGCGCTGCTTGCGCGGCGCCTTGCGGTCAGATGCAAGGACTTCATCGATGAACGCCGCTGCCGGCGCCATCTTCAAGTGAGGTCGCTCGGTCTTCTTGCGCTTCGCCGGCAACGCGCTTCGTACTGCCTCGCGAACTGTGCGCCGATGTACACCAAGCTTCCGCGCGACACCAATAATCGACCCTGACCCAAACTCATACTCTCGGCGAATCTGCTCATAAAGCTCCACCTTGGTTCTCCAGTCCAACTCCCGCCCCCGTCCTAAGCTCGCGCTCAGTCAAGACTAGGAGTTCGCTCTGTCCAAGGGGTGGGCCAAAACAAACCGCCGAAGTGGGCCACTTCATGATGCCGGAATCAACATTTTAGTGGTCGCCTCAGAAGATCGAAATCGCTCGCGCGAGCATTAGTGCCCTGGGAAGGAAAACCGCGTAAATTACCGATCTGAAGAATGGTCGGGGAGAGAGAAAGTCTGGCGAGGACGACGGGGCTCGAACCCGCGACCTCTGCCGTGACAGTTATACAAACGCACGTTAACCAATTGATTTCATGAGTGCTGATGGCCATTCAAGACACTCAAAGTCACACTTAGACACTGAGAAATCCGCAAAGATTTTGTTTCAGCACCCTCGCCAGCACCCTGATCACAATACTTAGGCGACCAATCAGACCTCTGCTGAACCGCGGCAGCAATCTGCGCTGAGCGTCTCCTCAAATTCGGGAGTGTTCATTTCATTCTATGCCCTGTTCTCAATAATTGAATGAGAGGGTCACCTGCCCACACATCATTTGCCAAAATGGGGAGTTGCTTTAGCATGTTTAGAACGATTGATCTCCCGAGCGTCGCGTCAGAGCCATGAGTCGCGGCCAAAGAAAGCGAGTCGTGTCGCCTCGAGGGTGCCTGTTCGTTCGTTCCATTCTCGAAGGTGGATTGGATTATGGCTCCTGAGAAGCCGAAGAATGAGGGAGAGGACCGCGACTGAGCGGCCTAATCTTTCGAATCGGTGCGCTTCTTATATTCTTCACAGAGTTCCTGTAGCCGGCTCGATATCATTGGCAATGCTCGCAATCCGCTCTATGGATCAGGAGTTCATTCAGGCGCAGGGTTCACGACAACGGCGTGAGCAATCCGTAGAAATTCAACACCAGACGAGTTTCTGTTTCGCAGGACAAGTCGTCTCCGGGAAGCAATAATGGTAGGACCTTGAGAAGAGCAGTCATACAAACATGCAATCGCTCATCGTTTCGGGTGCTGCCTCTATCGTCATATTTTCCTAATGACTGGCAAAAAGTTCTCGTTGGTTGATAGGGCACCCTGCAAAACCCTTTGTTTCCAATCGCCAGTTTTGGCATTCCCGCTGCCCTATTCACAGCTAGGAGCCATAGTATGCCGAAACCAATAGTGAGAATCGAGCAGTGGAGTGTCATTGAGAATGTCAGCTCTTACAGCTTTCAGGAGTTGCATCCAGGCAACCGCCTAACGGGTTACGTCGAAGGCCATGCACATCTTCCTAACGCCAAGGTCGTCTACACTTCTCCCATCGTGAGCGTCGATCTCAATCAATGTTTGGTGGAGACTCTGAACACACGTTACCGACTCGGCGAGCCTACCGCCGAATACGAGATTTGGCAGCGCAAAGGAAGAGCGTCAGCCGCCGCCTAATGTATCACCGCTCTGATCAAATGCGATGCCGGACTGTTAAATCTACCAAGTCCACGTCCAAAAAGTTGCGCAACATTTCCATCAATAAGCATGTTTCTGCCTAACTCTAAAATATTGCTCGTCCCGCCAGAACTAGAAGTCATGTGGGAGTGGTTTCGAATGAGCACACATGAGAATTATGAATGTCCGCCGGCTCAAACTTGAGTGACGGCCGTATGCTCAGATGAACCTGCGTGTTGGTTGAGAAGGCTTCGCGGAAGGACTCACCTTGCGCAGTCGTTGCTTGTTGTCCTCCATCTTCTGTCGCACTAGGAGATGCCGGTAACGCAAGGTGTGCTTGCGATTCGGAATCCAGGTGCAATATATGGCTCTCAGGCAGAAAATCGCAGAGGAGGCAGTCAGTGATCTTCTCGCATCAATCCAGTCGTTCTTCTTCTTGGCTGCTGGAATCGTACGCGGCATCGATAGGTGAGTCACCTGGATCTGCGCAGCATGTGGCTGCAGGTGATCGTAGATCCAACCGCTGGAGATTATCTCCGACAAGAGCTTCAGGGAAGCGGAGGCTGATTTTGCACGCGCCCTTTCGATCGATCGCTCTCTATTTGGGGAAGACAATCAGAAAACTGCAGTCACCGAGTCTGATTTAGGCAATGTTTACTTGAAACAATCAAAATATTCGCTTGCAGAAGGAACACTACGATCGTCAGTTCAAACGCTCGAAAAACTTCCCCCCGAGAATCCATATATCGGACTGGCACGCGCTAGGTGGGGGCGATCACTGTTTGCATTGAAACGTTACATAGAAGCGGAAGAGCAATTGACTATTGCGTACAAAATTATGAAACAACAACCGAATACTCCACTCTCCGAAATTCAGACGCTCGATCATGATCTAGTGAGAGTGTATACGGCTTTACATCAGCCTGAAAATGCGAGGGGATTTGTTAGCGAACTTGCAACTATCGACCCCAAAGTAATAAAACCAGCCTCAACGAAGTAATCTTTGACGGCAAGTGTTGCACCTTGAAATAGATCGTTGAAGGGTCACAGTGGACAGGAGATATGCTGTCCAAATCAATTGCAACGGAAACTGGTATGGCTGTTGGCTAGACGCTCTATTCCATCCGTCCGATTGGCGGAAACCATAAACTGATGTGACGAGTCCGCTGAACAGAGGCTCTTAGTTTTGTCTCGAAGGCCGCAATGGCAGCGGAGGAAGGGAGCCGAGCCTCAATTGACGCATAATCTCCCAGTCACTCATCACGCATCGGGAGGGGACTTCTACATAGCATTTGGCGGTTGACTTCTAACATGGGGTAATTGCGGGTGGCGAATCCAGAGCGATAGAAATGCTTTGCAAGAATCAGTTTAATTTCTTGTATGGAGGCGACCATGGAGCAGTTCATTGGGTTGGATGTATCGCAAGAAATCACGCATGTGTGCGTAGTCGATAGCGCGGGGAAAACGGTGTGGCAAGGCAAATGCCTCTCAACGCCGGAAGCGGTTGCCGCCGTCATCAACGGGAGAGCGCCCAAGGCGGTGCGAATGGGCCTAGAAAGCGGCCCGCTCTCCACTTGGCTCTGGCACTCGCTCAGCGGCATGGGGTTGCCGGTAGTCTGCCTGGATGCTCGCCATGCAAAGGCAGCGTTGAACATGCAGGTGAACAAGACAGACAAGAACGACGCCGCGGGCATAGCTCACATCGTAAGGACAGGCTGGTACCGCGAGGTCCAGGTAAAGAGCATGGACAGCCATAGCGTCCGGGCGATGCTTGGCACACGCAGCCAGCTCGTTGGAGTTCGCACCGATCTACGCAACCAGATACGCGGGATTCTCAAGACATTCGGAATTGTACTGGGTAAGAAAGGCGGAAAGGCTCTGGAGCAACAGGTAAGAGAACTGGAGCTCGGCAACAGCATGTTAAACGAAGCGCTGCGGGCCTTGATGACGGTGTCGCGCAGCGTGTGCGAACAGATCTCCAGACTTGACCGTATGGCTCGTCAACACGCAAGACAGCATGTGGCGTGCCGTCACTTGATGGGGATTCCTGGCGTCGGCCCGATGACTGCGGCTGCATTTGTGACCGCCATCGATGATCCGAGCAAGTTCCGGAAGTCAAAGAGTGTGGGAGCGTTTCTGGGGCTCACGCCTCGGAGCTATCAATCAGGCGAGATTGATGTTAATGGGAGAATTTCCAAGTGCGGAGATCAGCTTGCCCGAACTTATCTCTATGAAGCAGCGAGCTCGTTGTTGACGAGGGTGAAGAAGTGGTCTGCACTCAAGGCGTGGGGCTTGCGCATTGCCAAACGATCAGGAATGAGGAAAGCGAAAGTGGCCGTCGCCAGAAAACTCGCAGTCATTATGCATCAGATGTGGTCCACTGGCGAGGAGTTCCGCTGGTCAAACGCTGAATCGCCCGCTGGATAGAAACACGGTGGGGGTCAATAAGATTCGTCTTCTGACGATAGACTTGTCCCTTGCTGGGACGAAAGCAACAGTTATCCCGCTTATCGAGTCGTGGATCTTCTCTTGAGAAGAAACTACGTTTCTAACATTGGGAAGCTGTCGCTATCAGATGCCATGTTGTGGAGATCCAGTATCGACCACGAAGAGAACCATGAGCCCGGCAAGAGCAGGTGTATCAGAGGCCGAAATCAGTCGAGCGATGAAAATAGATGGACAGTAGGAAAGAAATATGTTGACTTGGGACCCGCAATTAGAGAACTCGATAAAATCCATTATCGCGATTTACCCGGCATCGCCCTGCCTTGGCGTTGTCGGTTCGAACGCCGCAATATCATTTTCGCATTCTGAGGCGTTCTGATTTTTCCTGAAACGTGTGCGAACAATCATCGGCTTTATCTTGAGGGCCTGGCTTCGTAGCCTCGAAAACAGCCCTTGTGAACCTCACTGAATCAATGGCCGGATCTCACCGATTGTCCGTTCCAGAAGGTGTGGATTTAAATATAGCAGGCCTTCAACACCAAGTATCAGCCACGTCTGCAGTTGGATCGAGCCTCGGAGCCTCATCTCAGCAAGGCCCTACTCTCCTTTCATCGTGGACACCAGAAACACGGAGTACAAAATGTGCACGGACGCATAGTTCGGAAATGAGCTGAACGGCCTGCCTGTATTCCCTGTCCGCCTTGTCCCGATCCCATTCATACCCAGATCCGGGATCCAGAAAAAAGGTTGAGTGGGATGACCTCCCTCTTGCTTGTAGAACACGAAAGGGCCCTAGCCCTTGCGCTATTTAAGCGGAAGCCCGTATAGGTTCCTTTGCACTGTCACGCGGCTGTAGGCATAGACGGATGGATCGGGGCCGATAGCAAAAATCACCTTCCCGGCCATGTCGATCTCCGCAACCACATTCAAACCCTTTGTATCTTCGACGGAGTTCACGCCAGCTGGTGGCAGTACCGGTAAATCCTTGCCCGGAGCCAGGCTAATAACAACGACTGTTCCGCCACCCATTTCGCCGATATCGCGAAATCGCAGATAAAGAAGCTTGCCGTCAGGTCCCCACCCGATCCCGCAAAACTTGCACACACGAATCGCAGGTCCTGCCTCTAGAGGACGGGCAGTTACCGGGTCGTTGCCCGAGAGCAACCAATCACCGTGAGGCGAGATATCTGCGAGGCTTTGAATGGGTTGGGTGCCTACCTTCCGCGGCCTGGTCTCATCGGGCACAAGGCGGTACAGGAAATTCTGGCCTCCATCAAGCGCCAAAAAGTAAAGATCTTCTCCAGGCCCGAAAGTTATTCCCCTGGAGGCGGATGAAGTGATCTGCTTCGGAGGGGTTCGCCGGTCGAGTGGGGCTACCCATGCATGCAACATTCCCTGCGCGTCCTGAGTTTCGAACGCTACACGGTCGCCCTTCGGTGAGAGGTGGAACTCGCTCATCAAAATGCCTGGAAGAACTGCCTCGCTCGCACCTGAATCTAAGTCCACCGCCCAGAGCTCTCCCGAATTCCAGGCACGGGAACCTTCCTCAAGCAACAGATAAAACAGCTTCTTTCCGTCTGGTGAAAAGACGGAGCGGATGTTGCCACCGCCAACAAATCCCAACCCCGGCACAACGGCAAAGCCTTCTCCGGACATCTGGCGGTCACCCTTTGCATCGTGCACCCAGACGGTGCTTTCCCTGATGCCAGCAGACGTCACCAGCATACGGTCATCGGGAGAAACGGCGATGCCTTCTTCTTCGGTGGGGCCAAAGGTCATTTGCTCCGGCACGCCGCGAGGAAAGTGTTGGCGCCACAGATGGTATCCGTCGCCTGCATCTGCGCTGAAGTACATTGTCCGGCCATCCGGGCTCCAACCTGCATAAGTGCAACGCGCCTCTTTCGGACCAACGGCCTCACCGGTATTACTCCCGTCAAACGGAAGCACCCGGCATGGCAGCCACCCGACATGATCCATCTCTGAAATGAGCACCCACTTACCATCCGGAGAAATCCAGGAGCGGTGGACCATTCCGTTCGAGTCGGTCGGGAGATATACGTCACGCTCGCCCACTCGACTCTCCGTAGCCGTGACCAATCCCATGATCGACCCGCCCCGGGCTTCGGAAAACATCACATGTTGCCGGTCAACCCATGTAAGAGCCTCGGCATTTGGCAGAATTTTTTGGGGCTCGCCGCCCAGCACCGGTACAAGCCAAGTATTCCATCCGTAGTTTGGTTCAGTGGTCGTATAAGCGACGCGCGATCCGTCCGGCGAAAAAGCCGGCGACATCTTCAGCAGATTGTCGTGAGTGAGCTGGACCGGCTGGCCGTCGGGCAGGAATTTCACGTAAATCTGGCCGCGCGTGATAAAGGTATCCGGCCCGCGAATAAAGGTGATCATATGCCCGTCTGGCGACAACGCCGGCTGAGTAGCCGAATCGGGAAAATTCGTGATCTTGGTCCACGCCTCTGAAGACGCGGAGTTCATCCGTTTCCGGTGAGAAATCAAAATAACCAGAGAGGCTATTGCGACAAAAACGACCAGTGCCCTGGCCACCGCCACAGCATGCCGGCGCTCCTTCGCGGGAGCGGTGACAGCATTCGCCGGCGCTGCCTCAACCCGAGACGCAGCCTGCAGCAGAGCCCCAGGCTCAACTTCTTTCTGGCCATCGGCAACTTTCGGCCCGGATACCCGCGCCAGCAATCGATAGCCACGTCCCGGAACAGTCTGAAGCAGCCGTGGATGTTCTGAATCGTCCTGCAGCGCGATGCGCAGCTTGCGGACAGCGGTATTAATCCCCTGCCGGGTATCAACGAAAACGTTATCGTCCCATAGCCGCTGGATGATCTGCTCGCGGGTCACCAACTGCCCCTGCCTTTCAGCCAGCAGGATCAAAAGCTCCATGGGCAGCTTTTCGAGCTTTACCACGCGCCCGCCTTTCCGCAGCTCGTAGGAATTCAGGTCCAGCTCAAATCGATCGAAGTAAAGTGTCGACGATTGCATAGGAGCTCACTCTCAAATGGCCCGCAATGCGCTGAGATTAAGTCCGACACCAGTCGCTGTCAATTCTGTTTTCAGCGATTTAGCGGTCTATTCATTCTTCATCGCTTCTCTATCCCTCGTGTATTGCCCGTTGCGAACGCCAGCCGTACAGTGTTCGCCAACGCTGCGCAATAGCACGCTACGAGGAGCACCTACAGCAAAGTTCGAGGTGCGCAAGGGCCTCTACGGCGGCCTGCAAGCGTTAGGAGGATGGAATGCGAATCACAGACACGAGGAAATTAGTCTGCAGTCTCATCGCGACTCTGTTTCTGGCCCCTACGGCAATTGGCCAGAACTCATCAGAGAGCCGGAAGTGTCAACCAATTGGCGGCTTTATCTCGACGAACGTCGGCGGATTTGGCCCCAACACAACCTTGGGAAGCGTAGTCGGAGATTTGGCAGGTGGGATCGGGGTAGAAATTCTCAACGTAACGACCCGCGGGAATGGTCTCGTGGACGTTACTGTTCACCATCACTGGGTAACCACGACCGGTGACACGCTCACGGTCGACGAGGCGCATCTTTATGGCGTCTATGTTGTTCCGGGACTTTTGGCAGTCACCAAGTACAAGGTACATATCGCCGGAGTACGGGCCAATACCGGAACGCCATCGGGGACTTAAATGTCATCGGGGAAGCGGATTTCAACACCAACCACACCGCACTTCAATTTGCGGGGCAACTTTGTCGCAGCGGGGACGGAGAAGACTGATCCCTCATTCGCCCAGTTCTTCAGCACCGCTCCGCAGAGCGGCGTCGGCGATGACTCCGTGCCCCTCGCCGTGCGCAGGAGCAGTGCTGGGTGCTTGGCGAGCCCCCGGATCGCCGTTGAGCCTACGGACCGGAGTGGCTTTTCACGAAGAAAGCAGAGAGCTCGTGAGAGGCGCATTGGAGAACATGGAGGTGTGCCATGCCGATAGGGGTGGAGGATCGTCGAGCTGTTCAGCCGATGCAGCACGTCGAGAAAGGCAAGAAGTTCGGCGACATTCTAGTTTATGTCGCGGCTCTGGTGATCCTGGCTGCGATATCAACTCTCGCGATGGTCTTGTATTCGATCAGAAACGCCTATGACCACTTACCTGATCGGCTGCTACCCAACACACTAACCGAAGCGCACGAGGATTAAGCCTCCTTCATCGGTATCGCGTGGCCGAGTCGCTGGCAAGCAAGCCAACTTTTGGCAAGGAACCAAACATGTGGACAACAGTCAACCTCGAAAATTCTTCAGCAGACCATGAGCATCTGAGCATGCTGCCCATCATGACGGAAATAAGGACCCCAGCCGAAGCCATCGAAGCAGCTGCGGATCCCAATATCCATTGGCTTCGTGAATTACGTGAAATGCGGGGCAGGGTTTTTTATCACGAAGGATGCAGAAAACCCGTTCTCCTGTCGGCCAATGGGACTTTTAGTGACGCGGATCCTTTTGATCTCCAGGCTCATCACGTTCTTCTTCGGGTATCCCAACGTATCGTAGCCTGTGCACGGATTTTGCCGCTGGATTTTTCGAAGCCGGGTTTCATCTCCACCGTCCTGGGACGGAAAAGGTTCGACGGATTACTGCGCGATCTTGGAGTTGTTCCGGAAATCAGCTGTGAAGGTTCTCGATGGGTTGTCGCAGCAGAATTTAGAGATTTGGGTCTTGGCCCTCGCGTAATTGCCACTACTTGGGCGCTCGTCCATTCGTTGGGCAGACATGTTGGTTTTGTACTTGCCGCGACTCAACACGGTCAGGACCAGCTGCTTTGCCGAATGGGTGCGCAGCCGGTAAACGGCGTAGCCACATTGCCAGCCGCCGGCGTGATAGATGGTGAGCACCGCTTGCTGCGTTTCAATGGCGATCCACCGAGGATACTCAGGAAGCCGTTCGACCGGGCTATGCGGATGCTTAGGCCGTCGACCGCTCCTCTCGAATATAGAGGCTGATATGTCTGCGATAAAGGAATTAGAAAACGGCAGGAGGACAGCTACAGCCAGCGACTTCGTTGGCACCTGGCAGCTGGCTGATCATGCGTTTCTCCATGAAGACGGCACCATGGAGAAACCGTGGGGCGAAAGTGTTGTCGGATTTCTGCTCTATTCGGCGGAGAGCTACATGTGTGGCAACCTCAGCCCTGCCAGCCGACGGTACAAAATCGAAAGAACTGAGGCACAGAAGGCCCGATGTAAGTGTGATTACATCGCCTACGCTGGTCCTTACACCGTGAAGGCCGATACTGTAGCCCATCACGTTGAGGTCAGCCTCTTTGCGAACTGGCTGGGCACAGCGCAGCTGCGTAATTACCAATTGGAGGGCGACCAGTTAATCCTGCGCACACCGCCAATTCTCTCCGGTGATTGCGTTGTGGTAGCGCAACTCACATGGCGAGGAATAGGAAATGGGTCGTACCAGACGAACGGTGACGGAGGAAAGCCCCCATGGCGCCTCTAATTTATCGAGCCACTCTGGCAACTGCATTGGGGGCATGTCTCGTGAGCTTTCTTTGGGGTATGCGAAACGCATTCGTGTTCCCACGCCGCAAGACCTCGGGACTGAGACTGACCGTGGCTTCCGGTACAGTCTTCGGAGTCCTCCATTTCTGGGTAATTCTGACGTCCGTAAATCTAATGACATTTCTGGTTTGTAGCGCATTGCTGCTCTACCTCTCTGCGCTCGGTCTGTTCTGGTGGACAATAATCGCTACCGGCAGACGTCGCCTGCCGGGGTGCTTCACCAGCATCGAACCGTCAGCCCTTGTAACAAAAGGGCCATACACATTGATCCGTCACCCGTTCTATACCTCATATCTGATGGTTTGGGGGGTGGGAGCGATCGTGACCCTGAGCCCGTTACTGCTACTCACTTTTATCGCCATGTGCACGCTCTACCTGTCCGCCGCCCGGAGAGAAGAGCAGGCTCTGCTCATTGGCATCCACTCGGCTGAGTATCTTCGTTACCGCAACAGTACCGGCATGTTCTTTCCGTGGCATTGGAGAAGAAACGCAGTAAATGTTCAGGTGGGTTTGCCGGCTGGCTGGGATCCAAGAAACAAGTAAAAGTGCGAACCTGACTTTGTCTCTAATTTTCGTACGCGAGCATTCTTAAATTCTGGAGACGATTGGACATTGCCGCGGTGCTCACCTGGAACCGCTTCGCCAGAAGATCAATCGCCTCGCTATCGTCCAGATCCAAATCCCGCGCCTGGATCTCCTGCTGAACGAGGCATCAAAAGCGCGGCACCGAGCTGGTTGGCTTCGATCTCTTCAGGGTTCACTCCGGCGGACGACTGATCGTCGCGACGATACGTTACCTGGTTATCAATGAACAATTGCGCCTTGCCGCTTCTTCTCGCATGTAGGACATAGTGAGCCAATTCATGCGCGATCGTGAATCGCTGACGGACGCGGGCATGGGCCGAGTTGTAACCAATTGCTCCCTGGTCTCCGTCGACGACCAGCATCCCTGAAACTTTGTCTCCAAGAGCGGCAGCCTCCAGGGTCAGGTTCAGACGCTGCGCCACAAGATGAATCGGAACCGGCACCCGATAGCCCTCCGTATCGCGAAGCGTTTTCTCAGCTCTTTCTTCGAGATTGTGTCTTGCCATGCGCCTTCCTCTCATCGCTCGACGTATTGACGTTCCCTCTGAGCTTTTTAGTCACAAAGCCTGTCAAGACTTTGGGTTAGTTTGAATCCAGCATCGAGAACAGCACATATCTGACAAGCCGGTCTATCGGCCATGTGGACGCATTCGTAAAACGCAAGCTGATTTCGTTCCCGATTCTTCCTGCTAGGCGTGCTGCTAAGCTCATGCAAGGTATGAAAGCCCATGCCTTGCGCTGAAATTATGTCTTCATTCACTGTCAGAAAACCGTTTTCGACCAGCTCCACCTTCTTTGCCCGATTTCGTTTCATTTTGACGCTGAGTTTTTTCAGCCTGGTTGGATATGTGCTTCGAATGAATATATCCGTCGCCGCCGTTTTTCTCGTTGCGGAGCTTCACCTGACCACTCTCCAACTGGGACAGATTTTTAGCAGCTTTCTGATTGGTTATACGATTTTCCAATTGCCCTGGGGCCTTTTTGGCGATCGCTTTGGTGCTCGGCCCGTACTGTGTATCGCGGCGGTCACGTGGGGCATAACGTCACTATTTACCGGCTTGCTCCCCGGTCTCGTTTTGAAAGCGGGTATTACTTCCTTTCTTGCGCTGCTTACTTTGAGATTCCTGCTCGGAGTCGGGGAGGCGGCAGGATTCCCTGTTGCCGCACGTGCCATCGCAAGCAGCATGCCGAAGACCCAGCATGGACTTGGCTATTCCGCCGTTATTGCGGGAACAGCGGCGGGATCGGCGCTGACTCCACCCCTTATTTCCCGTTTGATGGTGAGCGTTGGCTGGCGAGCATCGTTCTATATCACATCCTGCTTCGCATTCGCTCTTGCTGCAATCTGGAGCATCGTTACTCGCAATCATTCATTTACTATTTCCGAAACTTCGACCCGTTCCTCCGAACAGACCTCTTCATCGTGGCATCAGTTGCTGCGAATGCCTGCAATGTGGAATTTGTCTCTCAGCTATTTCTTTGAGAGTTACGGTCTGTACGTTTTCATCTTCTGGTCATACCTCTATCTCGTCGAACAGAGGCACTTTACCCTGCTTCGAGGTGGCATATTCACCAGTCTGCCATTTTTGACCGCAATGTTTGCCGTGCCCCTGGTGGGTTACGTGAGCGACGTACTGACGCACCGTCATGGATACACAATGGGAAGGCGCAATCTTGCGATTGCACTGATGACAGTTTCCGCAGCATTTCTTTTCTTTACAGTCCGGTTGGACAATCCTTATCTAGCGGTGGGCGCATTGTGTATGAGCGTCGCCTGTCTCCTGTCAACCGAGTCCATCTTCTGGTCAAGCTCCATCGCCATCGGTGGCGATCATGCAGGAGCCGCTGGCGCCATTATGAACACGGCAGGCAACGTAGGCGGCATCCTATCAACGGCGCTCTTGCCAGTTCTGCTGAATCACTTTGGGTGGAGCGTTGCGTTTGGCTCATCCTCAGCTCTCGTCTTTGTATCGGCCTTGTTGTGGCTTCGGATTCGACCTCGCTGAGTCAAGCAAATGCATCACTGTGGAAGCGAACCCGGTGATAGATAGGCTTTCACCGGAATCTCGCCCACTGTGCTTCCATTGGCTGTTGCGTGAACAACGATGGCCGCGACCTCTTTGCTGTCGTGACGAGGTGAGCGAGCGGTGACATAGACGGGAAACGTCTCGTGTGCGCGGACAAGCAACGTCCCGGTGCCGCTCAATTCGCTCCAGCCTTCCGGAAGTGTCGTTGACAGCACTACCTGCGCGTCGCTTGCGGTGTCGTTATGGATCAATACAGGTAGATAGATTCTCTCGCCAGCGCTGAGAGAGGTCTCCGCATCAGGGAGCAACTTCGCAAGGTGTTCGAGACCGTGTGCCTGCCAGAATTGTTTATAAAAACTCCAGGGCCCACCGAGTTCTAGAGAAATGCCATTTCGAACGGATGGCCGATAACCTGGAGACGGGGCAAACGCGAGAGGTTCCTTACTGATTCCTTCTAGAACGTCGCCGGTTGGAGATCCGGGAACGAGCGATTTACCCAGCACCAGATAGACAGGCTGACGAAAATAAGAGAAATCTCCCTTGGCGATTGCCTTGGCCGCCATCTGTCCTGTGTCGTCCTGCGTAAGATGATATTTCATCTCGTCGGCCGCGAGACGATAATATGGCTGCTTCTTCGCGGGCGACACATCCTCAGTCGAATACTTCGGACCCTGGTCCGCTAGGAAGTCAGTGTGCGACGCATCGCTGAAGTAATACAGCCTCTTTGGCTGCCAGGGATGAAGACCTTCCGTCAGATTGCTGATGCCATTCGCATCACGAGGGGCTGCGATCTGCTCAGGAAAAACCGTCGGATCGCCAGCAAGATCGAAGGCCTCAGTTGCAAGCACACCCGCTGCCTGATGATCGCCATGGTTCTCTCCTGCCACGTAGTCGGGCAGCCAGGTCATGATCACTTCAGGTCTGGTCAGGCGCACAAGACGAACGGTCTGATCCAACGCTGTCCCGTGATTCCACGTCTCCAGAGACCGCAACACATCCTGACCGGGAGTGTCCGGCCCATTCAGAAACCAAACATTGGTGATGCCAAATTCACCTGCAGCCCGTCTGCCTTCAATCTCGCGTTCGGCTCCCAATGCACCGGCTTGTTCCGCACCCGCAGCATTTCCTCCAGAATTCCCGCGCGTCCCAAAGATGATGGCTACGCGTTTCTGCTGATCGAAAATGGCTCGAGCCAGATAGCCGGTGACCTCGGTCTCGTCATCCGGATGCGCCACGATCACCAGAATGTCAGCCTTGAAGCGATCGTCTGGCTGGGGTGCGGAGTTCACCTGCGATTGTGCAGTAGGCAGCTGGCTGACGATTAACAAAAATGTAGCAACAGCGAGAATGAATTTGCGCAATGAGTCCTCGGTGATCAGAATTGGAAGTGGAGTGCAACCTGCATCTGTCGCATGGCGACTTGAACGTTGGTGATCTGTCCTGCTCCAAAGCTGTCGATAGTGGAATTCGGAATTCCCAGATTTACGTGATTGAAAACATTGAACGCCTCTACGCGGAAATCAAGTGACTTGCCTTCGAGCGGTAACAGGTTCTTTGAAATAGACATATTGGAGACGTTGAGGTTAGGTCCGCGCAAAGAGTCGCGTCGCGCATCGCCATTGCGGTATGGTTCCTGCGGCTCAGAGAAGGCGGCAGGGTTGAACCAGAGATCCCGGCCGCGATTCGGAAGGATTGGATTTCCTACAACATCGGCGTACACAGAATTGAAATCGGCATTGAGTAGAGGTGCATTGGAGACTGTTGGTGAGAATGGGAGACCTGAACTGAAGGTATTGGTACCGCTCAGTCTCCATCCGCCTGCGAGCGCGTTTGCAATGCGGCTGCTATCCAAGGATACCCACCGTCCATGTCCGAATGGCAGGTCCCAGTTGTAGTCGAAGGTCACAGTGTTCGCGCGATCCCACGATGCGGGGCCATGACTTGCTCTGACGTCATAGTTATTCGCGAAGCCCCCACCACCTTCAGAGTTATCCATTGATTTCGACCATGTGTAGGTAAGCAGGAAGTCTAGACCATGCGACAACCTCTGCTGCAGCTTGGTCTGCAGTCCGTGATAGCTCGAATTGTCGCAATTGCAGGTCTGGTAAAGCGCCTGTTCCAAACCGAAGTTTGGATAGAAGGGCCGCCGAGGATCATAATCTCCCGGGCCGGGCACTGCCTGATTCTCATTCAATGAGAGGAAAATATGCCTGCCCACGTTGCCGACATAGGCCATTTCAAATGCCATGGATCGAGTAACTTCAGTCTCCAAAGCTAAATTCCAGAAATAAGCTTCAGGAATGCGGTAAGAATCTGCCGGATATGTGTAGTAGTAAACGCTGATACCGTCGGGGAGCGGGTAACGTCCATTCGCGCCTACTGCCGGATTTGGAACTGTAGGCGGTCCATTCAGCAGATCGAAATCGGGTGAATACGGATTAGCCTGGCTCACATTCTGCGGGTTTGTGATGGGTGGGTTATAGTCTGCACCCTGACCAAATACGGCTCCCAACCCCCCGGGATTAAAACTGCGTCCCACGCCAGCCCGTAACACTGCCTTTGGCATCACCTGATAAGCGAAACCGACTCGCGGTTCAAATCCGACGTTATAAGCTTTCACGCCCATATTCGAGGGCACGGAACCAATTCCTGCGGCCAGCACTTCTCCCGTTGTAGGATCGAAGCTGCCCGCGCCACCGGGACTAGCTGCGGTTTGCGGGAGATAGTCCTCCCAACGAAGCCCATAATTCAAAGTGAATTTGGGAGTGATGCGCCAGGAATCCTGGCCGTAGCCAAAGATGCGTGTCTGGCGCAGTCCGGGATGATAGCCCAGGCCGGTAAAGTATCGCGAAAAGGATGAGGGCTGAGCGATCAAGAAGGACGCGAGCGCGGAGCCCGTGCTGACGCTGCCACCTGCCAGTGTATCCAGATCGGCATTTCCCGTCGTTGAATCGTTGAAGGATATTTCCCCTGAGCGATGCGAGTCACTGGGAATCCGCTGCTGCTGCGCGCGCCGTACGTCTGCTCCCCACTTGATGCTGTGATTCTGCCACTGCTTGGTCCAGTTACTAACCCATTGAAAATGATTTTCAGTTTCCTTCAAGGGGCAGTTGCAACTGTTTACGCCGAGCGCGTAGCCGAAATCAAAGCCGCCGTTGCCATTGACGTAGAAGGCCGGCATTCCACTTGTTTCCGGCGTGCCGGTGTTGAGGCCAGGCAGTCCGGCATCGGTTGCGGGCGTCGTGCCAACACCGTTAGGCTGCACTCGTATGCGATAGCGGAAGAATCCAAAACGAGCGTCTGCTACCAGAGTAGAGTGGAAGGCGTGGTCGAGGCCAAGCGCGAGGCTCTGATTACGATCGACCGAGTCACCAGAAAAATTGAAGGCGGACGGACCACCAGCGATGTCGCCGAACGCTGCGGGCGAGTAGTTATTAAAATTGGCCAGCGTGTATCGTCCGAAGATATGAGTGCGGGTAGAGAGGTCGAAGTCGACTCGTCCATCGATCTGATCGCTGTCAAACCTCTGACTGCCGGAACTGACGTAATTGTTGTAAACATCGGTATTTCGGTTTGGCAGGGGCAGATCCTGAAGCAGATTTGAAATCGGACCGGCTACTGGTACTACGTTTACATTGCCGTTCGTCGAAAACGCGCGTCGCCCGCTACCATCGCTGTTGCCGGATGAGGGATCGAAGGCCATGCCCGCACGCGCAGGAACTTGAGTGCCCTCGGTTGTGGTTACATATGCCGGGCTGCCGCAACCGGAGCTTGATGTAGTGCCATCGCTGCAGATGTAGTCCCCTAAGAGTGCCGTCAGATCGCCGGCCCTCTCTGCGGCGGTGGGAACGGTCGTTATCAACGAGCCGCCCGTGCGACGGCGTGTACCTTGATAGTCGAAGAAGCCGAATAGTTTGTCCTTCAGAAGAGGACCGCCTACCGAACCGCCAAACTGGTTCCAGCGGATCGGAGGATTCTGCAACGTGAAGGCGTCTGCTGCATTCAAAACATCGTTGCGCAGATACTCAAATAGCGAGCCATGAATTTCATTGGATCCGGAACGAGTCGTCGCTTGAATCAGAGCGCCCGATGCAGAGCCAAATTCTGCATCGTAATTACTGGTGCTGACTTTGAAGTCCTGCAACGCGTCAATGTTCGGATTGATGACTGCAATGCCCAGGATGGCGCTCTCGTTCTCGGTACCGTCGAGAAGGAATCCATTCGCGGTGAAGAACTGCCCGTTGACATTCGCCTGGATGCCTTGCTGAGGATTCTCGCTGGCCGCGTGCTGCCACGAATTAAGCTGGACACCAGGAATCACTAGCAAGAGGTTCGTGACATTTCGATCGAGGACAGGCAACTGTCCCAGTTCTCGGCCCGTAAGCGTAGTCGATACTTCTGCTCGGTCCGTCATCAACAGTGGCGATTCATCTGTAACCGTGACTGTGCTGAGTGATCCGGCTGGATTCAGGGTTGCGTCCACACGCGTTGTTGCGTCTACCTGTACGGTGGCATCAGCTACAAATGAGCCAAAGCCGGCGGCCTCGATCTGGACGCGGTATCTCCCTGCCAATAGCCGGCTCTGCGAGTAGTTACCCTGTTCGTTGCTCTGCAGTTTGTATAAAGTCCCGCGATCCAGGTCCGTGATGGTTATATTTGCCGATGGAATCGCCGCTCCACTGGCGTCAAAGACAGTACCGTCAACGTTGCCGGAAACCGCTTGTCCGTGGACTGGCAAAGCTGCGACTGATACGAAGATCAGAATCAGAAGGAATAAGAAGTTTTCTGGCTTGAACTTTACCATTAGAGGAATCCTCGCTGGCGTTAGAGTGAGCCGTACAGACCTAATATTTTTGAATTAGAAGGGTGCTAATTTACGAGAGCCGCAAAGACTGACACGCGGCTACAACACATCCCAAAGACTAGGACGTGAGCATGCAAGACTTCTTCGCTGGTGCGTAGCTGGAAAGCGCGTGCTGGCATTTGCCACACTGTAAGGTGTGTTGCCCCTGGTGTCAATGCAATAGTTGTGTCACGGACCAGGTTGATAACAGTGAATATGTCTTGTACCAGAACGCCAGGCGCGAAATCTTGATCGAGCAGCTACCTCTGAGCTTCGCCTCGAACCAGAACGCTTGAGCGCAAGCGGTCCTCAACCAACGTTCAGTTTTGAACGCAGTCCTCCGATTAACCGGTTTATGCCCTCATGGGGTACTTCCGTATAACCGTCATCCGCGCGCAATCCAGACGATCACCTCGCGCAGCTCAACTCACGCTCATGAGATCAGTGATCTTGGCGCCAATTGAAATTTCTCAGCCATGATGATGGAGCTCTTGGATTCGCCGCACTTACCAGATTGCTTCCATGTAGTCGGCAAACAGGAAGTTATCCGCTTGTCTGTATAGTCCGCTTATCGGACAACTGGCGTCTGTAGTTCCCTGAAAATGGCGTTATGGACACTTCGCTCTAGGTCGGCGCTCTTCCGGGGGTCGATGGACCCGAATACTGGTTTATTGACCAATCAACGAACTGTGGTTCAATCATGTTCAGCCATCTCATAGCTAATTGATTTTGCTGGAGCACCGGGCGGGAATCGAACCCGCGATATTGGTTTTGCAGTCTGGTCGATGTCAGTAAAATCAACGACCTAAGTGGAAAACCCGACACTTGGGAGTTCGGGTAGCCGGTTACACAACAACGGCAAGAGCATCGGCGGCCGCCGAGAGTTCCGCAAAAAATTTCCTGTCGCCAAAACCGCTACATAGGTTAAGATTCCTGCGCCAGCCTCGCATCCTCTACTCCAGGTGGTTCCTATGTCGACTCGTGTTTCTGTGTGTCTTCCGAACCGTGCCCTCACCTTCTTCCTCGCCAGTCTGCTCGTTCCCTTCTTTTTTGCGCGCCCCACTCTCGCCAATGAGCCGAGCCACGATAACCGATCCAAAGTGGTCGGCGGCTACTTCGAAGAGTGGAGCATTTATTTCGCCGGTTACAACATTGCCAATCTACAAACGAATGGCGTTGCAGACAGGCTCACGCATTTGACGTACGCCTTCGGCGACGCCACGCCGACCGGCTGCGCCATTGCAGATAGCTGGGCCGATTATCAGGATCCATCTCTTCCAAGCGTCAGCGGCGCGCCCTACGCCGGGCCCCTGTACGGGAACTTTGCCGCGCTGCAGCAGCTTAAGCAACTGCATCCGAATCTGAAAGTTCTGATCTCGCTCGCTGGGGCTGACGGTTTTTCGGCCGCTGCGAGTACAATAGCAGGCCGTCAGGCCATCGTCTCCAACTGCATCGATCTGTTCGTCAAGGGCAATCTCGCGCCCGGAATTTCTGCAGCGGGAGTTTTCGACGGCATCGATATTGATTGGGAATTTCCCACCGCCGCTGACACGGTAAACGCAACGCTACTGCTCCAGGAATTTCGCAAGCAGCTGGACGCCTTGGGAAAGGCCAATCACAAGCACTATCTGCTGACCATGTTCGGCCCCGCCGGCCAGCAGAACTTCTCCAATCTCCAGCTAGCCGAAGTTGCGCGGCAGCTAGATTTTTTCAACGTGCAGGGCTATGACTTCCACGGCACCTGGGAGACTTCCACCAATCACGCGTCTCCCCTCTTCGACGACAAGCAGGATCCCGACTCCGCCGAGAATTTTTACATCGACTACACGATTCGCTCGTACCTTCAGGCTGGCGTCCCCGGAGAAAAGCTCGTGCTCGGTATTCCCACCTATGCGCGCGGTTGGACCGGTGTTCCCACTATCGGCCATGGCCTGTATCAAACCTCCACCGGTCCAGCTCCGTTTCCTCCGGCCGATTACCTGCAAACGCCCGGAGTGATCACCTATCTCACGCTCACCGGCCTGACCGGTTACACGCGCTACTACGATTCCCGCCGAATTGCCGTGTGGCTCTACGATCCCAACACGCAAACCTTCTGGTCCTACGATGACCCTGTCACGGTGTGGCTCAAAACTGTGTACGTCCGCACGCGCGTTCGTGGGGGCCTCGGCGGCGCATTTGTCTGGGCGCTCAAGGACGACGACACCAACGGCACCATCGTGAAGATCATGGCCGCCGGCCTCAATTAATCGCGTGCCGGTTCAAAACTTAATCTGTACTATTTGTGTCTCACTCGCATCGAACAACGATTCGGGCTGAGTTGCTATTCGCCGCTCCTAGTCGAACCCGTCTATAAGCGCTAAGTCGCCAACTCACTCGCTGACTGTGATGGCCCAGGTTGCCGAAAAGTCCGGCGGTCTCAACTGGTCGGTGCAACACCATCTGATATGAATTCATTTTCTAAAGGTGGTGTTTATGGCACAAGGAAAACGGGACAGGCTCTCCACGGAGCAGAGGATCGACATGTGGCGCCGCTGGAAGGCGGGCGAGTCGTTGAATGAGGTTGGCCGCGCCTTCGGTAAGGGTCATGGTTCTATTCGGTTCCTGTTGACGCAGCGCAGCGGTATAGTTCCTGCTGCTCGCGCAGCCGCCTTGAGCGGTGGGGGCGGGCAAGAACAAGCTGACATTCGATGAGATCCTGCGCCTGCACACCGTGCTGATCGAGGACACACGCTTCACGCAGGCCGGCCTGCGGCCGGACGGCGTTTTCCTCGGCGAGCGCGATCCATGAGGGCGATCCGCTGCCGGAATTCATCGGCGCGCGCCCGCAGGATCTGCAGGCCCTGATGCGGGGACTGATCGCCGCGAACGAGCGGATGCGCGAGGGAGAACTCGACTCCGTGCTGCAGGCGGCGGCGACGGCGTTCGGTTTCGTCTACATCCACCCGTTCCAGGACGGCAACGGGCGTCTGCATCGCTGCCTGATCCATCACGTCCTGGCGGAGCGAAAATTCACGCCGCCGGGGATGGTGTTCCCTGTCTCGCCGGTCATGCTCGACCGGATCGACACCTACCGCGACACGCTGCGCGCGCATTCGGGTCCGCTGATGAACTTCATTGAATGGCGGCCGACGCCGGCACAGAACGTCGAGGTCCTGAACGACACCGCCGACCTGTACCGTTATTTCGACTGCACGGAAGCGGCGGAGTTTCTCTATGCCTGCGTCGCGCGGGCGATCGACAAGGACCTGCCGCAGCAGATCGACTTCCTGCGCCGCAATGACGAGGCGATGCGCCGCATCATGAACACGGTCGAGATGCCAGACAGGATCGCGGAAAACCTGGTCAGGTTTATCCGCCTCCACGAAAACAAACTCGGCCGCAAGCGCCGCGAGGGCGAATTCGCGAAGCTGACGGATGATGAGGTGACCTCGATCGAGGCCATCGTGCGGGAAGCGTTTGATGGCTTCACCGAAGCCTGACGACGCGCGCCTTCGCAGTGTGCGGGCTGTACGAGTCTGTTACGAAACTCTGTGATCGTTCTGATCCCGTCTCGTCGAGCACTTCCGGGAAGACGACTTTGTCGGTACTAGTCCAGCCTCGGTGAGTGCATCGGCGATGATGCGTAAATTGACTCTGAAAGGATCAAATATCGATCTTGCAGTGAGGTGCTTCAGGCGACGAATGTCTCATGAATTTGCCGCGGTGCGTTCGGCGTCCCCAAGAGCTCCACAACCAGCGTATCAACAACATGGAATGAAGAGCATCGGCTTTTCGAACGCGCCTTCCTTTGGACATTCCAAATGTGTTGTGCTACTTTCTTTGCAGTGGCCAAAGGAGAGATCGTGAGCGCCGATAAATCTGAAGTTCTGCAAGGCACGCTGGACCTGATGATTCTGAAGACCCTCCACGCGCTGGGTCCGTTGCATGGATTCGGCATTGCACGCCGCATCGAGCAGGTGAGCGAGGATGTTCTCACTCTGAATGAGGGCACGGTGTACACAGGGGCTTCTGCGGCAGATATTGTCGGAGAGCTTGCTGCTGGCAATCTTTGGCGGAGCGTTGGGAGTTGGGTTAGCGATTCTCGCCGTAAATCTGTTCAAGACGATCGCCGGACATGCCGTTCCACGCCTCGATGGGCTAACTGTCGGCTGGGCAGTCTTAGGCTGGGGGCTTGGGTTGGCCTTGTTCGCTGCGTTCTTTGCGGGAGCGATTCCCGCTCTGCGCGCCTTTCGGTTGAACCCGATGGAAGTGCTGAAAGACGCGGGGCCGAAGGGAACGGCGGGAGTGGGCGAGAGGCGGCTGCTTCGCGGGGTCGCGATGCTGCAAACCGCGCTGACGTTGGCGTTACTCGTGGGCGCGGGACTCCTGATTCGCACCATGATGAAAATCGCCGAGGTTCCGTCGGGATACAGCACCAGCCGCATCCTGACCATGAGTGTCACCGAGGTACAAAGCCGGCAGAACTGGTTTCCTTTTCACAAGCAGACGTTGGAGCGCGTTGCGGCGATTCCGGGTGTCCAGTATGCCGCGTTCGCCTGGGGTGTTCCGCTGACAGGAAACAATTGGCCCGCAAGCATGGACATTGAAGGCCAGCCTCCGGCAGCAAAAGCGAGCGACGCCATAACTTTGCCGCTGCGCGCGGTGACACCGGACTATTTCAAGCTGATGGGACTGGGGCTGATCGACGGGAGAGAATTTCGAGCGACAGATGATGACAAAGCGCCAGTTGTAGCCATCGTGAACCAGGCATTTACGCGCCGCTACTTCTCCAACAACAATTCCGTCGGCCGGAAAATCTGGCTAGGCGGACGCGCATCCGATAAGCCGGGCGCAGTGATCGTCGGCGAGATTGCGAACGGGCGCACCGACGATCTGACCGAGGAGCCATCGCCGGAGGTTTATCTGCCGCTATGGCAGGCGCAGGCGTTCTCGAAGCATCTAGTCGTTCGGACCGCGGCAGATCCACGTACGCTGGTGCTCGCGGTTGAGCGCGAGCTGAATGCCGTCGACCCAACCGCGGCAATCGAGAACGTGAAGACGCTGGAACAGATTCGCGACGATTCCCTGGCCTCGCGAACCTTCGCGATGCATCTTCTGACGGGGTTTTCCGTGTTGGGAAGCGTGTTGACGCTGGTGGGAATTTACGGTGTGATTTCGCTGTCCGTGATTTCGCGGCGCCGTGAGCTGGCCATCCGCAGTGCGGTGGGCGCGCAGAGAAAAGACATTCGCAGGCTGATCTTCGGAGAAGGATTCCGCCTAATTGGCGTGGGAGTACTTGCCGGCATAGTCTTGGGGGTCATTGTGTCCCGCGTGCTGCGATCTTTCCTTTTCGAAGTGCAGCCCGGCGATCCCGTGACATTCATTGTGGTGGGAAGTTTATTCGTGGCGGTTGGGCTCTTGGCGTGTTGGGCGCCCGTGCGGCGCGCGGGGAAGGTCGATCCTCTGGAGGCGTTGCGCTACGAATAGATCGCGGCAGTCTCCACAACAAAACCGAACGCGTACGGCGCCCAAATTATGGGTCCCCACAAAATCCCCCACAGGCTCGACCCACAACGGAGCCGAAATCTCCTAAGTGGTTGAATCTAATGGTAGGCGAGGCGGGAATCGAACCCACAACCCCCGGCTTAGAAGGCCGGTGCTCTATCCGATTGAGCTACTCGCCCACTGTCGTGGCTTGCTCCATTGTAATCGTTACCGCCGTCTCCAGCGCCGCACGAAAAACACCCCGGGCGCCACTTTCTGTCGCCGCACACGCAGCCACATAAAGTGTGATTGCAAAGCCTTCGCGCGCATCGACAACCGCGGGACGAACTACCAATTCGACGCGGGCTTGCGGCATCCTGACTGAATGCATCTCGTGAGTTGCTGAACGCGCCCACCGTTCGCATGCAGGGAAGGACGAAAAAGACGCTTGGGCACGTGCAACAATATCGATATAGCACGCAATACCCTGTTTGGCATCTTTCCTGCTCGTCTCGAATTCAAGTGGATCGATCTCGTCTTCCGGCAGCAGCCAGAGATCGCATTTGGAGCTAAATACCGGCGAAGTTTTCAGGTTCAGCTTGATGAGCGCCTGCGCCAGCTCCGGAATTTCAGCAGCCTCTGCGATTTCGCTCACAACCGAAGGTCCTCGGCGCAGATCGATATAGCCTTCCCATGGCACAAAAATAACCGGGAAGTCAGCGCCAACCTCGACCGACCAGTCAGCTTCCATGCAATGAATCGCGCACAGTAGTGAACAGAAAACTAAGCAGAGTCTTCTCTGCCCAGTAACCATCGTCCTCCCCGGCTGCGGTCAGAAAGGCGCAATGGCCACCATGCTGCGTCTCGATAAAGTTGACGTGAGGATTATCGATCAGCGTCTGCCGCGTTTCCGGCAACATGCGAATAAATGGGTCGTCCAGAGAATGGACGATGAGCGTGGGCACGCTCAACTGCGATGCAACGCGCGAGCTGGCAACGGAATAATAATAATTGTCTGCATCGGTGAATCCGCCAAAGCGCGCTACCACGTACTCATCGAAATCACGCATGCTTTGCAGTTTGCGCAACAAACCGCCGGCATAGAACGGCAGATACATCTCCGGGAAAAGTTCTGCCTTGCGTCGTATACGGCTAATCATCGAGCGCAGAAAATATTTCTCGTAGAAGCGGTTCTGTGGCTCGTGTAGCGCTGCAGAAGACGCTGCAAGGTCCATCAGCGGCGAGATTCCGACGGCAGCTTTGAGCACGGGGGGAACACACGTGCCAACCTCGCCAGCATACTTCAGCACGAGGTTACCGCCCATCGAATAACCAATCAAAGCGACCGCCTGAAGCTGATGCTGCGACACAATTGCCGCGACGACACGCGCAACGTCATTAGAACGGCCAGAATGATAGATAGTTGGCGAGAGCCTGTCCGTGCCTCCGCAGCTTCGCATGTTCATGCGCACTACATTGCATCCGGCCGTCCAGGCGCGCGTCGAATTTCCGAGCACATATTGTGAATTCGATGAGCCTTCAAGCCCATGAACCAGAACAACCGTGAGCCGCTCGCCGCGAACCTGCTCCGGCTGCCAGTGGCAGTGGCATAGCACCCGCGAAGGCCCGTATTTGGCATAACCTTCGACTGGCCCTTCTACCTCAACCAGCATTTCTTCTGCCTCAGGAAGGGACCAGTGCCTCGGCAGAAAATTGCCGGCCAGGGTCATCAGGTGTCCGTTGTTCAGGAATCGCCGTGGAATGAAGTCGCTGTGCCAGCCATTGACAGCCTCGGTCGCAGCCTTGGGATGCGCCTGCGTGCTCATACGCTGCTCAATTCGCTCAGTACGGCAGCGGCATGCAGCGCACCTGTAGGCTCTTCTTCGTGTTTGAAGTACGCAAACACATCTCCCAATTCAGCGCGCGCCCGCAGGCGATCCCGTACAACGGAGATCTGTTTTTCCGGGTAATCGCTTTTGCGGAAACGGTAGCATGCGAAGTCTGCCGTGGTTACGTCTGGCGTTGCCAGTTCATCGCTTTCCGCCACACAGAGCGCCGCATTATACTTTCGCAGCACCGAATATACCTCGTCGGCAAACCATGATTCGTGGCGAAACTCAAAAGCCACTCTCAGCTTTGAAGACGATGCTTCATCCAGAAAAGATCCCAGCCGTTCAGCGTCCGCTTTGAAGTTCGGGGGCAATTGAAAAAGCGCAACTCCAAAACGCTGCGACGCAATTACCGGTTCGATCGATTCCGTGAACGCTGCCAGCGACGCACCGCAATTCTTGAGCCGCGAAATGTGGGTGATGCGTTGCGGGGCCTTGAAGGAAAACCGGAAGCCATGCCCGGTCGCCGCAAGCCATGACGTTGTCGTTGTCGCGCTGGGCAGACTCCGGAAGGTATAGTTCACCTCTACGGAATTCAGCCGCGTCGCATAGTACTCCAGGAATTTTTTGGAAGAAAGCGCCGCCGGGTAGAAGTCCGGCTTCCACGTCGTGTAGGACCAGCCCGAACAACCGATATATACGGCTCCGGGCGAGGATTGCGTGCTGATTTGTGAGTCGGAAGTCAAGCTTGTATGGGGCGGCTAGTGGGGATCGAAGCAGAGCCACATATTGCCGCCACGTAAGTGACAGAATACACGTTGCCATGTTTGCCATCAATGCCCCAGCTCCCGGGGCACGTTGGCCCATATTGGCCCACGCAGAATCAGAATTTGACTCATTTGCTCACGCGGTGAAGGCTTTGAGGCTTCACATGCGCGCGGGCACACGAAATAGGCAGAACAAGCCTGGCCTTGAGCGGGGCAGCAGGGCTCGAATCCGCAACTTCTGCCCTGACAGTCCACCATTTTAAGGTTAAGCTATTGAAACCAAAGCGCATGGATGGCTCATTTTGCGCTTTTAGGCACACATGGCAACAGTGAATGTGCCAATGCCTTCAAAACACCGCTCCTCTACCCATCGCACCAGTTGCTGTGCAAGTCGAATTACGAACACTTCCCTGCCTCAGAAGGCTCGGCTCACTTGAGCCAATAAATAGGCTATAATGAGCTAACATGATTGCACCGGAATCCATCGCGGAAATTCTTGGGCTGGGATCGTCGGTACGCACCGTCAGCGAGTTGGAATCTGCGGTGTCTGCGGGTTTGCCGAAGCGTGCGTTGGAACGCCTTTCCGCCCGCCTCTACAGTGATCGCCGTAGCGCAAGCGCCTACAAGTTCAAAGTCGTCCCCCAGGCGACGTGGAAACGTCGAACCAAACGTCTCTCCGTTGAAGAGAGTGAGAGAACGGAGCGTCTTGCGCGGGTGCTCGCCGCCGCCGAATATGTCTGGGATGACCGGGAGCGGGCCCGCGAGTGGATGAACACTCCACACCGCGAGCTTGGCGGCAAAACGCCATTGGAAACTGCGCGCACAGAACTTGGCGCACGCAGAGTCGAAGAGCTCTTGAACAAACTCTTCTTCGGCTTGCCCTTGTAGATGATCGCATATCGAATAGCCGACGGGCGGCATCCGATCTTTGATGCGACGGGAGCGATGGTTCATGGTGGACGTTGGAATTCGATCGGCCTTCCTGTCATCTATGCATCCGAGACCTATGCAGCCGCACTCTTAGAGGTCCTCGTACACGCCAACCTTTCGCAACCTCCGAAGAACCATCGAGTAGTTCAAATCGATATTCCCGAAGAAATCAAAGTTGAAACCGTTGCCATTGAACAGATAGAGGGTTGGGACGCCGCAGACATGATTGCGTCCCGTGCTTTCGGAGACAAATGGATTGAGTCGAAAAGAACCGCAGTCTTACGCGTTCCCAGCGTGATCACCCGAGGGCGTGACAGCAATCTTGTCATCAACCCCGCGCATCCTCAGTTCCCTTTCATTACATGCGATCCTGCAGAACCTGTCTATTGGGACGCAAGATTGTTCCGATAACTGCGATGACCTTTGTCAGCCGTGGCCGCGATGATGTAGAAAAGCCGGCGAGGGCCTTGCTCGCCCGATCCCCACCTTATGATTCTCTCCCCTACCCTCATTTACCCAGTGATTCCCTAGAGACTCCCCACAAAAGTCCCCACAGAGTTCTGGGGTGAACCCATTCGTTGAGACAGTTCTCTATTGCTTACACCGCCAGCGTCTTCGATTCTGAACCCTTCACCTGACACAGTCTGGAGTCATACAGTGACGCAACTTCGCCTCAATGATTTCGACTGGTACAACGAAACCGTTGTGATCAGACGGGCTAAGCGCGGAAAGAGTTGTTATTCGGGGTTGATGTTGGGCGATGGACTCTAGAGCGGTTTCTATGGACGGCGCCGGTGATCCAGCCGAAGCGACGGCCGTACAAGCAGATCAGGTCGACCGTCTCGGAAACCTGACGCTGAGCGGCTACAATTCCGACCTGGCCACATCGTCCTTCGACAAAAAACAGCAACTTGCAAAAGATCGGACGTTCCTCGGGCATAAAATAAACATCGGTTATCAGAATGGCTTGGCGTTAAATAATCTGCCATTCGACGTAAGCGGTACTGAGTACAGGCTAGCTACGGTGCCGGAGTGGTCCGCGAAAATGATCGAGGCTCGCACAAAGGTCATGGTCAATTTGTTGATCGAGGCAAATAAGTTGCCGGGAGAAACTGAGGCGGAAGCTATGCCGCCGACCCCCGCTGTGGTTTGATAAGCAGAGTGTACGCCCCTGCTATGTTCTTTCTAACCACGCGTAATCATGCCATTGGAGGTCTTCCCACGTTTTGCGCCTCTATCTTCTCTGCTCCAACGTAGCGCAATGCGAGTCTTCATTGACACACTTTATTCTCGTCAAGAGGGACTCGGCGCAAGCTTACTAATGAGAGACACTGGACAAAAGAAACAACAAATGAATGCGGTTGATTCAAGCCTGAAGACCTCGGTTGGCGACTAGGGTTATGAAGTGGATAGACCCTGTATGGAGTAGGGTCCCATCAGCAGAAACTTCAACATTGAAGAAATGAGGTATCGTCATGTCGGAAGATCCTAAGACAATCGAGATACTTTCAAGCGTCCGCCGCGACACACCTGCTGATGTGCTACGAATGCTTTGGAATTATCTTGTTACTAGCGCTGGTTGGTATGGCGGCAGTAATCATCTTTGGGCATGTCGAGGAGAAGGATGCAACGAGCCTAATGCGTATCGTGACTGCACTGGCTACGCTGTCGGGTTCTTTCGCTACGTGAGCTTTTCGAGGCAGTAATTCATGAAACCGCGAGCATTCGAGATGATGAATCACTCATGCCGTCGAACAACCTTGTAACCTAGTGCTTCAAGGGAACCGATGACAAGGTCGATGTATTCAGATGGCATGACGAATCTAGCACCGTCAACAGTTACCTCTTCGGTCGACTCGTTGGACGGAGCCATGGTGAAAATTCCTTCCTTTTGCCAGATCGAGTTTAGCTTCTGCAGTTCCGGTTCGTCTGATTGTATGTAGCCGTCTGGGCGGAGTAAACCAACAGGCTCACCTTCTCTCAGGATCATCATTTTGCGACGGTCAAAGGTTGGCTGTCCGAGGTACCACAAAAGGGCGTCCAGCACTCTGATTTTGTACGGATAGCCCTTAAGATCGAATTGGTCGATGACTGGCTCAACTCTCTGATAAAGCTGAAGCCAAACTTCCACATAGCAACCGTAACCGGTTTGAGTGGCCTCTGGCAAAATACCGAAAAGCCGGCTGATCACTTGAAGTGCCCGCTCTGCGTAGTAGTCAAACATGGGCACATCCTCTGGATAGCAACACCACAGCGCCTTTGACACGAGCGAGGTTATTTCTCTCCGCCCGCCGGTTTTGGGATTAGTGGGTATGACCGGATGAATCCGCTCCCTTAATCTTTCGTACTCGGCGACAATTAGAGTCTTGTTTTGATGCAGATCATTCGGGCGCGGTCCATCGGCAAACTCGATAATCCGCTTCGCAATTTCCCTGCTAGTCTCCGGCCGGAAGAAGCGGATGACTTTGTAATGGTTGAGCCATTTTCGAACCTGCTCTTCCCTATTCGCGGGGTCCATGTCTCTGTCAGAGACGGCTCTAACAGTTACTTCATCCAGATTGGCCTCTCTGGCTCTGTCAAAAGGACTGAGCCTTGGCGTCGGGCGGCGGGCTGGCGGGGTGCGCAGGCTTTGCAGTGGGCAGCGTCGAGCGTGCATGCGGGGCTGGGCTATCTCGTGCGCCAAGCGGTGCGGCTGGGCTGGGATCTCAGTCATAAGCAGCTACAAAGTGCCATCGCTGCGATACGGCCCTACCGACTTGGTCCAGACGACGAGCCTCTGACTAGCCTCTACGATCGGATTTCCAAAGAAGTTAATCGGCAAAAGCAAGTCCAAGATGTGGAGGACATCGAGGAAGCTGAAGACGATAACCGATGGTCCGCCGATTCGGTCCAACTCGCTGTTCTCCTCAAACAAGGAGTGCAACTTCTTGCTCAGGTTGCGGACTCAAAATGGGATTTCATATGGGACAACGTCCTGTCTGATGCCGGCAGCGATCAAGTCGTTCTGTTTGCTCAGCCAATTGAAACCGTCGCTGCTTTGTCGAACTACCTGAAACACAAGACAGGGAAATCACCATCCCTGATCATAGGCGGCCAGACAGATGAGATGAGAGATGAGGAGGTGAGACGGTTCTGGGCTGGCGATAGCCAGTTTCTAGTATCGTCCCGCGCTGGGTCAGAGGGCATTAACCTCCAATGCGCGCATCGTCTTATACATGTAGATGTTCCTTGGAATCCGATGGAAATGGAACAGAGAGTCGGCCGTGTTCATCGCTTTGGATCCAAGATGACCATCACGGTCGACACCGTCGTACTCGAGCGCACTCGCGAGGAACGAGCTTACGCAGTGGCTTACGACAAGCTTGCCAACATTGCCCGGTCTCTTACCAAGGGACAGGAGCGTTTCGAGGAGCTGTTCACAAGAGTTATGAGTGTGATCCCTCCCGCTGAATTGCAGGATGTCATGGCCCAGGCTGCTGTTGGTCCGCTGAGCGATGACGACTGCGCCCGAATCGCGGCCCTCGTGGAAACAGGTTACCTAAATTGGAAGAACTTCCACGACCAATTCCACGCGGAGCAAAAGCTACGGACGCCCGATCCTGGCCTCGCTTCGTGGGATGACTTCGAAAAATTCATCAAGCAGTATGCAAAAGGTAAGCCCATATCGGGCTATTCGTCACTTCGCTTCGAACGCCGCGACAGGAAGCAGGTCGAGTCGATACTGGACGAGATCCCCGTTCTGGAACTTCCCGATGGCTCGTTGGTGTCGTGTGCTGACGTCGGTGGCCGTCCGATCATAGGTCCCACCGACGCTGTCAAGCCCGCAGGGCTGAATGTACCCCACATCGCGAATGCCCTCAGATCGGCGGCGTTCCCAGACGAAGCCACTGGTGCCGCGAACTTGCGTTGGCCTGAGAGTCTCCCACGGCCCGACTGCCTCCGCCTTGGGACCATTGGTCTTGTCGCTGCTGCCCGCATCGCAGTTCGTCGTGATCCAGGCGCCGGCTGGGCAGAGCACAAGAACGAATTACACGTGTGGGTTGTGCCTCGAAACGGCACCCCCACCGAGATTGCAGGCCAAGATCTAGCGGAAGTGTTGCGTGGAGTGGTTGGGGCAAGTGTCAGGAGCGCCTGGAACGCCTGATCAAACAGGACGGAGACCTCGAGCAGGTACTTCGCCGCCAGATCGGAGCCGATGGTTCCGAGCTAGCGAAAACGCTCGCTGCCCACATTGGCGAGAACAGCTCGTTGATGAAACTCCTAAACCCGGAAGAGTCCGATGGCTTAGTGTCTTCAATACGCTCGACGGTCACTGAGGTCATCGACAAAGAACAAAAGTGCATTCTCGGAGAGTTCTCGCTGGACAACGATAACGGCGCGCTGAAGCGTCTGGTGAATGAGCTTACGCAGGCGAACGGGCAGCTCAAGGCCGGTTTGGCTGATCAGATCGATACCGTAGTGAAGGAATTCTCCCTGGACAAAGAGGATTCCGCGTTGAGCAGGCTCGTAAGGCGTGTCGAGATCGCAGAGGAAACCATCACCAAAGAGTTCTCACTTGATGAAGACGGCTCCGCTTTGTCTCGACTCTCCACGGTGATCAACGGCGCGAAGAACGCCATCGATGCCAACTTGACGCTGGATAGCCAGGAATCCGCGTTGTTCGACTGAAAGGGGAACTCGTCGCAATTCTCGAAAAGCACGAGAAGAAGGTTGAAGACTTTCAGACAAATGTACAGATGGCACTGGAAGGCCTGAAAGCGCAGCGCAAAGCGGAAGCCCGTTCGACCGAGCATGGAAGAGTATTCGAGGACGTAGCCGTTGAGTTTGTGAAAAACGAGACACAAAAGACCGGCGACATTGCCAGTGCTACTGGCAACACGACGGGACTAATCAAGAACTGCAAAGTTGGCGACATCCTGATCGAGCTTGGCCCTGATTGTGCAGCTGCCGGTGAAAAGTTTGTGGTTGAGGTCAAAGAGGATGCATCGTATACGCTGATTAAAGCCCGAACTGAAATCGACGTCGCAAGGAAGAACCGAGGCACAAATGTCGGACTCTTTCTGTTCTCAGCAAAGACCGCACCTAAGGGGATGGATGCGCTGGTCAGACATGGTGAGGATGTTTTCGTCGTGTGGGATTCCGACAGAATTGAATCGGATGTCGTCCTTCGTGCTGGCCTGTCGCTGGCTAAAGCGCTTTGCGTTCGACAGCACACGGACCGGGATGCCGAAGATGGTAATTGGGAAGACATTGATGCCGCGATCCTTGCAGTGGAGAAAGAGGCTGGGCGCCTCGCGAACATGAAAACGTGGACAGAGACGATCCAGTCGAACAGCGGCAAGATCCTGGACGAGATCCGCAGGATGGAGAAAAACCTACAAAAGCAGATTGAGATGCTCCGGGAGAGCGTGGACTCCGTGAAGCAGCCTTAACGTTTTTCGGGCATGACTAACATGATGCACGCGATCTTCAATCACGCCATACGGTGGGAATGGCACAGCCACAATCCCATTACTCGCATTCGTCAGAGCGCAAAACGCTCGCGCATCCCGGTTGTTCTGAGCATCGCGCAAATCCAGGTACTGCTCGACAATCTCCGCGAACCGGTGCGCACAATGGTGCTGGTGGATGTGTCGACGGGATTGAGGATCGGTGAACTGCTTGCGCTGCAATGGCGTGACATTGATTTCGAGAACCTAGAAATTTCAGTGACGCGATTCATTTCTCTGCAACACATTGGCGAATGCAAAACAGAAACCTCACGCAAACCAGTTCCGATGGATGTCGAGATCACCGAGTCTCTTTGGCGATCGCGACATAATAGCGGATACCCAAAGCCGGAAGACTGGGTCTTCGCTAGCCCTCATACCAACGGAAAACAGCCATATTGGCCCGGCACCTTGTATCGGGCCCATCTTCGTCCGGCTGCCAAGGCCGCAGGTATTCCTGGAAAGATCGGCTGGCACACTTTCCATCACACGTTTGCCATTTTGCTCAAAGCAAATGGAGAGGATATGAAGACGGTTCAAGAACTGCTTAAGCATGCGAAAAGCACCATCACGATGAACATCTACGCGCAAGGAGTCACAGAACTGAAGCGCAACGGACAGAGCCGAATCGTCCGGATGGTGATCGGAGGGAATACCACGATCGGAAAACATGAACCCTTTAGCGGTGGTCGTAACTTACTACCCGAATCAGCTGCCATGCTCCGCTCTTTTTGCTCCACACCAGCGTGAACCGTACATTTGCTTCGAGATGTTCGGTGCCGTCAGGCTGCTTCGAATAGATGCGGTGGAGTGAAGACTGGTCAAGCTCCCGCCGCAATTTTAGCGCTGGAGTTCGGTGTCAGCAGAGAGACACTCTACAGTTAAGTACGATAACGGATGAATCAACTTGACCGCTTCCGAAGAATTCTCTCGTCGAAAGTTGTCGCTATCGACAAGCAGGAGAAGTTGTTTTTCTCTGTCGACCACTCAATGCCCTGATATAATACTAGCTAGCCACCCCCTAAATCAAAGCAATTCCATAACATCTGCGGTTGTCACATCGTATTCCGTCTGTGTGTGCGAGCGGGCAGGATAAATCGGTAGTCGACACTAGCAGGGAGGACCAGTGCAAGTATGAGCAAAGCAAGATGAGTGATTGAGCATAGTGTAGAAGGCGAACTCCCTCCCGTTTCACTGCCCACATTCCAATCCAAACAAATGTAGTTCTAGAGGATAGCCTTGTTCGATCGACACTCTCAGAAATATACCTTTATCGTCCACCTACTTTCGTTGATTGCAGTTTGGTTTGCTGTCTTTACTGCCTCCTGCGTTGCACAAAGTCAATCAGAAGTGATCGTTTCTAATCGCATCACTCAGCCGGTTAATCCAGATGAGCGCATCACCCTAAGAAACAATGTGCATCCACTCGCTCAGGCGCGCTTTGATCAGGGAGCTGCACAACGGTCGATGACTACTGGACGAATCATGCTAATACTCCAGCGCAGCGATGCGCAGGACAGGGACCTCAAACAGTACCTCGCCGATTTACAAGACCCGACTTCGTTCTACTATCGCAAATGGCTTACTCCGGCTCAGTTCGGCGCGCGCTACGGGATCAGCGACACCGACCTGGCGACTGTAACCTCATGGTTAGAATCGCAGGGTTTCACCGTCGAGAAAGTTTCGCAGGCCCGAAATGTAATTATCTTTTCGGGCAACATGGCGCAGGTTCAACAAGCGTTCCGCACATCAGTTCATCGTTACATCGTGAATGGGGAAACACACTATGCCAACTCTTCTGACCCTCAGATTCCAGCTGCTCTCGCGCCAGTAATTAGCGGCATCGCTCAACTACATGATTTCCGCCCAAAAGCGGGAGCAATCTTAAAGTCCACGGCTCACTTCGACTCAGAAACTAAGACGATTGAACCTGATCTCACGCTCACGAATGGTAAGAGTAACTTTCTGTTTGTCGACCCGGCAGACGCAGCTACCATCTATGACACGAGTATTCCAGCCCTGAATCCGAAATACACCGGTGCGACCTATGACGGAACAGGTGTCACGATAGGCATTGCAGGGGATTCCAACTTTGAGATGGTTGACATCCTGAACTATCGCGGGGATTTCCTTCAGGGTCCTTACAGCACTAATCTGCCTAAACTCATCATCGACGGCAATAACCCCGAGATCAATGGGGACGCACTCGAGGCACTCCTCGATCTTGAAGTTTCCGGCGGCATCGCTCCCGGTGCAACGATTAATTTTTATACTGCTGCCAACACAGACGTTCAGTCAGGGCTCTTTCTAGCTATTTATCGTGCTCTAGAAGACAATGTCGTGAGCATTCTTAATGTGAGTTTCGGTGGCTGTGAAGCATTTCAGGGTACGAGCGGTAATCTTCTGATTCGGAACGCTTGGGAGCAGGCTGCCGCACAGGGCATCAGCGTCACGGTTTCCACTGGAGACGACGGTTCAGCGGGTTGCGACAATCAAAACACAGAGGTCGCTGCGAAGAGCGGTCTTGCCGTGAATGCACTTGCATCCACCCCTTATGACATTGCTGTCGGTGGTACCGACTTCGACATACTTAGTAGCGCGTTCAGCACCTACGTTGGCGCGTCCAACGTAGCCTCCAACCGTTACCGCACTGCCCTCAGCTATATTCCCGAAAATCCTTGGAATGACTCGCCCATTACAAACTCCAGCAGCTATGCCACTAATAGCCCACGTAAAGACAGTAAGGGTAATACTACTATCTGGGCTGGAAGTGGCGGCATTAGTAGTTGTACTCAATCAACAGCATCCGGCACGACGGTGACTTGTGCTGCGAACTCAGGCTATGTCCAGCCATCGTTCCAGAGTGGGATTACCAGTTACTCTGTCCGTGCTGTTCCTGATGTTTCATTCCTTGCAGCGGACGGAGCCAGCGGAGCCCTCTGGCTTGTTTGCTCCGACAATGTCTCCAACGGGTCGAGTACGGCTTCGACAGACTGTCAGACGAATGGTGGCCAACTCTCAAACAGCACGACCTTTACAGGTGTCGGAGGAACCTCAGCTGCCGCACCAGCCTTTGCCGCCATGCTCGCCCTTGTATCTCAATCACAGGGCGGGGTTCGTCTTGGTCAAGCGGACTATGTGCTATATAACCTAGCCAGTCAAGCGGCGCTTTATGGGACCGTCTTCCATGATGTTACTGTTGGAAACAACTCTGTCTATTGCCAATCTGGCTCGTCCGACTGTGGCTCGAACAGCTTCCTCACTGGCTACAACGCCGTCTCAGGTTACGACGCGGCAACGGGCCTTGGCAGCGTGGATATAGCACAGCTCATCGCCAATTGGCGGAACGTCAAGTTCACTGCCAGCAGCACAACGCTTCAGATGGGCACCGACCCTAATGTGTTAAGTTCCTCGCCGAGCATCAGCGTATCGCACGGGACTACTCTGTACTTTGGCGTGGGAGTCAATCCAACTACGGCAACAGGTAATGTCGTCGTCATTAACAACAACTCAAGCACCATTAATGGTTCGCAACTTGGCGGCATAGGCTTCATGAGTAACAATTCACCTTTCCTCATGCTGACAAATGGTGTCACGACAGGCACAAGCAACACGCTTCCCGGCGGCAGCTACACAGTAACCGCTCGCTATGGGGGAGACAACAGCTATGCAGCCAGTACGTCGAATGGCATCAGCGTCAACGTATCGCAGGAACCCAGTACCACCATCCTCACCTTCAACACTTACGACGCATCGACTGGCAATCTCTACACCGGTTCAACGAACAGCATCCCCTATGGTCTCGTCAACTTTGCTGCAGCACAACCCGTTTGCAATAGCACCAGCCATCCCTGTATCGGGACTAGCAATGGCAGCACCGTTGTGACGCCTGATGGAGTTGCCACCGGGAGCATCAACTTCTCTGATAACGGCGGCTTATTAGCCGAGGCTTCCATTGCGAGCGATGGCGCTGCCACCTTCATGAACTATCCCAACGCCATCGCACTTTCGCTGCCCTTTTCCGTGGGCAGCCACAGTTTCACGGCGCAATATTACGGTGATGCCAGCTTCGGCGCTAGCACAAGTACAGTAGGATTCACGGTTGTGCCCGCCAGCTCCACCACGACGGCGACTTCTAGCCTAAGCAGCGTCGGGTCTTCAACGTCTGTAACCGTCTCTGTCACGGTTGGAGCGGACAGCGTCGGAGAGCCACCTTCGGGAACGATCCAACTCTACAACGGCTCGACTGCAATCGGCAGCGCGATTCCTTTAAAGACGGCTTACAATTCTACGACTGGCCTGGTCCAATCGACCGCAAGTATGTCCCTTACCGGAAGCCAACTCACGGCTGCTCAGACCGCCAAGATGGATTCTTCGGCATTCCCTTGGAGGGTCCCGGAAGGAGCTATTGCAACAGCCTGTGTATTGTTCCTCGTGATTCCAGCAAGGCGACGCAGCTGGCGTAGCTTAATTGCCCTTATCGCGGTGGCCATCGTGCTCTCCAGCGTCATCGGCTGCGGTGGCGGTGGCACAAATAGCCGTGGCACTGGAGTCGGTGGTGGAAGCACTAGCACTAGCACGGCTTCGATTACCGCGAAATACGGTGGTGATTCCAACTACGCGGCCTCTACCTCGGCAGCAATCACGATCGCTGTGACGCAATAGCTGCGTCACTCCCCTCCGGATCGGCGACCAACCGATACATTAACCTATTTGTGCATGAATCTAGCAACGAAGCGTCATCCGGTAATTAAGTGCAGCGTGACACTTATAACGCTGATTATCCTTATTTACGCCAGATTACGGAATGCGCAGCGGACTTGGGAAGCGGTTCGTTTGAACGAAGTTTCCTGTGAAGAAAACACTGAATTGCTCTCTTGCACGCCTTCGGTACGTCCATTCTTCCTGGTCCGCAAGAATTGTCGGCGAGCGCAAAGCCGATCTCGCATATGCCGTCATCCGGCTACAATTTTCCGATGACCAAGGAACGATGGGCTCAAATTGGAATCACGACACAATTCCTTATCGTCGTCAGGGCGCTAGCTGAGATTTTCCGGCTTAGGCACTTCCACAGCGCGACCTTCTCGGCCGAAGTCGGTATGCCATATGTGGGGGGCGCCCTGGTTGCTGCTTGTTTTTGCTGGCTGGGTGCGACCTTGTACTTCTTTCACCGCTACACTCTGGCGGCCTGGATCGCGCTCGCGACCGTAGTGATTCTACTAGCGTACAAGATTGCCGTGATCGGCTGGTAATGAGGACTCATTTTACGATTGAGCGAGGCAGATCGCGACGGTCAGAGAGTGAATCGGCGATTTTGCACCAATCGAGGCCTCATCGACTACTGCTCCGGCCAACTTGCCGTTTTGCGTGCACTACAAGAGGACAATGATAACTTCCTTATTGTCGGAAATGGTGTGCGCTTTCCCGCCCCAGCCTGGTGGATCAAACGGTAGTATGCGTCTACGACGTGCGCCCCCACGCTTGTGCATCTATCTTCCACTCCTGGCCATGCTTTGAAAATGTATATGCGAGTGTGCCGGCTCGAACCATATTTTGGCCCTTAATCGTTATGGTAAGAGTTCCCACTATGACAGCGTACGCATTGGAGCCCTCCACGTTCCAGAAGCCCATCTCGTACGAAAGATGCTCGTGTGAAACCTCAAACTTCTGACGCCACTTCTCTACATCAGCAAGCCAATTGGCCGGAGCATTCGGGTTTAACCACCGATAGGGCGCGATGCCATCAATGATGATCGCTGTGTCCCCAAAAATAGCGAGGAAAAGCTTGATATTCTGGGTGTTGAAACCGTTAATGTGATCCTCGATAAGGGTCTGGATTTCACTCGGTAGTTCGTTAGCCACGGTCATCCTCCGGCCATCTCGCACGTCAGATCATCTGCAAGTATACGCATCACGGCAGCTCCAGCCAGTGGCAAATCTGATAGTTAGTAGCGGAACTGTGGGCGAGTCACGCGGGCTATACGGACTATCCCCGTCGTGCCCGAAAAGTCTCGGGTTATCGGCAAGTTCGGGTGCTTTACAGCCGAAGTTAGTCAAAACCCTGTTAGTCAGAAGCCCGTTTTTCCTGCAGCAGCTCCATGAGCCAATTGTCCGAGATCGATTTGATCGCGGATTCGCCACCGGTGCCTTTCCCTAGTAGACGGCTTTTGGGGACTTCTCCACTCCGTTCTGCCGAGCAGGATGCGCTTTCGTCCTGGACAAAGATGCTTAGGCCCGGTTCGTAAGAAGGCCGGAGACAAGGAGTTGGACTCGTCCGCTGATAGAGCGACAGTCCGGTAAGGCGACTGCACGTCCATGTGAAATGCGCCCCCAACGAGTGACTGGGCGACCAAAGCACTCATTGACGTACTATTCATGCCCCGGATCCTCCGGCGAGAGCCGAATACATCATGCCGCCAAACAGCGAGGGTCGTGTTGCCAGTTTCTGCACTCGCATCACTCCTGCCTCGTTAAAAAGTTCGCGGAGCCTGTCGAAGCCGACAGGATATGGTCCCCATATATTCGGCTTGGATCGTTCATACTCCACGACCAGAAAGCGATCTGTCACTGATAGAAGCTTTCTCAGCAACGCCTGCGGCTCCCGAATGAAGTGCAGAGTGTTTGCCATGAGAATCCCATCGGCGAATGGAAGGCGGAGGCTGGGGCTCGCGATATCTCCTACTATCTTACGAACTTCGACTCCGTCGTTTTGCTCCGGAATCCTCTCCAAAGCTCTTTGGTCGAAATCAACGGCATGAATCGTGCTGCCGGGAGCTAGCAAATCCGCGAGCGCTGTTGTGAACGTACCGCTGCCGGAACCAAGATCACACCAGGATTGCGGTCGCGCCCATTCAATGAGGGGTGTACGAATGAGCGCTGTGGCCTGACTGACCTTCATCTCTTTCACTGTACTTCAGCGCTGGCGTAACAGGGCGTACGCCAGATTGTGTCTCTCAATGTTTAATGGGTGCATTGGCGATTAGCCGGCGCACCTATCGAGGCGCTCTGTCAACAACTGGGATTGCCGTGCAAATGACCGCATGCGCAACCACTGGCACTTTTGCCAGTGGCGATCGAGCTCCGAGAAGCTTTAGGCTTCAAGGCGTCAGTCGCGGTAATCCCGGTAGAGCGCGACACATGCCATTCATGGCTGCTACACGATAGCAGCCTTTGATCAGGGACGTATTTCCACAGTCTGGAGGAAGGAGCCGTTATGAAGATCGTTAAGAGCGGCTTTCCGTGTTGCGTCCCCTTCATTCCAAGGCTGTTAGTAGTAGCACAAGCACCCACCCAGTCCGCCTATATCGGACCTCTAAAAAGTCAGCTGACTGCGCAGCAGAAGTCGCTCGACGGAGTTGCGTGAAAAATATCTTCACCTTTTTCGTGGGTCGGATAGTTGCTGGCTGTCTTGTCGTCGCACCGGTCTACCTCGCCTGTCTGCTTCTGCTCAAAGCAATGAAGGCAGTCTTGGGGCTGATGGCGCCTGTGGCAAAGGTGCTTCCGAAATCAGTCCCCGCTGAAAATCTCATTGCGGTCATCCTCGTGTTGATCATTTGCTTTTTTGTGGGGATCGCCATTCGCACACGACTTGGACGGGCGATCAAAAATCGACTGGACAAGTCTTTATTTCAGAAGATTCCTGGTTACTCGCTTTTGCAAAATCTTACGCAACGAATGGCGGGAGATTCGCAGGGCCAAGCCTGGGATGCGGCGCTGATCGAGATTGAGGATGCGCTTGTTCCCGGATTCATCATTGAAGAGCTTGTCGACGGACGTTTCACAGTGTTTGTCCCTTCGGTGCCTACGCCGATGGCTGGCGCGGTCTACGTTCTTAATCCGGATCGCGTGCATCGTCTGGATGTTCCGTTTACACAAGCCGTCACGACAATCACCAAATGGGGTTCAGGTTGTAAAAATCTGGTGGCGGCAATGAAGCAGAAAGAAGAGCCGCCGTCTGCCAGAACCGGACATATCGCAGTGGAGAATTTATCGCTTAATAAGGAGGCCTATGGCCACAGTAACACCTGAAGTATCCGCAAAACCTGCGTCAGCAAACGACAGAGATTGGTCCAAACCAAAGGCGATGGCGATCCCAAAGGAGGGGTACTTCACCCTAGAAAATGGGCGATATGGCCCTATTTTTCCTCGAACGCCGGCGTGCTACGGCTTTACGATCATCGCGAAGATCAAGCCAGGAAGAGAAGACATCATCCGCGCCTATGGCAACTCCATCGAGAATACAATCGACGATCTTCCCGGCGCCCTTGCGGCGCTCAAGCTCCACTACCTTCGTTGGGTACTGTTCGATGTCGGGAGCGATACATACTTCATGTATCAGGGCATATTCGACACCGATTTTGACAAGTACACCGAAGACGCCGTTGCCCTGTTTACGGCATACGGGATCAATACAATCTTCGAGAACCTCGAAGGGTTTCCGGAGGACTGGAAAACGAATGTTCCCGCCTTCCTGAAGTTTGTTCGGGAACACCAACGCCCCAGCTTCCTTGAATACGGAGAGTATCCGTATGTCACTGCCGACGAAATTAAGAAGGCTCTGAAGCTCAAGGCAAAGTTTTCCGAGATGCTCGATCTGATGCAATAGAGAGCGCATTAAGCTTGCAGGTCATACGGGGCATGCCGGTGTCCGAACATTCTGGCATAAGGGAATGCCCGTATGTCATTAGCAGACGAGTTCAAGCATTGAAACTGAAGGCCGGCATTTGCCGAAGTGCTTGACCCGATGCAGTACGTCCCCTTCGCTTGTGGGAGATAAGTCGTGAGCCATTTGCAAGAATCGGAATCCACCACCGCAGCGCTCGATTTAGGAGACATTCAGCATTTCCTGATGGCTCGCCCTCCGGCCTTGGCAGCGCGGTATGAATTCCTGACGTTCGACTCCCCATCCTGTGGCCGCTCGTGGTTGACGGGCCTGATTGATAAGGTTGGCACTGCAAAGACGGTTGGTTCCAGCCCGCTCGATTCTCGCTGGGTGACCATTGCTTTCACTTGGAATGGTTTGCGAGCGCTCGGCGTGCCTGAAACATCTTTGATGACTTTTCCCGAAGAGTTCCGGCAGGGCATGGCTGCACGAGCTGACATCCTCGGTATCACTGGCGCCAATCATCCCAAGCACTGGACCGGAGGACTGGCGAGTCCAGACCTCCATGCGCTTGTCCTGCTATTTGCTCGCGATGTGCCGGAGCGAGAACGCTGTCGCCTGGAACATGAGGAGTATCTGAAAAAATGCGAGGGAGTCAAGCTTCTATCCTCATTGGATTTGGAGGCGACTCCTCCGTTTGATTACGCTCACGAACACTTTGGTTACCGCGATCGGCTTTCCCAGCCAGTGATTGAAGGAATGGGAATCGAACCAACGCCCGGCTCCGGACCGGCGATTAAGGCAGGCGAATTCTTTCTGGGCCATCCCGATGAGGATGGGAATGGCCCGCAGCTGCCTCAACCCGAGGTCCTTTCTCGCAATGGCAGCTATGCTGCCTACCTTCGGATGGAAGAGCATGTGGGGACCTTTCGTGAGTTTCTCCGCAAAAATGCAGAAACTCCGGAACAACAGGAGCTGTTAGCGGCCAAGCTGATGGGACGATGGCGAAGCGGCGCCCCACTCGTCCTCTCGCCGGAAAAGGATGACCCCACCCTCGGTGCAGATTATCAGCGTAATAATGACTTCAAATATGCCGAGATGGATCCTCACGGATACGGCTGCCCTCTCGGTGCGCACATTCGACGCATGAATCCTCGGGACACTGCCGTCAATATGAACCGGCGAAAGATGATTCGGCGTGGCGGTACTTACGGACCGCCCCTTCCGGAAGGAAGTGCCGACGACGGAATCGAACGAGGGATCGCGGCGTTTGTCGGTTGCGCCAGCCTTGTTCGCCAGTTTGAGTTTGCCATGAACGTGTGGGCCAATGATCCGAACTTCCATGAGTTGGGAAACGAGCGCGATCCGATCATTGGCACGCAGGACGGCACGTTTGACATGACCATCCCGAAGCGGCCGATCCGGAAAAAAATCAAAGGGCTGACTGCTTTCACCACGACACGAGGCGGCGCCTACTTCTTTTTGCCCGGGATAAGGGCGCTGAAATATCTCGCGTCAATCGATCAAGGCAATTAGCTGAGACGCTGTTGCGCAGAAGAGGCAGAAAATCATGAGTAGCCAGATTCGACCGCGTACCTACAACCAGATCCATCTTCCTCGAAAGTACACTCCCGGCGGGAGAAGGATCTCCATTTACTGGACCTGGAGTTATCCCTGGGAAAGCAATCGTGACGTCACGAAAATGGATAATCGATTCTCGACCATGACGGAAGTTCGCAGAGTTACGTGGCCGGCTTATGAGGGACCGGAATGGGACGAGATGCATTTTCTGCAAGGAATTGCAGGCACGCTGGAATTGTTTCATCGTTCGACGCTTGCCTTCCAGGGAGTAGCTGGCGAAGTCACAGGTCATCCGGTCGCTGTATTCCAGCGAATCGATCAGGCAGGCTATAAATTGCCGATCGACGAGGGAATTCTGGCCGATACGGATACACTCATGGTCTTTGGCCTCGACCATCTCGTCTCTGAACAGGAGGCTGAACCGGGCGAGATCGCGGCAATACGCGACTGGCTTCAGCGCGAAGGAACATGTCTACTCCTCGGCCCTCACCACGATGTGGGCTTCACTGAGAACATGGAGCAGCGGCAGCTCGAGTACACGCACCATGGAGATGCCTTAGTCCCACGCCAACAACGATTCGGAAAGTACACTCGTTCGTTGATGACGGGGCTGGGTGTACCTGTGATGAACCAGTTCGGGCTCCGCCCGGCGACGGTCAAAGGCACACAACAAATCGCGCCGCTCTCCATTAATAAGGATCTGGATAAGCTGGGCCTGCTCGACGGCGTCACCACCTTCAACTTTCATCCCCATTTGCCTCACTACGCGCTGACGACCGAAGACAACAAGATGATTCACGTGCTTACGCGGCAGCCAATCGATCTCGATCGGCCGCACCCTTTCACTGCGGCTGGAAACACAGAATTCAACTCGTTCATCTGGATGCCTCCAAATGGCGATCGCGCGGGAGACATCCTCCTGGCGGACTCCACCATATTCACAACTCTGTTTGGCGGCGTGGAATCATTAGAAACCTTCTGGAAAAATGTGGCGACGATGCCACTCTCGAGCAAGGTGCAGGGAACGAGAACCCAGGTAACTGCCTGATCCGAAGCAGGGATAGCACTGAGGAAAGATCGAATGGACTTTCTAAGTAAGATCGTTCCAATCGCCATGCTTCTGTTTGTTGTTTCAAGCATGCTGGCGGTTGGCCTGGGATTGACGATACCCGAGATCATTGCTCCCCTCCGCAATGTCAAGCTTGTGGTTTTTGCATTGATAGCGAACTTCGTACTGATGCCACTGGCCGCTGTTCTGATCGCCAGAATGCTGCGGCTTGATCAGCCGCTCGGCGAAGCCCTTCTCTTGCTGGGGGTGGCCGCCGGCGCGCCATTTCTACCAAAACTGGCCGGCGTTGCGAAGAGCAATCTTGCTTTCGCGGTGGGTCTGATGGTCCTGCTCATGGTATTGACAGTGGGCTACATGCCGCTGGTTTTGCCTCTGCTTCTTGAAGGCGTGTCGGTCGATCCACTGAAAATTGCTCGGTCGTTGCTGCTTCTCATGCTCCTGCCGCTCGGGATCGGACTTGCCACCAGGGCCAAATTGCCACGTCTCGCTGAGCGAGCACGACCGCCGCTCAACCGCATTTCTGGCTTGAGCCTCATCTTGCTTATCGCGCTGCTTTTGATAACCAATATCAAAAATGTTATCTCCTTATTCGGTACTCGCGGTCTTTTGGCTAGTGTTCTCTTTCTCTTTTGCGGCGTGGCCATTGGATGGCTGCTTGGGGGCAAGAATTTGGAGACAAAGGGCGTCTTGTCACTTGGTACGGCACAACGCAATATAGCCGCTGCAATCCTGGTCGGCGGACAAAACTTCGATGATCCGAGAGTAATCGTAATGGTTGTCGTTGTTGCAGTGATCGGACTCGTTACGTTGATGCCTCTGGCCCGTTTCATCGGTACACGGAGCCCGGTCCAGGGAGCTTAACCTCGTTGCGACAGATTGACATGAAACGTCGTAATCGCTCAAGGGGTCCCTCGTTTGAAAACTACCCTCTTTGGCGGCGACAAGAGCCTGGAATGCTTCTGAAAGAATCTCGCAATCGATTGACGCAAAGCGCAAGAAACATCAGCCGGCGACTGCTCGCAGTAGCATGCATCCTGTTCACCGCCGGAGGAGCGCACGCGCAGAACAGAGGCGTCTATCCGCTCGGTATGAGTGCCCTAAACTCCGGCATCACGCCCGCACCTGGATTCACCTATACAAACCAGTTTCTCTACTACTCGCGCGACGAAGCCAAAGACGACCACGGCGACACCCTTCCAGTCACCGGGCAGAACTACGTTGCCATGGATATGAATTCACTGGTCTGGGTCACAAGCAACAAACCCATCTTGGGAGCGCACTACTCCGCGACGGCCACACTTCCTTTCGCAAAGAACGATCTCACCAGCGATGTGCAGGGAAACATTAGCGGAGGCGCCGGTTTCGCAGACTCTTACTACATGCCACTGATCCTCGGCTGGAGCGGAGACCGCTTTGGAGCACGCGCCATCTATGGATTTCTCGCGCCGACCGGCCGCTACGTTGCAGGAGGAAGCGACAACGTCGGCTCAGGATACTGGACCCACGCTCTTTCATCAGGACAGACTTTCTATCTGACCAAAGACAAGATGTTCACCCTTTCTGCATTTGAGATGTACGAGTTCCACACCACGCAGGAAGGCACCCGGACTCATCCCGGCGATACGTTCGACCTCGACTACTCGCTGCTTACGCCCATTCCACACACAAATAGCAGACTCCAATTCGGCCTCTCCGGATACGAGGCGCGACAGGTAACCGCCAAGACCGGCCCCCAGATCACTCCTGCCGACTCGGAAACGCGCTACGCAATCAACTCCCTTGGATTCGCGTTGAGCGCGGCCTTCCCGAAGCAAAAGGCAAGCCTGGGTTTCAAGTTCTTCGACGAATTCGCAGATCGCTCGACCTACGAAGGCTTCTCCATCCAAGTCCAGGGCGCGATCCATTTCTAACGCGCTCTGCAACGCTTCAACACATGAGCACTCTATGGGCCAACCCGCGTGACTCGCCCACAGTTCCGCTACTAACTATCAGATTTGCTAGTGGGCTGGACGCTGCCGTGATGCGTATAGTTGCAGATGAACTGACGTGCGAGATGACCGGAGGATGACCGTGGCTAACGAATTACCGAGTGAAATCCAGACCCTTATCGAGGATCACATTAACGGTTTCAACACCCAGAATATCAAGCTTTTCCTCGCTATTTTTGGGGACACAGCGATCATCATTGATGGCATCGCGCCCTATCGGTGGTTAAACCCGAATGCTCCGGCCAATTGGCTTGCTGATGTAGAGAAGTGGCGTCAGAAGTTTGAGGTTTCACACGAGCATCTTTCGTACGAGATGGGCTTCTGGAACGTGGAGGGCTCCAATGCGTACGCTGTCATAGTGGGAACTCTTACCATAACGATTAAGGGCCAAAATATGGTTCGAGCCGGCACACTCGCATATACATTTTCAAAGCATGGCCAGGAGTGGAAGATAGATGCACAAGCGTGGGGGCGCACGTCGTAGACGCATACTACCGTTTGATCCACCAGGCCGGGCCGGGAAAGCGCACATCATTCCAGGTGTGCTGTCGGCAATTCGAAAGATTATTGGAACGTTTCTTACTCAGGGGCTGAAACCTACCGGCGTGGTCCTATGACCGAATCCCTAGCCTGTAGCGTCTGTCGTCGAGCAGTGTGCAAAGGAGATTGGAATCGAACACTTCGGCGCACACGATCTGCGGCGCACCTGCGCAAAGCTTGCCGCAAAAATGGCGGGGACTTGGAGCAGATCAAGTTTTTGCTTGGGCATAGTTCCATTCAAACTACGGAGCGATATCTTGGTTCGGAGCAGGACCTGGCTGTTGCTGTAAATGATAATTTAGGCTGTGAGGTAGGTTTGCCGAAGTACGATCAAACGACACTTTGACATAGGCACTACCAAAGACCCACTCTGTCACCTGTGCGTCCCAAAGAGAATTCCTCTTTTGATCGTGTTTTGTATAAGGCGTTCGACCATCGTGGAGAAGGAAGTTCAGTCAGAATTGATATAAAGATACATTGTGTAAGGAGATGCTGATTGAACGTAACCGAAGTTAAGGAAATTGTTGATGTCGCATCCGAATATATGCTCCAGCTTCAGGACATGACTGCCGCGGCATAACCTTCGGGGACGGAGGTCAAACTCATAATCTTCGCCGAACCGGATCGATTGCTGTTCTCGGGCTGGGATGGAAGCCACGGCACAGCCCCATTGGCGGGTGAGGGAATTTTAAAACACATCCGTAACCACCACATAAATGCCAAGAATGGTTCCACTTAGCGCGACACAAAACATAACGCCCCGACACGCGCTTCGGTATGGACAACCATGCCCTCTGCCACAAGAATGCCGCTCATCACTGACCAAAAGCAGTGAGAATTGGGGTGTAGCCTTCGACTTTAAATGGCGCCGAGTTTCGGAATTATCTGGGCTCTGGCGCACATTTGGTGATTCTTCCCAACTGGTGCTTCAGAGCGTAAGAAGGAGGTAGCTCTGGCGAGCTTCGCTCCTGCTGATGAGGCAAGGATGCCTGGTCCCGAACATGGCGGAAGTGACCCTGGTCTGTCTTCGCCCGAAGGATGGGGCGATCGAGATGCAGCTGCGTGCTCGTCGCAGCTTCTCTGCATGCCCGGCGTGTGGAACGGCTTCGCGCCGAGTCCATAGCCACTATCAACGGAAGTTGGCAGACCTTCCATGGGAAGGTCTGCCGGTGGTGATCCTGCTCCAGGTCCGGAAGTTTTTCTGCGTTGCCGACAGTTGCCGGAGGAAGATCTTCACCGAGCCGTTACCTGGCACGGTGGCACGCTACGCGCGGCGCAGCTGCCGATCGAGCGAAACTCTCCATTGGCTGACGCTTGCCCTGGGTGGCCGAGCCGGAGCGCGACTGGCACGCCGGCTCGGACTTCTGGCGTGCAGATCGACTCTTCTGCGCTCGCTGCGGCATCGGATGCAGCCGACCGTCGTTACAGCTCCGCGCGTGCTCGGGATCGATGACTGGGCATGGAGGAAGGCTCATCGGTACGGGACCATTCTGTGCGATCTGGAAGCAGGCAAGGTCGTCGACCTATTACCTGATCGGGAGGCAGCAACCGTGGCCGCATGGCTGCAAGATCATCCCGGAACAGAGATCGTCAGCCGTGACCGGGCCAGTGCTTATGCCGAGGCCACCCGCAGAGCCGCTCCGCAAGCCGTCCAGATCGCCGATCGTTGGCACCTTATGCACAACATGAGCGACGCTTTGAGAACTGCTCTCGAACCGCACCATCGCGTGCTGAAGCAAGCTGCCCAGGGAACCATACAGGGATTCATTGCTTCGACTGCGCCGCCTGTGCCGAGCTCAACCTTATCCGCCAAGCAGCAGAATAGGCAGAGGCGGTACAGCCTATATGAGGAGATGAAAGCTCTGGCCGACGGCGGAACGAGCCAATCCGATATCGCTCGACAACTCGACCTCAGTCTGCGCACCGTGCAGCGATGGACACGTGCCGGCGTCTTTCCTGAACGCACACCGCGTTCGTACCCCCACTCGGTTGATGCCTACGTCAGGTATCTGGACCAACGCCTTCATCAGGGATGCCACAACGTCAGTCAGCTCTGGCGAGAACTCAGGCAGCAGGGATATCGCGGCCAACTCAGTAGCGTGTGGAACTGGCTTCATCAACATCGTGGCCACACGAAGAGAGCTCCGATCTTTCCATCCGCCAAACTCAGCATTCGCACTTCGCCTCAGCATACGACCTGGCTGATCCTGAAGGAACCGCCCTCGGCAAAGGCTTACCTTGAGGAACTCTATCGCGCCTCTCCTGAGATTGCCACCCTCGCACACCTTGGCAGAGAGTTCTTCCGTCTCGTTCGCAGCCGCGATCTAGCGACGTGGCCTCAATGGCTTGAACATGCCAAACATACCGCCCTTCGCGGCTTCGCATCCAGCCTCTTGCGCGATCGGCATGCCCTAGAAGCGGCACTGACTCTGCCCTGGAGCAACGGCCCGGTCGAAGGGCATGTGCACAGGCTCAAGCTGATCAAACGGCAGATGTACGGACGTGCCAGCTTCGATCTGTTACGCCTCCGTGTTCTCCATCAGGCCTGATCAGCCCGTGTTCCGAACGCGACGCAAGGGCACTCCACCGCCTCACCAAATGTGCGCCAGAGCCATTATCTGGCGTATATTTTGGAATTATTTGGCGTACAACTCGTCAGTTTGTCCCGATCACCAGACTGTCCCGTGCTACTTCAAGGACCTCGACAGAAACATCTTGAAGATTATTCACGCTGAGAACTCGTTCGATCTGCGTTAGAAGTCGGGTCAGCAGCCTGAAGTTTCCTCCGGTCATGCGTATGAGGCTTGCGACAACTTCTGGGGAGAGCGGCCCATCAGGGAGCTTGATACCCGCCGGCGCCCAGCGCTGCGCAAGGAGTTCCTGAACCTGGTTTGCATCTAGAGGCCGAAATTCGTGGACGAATCCGATGCGGGAATAGAACTGAGGAAAGCGGGCGATACGCTTTTCGATGCCCGGCATGCCGATCAGCACCATACCGGCGGTACCCTGATCGAAGATCGATCGCATCTGTTCGAGACTGTTCATATGGAGGCGATCAGCCTCATCCACGCGGATCAGAGTTGTCGGGTCTGAGACCGCTAGCTGTTTAGCTTGATAGTGCTTGTATGCCGAGCGGAAGAATGTTTCCGCAGCGGAGCATGATTATCTTTGTGACGTTTTGCCTGATCGTGGCGACGCTGGTAGTGCAAGGACTGACTCTGCCTTGGCTGATTCGACGACTGGGGCTGTCGGATTCGGGTCGTATAGATGACGAGGAGCAAGAGGCGAGGCGTGTCTTGTTGCGAGAGGCGTTGGTGCATCTGGACAGGAAGCGGTCGAAGAATCGGGATCAATCGACGCTGTTTAGCGAGTTAATCGCGGCATATCAACGAAAATTGGATGCCCTGCCGGCGGAACGCGAGGAGCGCATCCAGGGGCTTGTAGATCAGACTCGACGGAACGATGCGATTCTAGCTGTGCTGCAGGTGGAGCGAGAGGCGCTGATTCGGCTGCGGAATGAAGGACGAATCGACGACGAAGTGTTGCGCACATGGCAGAGAGAACTTGATTTTGAGGAGAGTCGCGTGCGTCCCGACTGATAATGCATTAGAGTAGGGAATCTGGTGAACGATCCAGAGGGTTGAATCGCGGCTGCAAGATCATTTGCATGAGTTCAGTTCACGAGGTGATTCCATGGGCCAGTCCCTGCAAGTATGCCGCATCGCAAGATGGCGTCATGCTGATAAGAAAGCCGATTCATGTATTTGGCAATCGGAGAGCTCCAGTTTTAGATGCCTGGAATACGGTAGGGACGGCCTCGATACATCGCCATGGGCTCAACGGAACGAACGGAAATGACCTGTGCGGTAGCATTGTCTGAACCGTCGACCTCGATAGCATACTTCACCAACTCCTCGGCAATCGCCTGCTCGCTTTTCTTCTGCATAGCAATACGCGCGATATCTTCGTCATACATGCCGTCATACAGACCGTCGGAACAGAGAACCAAAATATCGCCCTCCTTCACAGATAGGGTCTTGGTGTCGGCCGTGACGGATTCCTCTGGACCGAGAGAACGTGTGAGGACGTGACGGATCTCTGAGTGTATTGCCTCTGCCTCCGTGATGAGTCCGAGTCGGCGCTGTTCGTTCACCAGAGTATGGTCACGCGTGACGGCGACTGCGTTGCCATTGCGAAGGTGATAACATCGAGAATCTCCGACATGGGAAATGACGGCCTGGTCATAACGCAAGGCACACGAGACGACCGTCGTGGCCATACGCTTTCCTCGCCGATCCGACCGGAGTCGTTCATCGCGTACCGCTGCATTGGCGTGCTGAATCAGACGTTGCAGGAGGCTGACCAGGGAAGTGCCACCTTGCGCGAGACCGAATCCTTCAGCCATCACAGCGACTGCTTTCTCGGACGCGACATCACCGAGGTCCATGCCACCGACCCCATCGGCGACCACAAACATCCAGCCATGCGACCGGGCCTCCTGCCGGGATCTGGGGATGAATGTTCCCATAGCATCTTCATTGTTTGCGCGAAGCTTGCCGGGATCACTTGCCTGTCCGAATACTATGTCCAACATGAAAGTTCTCCACCCCGGACGACTTCTCAGCCAGTCAGGGGTTACAGATATCGCGATGGAAACTATCGCCTGAGACCGAGCAAGGGGCCAATCTCTGTTAGCATTTCCGAAAACATACTACCCGCTTGACTGAGCTCTAGTTTGGCTGCCCAATGAGCATATGCAGCAAGTTGAGTTTCTAAAATCCGAGCTCTCCTTTATTGGCTTGGATTAGATAACGGTGTACTTTGCGAGAATATTTCGGGGGCGTATAGGTCTGAATCGTGATGAGCAAATGACATCAATTGACCGGATTCTTCGTCGTCGATCTTTAGAGGCTCTTGTATTGACGACTCCAGAAATTCTTTCATTCCTCCTGATATATCTTTGTCGTCTTCAGAGCTCCTGAGCTGAAACGCTCCACGCAAAGCCAGCGGGGTCAATAGAGTGGTCAATATCACGATAGCGACCATCATCGCCACTTCTGATTGCTTAAAAACGTTCGCTTTAACCGCTATCGCAACAATGATCAGGCCCACCTCTCCGCGTGACACCATGCCGCACCCGATACGAAGGCTGCGCACCAGCCCCATTCCGCGCGCCATCGCGGCAAGGCCACACCCGATCATCTTGCTAATCACAGCGATAAAGAATATGACACCGAGAAGACCCCAGTGGCCGTCGAGAGCGCGGAAATTACTAGTCAAGCCGATTGAGACGAAGAACAGCGGGATCAGCAGTCCGTGACCGAGCGCACTAAATGTTCTCTCAACGTCGGCCTTGAACTTTGAGCCAGCGAAGACGTAGCCGAGAAGATAGGCGCCCGTGATCCCGGCGACACTGCCGAGCCACTCCGCGCAAATGGCGTAGACCAGCACCAACGCCAGCACGCAGCTGGTCACCGCCTCATTTGCCGAAAGCCTTCTCATCTGAAGAATCAGAGGATCAAGCCAGCGTTTCGCCGCTGCGTATCCGATGACGAAGAAGAGGGTAACGCTCATACTGATGAGCGACATCTGCAGCACCAGCGGGTGACGGGCGGCAAGCGGGAAATGGTGCTGAAAGTAGGTTGATGCTTGCGGTGCGAAGCCGAACGTTTCGCCGGTAGCGCTGATCGATGCGGTCAAAAACGCCAGCACGAACAGCCCCATCACATCATCAATGACCGCTGCTCCAAGAATCACGGAAGCTTCCGATGATGACATGTGTCCGCCATCCATCAATGTCCGCGCGGAAATCGATACGCTGGTTGCCGTTAGAGCACCTCCCAAAAACAGCGAAGTGCCCCAAGACATTCCGAGGAGATGACCGGCACCTGCTCCCAGCACAAAGGGCCATATCACCCCGGAGAGTGCTACTAGAAATGCCGTGACACCGGCTTCCCGCATGCGGTCGATGTCCGTTTCGAGGCCCGCGATAAACATCAACACGAGCCCACCCACTTGCGCCAGCAGCATGAAAGCGCTGGTGGCGTGGCCACTGCGAAAGAGATCAAGGTGAAAGAAGTTCAGGCCGCCCGGGCCTGCCACAATGCCTACCATCAGTTCACCGATAATAGGCGGGATTCCGAATCGCGTGCAAAAGGAAGCTACAAGCTTTCCAGCGGGCAACAGAATCGCGATCAGTAACGCGAGTTGCAGTAACTCGGGCATCAATCACCGGCAATTCAGAGCAACAGCGGATTTGCTTTGTTCAGCGCGTGTGAACAAGCGGCCTAGTCGATCAAATACTGACAAGAGTTTGCCATACCCGCCGCGCTCAATGCCTTCGCGCTGGATGGTCCGGATAACTGTAGCCTGCCTGCGCGCCAGTTCGGATTGAATGGGGTTTGAGGCCAGCTTGGCGGCAATCTGTGTCTCTTCGGCGGCCTGTGAACAGATACGAAGACGCATTAGCAGTTCGCCGAATTTGAGTCTCGCGATAAAGTTGTCGGGATCTAATTTGACGGCCTCTCGCATTTCCTCGAGGGCGGTCTGTGCATCGAGGTTTACGCAGAGTGCCATCCCTAACAGCACGCGGAGTTCAGGTACATGCGGTTCTAGGGAGACCGCCTTTCGGAGTTGTAGAACAAGTTCGGTGCGCTCGTCACGCTCGAGTACATAGGGATCGCGAAACATTCGCATAAGATGTGTCATCGTCTCTGCGGGAATCGTTGTTGTATGCATTGCCAGGGCAGAGTCTGGAGTTTGGCTTATCTCGTTTTCAAGAGATGCGATAGCGCGCGATTGTTGTTTCATTTTTCGATGCTCCGTGAAAAGCCTGAACCATTTATTCAGTTAAGAGCAAGGTACGCCCCCAGGACATACCCTGCTGCAGCTGTAAGACTACGTACCACAATTTAGGCGACCACTGCTCGTTCCGCTGCAACGAGGTAGTCCGGTTCGGGCCTGAAGACGAACTCGGGATAGCCGAGTTGTCCCATTTCCGGCAGATCGAGACCATTAACTTCAGTCTCCGCAGAAACGCGGTGGCCGAGGAAGATTTCGAGCACCCAGTTTAAGACAAAGCTGAAGCTAAAGACGAAGCCGATTAAAGTTGCGATTCCCACCAGTTGTGCAACCAGCTGGCTGGCATCGCCGTAAAAGAGCCCAGTGACGGACCCGGTCACTCCGTTCCAGCTTCCTCCGTAGTTGCTCTTGCCGTCGGCAAAGAGTCCAACTGAGAGAACACCCCAGAGTCCGCCAGCACCGTGTACCGAGATCGCACCCACCGGATCGTCCACTTTTAGCTTGTTTTCTATAAAGGAGACGCTCAGGCAGACCAGAACACCGGCGATTGCGCCGATGATAGCTGCACTTACCGTATTCACAAAACCGCTGGGAGCAGTGATCGCGACCAGCCCTGCGAGCATGCCGTTAGCGCTCATGGAAGCATCGGGTTTGCCTTTGAGCGCCCACATGTAAATCATGGCGGCGAAGGTTCCCGTACATCCTGCAAGCATGGTGTTTACGGCGACCGATCCAATGCGTAGACAGCCCGCTCCAGAGGCTCCTAAGGTGCTGCCAGGATTAAATCCGAACCAGCCAAAAGCCAGGATGAAGCAGCCGATCAGCACTGCTGAGATGTCATGCCCGATAATCGGATTGCTCGACCCATCACGATTAAATTTGCCGATGCGTGGGCCGATAATAAGTGCGACTGCAAGCGCCGTGAGTCCGCCCACTGCGTGCACAACTCCGGATCCAGCGAAGTCGCTGTAGCCTTTGCCGAGTCCTAGGTTAGTGCCCAGTTGCGCCAGCCAGCCACCACCCCACGCCCAGTTTGCGAAGATTGGATAAGTGAAGGCGCCCATAAGGACAGAGGATACGCAGAAGGTCAGAAACTTCCAACGTTCGGCGCAGGCTCCGGTCACGATCGTCAACGCGGTATCCATGAAGACCATCTGGAAAAGAAAGATAACCATCACACCTACGTCGTAGGTGTGCCCGGAGAGAAACATCCCCTTCTGGCCAAAGATGCCCCACGTTTTACTAAAGATGCTCAGCGCGTGCTCGCCCGACAATGGCTGAAGACCACCCAAATTTCCGTTGCCCGCAGAGCCGCCCATTTGTATGGCAAAGCCGATGAGCCAGTAGGCAAAGAGACCACACGTATACACGGTGAAATTCATCATGTAGGTGTGGTTCGCGTTTTTCACTCTGCAAAGACCCGATTCCACCATCGCGAACCCGGCCTGCATGAACATAACCAGAAAGCCACAAACTAGGGTCCAAGTGAAGTTGATGCCAATCTTGTTTTGCCCGACCTGGTTAGCGACATCGCCCAACGTGAGGCCGGCTTTGGTGTCGGAGACGGGCACATCATTGATGGTTCCAGTAAGACTTCCGCCTGGATCACCCTGCTGAAGATCTGCAGTAGCGGGCGCTTTGGCTGCCGCGGCCTTCAGTTCGGCCGACGAGCCTGAGGTGTCAGCATATGCCACGCTTCCGAGCAATAGGATCAGAGCGAGGCACAGGAGAAACTTATTCTGAAACATCTTCATTTTGAATCATCTCCAAGTCGGTAAGTTAGGCCTTCCAGATGGCGTTCTTGTTACATGCTGCCGGCAAGATAAAGAGCACACCAACAAGCGAAATAATCAGGCCGACAACTGCTACGACGAGTCTGCCGCCAACGCTTGGTGTGAGATGAAGCCCAAAGAGAACCACAACCCATCCCATTAGGGTCACGATAATGCCAACCAGTTTCATGGCCGCCGGCTGGGAACCGAGTGCGATCCTTCCTTCTCGCGGTTTGAGCTTCAGAAATTTCCATAAAGATGCTGCCAATAGCACTAAGCCAAGCAGCAAAGCTATTTTCCCGAGACCGCCCGATAAGCCAGCAATTCCGGCACTCATCGCCGTCAGCCCCACTAGAAATAGTCCAAACCACTGGCCCTGTTGTTTGTTTGCTGCCACGTTACTACCTCCCTTGGAATGGTTGAGTAAATTGTCGGTTCTCACCTCAGGCGCACTGCAAACCGCCCTCAGTCGTAAATGAAGATCAAAGTAGGGGTCCATTTGGCGCTGCGCAGATTCATCCGGATCTGGACCTTCATCGTGTCGGGCTTATGCCTTTCCATTGCTCACCCGCCCAGAAATTAGTCGTGATAAGGATTGCCGGCGAACCCTGCTCACCGCAATTTCTCCGATTTGTTGCTTCTGCGTAGGAAGAGACAGGAAAATAAGAAACTGTGTAGCTGTCGTCAGCTCGATTGCCAGTGGCATACCGCTCTGAATCCGCACGAGGACAATCGTCAGCACCATCGCGAACCACTGCCATCTCGTGCGACGCAGCCGTTCCATCCGATCCGTGAGCCGCAGGAATTCGCGCGGCGAGAGGGCAATCTTGCCCGAATTTCCTACACGCGCCTTGAAACAGGCGATTGCAAAGAATCCTGAAAGAAGCAGCTCAAGAAGAAGTGCCTGAGTATTCATTGATCCTCCATGGAAGTACAAACGCTCGAGCCGCTATCGCTTCGGCCCAAAGAAGGCGATTAATCCGACGGTGAATGTTGATTGCGCGTCGACCATTTCTGTGTCTCCCTTGTGGAAGAAGTTCGCATCCGACCAGTCGCGTCGATATTCCGCACGGGTCAGAAGTCCCGCAAGCCACTTGTATTCATAGGTGGCGGTAAATTCCTTGATGCTCTGAGCGGTTCCGGTTGAATAGCCCTGGTTGTCGTCGAAATATTCAAAGCGTCCGACCACCGCAGATTTAGAAGTAATCTGCCCGCGTCCGGCAAAAGCTACACCCTGCCAGTGAGGAGATTGTTCGAGGGTTGCGTCCTCTCCTGTGCCTGCAGCCGGCGTGTGATTTTGTCCGTAGTCGTAGTTGATATAGGCGCTGAATTTTGCAGTGGGGGTCAGCGTCACGGTGGTGTCAATCAGGTTCCGATAGCCCTTTTGCGTATTGAAATTCTCCGGCCCCGTATAGTAGTTCACAGTCCAGCCAAATTTCGGCTTCGTCAATGCGCTGGTCAGGCCGATGGTTACACCACCGTTGTTGTCGACGACGTTGTTCCAGCCGTTGACGACTTGCAGTCCAGCCGTCCAGCTCTTAGTGACCGGGACGGAAGTACGCAGACCGAAATGATAGTAAGGAATTGCCCAGGAGAAGAGCAGAGACCTGGAGTAGCTCCAGTCGTCCTTGGCTTCAATGACTTCTGCACCTGCCGATGTGACGAATTGGCCGAAGTCGAACTCCGCACCATGCGTTTTGCCGGGCTTCGCGCTGATATAGGCCTGCTCGAGGTAGTTAGCCGTCGATTGCTCGCTCGCGCTGTGGAGGATCGTGTTCGTGCGGCCCCAGATGAGGTCCACGTGAGCGCCAATCGGATCCGGATCGTGGTTTATGGTGATCTTGGCTGCGCTCAAATTGAACTGATCGGACTTGTCGTTGAAGTTGTAGAGGTCATTTACCTGACCGTTGGCGGTATTGCCAGGGCGGTTGGCGTTATAGCTGTAGTAGCCGTCGAGGTACCCACTGAAATCTATCGATCCCAGGCTCCAGACGGACGCAGCAGCTGGAGCTGGCGTTTGATCTCCGGGTGCGGATGCGGGTGCGGGTGCGGCTGGCGTGCTTTGTGTTTGAGCTCCTGCGGATAGAGCGCAGAAGAGAAGAGCTCCCGTCATGCCTTGCAATAGACCTTTGGGTTTCAAATGCAATCCTCCGTGAAATGTCGTACCAGATGAAAATCACCCAGCTCGTAGAGATTTCCGGTTGACTTGCGCTCGGTCAATCCCTACTCAGCGGGTTTCAGATTGAACTCTTGAGGCAAACTCCTAAGTTTTTCTCGAGTGAGTACTAGGAACGCAGAATAGTCATGAGGAATTCATGAAGATTTTTCGTCTTGGGAGCTTTTTTGACCCGTGCGGCGGCTCGCCTTGATTTTTTGGGCCAGAAACCTTGAGGCGTACCGAAACGATTTGCACTTCTGAGCGAGATTTGATGCAGGCCGAGACTTTCCTATGAACTGGTCCTGACATCCGGGCGTGAATTGAATGGTTCTATCTTTTCGGCAAAATCCCGAATCGGCGGATTCCCGCAGGTACGCGGAAATCTACTCTTGAGAACGGCGGCCTTGAATCAGCCCGAGCAAACTGAATGATGGCGACTACCTACCGCACTGCTACGCAATAAGCGGTCTGCGGGATTTCTGTCGTTGACGAGCAATGAAGCGCGTCGGGACAGCTTCATTGCAGACGCTGGACACAGTGCGTCGCGCTGCTTTCGATAGCGGCAGTCGAGCAATCTCAATTGAGTTGCGAAAATGTTCTTAGCTGTGGTGTCGTGACAGAATAAGCATCACAAGAAAAAGAAGAATCGGAATAAGTGCCAACGCCGAATAGATAAGAATCTTGCGCGGCATCATCTCGCGACGCTTCTTCCAATGCATGAGCTCAGAGCGGTCGGCGACTCCCACTTGATCGAGATGCTCCAGGTCCCGCGAGAATTCATGGGCAGACGGATAGCGGTTCTTCGGCTCTCGTTCAATGGCGCGGTATAGGACTTCCTGAAGTTGGGGAGTAATGCTCGCCTCGGCGACACGAGGCGGAAGTGGGTGATTAGCCAAGCGATCATTCATCACCGCCAGCGGTGACGGGCCGGAAAAAGGCGTCTTGCCGGAGAGCATTTCATAGAACATGATCCCCAGAGAATAAATGTCCGAGCGTGCATCGCCACGTTTTCCCTTCACCTGTTCCGGAGAGATATACTCAGGCGTTCCCAATACTTGGGTATACCCGGTGTAGGTCAATCGCTTTGCCCCTTCTTTTGAAGAAATGCCGAAGTCGATCAGCTTGATATTGTCCTGATCATCGACCATGATATTTTCCGGCTTCAGATCGCGATGGACAACGCCGTGGTTATGGATGTAGTCCAGAGCTTTCAGTATCCCTATCGTGATCTTGATTGCGCGCTCAGGTGGAAGCTTGCCGTTTTTCGATAGGATTTCACGCAAAAGGCGCCCGTCACACCACTCCATGGCCATGTAAAGGCGCGAACGATGGGTGTCAGGGAAAATCCGCATGACGTTGGGATGATCGAGCATAGTGCCGATCTCCTCTTCGCGCTTGAATCGGTCAAACCGGACAGGATCTTGTTCCAGTGATTCATGAGGGATCTTGATGGCAACCTGACGGCCGTCCCGCATATCTGTGGCGCGGAAAATGGAGGCCATTCCGTTCTCGGCGACGGAGGCTTCAATCTTATAGTGGTCCAGTTCCTGACCCGCTTCGATATCGGCAAGGGGCTTCATCGAGCTGTATTCTCCGTTCTTCGCTTCCACGTTGGAAGACGGTCAAAGTTTGGGGTGTGATGGAAGCATGATCGGAGTATAGCCGGATTCTGTTCAGAGGCTGCTTCTCAAGTGAAGGTCCTGCTTAGATACGGGATACGCGCGAGTTCCGGGATGCACCGAGTGATAACTCACTTTTAAGCATCTCTCTGGATGACAAATTCCGGATATGCGCCCCCTCCAAGCTCATACAAATCCATACCCAGTCGCTCACCGCGAGGTTCGACACGCTGCGGATCGATTCGATTGAGAAGCAGGTTCAGGCCATAAATCATAGGCAGCATGAGTCCGAGGAGCGTCGCAATTCCCATGACCTGTGCAAGCAGTTGCCCGAAATAGCTATCAGCGCCGGGCTGGAGTGAACCGCCAGCATCCGGAATGCGTGGGAAAATACTCAAAGCCAGCAAGCCCCAGACGCCAGCCACAGCATGGACCGAAATGGCTCCCCCGGGATCGTCAACGGTAAGAAAGACTTCAAGCAATTCGACCGCAACATTTACGAGCATTCCAGCGACCAGTCCGACCAGAATTGCAACCATTGGTGTCACAAAGCAACAGATGGCGCTGCTGGCGACCAAGCCTCCGATCCATCCGTTTGCGCACAGCGACGCGTCCGGCTTCCCGAAACGGATGCGCGTTGTAATCACTGAAATCAAGCACGCGGCGGAAGCTGAAAGCATTGTGTTCGCTGCAATCAGGGAGATGCGTGACGGCGCCGCCCCGGCGAAGAGGATAGCGCCCGCGGAGTTGAGCGCGATCCAACCTGGTACAATGAGGGCACACCCAAACAGAACATATACGATGTTATGTCCTGGAATGGCCGCTGAGCCCTCATCGGTCGAGTATTTCCCGCGTCGAGGTCCGAGAGTCCAGGCGATTGCCAGAGCAAACATGCCGCCCATCACCTGGACTGTGCTCGCACCCCCAGCATCGAGGAACCCATGACCGAGATTGAAATTGCGACCGAGCTGAGACAGCCATCCGCCCCCCCATACCCAGTGCGCGAACAGAGGGTAGCTCCATCCCGCGAACAATGCAGTGGAAATGCAACTGGATCGCAGGCGCCAGCGGTCGGCGCCCGTGCTGACCGGAATGAGCGCCGCGATCCCTACTGTAAAGACTTGCAGCAGCATTGCCAAAGTTGCTGGAGACTCGTTGACCGAGAGCCCTCGCATCCAAAGAGGTGCATTTGCTATCCAGTCCCATGGCTTTCCACCTGCCAGAAACAGCCGCGCCGGCCCCCCTGCGAAGCCTTCCAATGAAAATCCAATAAGACAGTAGAATATGGCGGCGATTGCCATGACAACTAACGAAGACAGCATACTTAGTGCTGCGCTTCGCGCACGTCCAAAGCCGGTGTTAATCAGGGCGATTCCGGCAGGCGTGAGCGGAACGAGAGTGAGGAGAACGCCACAGATTGGGAATATAGAAGGGTCAGCACCGATCGAAGAAGTCACTCGGCAAACTCCTTGGGGCGCTGTGACCCGCGGAAGGTTAGTACCAGTCCCACGCCTTCTATGCATAAGCCCGCGAGTACGAACATCCATCGTAATGAGGGCTGTTGAAATAACACCACTGCGGAAATTACGATTGCCCATCCTGCAGGCAGCAGGAGCAAACCCGCGAGCTTCATCCACAACTCCTTGCCCAGTGCAACGAAGTGATCAGTGCGATCCGAGACGTCCTCGAGGTCGCGAAGAAAAATCTTCTCGTCATAGCTGGCTGAGATGAGAGACCCATATACAGCCGAGCATACGCGCAAGATCATGTGAGGTGTTCAGCTTTTCTTTACATCTCTCGGACTCACCACGAAGTCTGTGTCGGCCGCACAGACTCTTACGCTCATTTGAATGTAGTTTGGCATTGCCAATCTGGAAGATGCCAGCCGGCCGGCCCTCAGATAGAGGTTACACAGGGTGTGGATATTAGAGGAGCGATCTTCAGCGGTTTCCCTCGCTGTTCGCGGGATGGAAAGAGGACTTGTCTTTCACTCGCGGCCGCAGGGTATTGCCAAAACTGTCCCTCGCCAATGCGGAGGGCGGTGCCGCTCATTCGCATTTATCGACACGGCCCATGCAAAGTCAAGCAATTCCACAGTACGGACCGACCTCGCGCCTCAGCTGTCATTGGATGGGCGGCGTCCGGAAAACCACCATTTCGACACCTTCCAGGGGAAACTAGCGTAAGAGGATCGTTCCCTTGGAGTCGGCCAGTGTCGGACGATTCCGTTAACCCCTTCGGCTCAACTGCTGCTAAAAGTCCCCTGGCGCTCATTGATCTATTAAAAATCGATCTGCGTTCTTCGGTAACGGGCCGAAAAACGTCAGGATTCTATCGGAGCTGCTCCGCGCGATCTGGCGTCAGGAGTTGAAGAAGAGGGCACGGAGCAGGTCGGATAGGGCGGTTTGAAGGAAGGCGCTGGCGCGATCGGGGCAGGAAGTTGGCTATGGGTTTTTCATCGCTTTATGCTGGGTCGTTGCAGCGAGTGTTGGCTGATAAGTGTGCGACCCCTCCATTCTGCACCCGCAATTGGATGCAGTTGATGCTGGAGAAAAGGGGCTGATAGAGACGCAAAAGGGCATTTTTCCGGCTTGAGGCACACATCTATTAAAGTGTGCGATAAAGCATACGGTAAAGGCCGCTTTGGTCAAACAGCCAGGAAGAATCAAGCCGATATTCCTTCTTGCGTTCGGTGAAGAAGACTTGTAGTACGACAGTCATGCGCTCAACCAGATACATGAATCCATGGCAGCGCGGGCGCTTCCATAGCTCGGCATCGACACGAGAGGAGGGGAGACGCGCCCTCCTCTCGACCTTCTCCATCCCTACGACGGACAAGATGGTTATGAAACCTGCCAATCCCGCCGTCGGCAACTGGCGCAACACGGGTCGGAGATGCTTGATCCCACATGATTGGGAGAAAGCCGGCAAGTACCCTGTATTGCTGCGAAGCCAAACAGGATGTCTTATATCTAGTTGGAAACGTTTAAAGAATGTCTCTACCATGTCTTCTTCTCCTCATTGAGGACCGCTGGAGAAGGGTCTGACTGTATCGCAAATGAACTGGGACATCGGCTGGAATGTGATGTCTGCCAGATTAAGGGATTTATATACTTTATTCCCTTAGTCTTTATCCTTTAGGGAGTCGACGTGGGTTGGCAGGGCCACTATTGGCCTCATATCACTCAGCTTCTTGGTGAGTTTGTAGGTCACAGATTGCCCTTCCGCCATTCGTACTAACGTCCCTGCAATCCCTTCGGCAACCTCTCCCTTGCGCCACATATTGAACACGATTTCTTCTGGGCATATTATCCTTTTTTCAAGAGAGGATAAGCTTAGACCATTATGCTGCGATTCCCATTTGTGGTTCTAGTCGTCTCCTTGGTGGTTCTGTGGCTATCAGTAAAAATCGGTGTCACTCTCGCCAGCAAGCTACGACCTGTTAAGAACGAGGAAAGAGATGATCTCACACTCGTCATGAGCGCAAGTTTGACGATGCTGGCTCTTATCATCGGGTTCAGCTTTTCAATGGCTGTGAGTCGCTACGATCAACGTAAGAATTACGAGGAGGAAGAGGCCAACGCGATCGGCACAGAGTACGTGCGCGGCGATCTTCTGCCCGCCATTGAGGCAGCTAAGGTCAGACGGCTGCTGGCGCAATATCTTGATCAACGCCTATTGTTTTACACTAGCCGTGACCCGAATCAACTGGAATCGATCGATAACGAGACAACACGATTGCAGACTGAGATGTGGTCGGCGGTTCAAACTACAGCCAAGACGCAGCCGACCCCAACAGTGGCCCTCGCGCTTGCCGGAATGAACGATGTCTTGAACAGGCAGGGTTACACTCAGGCTGCTTGGTGGAATCGGATTCCAGTCGGAGCATGGAGTCTGATGGTCGCTCTCGCAATCGGCTGCTGTATTTTGACTGGTTATGGCGCGCGTCGAGCGGGAATCGTGTTATTTACTGCTTTTCCGCTGCTTGTCTCGCTCGCATTCTTTTTCATCGCCGACATCGATAGCCCGCGTAGAGGAGTCATTCGCGTAGTTCCGCAAAATCTGATTAGTCTGTCACACTCACTGCACACCCACTAGTTGAAGTCAGCAGACAATCAGATCAACTCAACCTGATTCTATGCGCATTTTGTAGGACTGCATTCACGACTTGAATGTGGGCAGCCTCTCATTTGTCCCCATTTCGTGCGCAAACTTTGGCGATCTCATCGAGCTTCACCAGCGCCGCCTCGAAATCGAAGTCGTTGATGAACGCCCTCAGCACGTCTAGTTCTGACTTCTCTACCGCGCCTCCTACTGCTGCCTGAAGACTATGAAATGCCTCTTCTGCAGCGCCATCACTCGCATCAAGCAAGGTTCGGAGCCGTGTAATCGCTCCGGATGCCAATTCGCCATTGAAAGGCGAATTGCGCGTTTCCTGTGGCATTGTGGGTGCTGACTCACGCAGCGCTCGCCGAATCGCATCAACTTGAGTGCTCAACGATGCTGCTAACTCGTCGAGCAGCGAGGGAACAGAATCAGACTGCTCGCGTATTGCTCTCTCCAGCCTCTGAGCCGCAGACTGCACCTCCGTGATTCCAATATTTCCGGCAACCCCCTTCACGGTGTGCGCAATGCGCTCGGCCAGCTTGACGTCTCCGCTTGTGATTGCGGCTGAAATTTCAGCGGCAGCATTGCCTTGTTTCGCTGCAAACTGCATCAACAGGTCGCGGTAGAGTCGCTTGTTGCCGGCAACCCGCTTTAAGCCATCGATCATGTGAATGCCCGCAATTTCCGGCAGAGTCACGTCATCTCCGGTTTTCGTGGGCGGAGCTTGCGTCTCGGTTGTTTGCTTGGGCCGGGGCTTCGCCCAGCGGAGCAAAGTGGAAAACAGAGCGTCAGGATCAATCGGTTTCGACACATGATCGTTCATGCCTGCGTCAAGGCAGCGCTGGCGCTCTTCAACCAGGGCGTGAGCCGTCATCGCAATGATCGGAAACTTCTGCAATCGCGGATCGCGCCGCAGTAACTTGGTTGCTGTGATGCCGTCCACCTCGGGCATCTGCAGGTCCATGAACACAACATCGAACGGCGGAGGCTGATCGCCTTCGGTCAAGATTTTTACTGCTTCTCCACCATGGTTGGCTAAGGTTACGATAGCTCCGGCGCTCTCCAGCAATTCCGTCGCAACCTGCTGGTTCATCTCGTTGTCTTCAACCAACAGGATCCGGATACCGGTTGCGTCGTGCACATCGGCGTCGTCTTTCCGCGCACGAGAGCGGTGTTCCTCGAGCCCGGCAACCCCGAACAGGTCAACCAGGATGTCGTAGAGCAGCGAAGAATTTACAGGCTTCAGCAAGTAACTGTCGATTCCAATTTCCTCGGCTTTCACCCTGATGTCTTCTCGTCCGAAGGCAGTCACCATCACGATTTTTGGAATATGCTGCAGTCTGTCGTCGCGCTTGACAATGCGGCTCGCCTCCAGGCCGTCCATTCCCGGCATGTGCCAATCCATCAGCACCAGCCGATAAGGATCATGGGAGTCAGCGGTAGCTATTTCCCGCACAGCATCCTCTCCGGACGAAACCGACTCGGCCCTAAGCGCGAATACACGGAGAGCATCGGTCAGGATCTCGCATGCCTGCGCGTTGTCATCGACAACCAAAGCTCGGACACCCGCGAGGTCTGGGATGAAGCGTTTCTCTTTCTCCCCTGTCCTAATTCCAAACCAGGCATTGAAGTGGAAGGTGCTGCCCACGCCGGGCTCACTTTCTGCCCAGATATTGCCCTCCATCATCTCAACCAGGCGCTTGGAAATGGAGAGGCCGAGCCCGGTGCCACCATACTTTCGCGTCGTCGAAGTGTCTGCCTGTGAGAACGCTTGGAAGAGTCGGGCGCTTTGCTCCGGTGTCATGCCGATGCCGCTGTCGCGGACAGAAAACCTCAGCTTAACCCGATCTGCCAGTTGCTCCTCCGACGCAACCGTCACCAACACCTCGCCGCGTTCGGTGAACTTGACCGCATTGTTCACCAGATTGATCAGGATTTGTCCGAGACGCAGCGAGTCACCGACCAGATTCGGCGGGATGTCGTGCTGAGCCGCAATTAGGAATTCAATGTTCTGGTCGTGAGCTTTCTGACCGACAATCGTTGATAAATTGTCGAGCACATCCTCCAGCCTGAAGTCTGTCTTCTCGATATCGAGTTTGCCTGCTTCGATCTTCGAGAAGTCGAGGATGTCGTTGATGATCCCGAGCAGTGACTGAGCCGCGGATTTCACCTTAGTCAGATAGTCTTCCTGCTTGGGAGACAACTCAGTCTTCAACGCCAAGTGCGTCATCCCGATGATGGCGTTCATCGGTGTGCGGATTTCATGGCTCATATTGGCCAGAAAATCAGACTTGGCTTTCGTGGCGGCTTCGGCAGTATCTTTCGCGACTGCCAGTTCTGCCGCCTGCGCCCGCGTTTGTTCTAGCAATTTTCTGGTCTCAAGCTTGCTCAGAAGAATCTTGGTATTGAGAGCCACTGTCGGTAATAGTGCGTCGAGCAGGGCTTGCTGGCGCGTTGATACCGGAGCCGACGGCGCCAATTCGATCACTGCGAGAACAGCGTCCTGATTGATCACAGGCACAAAAAGAACGCACGCAGGAGCCACCGTCCCGACCCCTGCGGAAACCTGGAGTGGCTTGTCTGCTGTAGCGGAAATCTGAAGGCTACGCCGTTCAACGGCGGCTTGTCCTACGAGTGCCTCGCCGAGCGCAAACGCTCGCGGCTCCATTGAGACGTCTGTTGCGAAGGCGCCAACGCGAGTGAAATGCATCTGATCTTGATCGGCCAGATAGAACGCAGCAGCGCGGCACCGAGCTGGTTGGCTTCGATCTCTTCAGGGTTCACTCCGGCGGACGACTGATCGTCGCGACGATACGTTACCTGGTTATCAATGAACAATTGCGCCTTGCCGCTTCTTCTCGCATGTAGGACATAGTGAGCCAATTCATGCGCGATCGTGAATCGCTGACGGACGCGGGCATGGGCCGAGTTGTAACCAATTGCTCCCTGGTCTCCGTCGACGACCAGCATCCCTGAAACTTTGTCTCCAAGAGCGTGTTCAATTTCTTCGCTTCGTTTCGGGTTTAACTCTTTTTCGTTTTCGAGCCGGATTTAACCCAGGACATGATCGATTCGATTACCGACATAAAGCTTGCTTGCGACAGGTATCCCGTGAAGAGGGCATATATACATGCCAAGAGAATTACCAGAACGAAGAAAATTCCGCCCAACGGCCATGCCACATTGGTTGGGTACTTGATATATACAACTCCACACGCGACTGCTGCGGCAATGACAATTAATGTCACCAGGAGCGTTGCGGTGCGTGGCGATAGCCTCGCTGTGGCATCAAGGTGCTGCTTTTGCCGTTCCCTGGCGAGATCAAGTGTAGCGGCCACAATTGCAGGATTGTCAGACTTTGATGCTACGCCAAGATAGTCCATGATTTGATGATGCGCTTGCTCACTCAAATCATCGGCAGGACTTTTTTTGTCTCTAGGTGACCGGCTCATGCTGCCCTTGTCGCGCCGTAGTCATTCATCTCAAAGGCCAGCTCCAGCCTAAGATCGGACGGGGCATGATCGAGGTCACACTCATTGCAATGGGGAATATGTTTAAGATCAGCTTCACTCTCTACTGTTGCAAGGAGTTCGCCACTCTCCCTGCAATAAACATTGAAAGCACGCTTTAGGATGCCTGCACTGACCAACACTTCCAACAGTACGTATGCCTCGCCATCGTTAAGGCGCAGATAAGCAGCAGCAAGCTTGGGCAAGAAAAAGGTTTGGCCATTGCGCCTCTGAGCTTCTATGTAGGCCATGAGCTTATCCAAAAGATCAGAGAGACGGGGATATTTTTGCTTCGCGCGCTCTAATTTGGGATACGACATAACTAACCTCTTCATCGCTGGCGTCAGCATTCACTTTGATGTAGCCAACCTCTGGATCTATGCGCGAGTAGAGTTCACGCATGAGAAAGTCATGCGATGCTCTAGGCTGCCAGTAAAAAGATGCAGCATCCCCAGGCCCAAGAATCACCGTTCTTCTGATACGCCATTCGCCAATCGGGATCGTCTCGAACATCCATCCGGTTTTCTCGCCCACCAACATTGCTACAGAGTGGATTCAAGCTGATGCAGGAGAACGGGTAGCCGCTTTCCAGCATCGGCGCATTCAATAGTTCCTTGTTCCTAGTCGGCCTGGCTGGATGTACTCAGCGTTTCGGAGTCTTGTCGAAACGGGGTGAGTACAGTGCGATGCGATATGCTCGTGATCACCCGCTGGCGAATAGAAATGTCGCCGTACCACTCTCTCAACTGAAGCCCATCGGCGTGGATGAATCAACCAATCAGGCTATCGAAGATTGGCATTACTGGATTACACAAGGGAACTGCTTCTAGCTTATGCACCTTTGCCGAAAACTCGCCAATCTTCAAACTTGGCCTAAGGCCATGCAGTCAGCAGTGTCCTTTTGCCGCCCATGACCGAGTACCAGACATCTACGTCCTTCGTGGTGCCCGTCAGCACTGGCTTTACCGGGGATGGTGTATTTCCTGTGCCGTGGCCGGTGAGACGCGCCCCTTGAGACTTACCGTGATCGGGGATATTCCAGCCAAGGTTCATCACGGTATCAAAATTGACTTGCCAAGTCACCCATGCAAGATATCTGATCTCGCCCACCTTGTCGGCAGATCCGGTTACGGCCTTGCGGTGTGCGATAAGCCAGGTGCAAAAGCGATCCCTGCCGGTAAGGTCACGCAAACGACCAACCTGATTCTTGGTGCGAGGCAGGCTGCCCCAAAGCGGAGTGTCCGTCATCGTTACAAAGACAGATGAGTTGGAGGTTTTCGGTATTGTGGGGTCCGTGTAAAAGGCCCGAAATGCTGCATCAGCGGTCGTCGAGTTCAAGACATCGAGGGAAGGAAGACCGATCATCTCGTCAACCCGAATAAAACACTCGCGATTCTGGGAATCGATGTAGGTTGCCTGTCTCTTAGACTCTAGAACTGTCTGAGTAAATCCTATTTCCCAGGCTAGCGCCTCGTCGCCTGTTCCCCCTGATACCGAAACGGTGGAGGAAAATGTCACGCTCGCCCTCACGTTGATGACTAAGTCGCTTGGAGGGAAGTCCAGTGTCCTTGGTATATGGGGCGTGATATGACCGCTGAATTTGATATCGCTCATCAGAGACCAACTCGTCATCTTTCGATTTCCTGAGTGACAGGCTAGGTGCCGGGTATCTACCGCAGCCGTCCTTGTACTTAGTGATCCGGGGGGCGAGTCCATTTCAGATCTTGTAAATATTTTTTGCAGGTGATGTCCGCACAACAAAACCTGGCGAACCAGCGAAGAGACGTACCGATGCGCTCTTGCCTCTTGTTCTTGCTTTTCCTTTTTCTTGTGGAGCTAGTCATGCCTCGCACTCTCGATGCCGCAACTCTGCGGCTGAACTCATCCACAGAGACATGTCGGCTTGTTCCATACGATGATGCACGCCCTGATTATGTCCTGAAGCCTGGGGACAAGATCATAGGCCATCTCACGGTCGGTTATGGACACTGTGGCCCTGATGTTCATATCGGGTTCGTCTGGACACAAGCTCAAGCAGACGCCGCGCAGATCAAAGACCTCGCCACCGAAGCATCGACTTTGAGGTTATAGATCTGTTGATGCCCGGACATGTGCTGCGACCCGCGAAAATGGTCATTGGGATGACTTCGCAGACTATGACACGAATCGGTGGTTCGGGCAACGTGAATTAGGTTTCACCTAAATCCGGTGAGTTGGGTGAAAATCCGGCCTCCCCGGCCGTGTTTATCCTCTACGTGATAAACCGGATTATCACGTGGTACGCACCCTTGACCCGACGCTCTTTTGGGGGTCGCAGGTTCCGCGCCGTTTCGAAAGTTTGTCCCGCACGAGACGAGAAACCACACAAGGAGAATTGCAATGAAGAACCTCGTTCAAACGAACAACGTGAATCGTCGAGTGCTCTACCATCCCGTCGGTTTCATGTTACGAGGTGGCACTAGCCGCATTTCCAGTTGAGCGTCATGAATGTGAGTTGAATGATCGGTGCCCAGCATACTCCGTCTATTTCCCGTCTATGTTTAGCGTACACAAGACCGACCCTCACCTGAAACACTCGGAGATCCCACAATCACGATGGAATATCCCCCAAAGATCTTGCCATCCTTGGATCCGACAACACGGTAAACATCGACGTTGCCGTTACCCGGATCCCTATCTATGGCAACGAAGGCGACCATTTGATCGTCGCAACCGATAACTTGTCTGGAAGCGATTAGGCCGGCTGGCCGCGATTCTCGAATCAGGCTCAGGTCGGGAAAACATGTGTTAGTAGGTATGGGCGGCGTGATGCCGAATTCACCGTTCGGGGTACCGTTTCCGATGGGCTTGTTCCGATCTGTGGTGATCAGGTCTAGCCACGGTATTGCTCCGCGATCGGCCCTATAGACGTTCACTTGAGCGATCTCTCCGAAGAGTGGACCTACATTGATACCGATCGTTAACTTTTGGCCTGCTCCTCGGGCGCTTACGACGTGAATATTGCGTTGCCCGATGTGCCGGTTCCCCGAGGCGTCCCATGGCGCTAAGCCGAGTGGATCAGCGGTTGCGCTGACTCGTACCAGCAAACATTCGTGGCCGCCATTGAGATACTGCGCTCGCCATGCAATTGGACATTTTACGATTTGGCGCGAATTGCCCTCAATAGCGACGAAGTTGGATCCGATCGCGTTTTGAGTACCCTCGCTAAATCCTAAGGTTGGATTGAACCAATAGAAGTCTACACGCGCAGCACTCACCGGCGACTGTCCGAGATTCCAGACCTGCGCGTAGACCGTGTTACTGGCATTGGCCTCTGCGACTCCCCCAAGGTGTGCTGGTATCGCTGGCGCATCTTGAGGCGCAACTCCAGGAAGCACGAAAATATCCGGACTTTCCCAAAACACGCCGGAGATCGGCCGCAATCCGGTGTCTCCGTCGGCTGCGCGGATAAGGAGGAACGGAAGTTGCTCGACGATGGCGACAATCCTCCTCCATCCCTGCTGGCTCTATGTTTGATCGCGACCCCGTTTGACATTTAGATCGTGACGGGTGAACGCACCGCCGCTTGATCTAACTCATCGGTCTGCTGGTTAGTTTCCGGGAGCACCTGCTTTGGGACTTCGACAACATTACGCCGGATTCGGAGACCGGTCTTGCTGTCGTTAAGGGTCAGCGGCTCCAGGGGCGCGCCCACCGCCTCAAGTTCTTTGAAGGTTTCGATCACTGTCCGGTCAAGCCCTCTGCTGCCCCCTGTGAGTCTATCTAGCGTTCCCACATAACTTCGGGTGGCCGCCGCCAATGCGCGGATCACTGCAGGGTTCGGATTCGGACGGTTCTCGTCCTCTACAAGTCGACGCGCAAGCGACTTCACCGTCTGAGTCACTAGTCCGAAATCTTTTATGTTGCACGTGGCTACATCTCGGCCCCAAGCTCCCCCCATAAGGTAGCGGCGTGTAAGAATCATTTGGCTATCGGTGAAGTTCGTCGCAACATCTCCAGCCACGAATGACTCCGCCGCGCTTAGCGATATCGTAAGGTCGCCATTACCGGGGAATGTCTGGTTCCAGATAGATAGCGTGCTCGTTAGCCCTGAAGACTTGATGAGATATTTCACATCCACATCTACGCGTAGTGGTTTCTCTCTGGTACCCGGGACAGTGTCTGTTGCGATCATCGAGACAGTTAAGGGTTGTGTTACGTTTGAGTTGTTTAACACTATTCCGTTCAGCGCCCATGTGAACGTCGGCTGCAGGAAGCCGAGCACGCGACCAGAAAGATCGAGTTGAGAGAACACGTTTACGTTGTTATAGGTGTAAACATTAGGTGAGCAGAGTGGGCCGACCTTGAGCTCGATGAACAGTGATTCATCCTGTTTCACCGCATTTAATTCGTTTTCAAAAGGGCTGAATGAAACCGTGCGCCGGTTGGAATCGCCAAGGGGAAATAAATTGTCGCGAGTCGGAGTGAAGGGCTGGCCCAACGGAATATGGGCCTGTAACAGATCAGTAAATTCTTTGTACGCCAATGATCCTGGCTCACCGGTTAAAACAGAAAATACCCCAGCCAGAGATATTTCAAGCCTAAGAATTCCCGCTGCACCAGCGGCAGCAATAATGCTCTCGAACGAGAACTGGCGCTGATAACGGAGGTAGTTCAGGAACAACACGGCGCATCCATAAGACACTGCGTCTTTGTCGGTTTCTACGCTCGAGCTTATGGAGTCGGGACGCGATCCATTCAGCCATGTGTTGATGCGTGGCCCTTGCCCGGTCGCATAATACCCTATGGGATGCAGCGTCTCGGCGGCTAATAAAGAAAGTCCCTCGCCCATGCTATTGCCTGGGTTCCAGGCGCTCCCGCTGAACTCCATGAGAATCTCCGCAAGTTCGGCGACAAATAGCATGCGCGCCATTTCGTCTCGCAACGCGGGGTTGGCCGGCCCCCCGGCGGTGCATATGTACCATTTATGTCGATTTGGGAAGAGGTATCGTTCTGATAGTGATAGTTGCTTGCACCTGCTAAGTGCTGACCAGGCGCGACGCCGACAATAATGGAGTAGGGGCTCTCGTCGAAGTTACATGCGAACCATCCTTCAAGCGTCTTCAGATCGCTTTCGCAATTTTCCGCGATTGCTTGGGCACGCGCAAGGGTATCGGAGTCATCCGCTAGAGGCATCACGAGGAAGTGCTTCGATTGGATTCCGAGTGGTCCAAATACTAAATCCGCCATAGATAGCCCCTTTGCCTCTCGCCTTACCCTGTCCCTCTCCAACCTTTTTCCGGTTTAGTAGGAGAGTTTGTTTCACATTTCTGGAGGTTGGATCGTAGACTGCGGGACGTGACAGTAGAACTGCTATCCTTGAAGTGCTGACGAACGATTAAAACACCCGAACGGCCTCATGGCTGGTCAAAGTAGCTCACTTGAGCAAATGGTTTCGGAATCTGAATGGTCTGCTTGTAACTGCTGATTCCTTGGGTCGTGATCCGTTTTGGCGAACCCAGCCGCGGCGATGACGCTTTCTCGGTAGGGGCACAAACTCACTAGATCTTGCCCATTGGGCATCCTTCACTTAGCGTCGGTGTGCAAGTGAAGGTCGTCTGGAATGTGATGATAAAATCCATTATCGCGGATCATTTCGTCGGCAGCCCTGCGGCAGGTTATTGTGTCACCTGTCCGATTAGCCGGTTATTCGCCAACTTGCTCGGGGTGAATGGGCGCGTTGGCCTGATGGCGTCAGTCCATGATCATGCTTGGCTCGCAACCCTCAAGTTTGCTCTAAGCTCTCTCTATGACAAATTGGACACCGTACATGGCAATCACACGAGGAATAGCGGTAAGCGTTGAGCCGACTTACCTTGAGGCGAGATCGTCGCCTGACAGCTCGCAGTATCTTCTGGGCCTATCGAGTGATCATCGAGAATCAGGGACGGGAAACGGTGCAGCTGCTGAGCCGGCACTGGATGATCACGAATGCGCGTGGCGAATTGACCGAGGTCAAGGGGCCAGGCGTTGTTGGGGAACAACCGATCCTCAAGCCGGGCGAGAGCTTTGAATATACGAGTGGCGCGCCTCTCAACACGCCGTCGGGGATGATGGGCGGCGCTTACCAGATGGAGAGTGAGAGCGGTGAGCGGTTTGATATTGAGATACCGACGTTCTCGCTGGATCGTCCGAATCAGGAGTATTGCTGAATTGAGAGAAATAGAGACCGATCACTTCTCATAAGCCGACTTGAACGAAGCCGCTGCGGCGGCGGACGCTTCCGCGTGTTGCTGAGCTGGCATTTGCGGCTGCCGGGATAGTTTGGTTCGCAGAGAAGGAGGATTCTCTGTGAACCAACTACGTCAGCTCATGCTTGAGGAGTTGCAACGCCGCAACTTCGCCGCGACGACCATCCGCACTTACCTGCACGGTGTTGAGCACTTCAGCCGGTACTTTCGCCGTCCGCCCGATCAGCTTGGCCCTGAGGACATTCGCAAGTATCAGGCGATGCTGTTCACCGAGTTGAAGTACAGCCCGAACACCGTCATCCTGCGGCTGGCGTCGCTGCGGTTCTTCTACATTCACGTGTTGAAGCGTAACTGGAGCATCGCCGAGACGCCCTATCCGAAGAAGGTGCGTCACCTTCCAGGGGTACTCAGTCAGGAAGAAGTCGCGCGACTGATCGAGGCAGCGGATACACCCTTTCATCGCATCCTGCTGATGACGATGTATGCCACCGGCGCACGTCGCGCAGAAGCGGCTCACCTGAAGGTCAGTGACATCGACAGCAAGCGGATGGTGGTTCATATCCGCGAGGGCAAGGGCGGCAAGGACCGCGATGTCATGCTCAGCCCGAAGCTGCTCGAAGAACTGCGCGTCTACTGGCGCGGTCTCCGGCGCAAGCCCAAGGAGTGGCTGTTTCCCGGCAACCGCTGGCACACATCCAGCCAACCTGTGACCACCAAGGTCCTATGGTCTGCCTGCCAGATCGCTGCCGAACGCGCGGGGCTCGACAACAGGCGCATTCATCCCCACACTTTGCGCCACTGTTTCGCGACCCACCTTCTTGAAGCCGGTGCCGACCTGCGCACCATTCAGATCCTGCTCGGCCATCGCGACCTCGAAGTAACCACCGTTTACCTGCATCTGTCCCAACGGCATCTCAGCGCGACCGCCAGCCCGCTCGATGCCCTCATGTTTTCTTCCCAGGGAGGGACAAGCACAGTTGAACAACCGGCCTCTCGTGGAGATGGCCGACATTGTTCGCTGTGCTGGACAGGCATTTGTGGAACACAGCCGCAGGTGGATCAACTGGCAACACCAGAAGGTGCTGCTGGCCATCGTGCGCTGCCGCACCGCCGCGCTGGGCGGGCATCGCGATCGCTGCACCGGCTGCGGACATACGGCCAGGATCTCCTACAACTCATGTAGAAACAGGCATTGCCCACGATGCCAGGGCAACGCGCGCTTGCGCTGGCTCAAGGCGCGCGAACGGCGAACTGCTGCCCACTCGCTATGTCCATGCCGTATTCACTCTGCCGCGGGAACTGGCCCCGCTCGCATTGCAGAACAAGCGGCTCATCTACAACCTGCTCTTTCACTCAAGCGCTGAGACCTTGCTTGAAGTTGCTCGTGATCCACGGCATCTCGGAGCCGAGATCGGCTTCTTCAGCGTGCTCCATAGCTGGAATCAGCGCCTGCAGTTTCATCCGCATATCCACTGCGTCGTTGCCGCCGGCGGTCTTGCCCCGGACCACTCAAGATGGATCTCCGCCCGGCGCTCCTTCTTCCTGCCCATCGGCGTGCTCAGCCGCGTCTTCCGCGGCAAGTTCGTCGCCGGACTTCGCAACGCTTTCCATCGAGGTGAGCTTCAGTTTCACGGCAGCCTTGCTGCCCTACGCAACCACGCGCTTTCGCTGCGTGGCTGCGGGTTCTGTTCCGCCACGACTGGGTCGTCTACTCCAAGCAGCCCTTCGGCGGACCGGAACATGTGCTGCGTTATCTCGGCGCATACACCCATCGTGTCGCCATCTCGAACTCCAGGCTGGTCGCCCTCTCCGATGGCAACGTTACATTCCGTTGGCGCGATTCCGCGCACGGCAACAAGAAAAGGCTCATGACTCTGGCCGTCGATGAGTTCCTGCGCCGATTCCTGCTCCACCTGCTGCCGCCGGGCTTCGTGCGCATCCGCAACTTCGGATTCCTCGCCAACCGCAAACGAGCTACTCTGTTGCCGCTGTGCTTGCAACTGCTCGGCGGATTACAGCAGAAGACCGCTACCCCGGCATCACCGTCCACCGATGAGACTCACTCACTCTGGAACTGCCCGGTCTGCGGAGGAACCATGCGCGTCGTCGAACGGCTCTCCGCCGCCCAACTCCTGCTTCGCTCTCCACCTCAACCAGACCGGTGCGCAGCATGAAGCTCTATCCACATCCTCGGCCTTTGACCCGTGCTTCGGCACATACGCGGATTCCTTGTCTCTTCAGGCCAAAACTCCTTGGATGCCAGCCTCTCCCGCCTCTACATCAGGCCTCAGCGAGCCAACATGCTCCTCCATCCCGCCCTTCAGTCACCGGACCATGCCCAACTCAGTCTGTGCATGATCCCTCTGCGCCTGTTCAGACCGATTCAAAGTACATAGGCTTCCATGAGGGCGGCTTCCTTCAAGTCGCTGTATCAGAAGCGCCCCCTCTAAGACCGCGCCGCCGCACACGGTTCCGTGACCGGGCGCTCCAGATACAGCACTAAGACT